>NZ_JAVJSK010000048.1:0-58937 GCF_040219495.1 Phaeodactylibacter sp. | reverse complement strand
CTTTATGAACCCCGCAGAAATGCGGGGCAAGCTCTGACTTCCTCACTAAATTTTCATTTAGCCCGCTAAACTCAAATTTAGTGACTTCGCCAGAACCATAAATCCTTGATTTTCACGACGAAACCGCTCCAAACAAGCTCTAAGTGGTACATTGCAGCCATATCGATTAAATTTCCTTACTTTTGACTCCACAACTACTCCATTTTTATGAGCCGCTTCTTTAGATCGAAATATGGCCAACTCAAAGACGAAGAGCTGATCGATCTCTATCTGAATAAAGGAGACGAGCATGCGCTGAACCACTTGATAAAGCGGTACTACAAGCAGGCTTATTATTTCGCGCTAAGCATCCTGAAAAACCCGATGGATGCGGAAGATGCCACGATGGATATTTGGGGCAAGCTCAAAGCCAATTTATCTAAATACCCTATTGAGAACTTTAGATCCTGGCTCATGAAAGTCATCAAAACCAGCTGTCTTCGCGTATTAAAGCAGCGCCTGAAAAACAGGACTGATGACCTGGACGAAAAAAATGAGCCCAGCTTTGTGGAATTTCCGCCCTTTGATGCTCTTGATGACAAAGCTTCTAATTTAGAGCAGCTTTCCAAAGCTGTAGATGGGCTCAAAGATGCGCAAAACCGATGTATTGTTGCTTTCTTTTACCAAGGCATGAGTTATCAGGAGATTGCCGATGAAGAAGGTTTCTCGCTTAAAGAAGTAAAAACCCATATTCAAAATGGGAAGCGTAACCTCAGATTGCAGTTAACCAAGTGAACATGAAAAAAAGGGAAAAGCCAGAAGGCAAAAAAAACCTTAGCAAAGAAGACTTTGTGCGCTTTCATCGCAAAGGCGGAACAGACGTAAATATTGATGAATACGACGTGTTTGCTCAACAAGCGCTGAAGGGTGTGCGCTATCAAAAAGAAGACCCGGCAGTTGCCTTCTCCAGAATGGAAAAAAAGCTTGGCATCGCACCTCCCGAAGCTAAACAACTAAACTTTAGAAAGGGGCTGGCCATAGCCGCAGGTTTTCTAATCCTCGTTAGCGTAAGCTATATTGCCCTATTTCAAAAAGGAGGGATTTCCGGCGAAGCGTTGTTTGATACCCACTTTGCCCCCATTAGCTATATTGATAATGATCTGCAGCGGGGGACCCGTACGCAGGGCCCGCCTTCCAACAACATCAAAGAAAAAGCCATTCAAGCCTACACTGCTGAAGATTACAGCGCAGCTGAAGGGCTATTTCAGCTTTACCTGAATGAATCCGCTTCCGAAGACCGCATCGCCCGCTTTTTTTATGGCATTACTTTATTGGAGCAAGACAAGCTAAAGCCTGCTATTTCAATATTCCAGGACGCCCGGAACAACCCTCCGATACCTGCGTTGCAAAGGCCCGCCACTTATTACCTGGCGTTGGCTTATGTCCGGCAAAACCAGCATGATCAGGCTATGCCACTACTGCAATCCCTGACCGGGAAGCAGGACCGGTACGGACGAACAGCACAGGAGATGCTCACTGCTTACGGGCTTTAGTACTCCCTAAAGTATGAAAAGCAGAGTCCGGCACCAGACAAAATCAAGAACCAGGCCTGGGAGTAGCTTGAGGCAAGCATCAGGACCTCATTTTCCACCAGACGACTGCACCAATCAAAATAGCAAAGACTGCCCCCGCAATAACCCAAATGTAGTCGGTCAGCACAAAGGAGTAAAGCTGAACCGGTGAACGGTCACCAGTGTATACAAAACCGCTCCAATAATAAGGATGGGCAAAAAGCTCATCATTTTTCAGGCTGAATAGTTTGGCCTCCCGCAGTGCCTCGGCTTTGTCAAGCCCGTTTCTGAGCCCGTTGTAGTAAACCTTTACCAGCTCCGGCACCAAATCATCCTTTATAGGCCAGAGGGTCATCACGATATTCGGGCACCCCGCATAGGCAAAGGCATGGCCCAGGCTGATTGCCCCCTCTCCGGCTTTCAGCGTGCCAATCCCTGTATTGCACCCACTCAGAAAACCCAGCTGAGCCGGAATCGATTGCCCGTAAATTTCGTACACATTGAGCTTGCCGTCCTCTTTTTCGGTCTCCTTGAGCAACAAATGAGTCGCATTCGGGAATTGGTCATTGATGGCCGTATGCGTGGCTAAATGCAAAATACCAGATGCGGCACAGTTGTCCTTAAAGGCTTCCTCCGTAGCATCGGGGCCCCTGAGAAAGGTCCCCTGGAACAGCCCATCCAGAGCATCAACCTCTTTTTGGGCACCAGGCAACGGCCCAAACTGATCTGCCGCGCGTACGCTGCCCTGCCCCGAAGTAAACAATGGGGCCAACGCCATAATACCATGCCGGATACCGGCCTCTTCCTGTATATCTTCGTATTGTAAAGCCGTACTTCCGGAAAGCAACCGCCGGATACTGTATTCCTCCATGAGGTACTTACGCCTGTTGCCTTCCGCCTCCTCCATCACGAACTGATCGAATGGAATGTAAGAAAGGGGGCCATCAGGTATGAGTACCAGCTTTTCTCCTTCAATATACTTCCGCAGCGGCTCAAAGACCTGTTGATAGACCCGGTGGCTGACCCTGCTCACCTCCGGATCCTTATTTCGCAGGGCTTCGTACAGTTCCTTTACATTGCGCTCTAAACGGTCTGTATCTAAGCGTATAAACTGGGTAGTCGTAGTGCTAGCCATCAGGACATACAGGGCATCATCCGACTGAAAGTATTCGATCATAGTCTCTTCCGGCCCAATCACTGTTTGCTGTACTGTTTTCAGATCAGGCATTTCCATTCCAATGCGTGTTTTATAGTAGCGCGGGAATTGTTGTTTGATAATCCGAAACAGGCTATCCTGCGACTGCGTCAGGCGCGACAGCTCCGCCTTCCATATTTTTTCCTGCTCAGGGTATTCGCCCGGCCGCCCGGCGTTAAGGTTCAACTGATAGAAGGCGATGTCCTCTCTGAGGCCACGCTCTGCCTCAACGAGCCCCCCGGGGATATCGTGGAAGCGGGCAGCTTCCATGGCATTGAGGTTTTCCAATACCGACAAAGCTTTGTTTTTCTCCATATACAGGAAGGCTTGCTCATGATGCACCTTCTTTCCTGTATTTTGGTAGAGCCGGTAATGAATTGCAATCAGAGCGTTGTAAAGGTTTTTGGCATTAGCAGACATCAGCTCTTTAGACATCTGGCTTTGGTAAGAAAGCCGCGAAACAGTGACCGCAGAATCTGCAGCCTCAAGAGTATTCAGAGCAGCCTGCTGCAGGTCCGGCTCTTGTCTTTCCTTCGCCAGTTTTTCCAGCAAAGCCGCCTGTAACTGGAACAAGGTCAGGGTATAGGCGATTGCTTCCATGGCCCGCCAGTCGGGCAAATCGGTGACAGCTTTAGGCTGATACCCGGGCACAAGAATTTGATAAGACTCCTGAACCGCCCAGAGCGCCTCTTCGGTCCTGTTGCCGGCATCGAGCACCATGCTTTTCACCAACTTTGTACTGGCCCATACTTCGAGGCTCCATGAGCCTACCTGCTCTGCTTTTCGCACCCAGCTCATCGCTTCGCCCAGGCGGTCTGATTTTAGCGCATTCCTTGCCCGGTAATTGTAAGCGATTTGAAGGTTGAGCGAGTTGTCAAAAGCCGGCGATAAAGCAACGGCTTCTTTAATGACTTCATCCAGCAAGGCGTCGCTTTTCTCAGTTTGGTCGCTCGAACTGTATGCCCACACCAGATTAAGTTGGGTGGAAAAGATATTTTCGGTCAGGGTTTCGCTCAGCTGCCGTCGTATTTCCAGGGCTTCCTTCAGGTACCGGATCCCGGCATCCCATTCCTTGATCTCCGCATACAGTACGCCCAGGTTGTTTGCAGCACGGGCATAGTCTTTAGCTTCCGAGGCTGCTTCCAGCGCTGCTTCCTGAGTAAAGATGGCGCGCTCAAAATCCCCCATTTCGGCATAAGCATGGGCTTTGTTATTCTGTGCACTGAAAATCGCGGTTTGATTTCCCGTCTCCCGGGCAATAACTAGGGCCGTGTCCAGGTAATTCAGGGATTTTTTCCAGTTTCTGCGGGAACCGTATGTAAAGCCAAGGTTATTGTAGGCTATAGAGGTGTAGGTGCCGTATTGGCCCTGTACGCGCTGAGCGGCCTTTTTCCCTTTTTGATAAAAAGTCAGCTTTTGTTCGTAATCCCGGACTGTGCCATAATAAATCCCCATATTCATCAGGGTGATGGGATAAAAGGACAGTGTATCCGTAAGCAGATGAGCTTGGGCAATCCGGTAAGCTTCCTGCACGGCAGCATTACCTTTCTTGTAATAGCCGTCTCCCCATTCTTCGTAAGCCATTTCGCTCGACCAGGTCTTCAGGTAAGCCATCATATAGTAGTTGGAATCAGCAACGTAGTAAGGGTAGGCTCGTTCGTAGGCCCCAAAAGCTGCCGTGTAAGCATTGGCTTGCCGAAGCGCATCGCCTTCACAAACCAATACTTCGGGGGTTTCCTGCCCGATCAGGTCAAATGGTGTAGCTCCCCCACACCAAACCGCTATTAAAAGGCTTAGTCTCCATAGTTTCATAATCCCCCGAATTAGTCTGTCATGAAAGTACTCTATTGAGGGAATAAATGAAAATTATAGAGGTTTTTGGCAACATTTTATTCGATATGCGGTTATGCCCGCGTAATAGGTTTTAGTTAAAATAGTTGAGTTGCATGCAGGGCATTGACCTTGTGTGCAATTTTTTTGATTATGCTTATCTTTTTCCTGATTTCCGTACCATTGATTGTGCTGACTTACCAATTGATTCCGAGAGGCACACTCCTACACGAGGCAACCCGCTTACCGGCACTATGGCTGTATGCCCTCATTAGTGGAGCCCCCAAAGCTCCATCCACACGCCTTGATTATGGCAGCCACTCCCGGCAATATTACCTGTCTTGCCCTCCTGCAGCGGACACTTCCGGTCCACCCAAATGGATCATCTATTTTCACGGCGGGAGCTGGAGATGGGGGAAGCCGGACTTCTTTCGGGCGCATGCGCGGCAATTTACGGACCTGGGGTACCACGTCATCCTCCCCTCCTACCGCCCTTGTCCGAAGCATAACTATGCCCAAATTGCACAGGATCTGACGGCTTTACTGCGGCAGCTGCGCAAGGAACACCCGGAGTGGTCGCCGGGCTCAACCCTGGCCGGCGGCATGTCGGCAGGCGGGCACCTTGCTACCCTGCTCACTCTCGATACCAGCATCATCAATGCTGCCATTCCTGATGCCCGCCCACTCAGTGGCTTCTTCGCTCTGGGCGCCCCCTTAGATCTAAACCAGATGCCGCCGAGTTTTGTCCTAAGGGACCTTGCCGGACCGGCAGATGGTGATTTATTCCGGAAAGCCAACCCGGTACAGTTCCTGCCCCTCCGCCCTTTCCAACAAGCACTGGTCATCCACGGTGATCAGGATGGTATGGTCCCTGTTGCTGCGGCAGCCTCCTTTGCCGAGAAGGCACAGGAAACTACCGCGCGTCAGTTCCGGTTCTGCCGCATTGATGGAGGGACACACCTGAGTATTGCCGCCTGGCCTTTTCGCAACCACCGGGTTCGGCAACTACTCAAAGACTGGCTGATCAACACCGCTGAGCTCAATCATTAGAATAGCCCTGCCGAAGTCAGCCCTAAATTCCTCTTTGATTTTGCCCCCAGGGCGCTGTACAAAACATACCACTCTCCCAGCCGTTTCATTAAGGAAAGAAAGTACAAGATTGAAAATCAAACCAATACATGGATAACCAATCTAGCCCGAAACCCAAACCGTCAGGCAAAAAACCCAAACCGTCCTCCGGCAAATCTCCCTCTTGGCTGCTGTACCTGCTGCTTGCCCTGCTATTAGGACAGGCTGTTTTTTATTTTAACGGGCAGCAGGCAGAAGAAATCTCCTGGAGCCGTTTCAAACAGGAAATGCTGGGCAAAGGTGACGTTTATAAAATTGAGGTCATCAACCAGAAAACCGCTGAGGTATACATAAAGCCCGAAGCTTTGGCTACCGACCGGTATCCGGAGGTCGACTCCTCGGCGATAGGTCCCCACTACACTTTTAATATTGGCTCACTGGATAATTTCCAGGAAACCTTGGACGAGAGTGCATCACAAACGGGTAACAGTATCGACCTGGCCTTTAAGCAGCGTACAGACTGGATAGGGAGTATCCTGTCGTGGACCCTGCCGATCCTGATTATCATTGGGATATGGGTTTTCATTCTGCGCCGTATGCGCCCGGGCGGTGGCATGGGCGGCGGCGGTGGCAACATTTTTGACATGGGCAAATCCAAAGCCAAGCTTTTCGAGAAAGGCTCAAGCGATGTGACGTTCAAGGATGTAGCCGGGCTGGAAGAAGTAAAAGTGGAGGTTAAAGAAGTGGTTGATTTTCTAAAAAACCCCTCCCGATATACCAAACTGGGCGCTAAAATACCAAAAGGCGTCTTGCTAATCGGCCCTCCTGGTACGGGTAAAACCCTGCTTGCCAAGGCAGTAGCGGGTCAGGCCGAAGTCCCTTTTTACTCCATTTCAGGTTCGGAATTCGTGGAAATGTTTGTGGGTGTGGGGGCTTCCCGTGCCCGGGACCTATTCAAGAAAGCCAAGCAAAACTCTCCCAGCATCATTTTTATTGATGAAATTGATGCTATCGGCCGTTCAAGGGGTAAGAGTGCCGCTATGCAAGCCAACGATGAGCGCGAAAACACCCTCAACCAAATCCTGACCGAAATGGATGGCTTTGGTACCAATACCGGAGTGATCGTGATGGCGGCGACCAACCGTGGCGATGTCCTTGACCGTGCTCTCCTGCGCCCGGGCCGGTTTGACCGTCAGATTTACCTGGAGCTCCCCACCCGGTCGGAGCGCAAAGCCATTCTCGAGGTGCATACCCAACCCCTTGCCCTTTCCGATGATATCGATTTGGAAACCCTGGCTGCCCAAACACCGGGCTTCTCCGGTGCTGATATTGCCAACCTCTGCAATGAAGCGGCACTAATTGCCGCTCGCCGGAGCAAAGATCAGGTGGAAATGAAAGACTTCTATGATGCCACCGACCGCGTCATTGGTGGCATGGAGAAGAAAAGTAAAATCATCAGCGGATCAGAGAAAAAGGTCATTGCCCACCACGAGGCGGGGCACGCTACAGCAAGCTGGTTCCTGAAGCATGCCGACAACCTCCTGAAGGTATCCATAGTACCCCGGGGGCGCTCTCTTGGTGCCGCCTGGTACCTGCCACAGGAGCATGTGATTTACAATACCGACCAATTTATGGACCGCATCTGTACCGCGCTGGGAGGCCGGGCAGCCGAAGAAATCATCTTTGGCAAGGTTTCCTCCGGTGCGCTGGACGATCTAGAGAAGGTCACCAAACAGGCTTATACCATGGTGGCTTACTACGGCCTGAATAAAAAACTGGGCAACATCAGCTACTACGACAGTACCGGGCAGAGCGAGCAATCCCTCCACAAACCCTACAGTGAAGCCACTGCCCAAATCATTGACGAAGAAGTCCACAAACTGGTGGAAATCGCCTATCAGCGTACGCTTAACCTTCTCCGGGACCACCGTAGTCAGTTGGAAGAGCTGGCTCAGTTGCTGCTTGACAAGGAAGTGGCCTTCAAAGATGACTTGGTGGCGATTTTCGGAGAACGGACACAGGAAGTTGAAGCCTAAATCCCTACCTTTGAGCTCTGACTAAAGTAAGGGACTTGGAACAGCATACGCTCTACGAACTCAACGAATACGTGCGCCAGATCATCGCGCTGAATTTGCCTGCGCCGGTGTGGGTCAGTTGTGAGATTTACCAATTGAACCTCTCCCGCGGGCACCGCTATCTGAGCTTGGTGCAGAAAGCCGAAGGCAGGGACGACATTATCGCTCAGAGCGATGCGGTGCTGTGGCAGGGGAAATTCCGAAAGCTTGAGCGAAAACTGAGCCACAACCTGCGCCACCTGCTTTGTGAAGGCACCGCAGTGCTCCTCCAAGTCCGTGTGGACTTCAATGAGCGCTACGGTCTCAAACTGGTCGTAGAAGACATTGACCTCACCTACACGATGGGGCAACTGGAGCAACAACGCCGGGCTACACTCGAACGCCTGAAGCAGGAACAACTGCTTGCAAGAAACCGCAATACTTTGCTTCCGCTTGTGCCGCAGCGGCTGGCTGTAATCAGCTCCCCCACTGCTGCCGGTTTGGAAGACTTCGTACGGCAGCTCGAGCAAAATGAGTACGGGTACCGGTATCAGGTCAAAGTCTTTCCTGCGGCCATGCAGGGATCCAACGCGCCAGCCGAAATCGCCCGCCAAATTCAACATATTAGCAGCCTGACCCGGTCTTACGATGCCATCGTTATCGCCAGAGGGGGCGGTGCCCGGCTAGATCTCGCTGCCTTTGACGACTATGAGTTATGCGTAACCGCTGCCCGCTGCCCGCTGCCTGTCCTTACGGGGATCGGGCATGAAATAGATGAGGTCCTGCTCGACCTGGTCGCACATACCGCCCTAAAAACCCCTACTGCAGTTGCCGAATTCCTTATTGACCGGGCCGCCCGGTTGGAGAGTCAGCTGGTGGAAGCCGGACATGCCCTTTCGCGCCTGACGCAGCGTCAGTTCAGCCAGCAACGCCTGCAGCTCGAGCGCTGGGCAGAGGTATTGCCTCTGTTAGCTGCCCGCAAGCTGCAGCATCAGGCTCAGCAAATTGGTCAACTGCAACACATGATACCGCCGGCTGCCCGGCAACACCTGCGCTTACAGCAGCAGCAACTCCAGCAATTTGAGCAAATCTTACACCTTCTCAGTCCGGAAGCGACCCTGAAACGGGGCTATACCCTAACGACCGTAAACGGACAGCCGGCGACCTCTGCCAAAGCAGCCCAAACAGGGGCTACGCTGACTACACGCTTCAAGGATGGGACTGTAAAAAGCAAAGTGCAATGAAAATAACGTACGAAGAGGCCATCAAAGAGCTACAGGAAACTGTGGCACAACTACAGGAAGACGAAGTAAGTATCGACGAGCTTTCCGCCAAAGTAAAACGGGCGGCAGCGCTCATTACCTACTGCCGGGAAAAGCTGCGGGCTACAGAAGAAGAAATTGGCGGGCTGTTTGAGGGTTAACCAATGTTAACGGCCATCCCTGCATGAGGTATGCAAAGATGGCCGTTGCGCAATGGTGCGAAAATCAATTCCGCTTGAAAATATAACGCGTGATGAAGATGCCTTCACCGTCGTCTCCTCCGGCACTGCTTTCCACACCAGAGGTGATAAAAGCCAGTTCCCAGCCTTCAGATACCAGTTGGTTAATACGCGAACCCACAAGGGCATCATTGGAGGCAATATTCTGAAAATTAATTCCTACCAGGCTGTAAAAGTTAAGGAGTTTGGTTTCTGAGAACTCATCCACTTTTGCATCCCGCCGTTTAACCTCGCGTTGGTTACTGGTTTTGCCATCGGTGCGTTCAGTGGTGAAATCTTCCGCGTCCACTTCCGTTTTGTTTTCGATCATCCGGGAGCGGCCCAGCCCACCGGGCACGATAGATTCAACAGTAGTCAGGATTTTGTACTCTTGTGCCTGTGCAAAGACCAGGCATGCACTGAGCGCAAATAGGGTGAGAAGCATTTTCTTCATGTTAAGTCGGGTTTTATCTATGTTATTAAACCCTAAAAATACATCCGCCCGGAGTTTAGCGCCAGTGCCCCCGCACTATTTAGCAGAACCTTAATAGTACGGGGGGCTGAGCTTAAAAACCTTAACACTTTACCGGGTAAACCGCATGCGTTCCCCTTTCTTAGACTCGTCAAACTGCCCGTGGTGATAAGCCAGGTGGCCACTCACGATCGTACTTTGCACCTGCCCCCTGAAGGTATGCCCTTCAAATGGCGACCAGCCGCACTTGTACAGCAGATTGTCTTTACTCACCGTCCACTCCTTGTTGAGGTCAACCAATACAAGGTCCGCCCAGTTGCCCTCATCGATGTACCCGCGCCCTTCAATCAGAAAACAGTCGGCTACAGCGTGGCTCATCTTCTCGACGATACGCTCCAGTGAAATCTTCCCCTGATGATAATACTCAAGCATGACATTCAAAGAGTGCTGCACTAATGGCACGCCCGAGGGTGCGCCAAAGTAAGTGTTCTGCTTCTCTGCCCAGGTGTGGGGCGCGTGGTCCGTCGCAATGATATCCAGGCGGTTGTCTAACAAGGCTGGGAGCAACGCAGCCTGCTGCTCTGGCCCTTTGATAGCCGGGTTGCATTTAATCTGAGTGCCCAGGGTGGCATATTGCTCGCTGTTGAAGTACAAGTGGTGGACACAGAGTTCCGAGGTGATGCGCTTTTCGGCAAGTGGGATGTCATTCCGGAACAGGTCCAGCTCCTTTGCGGTGGAAATATGCAGGATATGGAGACGGGTGTTGTGCTTTTTCGCCAATTCCACGGCAAAGGAAGAGGATTTGTAACAGGCCTCCACATCCCGGATAATGGGATGGTACTCTACTGGGATATCCTCACCAAACTGTTCCCGGTACCTGGCTTCGTTGGCACGCACGGTGGCTTCGTCCTCACAATGGGTGGCAATCAGCATAGGCGTTTTGGCGAAAAGTGCTTCCAGGGTGCGGGCATCATCGACCAGCATATTGCCGGTACTGGAGCCCATGAAGATTTTCACGCCGCAAACCGTCTTGGGATCTGTCCTGAGCACTTCCTCCAGATTATCATTGGCTGCCCCCATGAAGAAGGAATAATTGCCCACCGACACGGCTGCCGCCCGGTCGTACTTTTCCTGTAGCTTCCCTTGTGAAATAGCCGGTGGCTTGGTATTCGGCATTTCCATGAAGGAAGTCACACCACCGGCTACTGCCGCCTTAGCCTCCGTATATATTTCTGCCTTGTGCGTCAGACCAGGCTCCCGGAAATGCACCTGATCGTCGATGATACCAGGCAGGAGATGCAAGCCTTCAGCGTTAATTTCCTGATCTGCAGGTGCATCAATGGTACCTGCAATTTTTTCAATCCGCCCGTTTTTCACGAGTACGTCAGCCGCCCGTATCTGGCCTCTGTTGACCACCTGCGCATTTTTGATGAGTAGGGTTTTCATTTTGCTTATAGTTTGAATTGACGTGAAAATAGGACAAGTAGGTTAAGCGGACAAATTTTTCTGGTTGTACGGTCAATAACCTATGCCAAATGATTACAAAAGAGCTTGTTGGGATTTTGCTTTTGGTGCGAACGCCGCCAATTTTTTTTCTAATCGAGGCGTGATCCATTTAAGAATGGGATTAAAGGGATCCATCCTTGAATCACATAGCCTTAGCTACGTGACCGAAGGGATGAGGGTATACTCCCCTCGGTCATGAGAGGTGAAATTTTGACGACTTTATTTTTGTGCCCTGCAAGGCAAAACCACGATGGCACTCGCTGTGCAGAGCAAAGTAGACGCGAAGCGAACCGCAGGCATAGCCACACGAAGAAAGGGGATTAAGGGGCCCTTTTCTGAAGTCGGCGTCCCTGTGAACCGGGATTAACGCCGCAGGGTGCAAAAAGAAAAAGTCAAAAATCACTTATTGTGCCCGAGGGGCGTATAACATGCGACTTCTCCGAAGTCGGCTTCCTGTGGTGTTGCCAAGGTTTAAAAAGGTGTAACTTCTCCGAAGTCTTGCAGTGCTTACTGGCTTGGCCCTAGTTTTCATTTCATAAGACTTGATGCGTCGGGGATCATTGCAGGGTTAAAATGACTCTTTCCTTCCCACGCTCTTAGTTTCAGCAGCAGATACCAGGTTCAGGCCCGGAACAACTGATGCCCTCTGCCTTTCTTTTTGCGAAACCAGCGACCAACTGCAGCTTTGTCTGTACATCAATATAGAACAAAGTCCGATCAAAATACAAATCATTGATTTCCAAACTCTTACACCTTAAATTCTTTTCATTTCGCAAAATAAGTGCGATTTATTCTTAGGCCGATGTGGAATACGTGAAGAGATTTGTGGAATAAGTGAAGATGAAAACGACCTCCGGAGCAGACTTTTGCATTGTAGCACACGAATAAGAGGTTGCTCATTCAAAAAACCAAATACACCATCAAAACCAAACCTGTAATGGACTTCACCAAACACCTAAAACCCATCAATTCGAATGCAGGAGTTACGGGCAGAACTATGCTCAAGCGCCCGGTATCCGACTTAGTAGATGTTGATGAAAAAGCCAGTAAAACGCTGGTTCAGCTTGGTATTCATACCATCTTCGACCTGGCAACTTCTCCCATATTTATCAGTGCCAATAACCTGGTCGCAGAAGATGGCGCTTACACTCGCTTCCTGGAAAAAGGCTTCCTCCCACCACAGGTTCTTGACCAATCCGTTGGACAGGTGTGGCCGGAGGACATACCCGGGATGGACATCGAAAAGTTGGCCATAATTGGCGAAAAGACCGGGCAAGGCATCCGGAGAAACCTGGGGGTGAACAACATCTGTGAACTGGCTAACTGGGAACCCTTTGTCGTGGCCTCCAGAATATTATCGTCTACTTTTCCGGCAACCACCCTTGAAGCCGACCCTGAAATGCCGGAAGACCTGTTGCCATCGGTAGGCGATTACCCCACAGAAAAAGTATTTTACCGGCGCTATTTTCTCGACGAAATTATTGACTCCGGTTCCTCGAACGAAACAGAGGAATTAACCGATCTGCTTGCCGAGGGGCAGTTAGACATCATGAAGAACTATCAGGAAAAAGACACCATTGGCTTTACCCATCCCATGGTGGGTGTCGAAGTATACGCCTCTCAATCCTGGTACGCCAAAGGGGTAGCCCTGGGGCAGCTGCTGCATAGTATGGCCCTGGCGCCGGGGGAAAGCACCCGTATTGCCGTGATGGACTGGAGCCGGCGCACCGGTGCAAGAGTCGCGGAATCTATGACCGAAGCCGAGCAACTGGCTGCCAATACTGACCAAAATAGGTCGATATCCGAAGTAACGAATGGTGTGGCAAATGAGTCCCAACATGGGGAGTCTGCTGTTGCCAATACATCACTTGGCTTTCAGGTAGGGTCTTCCGAATCGGGCTCCGCATTGGGTTTCTACAATGCTTCGGGATCTCAGGGAATGAGCGTCAATACATCGATAGCCAGCAACGTCAATCGCACCTCCGTAAGCCGGGATGTCGCCGCCCGTACCCAACAGGCTATCAACGATACTACCCATCAGCAGTCTATGGCCGCCCGTACCCGCCGGGCTACGGTGGTGCAGGAAACCTATGAAAAGGAATCCGAAACCGCCACTACCCGGGTAGTAACCAATTACAACCATATGCATGCCATGTCAGTGCAGTATTATGAAGTTGTCCAAATCTACGAAGTCAAAACCGAGATCGAACGCATGGAACGGATGCTGTATGTGCCGATGAAAGCCTTTAATTTTTCGGATAGCAGGGTCATCTCAAGGTTTAAGAATAGCCTCTATCCAGCTATTAAGGAAGCTAGGTTTCGAAAGATCATGTCTACCTGGAATGGCGATTATCAAGTCGTGTTCAACCAAATGAGCTCTGTTAGAAAGCAGACAGAAGCGGATTTCGTCAAAGTCACAAAGGAAATACAAAAGCTGGCTCAAGATTTAAATAAAAAGATAGCGGCTACTAGAGATGAAGGACGTTCGGCTGAAATCCAACGATTAACAAAGGAATTTGAGGAAAACGAGGCAGTAATAGAGTTAAGGCAAAAGTATGGGCCTCTGAGTTACTTACTTTTGGTCTTTGGCAGCATCAACAAAGCAACCATTGATCGTCTTCAGCAAAGTTTACTCTTGCCCAAAGCCATTGATCCGGAGCAAGAAGCCATACCCTTCTCACTGGATGTTTCACTAACGGAAGTTTGGGTATATGTATTGGAGCAAAAAAAAGCTGAGGGAAGAATCGCGCAGGATATTGAGCTTATTTTCAGCCACCCGCCGGGAGGTCAGGCTGAGGCCAGCCTATCTCTTCGTTCATCGGAACCGTCCAATATTATAGAAGATGAATCAACGGTTTATGTATGGAATGAACTTAATATCAACCTCTCGGATTATGGGTCAGTAAGAATAAATTCGGGTTTTGATTTACAAAGTAGTGAAGCGATTATTATCCATTTCAAATTCCGACGAGGGGATGAGGAGTTTTCAATACCCTGGCTTTGCCGACCTATGCAGGGGCAACCGTTGGAAATCTTAAGCCTAAAAACGAACCCTGAAGAAGCCCCCCTAATCGATCACCTCAACGATAACCGGCTCCACTACAGCCAGGCCATCTGGAGCTCCATGGACCGGCAAACCCTTTCTCAGATGCTGGCCAACTATAAGATCAATGGCCGTTCGATTGGCAACTATATTGACCCCCAACCCGTAGCAGTTACCGGCAACCTTATGGGCTTCCGCTGGCACTTTGCGAACGAAGATGAAGAACAGGAATTTGAGAAGAATTACAAACACAACGTTGACGACAACAAACCCATCACCATCCCCCTCCCTAGCGGTGGGGTATTCGCAGAGGCCGTCCTTGGTCGTTACAACTGCGCCGAGAAGCTCGACCTGACCCGCTTCTGGAACTGGCAGGATTCGCCCATTCCGATCGTCGCGCCGGAGATCGCTCCCATACAGACTGGCCAGCGCCAGGGCATGGAAGCACCCACCACCGGGTATTTCGGTCAGCCTATGGCCCAACTTCAGCAGCTCAACCAGTTACCAGACCCATCCGGTATAGCAGAAGTGCTTAAAGCCCTATCCACTCCAAACCTGTTCAAAGACCTCAGCGGGCTGCAAGCTACCGTTGACCTCGCAAAAACCGGAGCAACTCAGGCCGGAGAAGGCGCCCAATCGGCCAGCGAACAGGCTAATGAGGCGATGAAAATCGGCACTGAACACCAGCGCGCCATGGTGCAGTCCTACCTGCAGCACCAGCAAAAAATGGCAGAAACGATCATGCCCCTGGTAGCAGGCGCCGTAACCGGTGGTGCAGGCGCAGTAGCCGGCTCCATCTCCAAAGCAGGAGCAGTCGTCAATATGGCTGGCAAAATGGATAAGCAGGGCAACAACCAGGCCTCAGGTGGTTCCAGCAATCTACTCAGCACTTTTGCTTCCTTATTTGGAGGCTTGATTGGCAAGCTGAAAAAATAACCCTTTAGCTCAGCGAATTTCTAACGCCGGGAGGGCGGGGCTGCAAGTCACGCCCTCACCCCGACAGCTTCGCAATGGAAGCACAAGCTGGAATTATTTTTGAATGCCTTATAAAACAGACAAATATCATGAAAAAACAACCCTCACCCCTCCCCCGCCGCCGCATGCTCCAACTCAGCCTGGGCGCTACAGCGGGCATCCTCACCACCGCTGCCGGGTGCAATACATCCACTGGTGAAACCGCCCAATCCGGCGGCACCTCTGCTTCCTGCGACGTCACGCCCGACCAGACGCTCGGCCCGTTTTACCCGCACGTCAAGAACGGCGATGGCGATGTAGACCTCACCACCATACAAGGAAAAGAAGGACAGGCTCAGGGGCAGGTCATCCGTATCCGGGGACGTATTCTGGACGAAAACTGCCAGCCCGTTGAAAAAGCCCTCGTCGAAGTCTGGCAGGCCAACCACGCTGGCCGCTATTCCCACGAAGGGGATACCGAAAACCCCATTCCGCTCGACCCCCATTTTGAAGGTTGGGGCGAAATGGCTACCGACGCCAATGGCGACTATGCCTTCAAAACCATTAAGCCCGGTGCTTATTCCTTCGGCGACCCCTCCATAATCGAAAACTGGCGCACGCCGCACATCCACTTCAAAGTATCACGAAGGGGCTATCATGAGATCGTGACCCAGATGTACTTTGAAGGCGAAGCGCTCAACGCCACCGATACCGTCATTCAGGAACTCCCGGAAGGAGAACGGGCTCCGTTCATCCTGGCCTCCGGGCAGCAGGAAGACAACATCCCGGTGTTCAACTTCAACCTCACCCTCAAAAAAGTGGCCACTTCAAAAGAGCGCCTGGCAGCGATCGATGCCTGTACCGGCAAGTACGAAATGAGCCTGCCCTTACGGCCGCCCAACGAGGAGGTAGTCATCCACCGCGAAGCACAAAGGCTTTTCCTGGACTTGCCAGGGTACGCCACCGTAGAGCTGAAACCGCAGGGCCAGGACGATTTCTTAGCAACCTCGGTCAACTGCCGTTTGGTCTTCAACCGGAATGAAGAAGGCTCGGTCAACAGCGTGACAATTCACAGTATTTTAAAATCGGATAAAAAGGCGCCGGTTGTAGCACCAAAAACAGCCTGATTAGCGGGTGTTATTCTACCCGTAAGCCTGCTTTCAAGCTTACCGGTAAAGTCCTTTTTCCATCACTCCATTTACCAAATATTCTAATTATGAAAATGTACATTTCAATCTTAACGCTGGCATGGGCTTGTCTCTTTTCCAGCCAGAACCTCCATGCCCAGGAAGACGAACAGGGTTATGCCTTTATCGAATACATGAAAGTCAAGCCCGGCATGATGGACGAGTACCTGGAATGCGAAGCGGTCTGGAAACTCATCCATCAATACCGCATAAAAGCAGGCCTGATCGAAGGCTGGGAACTTGAGCAGGTGATGTTGCCCAGGGGCACAGGCACGGAATACGATTTCCTGACGGTTACTCACTACAAGAGCTGGGACGATATGGGACAGGAAGCCACCTGGTACGATGCAGCGCTAAAAACCCTGCCTGCTGACAAGAGAAAGATAGCCGAAAATGCTGAAATCTACCGGGACATCGTGAAAACAGAAATCTGGGCGGCCGGCGATATGGCTTTCGAAGAAAACGGCACCTCCCGCCCCAGGTTTATCGTCGATAATTACATGAAAATCCCAGCTGGTGGTTGGGAAGACTGGATAGAGATGGAGACCGGCCTGGTGAAGCCCGTACATAAAAAAAACATCGCCGCTGGCAACCGGGCTGGCTGGGTGATGGCATTCCTGGTCCTGCCGCGTGGCGACGGCTTGCCTTATCAGGCCAGCACCATGGATTTCTACCATTCCTGGGAAGATATGAACAATGACGAAGGTGCGGCCTGGGAGACCGTCTATCCGGAAATGAGCGAAGCGTACGCCGGCCGCCGTATTGAGTCTACGCGGACGTTGGTCAGAACCGAAGTACGAATGCTGGTGGATTTTGCTGAGTAGGACTGGCTCCTGTCAGCCTATCGCAAAGGTAGCTTTGACCTTTTCAGCGACCTCCATCATGCGCGGGCTCCTATAGCCCCTGGGGTAAATTTTGCCGGCTCCATGCCCATAGCAACCGGTATGGAGTCCGCAAAATTGCCTAGTTTTGCAGCCCAAACTTACGCGAAACGACAATGGCATATCAAGACTCCATACTACACCCCGATTTCAAAGTCGGCGTCCTGGGCGGCGGTCAGCTCGGCAAAATGATGGCTCAGGCCGCCAACAACTGGCACCTGCCGCTTTATCTGCTCGACAACGATACCTCCTTCCCGGCCGGCCGGGTCTCTCCCTTTTTCACAGCGGGCAATTTCAAAGACTATGACGATGTCTATAACTTTGGTAAGGACAAAGATGTGCTCACCATTGAAATCGAGCACGTCAACACCGAAGCCCTCCACCAACTGGAAAAAGAAGGTGTAAAGATACACCCGGCTCCGGCACAATTGGACATCATCAAAGACAAGGGTGTGCAGAAGCAGTTTTACGCCGGGCACAACATCCCAACGTCCCCTTTTGCACTGTATGAGAATGAAGAAGCCGTCAGAAAAGCCGTGAAAAGCGGAGAACGCTCCCTGCCTTTCGTACAGAAATCCCGTACCGCCGGTTACGACGGGCGTGGGGTTAGCATTATCCGTACCACCGCAGACCTGGAAGGCAAACTACTGCCCGGCCCTTGTATGATCGAAGACCTGGTGGAGATGGACAAAGAAATTGCCGTTATCGTGGCACGGAACGAAAGCGGGCACACCCAAGCCTTCCCCGCAGTAGAAATGGCTTTCAACCCGGAGGCTAATCTGGTGGAATTCCTCTTTTGCCCGGCCGACATCAGCAAAGAAGTGGCCGCAAAAGCCGAAGCACTGGCCACACAGGTCATCAATGCGTATGGCATTTGCGGGCTGCTGGCGGTAGAGCTTTTCCTCGACAAAACAGGCAAGCTGCTGGTTAATGAAGTGGCTCCCCGCCCCCACAACAGCGGGCATCATACCATCGATAGCTGCTACACCTCCCAATTTGAGCAGCACTTGCGCGCCATTCTCAACCTGCCACTAGGCAGCACCAAGATGAAGTCGCCCTCCGTCATGGTCAATCTACTTGGCGCACCTGCCCATACGGGCCCCACTTACTACAAAAATCTGGAGGAATGCCTGAAAATTGAAGGTGCACACTTCCACCTCTACGGTAAAAGTACCACCAAGCCCTTCCGAAAAATGGGCCATGCGACTATCGTGGATGAATCTTTGGAGCGGGCCGTAGGTAAGGCGCGCTGGATTCAGGAAAAGCTGGAGATTGTGAGCGGGGCATCAAGTTAGAGCGTGTTTTTATCGCCCCCTCCATGAAAATCGCTCTGGATTTTACTTTCCGGAGGGGGCGATGACAAATTATAGTTTTACTACTTTTCGAATCACCCGATGGGTTCCGGTATCAATCTCCAGATAGTAAATTCCTCCGGCAAGCCCTTCCATACTTAGGCTGCCCGACTGAAGCGACTGGGTATCCGTAGACCGGATGACCTGCCCATGGCTATTCATTAACCGGACTTTAGCAAGTTCAGCAGCATGACCTGCCCATTGCCAGTGCAAGACATGCTCAACTGGATTGGGAAAGACCCTGCATTGCTCCGAAGAAGGTGCTTCAGCAGTTGACACTATGATATCCGGCAAGCCACATGGCGAATCAAGCGTGGTATCTGGCTCAGGGCCTATTGCGATATAATCCAGGTAAAGCTCATTGCCTGGGAAGTTCTCATTTTCGCGATCCAGGAACAACCAAAGATCCAGGAAGTCAGCTGCCACGAAGCTGTTCAGGTCATCCCCTTCGAAGGTGTAAGTCAATACCGTAAAGGCATCAAGTTGCCCCTCTACGATTTGCGTTTGCAAAGCCGTCCGAAAATCAGCCGACCCATCGCCCGAACGCAACTGTACGCCAAGCGGCAGAGGCGCTGCACTTCTGGCACGGACAACGACCTGAACATTACCTGTAATATTGGTAATTTCCACGCCGTTTTCATCCGCCGGATTGATCACGACCGGCCGGAAAGCCTGATGAGCCGCATTGACCGGGTCTGCCACTTCAATAAACACCTCTTCACATTCCGTCACAGAAACATTCAGTTTTTCAGTTTCTGATCCGCCTAAAGTCACTGTTTCACCTTCCTGCCAATGTGCAGCCCAGGTTTGAGGCTCAACGGTTGTACTACAGTCGGTTTGTCGGGTTGAATCTGGTAATGTTCCAATAGCGATATGGTCTATATAGAGTTCGTTGCCGGGGAAGTTTTCAGAGCCCCGATCCAGATAAAACCACATATCACGTATGTCTGAAGGGTCAAGACCTGCGTATTCACTTTCTTCAAAGGTAATGGTGAATGTTGTCCAATCCTCCAGACCTGCGGGTACGGCAAAGGCTTTTCGGTCACTACGCTCGCTGGAGGTCCCCTCCCCGGATCGGAAGAGTACATCAATGGCAACAGCTTCAGCAGACCGGACTCGCATAGTAACATTCACCCCTGCCGACAAATCTGTAATATCGTCCCCAAGGCTGTCTACTGGGTCAACCTGATAGGCATTAAATGCGGGTAAGGGGCTATTGACAGGATCTCCAACTCTCAACAGCAACGTTTCACAGAGTGTATCTAAGATAAAGTCGGTCACCAAACCAGCTGTACTGGAAGTGTTGATTGAGGTTAGGCTATCTCCCTCAAAATAATCTACAAAAACTCCAGGATTCCCGGGCTGTAAGTCGCAGGGCGATTCCAGGCCAGCCGTGGGAGGACCACCAAGGCTCACATAATCAATATAAAGCTCATTGCCCGAAAAATTCTCTTCGCCGCGGTCCAGGAACAGCCACACATCTCGTAAATCGGTAGCATCAAAACCGCCCAGGGCATCTGTAAAATCAAGGGTTATTTCTGTCCAGGATTCCAGCCCCGCAGGCACATCGGCATATAGGATGTCCGTACGGAAATCGCTGCTGCCATCACCCGAGCGGAACAGCCCGCCAATCTCTACGGCTTCCAGGCTCCGGACACGCAACGTAATGCTCACCGGGCCATCGCTGATATCTATCACATCAGAACCGTCCGGGCCTTGCGGATTTATGATGATAGGATTGAAAGCACCAAGTGGGGTATTTTCAGGATCTGTCACCTCCACCAGCCCTTCCTCGCAGGCCGTTTGCGTAATGGTTAATGCATCACCTCCCGAGCCGCTGAATACATAATTGGAATCTATCCAGTGCTGTTCCCAGAATGCACCTGCACCACCGTCTAAAGTGCAGGGCGATTCCAGGCCGGGCATTGGCGCTCCAACAAGGCTCAAATAGTCGATGTAGAGCTCATTGCCCGAAAAATTCTCTTCCCCGCGGTCCAGAAACAGCCACACGTCTCGTAAGTCGGTGGCATCAAAACCGCCCAGGGCATCTGTAAAATCAAGGGTTATTTCTGTCCAGGCCTCCAGCCCGGCTGGCACGTCGGCATAAATGATGTCTGTACGGAAATCGCTGCTGCCATCGCCGGAGCGGAACAGGCCGCCAATTTCTACAGCTTCTATGCTCCGGACACGCAACGTAATGCTTACCGGAACACCGCTGATATCTACTAAATCTGTACCATCCGGATTTTTTGGATTTGCGATAATGGGACTGAAGGCACCCAGTGGGGCATTAACGGCATCCGTCACCTGAACCAGCCCTTCCTCGCAGGCTGTTTGCGTAACGGTTAATGCGTCGCCACCCGAGCCGCTGAATACGTAATTGGAGTCTATCCAGTGCTGCTCCCAAACCTGTGCGAAACTAACCGTCCAGATGAAAAAGGAAACCAGCATTAAAATTCTTGGCTTTGTCATAATTTAGTTTTTTAGAAGTTTCTGCCAATACATGGTCCCGTCTGAAAGGATGATTTCAATCAGGAATAAACCCGGACTCCAGGTTGAACAGTCAATCGTACTATTGCTCACCCCGGTTGGCTGTTGTTGCATGGCTGAGTTAAAGGCCCTCACAGAACAGACAAGCCCTTTTGTACTATGTATGGTAGCGATATTATTAACCGGATTGGGAAAAACGGACACCACTGCCACCGACTTTGATTCCCTGGTACTGGTAACCGTAGCCGCTTTTGCAATATTGGAATAAGGCGAGGGGCAATCGCCAGTAGCGAAAACCCGATAAGACAAGATGCCTCCAAAGTCAGCTGTATTCGTATCCGTAAAGCTGTCCGCATCTGCAGGCAGTGTACCGATTACCTCAAAAGTCTCTTCATCATCATAGGACACTTCCACAACGTAGCCCGTCTCCCGGGCGGCGATATCCAGCCAGGACAACGTTACTTCCCCTCCGGTAAAGGCTGCTTCAAGCCGGGCTGGAGCATCAGGAGGTAACCCTCTCGTTGTTCGTTGCTCCAACTGTGCTGCATAAAGGGATGGAATAGCCAGGACTTCACCCGTGCCTTCTTCATAACCCTTTGGATGTACAAACTGATGATTTTCTGTCACAATCGCCTGGCAACCAATAGCGTAATTTTGCCGCTTGGGAGGGCGCTGCAGTAACAGCCGGTTCCCGGCAGGCATCTGTACATTCCAGGCTACGCTATAAACGGCTGACCAGCCATGGCCTGTACCAAAACTCCCCCGGTTGTACAACCCAAGTACATTTGTGGTATTCGGCTGTGTAATTACCAGATTATCATATAAAAGCCCCTGACTCCAACGACGGTGACCTTCGATAGTGTTGTAATCTTCCGCAGAGGAACAGTTATGGAACACGATATTAGATACCGAGCTCGTCCCGTTAGATACATAAGCGTGCCGCCCCTGAGTCGCGTGGCAATCCAGGAAGAGAATGTTGTTTGAAAAAGCGCTAACTGCAAAATTATACCGCCACCCGCCATCTATCGGTGAATGGGGTTGCAGACCCGAGCATCCCTGTACCGTTACCCGGTCTGCGTAGGTCATATCTACCGCAGCGTAGCTGAAATGCAGGGCAGTCACCTCCTTTACCCAGCAATCCTCCACACCAATAAACCGGATTGCATTCCGGGCGTGGTTCGTGCTCAGCGGGCTATTGGTTTCGATTTCTATACGCAACTGTTCAATCCCTATACCCCATCGAAGTCCGGGTTCATCCAGGGTGTAAACCTCTGTCTCCGCCAGAACCCGTTCCAAACGGTCAAAAACGGGGACATCCAGTGTTATTTTGCGCTCCTGAAAATCTACTCCGGTAATCGTTCTTTTGAAGTAGAGGTCAATCTCTCCCGGAGCCCACGGCTGATCAGCAGCAGTATCCCCAAAATTGATATCAGCCAGCCATTCGGAAGTACTGGGTTGATAAACGATCACCACATCGCCCTCGCTGTATAACTCAGGAGCTGCCACTTCCAATGATCGGGAACCCGCAGGTACCATTGTGCTTGTTACAACAGAGCGGGTGCCAGGTACCTCCGTATTCCAATTTGTACCTGGGACTGCCCCAGCCTGAATGACATCTCTGTCAGCAGGACTGTTGCCGGTGGCGAACAGCACCGTATTTTGAGCAGGGTCTTCCCCCTGCCCTACGCCTCTCAGGATGACTCCACTGTGGTTGATAACAATGATGCCAGCTATCGGATACAGTCCAGCCTCCAGCAGAAGCGTGCCGCGGAAACCATCGGCCCCAAGCGGCATTGCACCAACCTGATCCAGTGCCGCTTGAATATGCGCAGTATTATCCCCTGCAACTGGTCCGATGGCCATTGCTACCGGTACTTCAGGCAAAGGCTGCTCACCATTTTTATAGCCTGCCTGGCTAAAGTCAGGAATATAGTTATTACGGGGATCCGAGCGATACCGCAGGAACCCCTCTTCATCCTGAAAAAGGATATTCAGGGATTGCTGTGCGGCTACAACCTGGGATAGAGCTATAAAAAACACCAGTATTGTTTTACTCCTCATTGCTGAATATTTTAGGCTGTTGGGATAAATCCGTTGTTGAAAAACTCAGCAAAAGATAAGCTCCTTTGAAATCCTGATTGCGCGCTTCGATGACGGTTTTCCCGGGATAGGGTTGCAACTCTATTGCTGCATAGCCGTTCGCCATTTCCAGTACCTGACTGCGCGTTGGGGTGCCATAATTAACTAATAACCGGGAAGGGCCGTCCGCGGAGAAGTACATTCGCTCCTCGTAGTTGAGGACCCGGCGCCCTTTTTGATCAGTCATATGGGCTTCCACGAGCCAATTGCCATTGGGCAAAGGCTTTGAAGTCAACTCCACTTTGGCAGGCGCCCCTGGTTGTTCATAGTAATAATTGACCGACATAGAGTCACGGGCGACTACCTGCCCCTCCCGGTAGGCTACAGCTTTAAGCACATTCTTTCCTTCATGGAACAGCACGGGCCAACGAAGATTGTTGGCAGGGAAGTTACCAACTTGACGCTCCCGCTGCCCGAGAGAAACTCCATTTAGCCAAAGCTCTACGATTCCTCCATTGCTAAATACGCAGATTTCCCGAGGCTGGCCTTCCGGCCCTATCCGGTTCGTCCAGCTTTTGGATTCAATGTAAGCAAAGGGCTTTTCTGCCCAGTAACTTTTAAATACATAATAGGCATCCTTGGGGTGGCCAGCGCGGTCTGTCAATCCCTTTTGGTTGAGGTAAGGAATGGCATTTTCCGGACGGAGCGGAGTACCAAAATCCTTGAACGCCCACTGCGCATTGCCGCCAAACCAATCGGTAGACTCGCTGACACTCAGGTGCCAGTCGAAAAGATCAACGATGTAGTTCTCGGTCCAGTCACCCTGTTGAGCAATATTTTTGATATTGACCTGATTCGGCGTTTCCGCCCAGGCATCTGCCCTCAGCATCCCGTCTCCGGTAACCGGAGTTTCTGTATGTCGCCCCACATGGCTCGAGCCACCGTATTCCATATGCAAAAACTGTGGATAGCGCTTGCGTTCCTTTATCAGGGAAGCTTCATAATTGGTATAAACACCAGCGTACCAACCTGACCAAATAGACGGAGAAAAAACGTCTACCAAACCCGCTCCGGCGTAATACTTGCGGATGGCCGTCATTCGCCCGGGGTCCAGATCATGCGCAAGGGCGTGTAATTCTGACAAAAAGGTATTTAGCCGGGTGGTATCCCCACCATCGGGAAAATCCGGTAGCCAATAGATTTCATTGCCGAGCGACCAGAAAAAGATACTGGGGTGATTATAATTTTGAAGGATTTGTTCCCGGAGTAGATTTCGGGTATTGACTTGCCAGGCCTCAGGGCCGATGCCTCCACGGCACCACGGCAGTTCATCCCATACAATCAGCCCCAGCTCATCACAAGCCTTATAGACTTCGGGATCCTGTGGATAATGCCCCAGGCGGACAAAATTGCCCCCCATTTCTTTTATAGCTTCCATATCCCTGCGGTGCAGGGCATTCGGCATGGCGGCACCATAACCTGCGTGCTCTTCATGGCGGTGAGTACCGCGTAAAAGTAAGCGCTCCCCGTTGAGGTAAAATGCGCCGTACGGCTCGAAACGATACCAGCGGTAGCCTACACTTGCCTCCAAGGTGTCTGCCTGCCCGCTGTCTGGCTCATAAGCCATCTGTAAGCGATACAGATAGGGCTGCCCCGGCGACCAAAGTTTGGGTGACTTCAGCGTGCTCAGCCTGAGTTCCAGGTGTTCGGCGGATAGCTCCTGATCAATAGCCAACGTAGCTTCTGCTACTCGTTGGCCAGCAGTATCTTCCAGCCAGCAATGCAACCTCCCCTTCACTTTTTCGGGAGTCAATGCCTTTAATTGTACACGGGCTACCGTCTCAGCAAACTGCGAGTTCACCACCGGGGTTTGCACCATTAGCTGATGTAAATGTACCTTCGGGCGCTGCACCAGCCAAACATCACGGGTGAGGCCACCATAGATAAAGAAGTCGGCTTTTTGTGAAGGGATGAGCTCCGGGTCGTAGCTATTGTCTACCCGGACGGCTATACTATTTTCTCCGGGAGCCAGAAAAGGGGTAATATCCACCTCAAAGCCCAGATACCCCCCAATATGCAAGCCTGCAAGCTGTTGGTTGACATAAACCCAGGCTTTAGTATTGGCCGCTTCAAAACGGAGCAAGCATTGGCCCTTCGGTATTTGGCTGAGAACGAGGGTTCGTTTGTACCAACTTGCGTTCCTTCGATATCCCGGCAGTATATCCGTTGCGTCCCACTGATTCCAGGTATGCGGAAGGGTGACAGGCCTCCAGCCATCGTTTGGCAGTTGCTCTGGAAGCTCTACCTGTCCGTTTTCCAGGTAGGCCCAGGCATCGTTAAAAGGGCACATCTGCCTCTGTGCCAGTCCTAAACTGGACAGAAGCAGAAGCCCGGTAAAGAAACCAAAACACTTCATTTATTCGCTTTTTCTGCAAAGGCCAGCCGGCGCAATAAAGCCTCTACATAGTAATAATCTGCATAAATAATAGGTACATCCACCTCAAAATTCCCGGGTATACTACCAACGCTGTGCTTCAATAAAAAAGGCGGTGTTTCGGATTGATACCGTTCCTGAGCTAGTGAAGCCAGGGTCGCATCTGCCCATTTGAGATACTGGCTTGCGTATTCAGGGTTTTGTTCTGCGAGGATAAGCAAACCACAGGCATTGATAGCTGCCGCTGATACGTCTCTGGGCTCATTTGGAATATGTGGGGCTTCAAAATCCCAGTAAGGCACCTGGTCTTTCGGCATATTAGGGTGTTCGTAAATATAAGCCGCCACACCCCGGGCTTGTTCCAAAAATTGTGGAGCCTGGGTTTCCCGGTAAGCCATAGCAAAGCCGTAGAGGTTCCAGGCCTGCCCTCTTGCCCAGCTCGACTCCTTCGCTGCTCCCTGATGGGTATCTTTCAGGCGCTGCTGGCCCGTTTCAGGATCAAAGTCAATAACATGGTAGGAACTGTGGTCTGCCCGGATGTGATTGACCAGAGTGGTTTGGGCGTGGCTGTTGGCAATATTAAAAAACGAAGAATCACCGGTGAGCCTGCTGGAGGCAAACAACATCTCCAGGTTCATCAGATTGTCGACGATAACAGGGAAATGCCAAATATCCGAGTTAAAATCCCAGGACCGGATACAGCCAACTTTGGGGTCGAACCGCTTGATAAGGGTACGGGAAGCATTGACTATCACCTCTTTATAAGCTTCGTCTGCCGTAATTTGGTACCCATGCCCAAAGCTGCAATAAATTTTGAAGCCCAGATCATGAGTATGCGTATCCCATTGTTCCTTAGCATTAAAAGCGGTCCACGCTTGTGCTGCCTCTTTTAAAAGCCCTTTGCCACTGTAATCATAAAGCATCCAAAGCTCCCCTGCATAAAATCCGCTCGTCCAGTCTCTTGAAGTTGTTTTGTGCAGAGTACCATCCGGGCTTAGTGCTCTTGGGATGGCAGTAGAATCCGCAGGCATCACCTCTAGATAGCTGATCGCCTTTTCTGTCAGTTGATCCAGCGTCTTTCGGTATATTGCGGCCTCCTGCCCTTTGTTTACAGGCACGGTAGCCGAGCAAGCATACAACGCTCCCAAGAGGCCGGCAACCAGCCATGATTTAAACATCTTCATCTGACTTGAATTATAGCGGCAAGAGGCTACCCATTGCTGCCACTACGGTAGCAGTATAGTGTATGGTTACTTGCAACTTGTTAGACAATCCTGCCCCACTTCCACCAGCAGGGCAGGAAATTGCCTTTTTATACAATGCTACTAAAGATATAAACCGATTAGTACGGTAGACTATTTCTCCTTTTTATCGCCTCTACCGTACAATCATTTTAAGTGCCATGACACCTTCTTCAGTTTGGAGGCGCGCAATGTAAAGACCAGCCGGCATTGCCTGAACGGGGCCCCATTCCACATATTGCTCTCCGGCAACCTGATACCCACTGAAAACAGTAGCCACTTTTTGCCCACTCAGGCTATGCAGCGAGAGTGCCACCTGACTGCTCTGATCAAGCGTATAACGGAAAGTCGTTGCACCGGCAGTCGGGTTAGGCTGTGCGGTGAGCTGCAGGCTTGAATTCAATACTTCTGTGGTGCTGTTGATCAGCTCTTCGCATCCGCCTACTGCACCTACTGCGCCACCGTTTGTACTGGCAGTAGCCGACTCCGTATTCGGACTGTAGCAGGGGGCGAATTCTGAGAAATCAAAAAGGTTACCGGAATCAAATGGAGTACCTGCTACAGCTACATCTTCTACGATGAAGTCATACATATTTATTGAGCTCGGGTCATTGTAGAGGTCAATGACGTACTGCAGGATACGCTCCGGTACGTTGTTTAGTTCCAGTTGCTCTTGGAAAAAGGCATTCCCCACCTCGCTGCCGAGGTGCTCTTCAATTAGTTGGGAGAGGACACCTGGTGCAGAAACCGTATCGTTGCTCGCCCAGTAGTCGGTTACATCCTCTGTCCAGAAGATATTATTCGCAGAAATCTCAAGGTCAGTGCCTTCATAAAGCGTATCAACAGTAATGACTTTATGCAGGTCCCCGTCTGGCTGCGTCTGCTCATCCGTATAGATTGGGCTTGAGCCAAGCATAATAGGATTTATGAACAGGTTATTCGTAATTTTGGCTGTCAATATGCGGCCCAGCTGAATGTGGCCGTGCCGACCAATAGTATTGAAAGACGTACAGTGGTCAATCTCAATGTAGTTGTGTGGCTGCGATCCACCCTGCGAGCGGAAGAAGCGGTCCTGAATATTGTGGACAATAGTATTACGCACCACTAGGGTATCAAAGTAAAAGTCACGTGCATCAATTCCCCGCCCGTTGCCTTGTAAGACGCGGCGGTTGCCACCATTGCGGAGAATAGAATTTTCGACATAGCACTTTACGTTATTGGCACGCATTTGCAGGAACCCACCCCGTTCTTTTTCAATAATGCAATCCCGGACAATTACACGACTGCCTTCGCCAAGGATTCGCATACGGCCCCAGTCATGCAGCTCAAGTGGGCCAACCTCTCCCGCAATAATCCATAAGTTTAGGAAAGTAACATCCCCTTCCGCTCGCATAATATCCTGGTAATCTCCACTGGCATTGGGGATCCGGGTTATGATCGCTTTGTTTTCCGTATCTTGTAAATCGACGGCTTGTATCTGCAGAGGCCATTCCGGTTTGTTAACCAGGCGACCGGAGGAAACATAAACCTGACCGTTTTCCAGTTGATAAACAGTGTTGTTGTCTACTCGATCGCCGTTAGCGGTGGTATCGCCCATGATGACCGGGAAAATATTAGCGGGGTTGGCGGGGTCAGCACTGGCTTCAATGAGCACAAAACGTTGTGCGTTGGAGATAAATCCGAGACCTAAAAATAGGATACTTAGTAAGTAGATTTTTTTCATGACACTAATGAATTTTGAAAGATTAAAAATTGGTCTGTTCAGAAAGGGCAAGGGGGGATTTTGAATTACCCACCCGGCTTTTTGATTAAATACGGAACTGTAAGCCCAGCGTAGCGGTAAACCCATAGGTTTCTACGGTATTACGGAAGGCCTCCACCCGTGTAAAGGTGATATCCTGTTGATTCGTAAAGTTGTTGAGGTTCAGGAAAGCGCTCCAGCCATTACCGAAGCGTTGTTTTATGGATGCATCCCAGCGCCAGAAGCCCAAGGTGAACGTATCGAAGTCTTTATTAATCGAATAGCCATTAGCCTTGGTACCCTGATAAGCACCGGAGACCCGGGCTGAGAATTTTCTATAATCATAGCCCACCGATAGCCGCAAAATGTGCGGGGCCTGGCTAGGCATGTTCACTTCCCGGGAGGAGTTGGTGAATGTCGTTTCAAAAACCGGCGGCACAGGGATGACCAGCCGTGTCTCAGAAGTTAGGAAGAATACATCCGTCTGCGAGTAAAGCCTGGAATAATTGGCATTCAGCACGATACCGTTGAATGGCTCAGGCAGGAAGCCCAGATAGCTCTGCAGGTCAATCTCGTAGCCATATACACTCGACTGCTCAGAATTGATGAAAGAGCTGAATTCGTACCCTCTGTATTCCGGGTAACCAAAAGCATCAGCTGTTTCCTGATCAACCAGATTAGTACGCCATGGGAAGAAGATATTGTCAACGTTTTTATAGAATACCCCAAAGGTAAACAGGCCAAGTCCACCTTTGTAGGCGCTAAAGAACAGGTCGTAATTGGTGGCTTTCGCATACTGTAAATCCGGATTACCTGCCGTGATAACGGCGCTATTGTCATCAATCTGCACTCGTGGAGTAATATAAATAAAGTCAGGCCGGGCAAGGGTCTGCGCTACCGAAGCCCGGATGTCCAGCCACTTCGCAGCCTGGTATTTCAGGTGCAGGTGCGGCAGGAATTCATCATACTGTTGAAAGGTAGTGGTGTCCCGGAAAAAACCATTGACCCCATACCAACCATTGATCGAGGAAATACCGCCTCTGTATTCGTTATCCGAGCGCTCATAGCGGAACCCGGGTATAACCGAAAGATTACCAATATTAAGCTTTAGCATCACATAGCCTGCTGCTACCGTCTCGTCTACACCGTAGTTATCCACCAGTACTGTGCGGTCGTTATTCAGCAGTGGAGCTTGTGTGTTATACCAGTCGCGCATCAGATCAGGGCTAAGGCTGGCGTTGAGCCCTATCTCACGGCCATCAGCATCTTCAAAGTTTATGTCATTGGTCTCTTCCGCAAAGCTTAGTAAGCTAATAAGGTTTTGGTTGCCAGGCAAAAAGGTCAGGTTGCCATCATAAGCGGCCACAGCTTGCTTAGCCGACTCTGCGCCCAGGTAGTAAAAGTCCTCTGCCTGACGGCTGACATCCCGCTCCCGGCTGATGGCTTTATACTTACCTCCCACCTTCAGGTAGCCATCAAGGCGTTCGTTGAGTTTGAAAGGTAGTTTGAGGTTTACAACTGCGGTTCGGGTACCCTCATAGGTGCTGCTGGCTTCCTGCCCATTGCTACGCAGTAGCGTCCGGGAGAGATCATGCTGTGCACTTCCCAGGTAAGTTGGGGGTGGGCCGGTCGCATCCAGGCCACTGTCAAATACCTGGCTGTAATTCACAAAACGCATACTGAAATCCAGCGGGGTCTCGCCCTGTGTTTCAGAATTGGAAACCGTCCAGTCCAGGATAAATGGACCAAGGCTGTGCTCACCATTTAGCTGCAGCGAATACAAATCCAGCGCATTTTCAATATTGCGCCCCCAGTATTCAATAGCGGGCTCCGAAGGCACATACCGTTCTTGCATATAAAAGCGGTCTCTTTCAGTACGACTGTACAAGCCAAAGAAAGAAAAGGTGCTTTTTCCCAAATCATAGTCCATGCTCAGGCTTCCGTTGTACCGGCGCCGGATTTCCTGCCGGTTCTCGAGCCGCAGCGTATTACCCAAAATTTCTGTGATACCCGTAGAGTCATCTGTTTGGCCCCGTGACCATGTGTTGGTCAGAATATCCCCACCCCGGTTAAAGCGCTCCACGCCCCCCTGTACGACAAACCCCAGTTTGTTTTTGAGAACCCGCCGGCTTAGCTGCAGCACGCCCTTGTAGTCCCGGGGGTCATTATTGAGCTCATTATATCCGCCCAGTGCTTTTGCAAGCATACGGAATTCCTTAGGGGCTTTTCGCAACTTAAGGTTGACTGTACCTCCTATCGCCTCGGCATCCATATCCGGCAGAGGGGATTTAAATACCTCAATACCATCGAGCAACTCCGGAGAAATCAGCGAGAGATCAACAGAACGGTCCGTACCCGAATTCGATGGCAGGCTCACGCCATTGACTGTGATTGCAGCAAACTTCGGCTCCATACCCCGGATTACGATCTTTTGCCCCTCGCCCCCGCTACGGTTGATGCCGATACCCGGGAGGCGGGCAATAGCCTCTGCTGCATTTACATCAGGAAGCTCCTGAATGCGGTCCGCGGAAACAATATTCGCAATAGACTCGGAGGACAACTGCTGATTGATGGCTTTCACCTGCCCTCGTGCCTGAGCGGTCACCACGATTTCTTCGCCCAAAAAGGCTTCTGGTTTCATCTCTACCTTGATATCTCTAACTTCTCCCGCTGTTACCACAATATCCTGATGTACCGTACTGTAGCTAATAAATGATACAACCAGCACCTGAGGCCCGGCAGGAACGTTGTTGAGCAGGAACCTGCCGTCAATATCTGTAACCGTACCTGTACCAGAACCCTCTATATAGACATTAGCTCCAGGGAGCCCGGTACCTTCCTGTAAGTCCAAAACTGTACCGGTGATGACTCCAGACTGTGCCTGAAGGCTTGGAATTGCACAACAGAACACGCCCAGAAAGAATAGAACCCAGAAAGCATTTAATAGGTGTTTCATGCAGTAAACAGTTTAAAAAGGCAAAACCTTTCCTAATGATTTTTTGCTCATTGAACGGCTTCTAAGTTACTGCAAGGGATCTCAATAAAAATCTAAAACTAGGGGGTCAAAAATCTAACGCTCTCATTTACAATACATTAAATTGATTACAATTTCGCTTTGTCTCTAGTCTTCTATTCAGAGCGTTTTAGGATTTTGGTCTTCTAGCCGAAAACCAGCAATTTTCTGATTAGACGGGGCACGGAAATCCTTCCCGCTTTTTGAGTTCAAAAAGCGGGAAGGATTTCCGGAACGAAGTACAAGCAAACCTGCCTGCGTGTCGAGCACTTCAGTCTCCGGTGGCCAAAGCCCACAGGCGACGAGACACAGGCAGTAAAGTGTCCCCTTTCAGGAAGCGGGACAGACCGGTCACGAAAATCCCAACATGCTCTAAATTGCCCAGGCACCTTAGATTCGAAACGTAAAAGTTGCTCTTACTACCTCAGTTTCCCGGAGGCGAAAAGTTTTCCGTAAAGGCGGTTGGGGTTTGCCCGAAAGACTTTTGAAAACATTTGCTAAAGTAGCGGGGATCTCGAAAGCCAACCTGATAGGCCACTTCGGATATGTTTAACTTTTGCTGTTTTAGGAGCTGTGCAGCACGCTTTAGCCGGATTTCCTTAAGGAAGTTGTTGGGAGTCAGGTTGGTCAGTGCCTTGATTTTGATAAATAACAAAGGGCGGCTTACATTTAATGCCCGGGCAAAGTCCTCGACAGTAAAATCTGCATTGCCCATTTGTTCCTCTGAAACCTGAAGGGCCAGGTCGAGGAACTGCTCATCCGCTGAAGTCACAGCTATTTCTTTTGGGGACAGGTTACTAATCCGCTCAAACTTTTCCCTCAGTTTTTGTCGCACTGACAGGAGGTTTCGAACCCTCAGTTTGAGTTCTTTAGGGCTAAAAGGTTTAGTCAGGTAATCATCGGCTCCTGTCTCCAGTCCTTCCAATTTAAAAATCAGGCCTGTGCGGGCGGTAAGCAGCAATACAGGGATATGGCTGGTACTCAGGTCCGTTTTCAGTTTCCGGCAAAGAGTGATACCATCCATTTTTGGCATCATTACATCACTGATCACTAAATCAGGGGCTGTTTTGGCCGCCTTGACTAAGCCCTCTTCGCCGTTGACTGCGCTCAGTAACCGGTACTCCGTTTTGAATATCCCTTCGATAAATGAGCGGACCTCTTCGTTGTCCTCCACGATGAGCAAAAGTGGCGCAGCACTGGAAAGCCCGGCGTTGCCAGGTGACAAAGGCTTAGATTGGCTGGGCACCGGCTTTTCTGAAATAGCAGTGTATTGCCGGATATCCTCACTGTCCTGAAACCCCCTGATTAGTTCCTTCTCTTCAAGATGCTCCATCCCTAAGGGTAACCGAACTTTAAAAACAGCCCCCTGACCTTCTTCACTTTCAAGGCTGATCGTACCATGATGCATTTTCACTAATTGCCGCGAGACGGCGAGCCCGATGCCCGTACCCTTGAAGGAGTGCCTGAATGTCGCTTCTTTCTCATAAAATCGCTTAAAGATCTGTTCGTGTAGTTCAGCAGGTACCCCTTTGCCACTATCTTCTACAATAACCACAACGGCGCCCGCCTCCTTCTCCAACCGCAGCGCAATACGCCCCCCCTCGGGTGTAAACTTGAATGCATTGGACAGGAGGTTAAAAATCACCTTCTCCATCTTATCACGGTCGTAATACAAATACACAGGGTCAGCTTCGGTATGAAAATCATAGGTAATGCGCCTGCTTCGGGCATGCTCCTGAAAGGACAAATAAATTTCCTGCAAAAACCGAACAATATTACCCTCTGCAGCCTGCATGTGCTCATGGTCAGTTTCCAGTTTTCGGAAGTTGAGCAGTTGATTGACCAGGTACAGCAACCGCTTTGCATTGTACTCCACGGAGACCAGTTTGCGGTGAATAGGCACTGCAAGCTGCTCCCGGACCAAATCCTCTAGTGGGCCGATAATCAAAGTGAGCGGTGTCCTGAATTCGTGAGCAATATTGGTGAAAAAGCGTAATTTTGCCTGGTGCAACTCTTCCTGTTGACGTTTTTCCAGTGCTTCCATATCAAGCTGATGCCGCAGCCGCAGAAAACGAAACATCCCCAAAAGAATCAATGCAAAGACCAGTAAATAGCCCAGATAAGCCCAGTTTGTGCGCCAGGGCGGGGGGAGCACCTCAATGCTAATATGCCGCTCCATGGGGTTCCAGACCCCGTCGTTATTAGCGCCCCGCAGGCGAAACAGATAAGTTCCCGGGCGCTGAAGGGTATAAGTGGCTTCTGTTTCACCTTTAGCAAAGGTCCATTCGTCATCTACCCCATCCAGCTTGTACACATAATTGTTATTGCTGGGGTTGAGATAATCTAATGCCGAAAAATTCAAAGAAAAATTAGCCCGGTTGTAGGCGAATGCAAGGGAAGCGGTATGATTGATTGCCTGATCTAAAAGCCCTTGTTCACCGCCTACCTTTACGGGCTGATTAAAAGACTTCAGCCCTGTAAACACCAATGGGGGCACGAAAGTATTCAGGCGTATATCCTCTGGCTTGAATAAAGTCGCACCTTTGGTCCCTCCGAACAACAACTCCCCGGTACTGGTTTTATAATAAGCATTAAAATTGAACTCCAGGTTTCGGATGCCATCAGAATAATTATAAGCAGTAAAGGTATTATCCCGTCGGTCTAATTTAGCAAGGCCATTGTTGGTGCTCAGCCAGATATGACCGTCTCCTCCCTCCAGAATGCCAAAAATGGTATGCCCGGGCAAGCCGAGTTCTTCGGTAAACTGCTGAATGATGGCTCCATCTTCACCCATTTGAAAAAGCCCGTCAGAATAGGTGCCTACCCAAATGTGGCCATTTTTGCTTTGACATAATGCATATATCTCACTGCCAGAGAGGAAATGACGGAATTTCTGCGTCGGCGCCAACGAGTCTGGCACAAAACAATCGAGCCCCTCGTCTGTCCCCACCCAGTATTGCCCTGCCTTGTCCCGGAAAAGCACCCTCGTGAGGTCAGAGCAAAGGCTCTCGGAATCCTCAGGGTCATGCTGGAAGGTCTGGAACTGTTCCGTCTCCATATGCATTCGGGATACTCCTCCGCCATAAGAGGCTATCCAAAGCTCATTGCCAGCAGACAAAAGCCCGTAAACATTATCACTGGGCAAACCGTTAGACTGACTTGGCTGGAAATGGTAGTTCTTGATTTCACCTGTTTCTAAATCCAACCGGTCCAATCCTTCTGAAAAGAATCCAATCCACAAATCCCCCCGGGCTTCCAGCAAAGTTTTTACATTGTTCCCACTCAGCTTAGTATCAGTAGTCAGGTAAGTGACGCGCCCCGTTTCTCGGTTGAACAGATTAAGCCCTCCTCCCTCAGTCCCAATCCATAAACTACCGTCATCATTCTCCCAAAAAGAACTCACCACTCCATGGCTCAACCCTTTGCCATCGGGATGCTGTTCCAAATTCCGAAAACGGTTGATTTGCTGGTCGTAGTAATCTACCCCTCCATAATACGTACCCACCCACATGCTACCGCGATGATCAAAAAAAACAGAACGTACCGAACTGTTGCTCAGACTGTTCTGCTCCTGACTATCATTAAGGACAACTTCAAAATCGTCTGTCTCCGGGCGATAACGATTAAGCCCCACAAAAGTCCCAACCAAGATATTGCCGTCCGGGCTCAATTGCACCGTTCGAACATTATCATGGCTTAACGAGTGAGCTTCCCCTTTTTGATGGCGGTACTGTTTGAGCTTGTTAGCCTTTGCATCCCACCTGAAAAGCCCCTGACTATGGGTGCCGATCCAGTACGTACGATCTATGCCTTGTGTAATCGTTTTGATATGCTGCCCGGAAAGTTTTACCGGGGTACTATCCAAGACCCGTTCAAATATGAAGAGACTATCTTGATGACGGACGAGCCGATTCAACCCATTCTCCGTCCCAATCCAAATCTGCCCTTCAAGATCTTCATAAATGACCTTAATGTTATTGGAAGAAATCGCACCTGTAGCACCTGCCTCACTTCTGATCACCTGAAAGCGCTCTTGCTCATCGTCAAATAAGTGCAAACCCCGATTGGTACCAACCCACAAACGCCCCTGACGATCCCTAATTACAGACCGGATTGAGCCTCCCAAAAGTTGCCCGGACGAACTCCCGGCAACATAGCTGACAAAATCGTCTTTATTGGACCGGTACCAGCTCAACCCGTTCGAAGTCCCTACCCAAAGCACCTGATGTTGCTTGTCGAAATAGAGACAACGAATATCATTACCAGCCACTGAAGTGGAATCTCCATCCTGATGACGGTAAACCACCATCTTGTAGCCATCATAACGATTAAGGCCATCCCGGGTACCCAACCATATAAACCCGTGATTATCCTGTTCAATACAGAATACTGAATTTTGAGAGAGGCCATCTCTCTTGTTGATATGGCGAAAAGCATACTGCCCAACTACATCCGTTTGCAGCAACAGTAGTAAAACCAATGAAAAAATATAATTCCCGGTTCTCAAGAATGCTATTTTAGAAGGTTTTTTACCTTTTTTAGAGCATGTTTGGAGCGGTTTCGCCATGAAAATCAAGGATTTATGGTTCTGGCAAAGTCACTAAATTTGAGTTTAGCGGGCTAAATGAAAATTTAGTGAGAAAGTCAGAGCTTGCCCCACATTTCTGCGGGGTTCATAAAGCGTTGATTTGCAATAGCAACGAGCTCTAAACATACTCTTAGTCTTTTCCTACAAGCTCCAAGTCTTGACAATATTCAAACGGTAATCCTCCGTAAAACTTCACTCAATTAGGAGTAGAGCAACGGGTCAACGTAACCACTAATTTTTCGACCATTACCCGCACCGGGCTATGAAAAAGCCAATGCTCCCTTTTCATACCCTCATAAAAAGAAGCATACGAAACCTACATCCATAAACTCTAATATATCCATGTTAATCCCAATAGGTACCTTCCTTTTCAGTAGCGGCAGCCTGAGCCTTCAGCAATAGTTGCAGCTCGGCCACCACCTCCGGATACTCCACCGCCCGGTCAAAACGCTCGCCCGGGTCCTCATCCAGGTTGAACAGCAACGGTAATTGCCCATCGAAATAGTCAATGCCCGTCTGACTGGAAGTGATTTGGTGTAATTTCCAGGGCCCTTTTCGTACCGACTGAAGCTGATTGCCCGGCCCGTAGTAGAAAAACGGACGGTCGGCCAAGGTATCCCCTCTCAAAAGTGGTAACAGGTTTTGACCGTCTACTAACCGGTCTTCGGGTAAATCCTGCCCCGCCAATTGCAGCAACGTGGTATAGCAGTCCATTGTATTGACCGGTGCGCGCTGTACCTGCCCGGGCGCTATCGTTCCTGGCCAGCAGGCAATGCCGGGCACCCGCATGCCGCCTTCCCAGGTGCTCCCTTTACCATCCCGCAGATGACCGGCAGAGCCCCCGTCGGCGCCTTTGATAATCCAGGGGCCGTTGTCACTGGTGAACAGAATTAATGTATTTTCCGCAAGGCCGGCTTGATCCAATGCTGAACGTATCTGCCCTACTGCATCATCAATTTCTTCTACCACATCGCCGTAGGTGCCTGCACGGGAATGACCCTCAAACGCTTCCCCGGGGTACAGCGGCACGTGCGGCATAGCGAAGGGCAGATAAACAAAAAAAGGTGCTGCATCATCCTGTTGCATAAAGTCGAGAGCCACCTGTGTATACAACCCGGTAAGCAGAGACTGATCAGGGTTCATCCCTAAGGTGTCGTTACCGGAAAGCAGGGCAATATCGGGCCACTTCGGTGGGATCATATCATTACTGTAAGGTAGCCCGACGTAGGCATCAAAGCCATTTTGCAGCGGCAGGTATTCAGGTTTTGTGGAGCCCAGGTGCCATTTACCGAAGCAACCGGTCCGGTACCCGGCTGTTTTCAGCCCTTCTGCCAGCGTATGCTCTTTGGGGTGTAGCCCGCGCTCCGATTTGGGGTACAGCACCCAGTCAAAGCCCGAACGGACCGGATACCGCCCGGTGAGCAACGCATACCGGCTCGCAGTACAGGCCGGTGAAGCACTGTAAAATTGGGTAAACAACATGCCTTCCCGGGCCATTTGGTCCAGGTGGGGCGTTGCAATGGTGGGGTGGCCGTAGCTCCTCAGGTCGCCGTAGCCCAGATCATCACAAAAAATAACAATAAGGTTAGGCGGACGGTGATCATCCGAAGTATAGGTGAGGCTACCGCAGCAGAGGACTGCTAAAACAGCGGCAGCCGTGACAAGGAGGTTCCTGAGTCGGAGCATAAGCAATGATTATGCCCTAAAGCTAAAGAATCTCTGTTTAATGGGCTCAATCCTCAGCCCGGGCCAGGCCAGACTTGTAGGCTTCCAGGCAGCGTTCCCGTGCCATTTTGTGGTCCACTACAGGCTCAGGGTACCGGTCTGTGCCAAACTCCGGCACCCACTTTTTGATGTACTTGAAGTCCTTGTCAAATTTCTTTTGCTGGGAATAGGGGTTGAAGACCCGAAAGTAGGGTGCCGCGTCGGTACCGCTTCCAGCCGCCCATTGCCAACCACCATTATTACTGGACAAATCAAAGTCCAGGAGCTTTTTAGCGAAATAAGCCTCGCCCCAGCGCCAGTCGATAAGCAGGTGCTTGGTGAGGAAACTGGCGGTGATCATCCGCACCCGGTTGTGCATGTAGCCGGTCTGATTGAGCTCGCGCATACCGGCATCCACGATGGGGTAACCGGTCTTCCCTTCGCACCATTTTTTGAAATCCGTCTCGTCGTTGCGCCACTCAATATAATCGTACTTCGGGCGGAAAGAACGCTCCGCCACATGCGGGTATTCGTCCAGAATTTGTGCGTAAAAATCCCGCCAGATCAGCTCATTCAGGAAGGTCTCATTGAGCTGCTTCGCCCGCCAGGCCTTTTCGCGTATACTTATGGTACCAAAGCGGAAATGGATACCCAGGCGGGAAGTCCCGTCGATGGAGGGGATATCCCGGGTCTCGTCATACTTCCGGATCAGCCCCCGGCTGACCTTTTTGGAGGGTAATTCAATTTCAGTGCGTTCAAATCCCATATCTTCCAGGGAGGGCATAGGCAGAGGGGCTGTTTCCAGGAAGTGGTCTGCGTAATCCTCTATCGGATACGGTTTCAGGTAGTAAGAAATGTCCTGCCGCTCACCGTCCGGATTGGTGAACGTATCCGTACGGCTGCCCAATACTTCCTTCCAGGTGCGGCTGTAGGGGGTGAAAACGGTGTAAGTGCCGCCGGTCTTTTTCTGCACTTCTTCGGCCTCAAACACAACATGGTCCTTGAAATCATGGAAGGGGATACCGGCATCATCCAGCATTTCCCGGACCATCTGATCCCGCTCTTTAGCGTAAGGCTCGTAATCCCGGTTGGTGTATACCGCTCCCACGTCATATTCCTTCAGCAGGGCAGGCCAAACTGCTTTGGGAAAGCCGTATTTCACGATCAGGGTATGCCCTTCTTGTTCCAGTTCATCCTTCATCGAATGCAGGGTGTCGTGCAGAAATTCCACCCGTGCATCTTTAGGCTCCTCCAGGTCATCCAGGATTTCACGATCAAAAATAAAAAGCGGCAAAACCGGGTACGCTCCCTTTAGTGCATGGTACAGCCCCGCATTATCATGCAGCCGCAGGTCGCGGCGGAACCAAAAGATACTTACCTTTGACATAAATCGGATTAATTTTCGGATGAGAAACAGCAAAAACAGCTGTTTGTTTAGCTCGTATAATCCCTTGAATATTTTGTATTTTTGAGCAGTCAAGAACACCAACCACTTATGAAAAACGCCCTGATACTGCTGCTCGCCAGCATCCTCTTCACCGGTTTTTGGAGCTGTACCAGCGAACAGCAAAAGCGGCAGTCTGCTATTGCAACACTCGAAGCCGAAGCCGAGGGGGATACAGATGCTTCCACAGCTAAAATCCTGATTGAAGCCTACGAAGACTACACCACCGCCTACCCTGATGATGATACCTTCACCCCACGCTATCTGTACCGTGAGGCGGGTCTGCAGTACCGCCAGGGGGACTTCTCCAAAGCGGCTGAGCTGCTCAAAGGGCTGCTCAAAAACCATGGGGGATCGGAGGTCACACCACAGGCTATGCTGATGCTTGGCGATGTTTACAATGCCGAACTAAAACAACCTAAAGCAGGGCAAATGGCACTACAGGCCCTCACCCTACGCTTTCCCGAGAGTGCTTCCGCCAAAACGGCAGCCGGGCAGTTGGGCGACACCATGATCGCTTTAGAAGATGAGCTGGAAGCTCTGCGTATGTCTATTTATGATGACTCCCTGGCCCGCATCGACTTCCGCAAAGCAGACCTCTATATTCAGCAATCCGAACTATACAGCTTACTGCTGCCAGATGCGGAGTCCACCCCGGTCATTTTATTCCGCGCCGGGGAAATCGCCCGTTCGGCCCGCAACTACGAGAAAGCCCTCGATCTGTACGATAAGCTCTGCAAGGTTTATCCGGAGTACGAAAAAGCACCACAGGCACTGTTCATGCAAGCCTTCATTCTTGACAACGACTTGAAGCGTTTTGATGAAGCCGGCCAGCTTTATCAAAGCTTTATTGACCAATATCCCGACGATGACTTCGCTTCTTCCGCTCAGGTCTTACTGGAAAACCTGGGTAAGGACGAGGAGGAAATCATCCGCAACCTTAATTCCAAAGCAGCCACCCAACCGGCAAATACTAATCAGTAACCCATAATCAGTAACCACTATGTCCAGAAATTACGACCTCTCCGACCCTACCGATCTTGATGTACTAAAATCTGACTTCGAAATGTACAATGCGGACGAATGGCAGAAAATGATTGACTACACGCTTCAGGACGGCAACAAAGGATTGCTCACCTACGATGAGCGGGGAGTGCTGATGCAGGCCCGCAAAAAGGCACTCTACAACAGCCATCCCTCCTCCAAACAAATGGTGTGGGCCCTAAAAGTCGCTGATAAGATCGAAGAACACCAAAAAGAAGCCAAGCTCTAACCTGCCTTTTTTGTGTGCTGTTGCCAGCCCCTATCGAAGGGGTAATAACTGTGTGCGCACACAACTTTACCGTTAATTGCTAGGCGCTTCTGGCAGATTTACTTATTTTTCGTTCCATGAAACAGTTCTTTTGCCTTTTGATCACCACAGGCTTGCTACTCACAAGCTGCCAGAACACTAACCAACAGGGCACTGACCCAACGCAGGGCACTTTTGTGCCCCGTACGGAAAAGGAAACAGGGATCGGGTTTGCGAATACCCTCACCGAGACCGAAGCCCTCAATGTCCTTTCTTATGAGTATTTCTACAATGGCGGAGGGGTCGCCGTCGGGGACTTCAATCAGGACAGCCTGCCGGACCTCTATTTTACGGGCAATATGGTACCGAATGCCCTCTACCTGAACCGGGGTGGCCTGGCCTTTGAAGACCTCACAGACAAGGCAGGGGTAGCCGGGCGGCCGGAGGGTTGGAATACCGGCACCACAATTGTCGACATCAATGATGACGGGCGGCTGGACATTTACCTCTGCTACTCCGGCGATAAAAGCCCGGAGCTGCGCCGCAATCAGCTGTTTGTTAATCAGGGCAATGACAAAAACGGAGTCCCTGCCTTTCGCGAAGAAGCTGCGAAATACGGACTGGACATCCCCGCTTATTCCACTCAGGCGCTCTTTTTTGACTACGACCGGGACGGCGACTTGGACTGCTATCTGCTCAACCACTCAATCGATGACTTCCAAAGTTTTGACGCCACTTACGTAAAAGGGCTGACCGATGAATGGGCCGGTGACAAACTACTACGCAACGACAACGGCCGTTTTACCGAAGTCACTGCCGATGCCGGCATCAAAAGTACGCCCCTGGGCTTTGGGCTCGGCGTTGCTGCTGCCGATGTCAATAATGATGGATGGCCGGACCTCTACGTTTCCAATGACTACATCGAAGAAGACTATCTCTACATCAATCAAAAAGACGGCACCTTCAAAGATGAGCTCAAGCAACAGCTGGGGCATATTTCCCACTTTTCCATGGGATCGGATATCGCCGACTTCAATAATGACGCCCTGCCGGATATCTTCAGCCTGGATATGCTGCCGGAAGACAACCGCCGCCAAAAACTACTCTACGGGCCAGACACCTACGAAAAATACCAGTCCATGCTGCGCAATGGCTTTTACCATCAGATCATGCGCAATATGCTGCAGCTCAACAACGGAGATGGCACCTTTAGCGAGATCGGGCAGCTGGCCGGCGTTTCCAATACCGACTGGAGCTGGTCCCCTCTCCTGGCCGACTTCGACAACGATGGCTGGAAGGACCTCTTTGTCTCCAATGGCTATCTACGTGATTACACCAACCGCGACTTTGTGTCTTACTATGCCGACCAGCGAATTAAAGAAAAACAAGGCCAACAATCGGATGCCCTCCTGGATATCATCGCCAAAATGGAGTCCACCAAAACGCCCAACTACATTTTCCGGAATAACGGCGACCTGACTTTCACCAAAAAATCTACGGAATGGGGCTTCGGCGAGCGGGTCCTGACCAATGGCGCAGTATACGCAGACCTGGACCGGGATGGCGACCTGGACCTCGTCCTCAACAACGTCAATGCCCCCGCCCGTATCTATGAGAACCAGGTTGCCAACGGGCATTACCTCAAAGTAGCCCTGAGCGGCACCCCCGGCAACCGTTTTGCCATTGGTGCAAAAGTTACCCTTAAAGCCAATGGGCAGACCCAAATGCAGGAGTTTATGCCCAGCCGCGGCTTCCAATCGGCTATGCATGTCCCCTTTCACTTTGGCCTGGGCCAGACCGCAACAGTGGCCGAACTTACGGTGCAGTGGCCAGACGGCAGCTCGACTACGCTATCCAATATCCCCGCCGACCAAACCCTGACGATCAGCAGTAACGGTGCACAACCCGCTACGGCGGCGCCCCAACGCCCCGGACTGTACCGCCCCGCTGAAAACGGTCTGCCGTTCGTGCATCAGGAGAATCAGGGCGTAGACTTCAAACAGCAATCCCTGCTGCCTTATGCCCTATCCTACATGGGCCCGGCAGTTGCCGTTGCCGACTTCAACGGCGACGGCCTGGAAGACCTCTTTGCCGGAGGTGCAAAAATGCAGGCCGGGCAGTTGTTCCTGCAACAGCCGAACGGGCAATGGTCACCAAAGCTTCAGCCCGCACTCACCAACGACCTGATAATGGAAGATGTCGATGCCGTTGCATTTGATGCCGATGGGGACGGGGACCAAGACCTTTACGTCTGCAGCGGCGGCTATCATTACCTGCCTGAAGACCTTGCCCTGCAAGACCGGCTGTATTTGAACGATGGTGCCGGCAACTTCGAAAAAGCAGCCCGTGCCCTGCCACTGATGCGGAGCAGCAGTGGAGCCGTAGCCGTAGCCGATTTTGATGGAGATGGAGACGAAGACCTCTTCGTTGGCGGACGGTTGGTACCCGGGCAGTACCCCCTGCCTGCCCGCAGCTACCTGCTGGAAAACGATGGCAGCGGGCAGTTCACAGAGGTTACCGCAGCCCGTGCCCCCGGACTGGAACAGCCCGGCATGGTCACCTCCGCTCTTTGGGAAGACCTCAATGCCGACGGGCAGCCCGACTTGGTGATTGCCGGGGAATGGATGCCCCTCACGGCTTTCCTCAATCAGAATGGGCAGCTGCGCCGTGCTGATCACTTCTTCGGTAAGAACACGGAAGGATGGTGGTGGTCATTGGCTCAAGCCGATATGGACGGAGACGGGGACACGGACCTGATTGCCGGCAACCTGGGGCAGAATACCAACCTTAAAGTATCCGCTGAGGAACCCGCAACGCTTTATTACGGTGATTTTGATGAGAACGGCGCTGTAGACCCCATCCTCACGCACTACATTCAAGGCGCCCCCTACCCTTTTGTGAGCCGGGACAACCTATTTGGGCAGTTATCCGCAATGCGCAAAAAATTCTACGATTACGCCACCTACTCTAACGCAAAGATTGGAGACATCCTTTCGCAGGAGCAGCTGGAACAAGCCGAACAACTCACTGCCCAAACGGGCCAAACCGTATGGATGGAAAATCAGGGAGATGGGCAGTGGGCAATGCACGAGCTGCCCGTAACGGCCCAAATGGCACCGGTGTTTTCCATTCTGCCCCTTGATGTCAACGGAGACGGACTTCAGGACCTCATCCTGGCTGGCAACCTGAGTGAAGCCCGGCCAACGATGGGCCCCTGGGACGCCAACTACGGTCAGCTCTTCCTCAACCGGGGAGATGGCAACCTGGAGTATATCCCACAGTATGAATCCGGCCTAAGCCTGGTTGGGGATGTCCGAGCAGCTATTGCCCTGCATGAAGGCCAAACGCTGCTGTTCTTTCGGAATAATCAGCCAGTGGCCACCTATCGGAAAAACGGAAAAACGATCAACTGATCCTGGAAAAAGCCAGGTCGGCAGCATGGGCCTCCATCGAACCCGAGGCAGGTACCCAAAGCCAAAACGACTTTAAACACCTAACAAAATGAACTTAACCTTACTGGATACCGGGATTATTCTCGGCTATATTGTGCTGACTGTGCTCTTCGGGTTTTGGGTTTCACGGCGAGCCTCCAAAGACATGCAGTCCTACTTTTTGGGTGGCAATAAAATCCCCTGGTACCTGTTGGGCCTATCGAATGCTTCGGGCATGTTTGACATCTCGGGCACGATGTGGACGGTCACCATCCTGTTTGTGTACGGGCTGAAGAGCGCCTGGATCCCCTGGCTTTGGCCAGTTTGGAACCAGGTCTTTGTAATGGTTTTCCTGGCCGTATGGCTGAGGCGCTCGGGCGTGCTCACCGGTGCACAGTGGATTACTTTCCGGTTTGGGGACAAAAGTGGCGGCCGGCTGTCACACATCATCATTACTGTTTTTGCGGTGGTCAGTGTATTTGGGTTCATTGCTTACTTTTTCGAAGGGATTGGTAAGTTTGCGATTATCTTTTTCCCCTGGGACCTCTCCGTTGATCAGGGGCTCATACAACTTACCTCTGCGCAATCCTACGCGCTGATCATCATCGCAGTGACCACCCTTTACACCATCAAAGGCGGTATGTACAGCGTGGTCGGCACGGAGGTCCTTCAGTTTGTCATCATGACCATCTCCTGTTTTGTGGTAGGTGTCATCGCCTACACCAACGTAAGCGGAGAGCAGGTGCTGGCGGCTGTACCACCGGGCTGGACGGAGCTCTTCTTCAGCTGGGAGATGGACCTGGACTGGACCGGCTATCTGGACAGTGTGAATAAGCGGATTGAAGAAGATGGCTTTGGAGCGATCGGGCTGCTGCTCATTGCGATGATTTTCAAAGGTATTTTTGCCAGTCTGGCCGGGCCGGTGCCCAGTTACGATATGCAGCGGGTGCTTTCCACCCCCACCGCCTCCCAAGCCGCGAAAATGAGCGGCCTGACGATCCTGGTCCTTTACTTCCCCCGCTACCTGATGATAGCCGGCTTTGCGGTCCTTTCCCTCGTCTACCTGACCCCGGAATTTCAGGCTATGGGCGCTGATATTGACTTTGAGACGGTCTTGCCTTTAGCCATTGAGCGTTTTGTACCCCCTGGCTTTCAGGGGCTGCTGCTGGCCGGCTTACTGGCCGCCTTCATGGGCACCTTTGCTGCCTTTATCAACGCTGCACCCGCCTATCTGGTCAATGATTTATACAAAAAATATATTAACCCGGACGCCAGCAACAAAACGTACATCCGGTACAGCTATCTGGCCTCCTTTGCCCTGGTCGCCATTGGTTTGATCGGCGGTTTCTATGCGCACAGTATCAACTCCCTGACCCTTTGGATCACCTCCGCCCTCTATGGAGGTTATGCTGCCGCCAACGCCCTCAAGTGGATTTGGTGGCGCTTCAACGGGTACGGGTACTTCTGGGGCATGATCGGCGGGCTGATTGCCGCCACCTTTATCCCGCCTCTGTTCCCGGAGGTGTCAGCCATTTATCTGTTCCCGGTTATCTTCGCCATCTCGCTGGCCGGTTGCCTCATTGGCACCTTTGCCACACCTGCCGAAGATGATGAAACCCTCATGGCGTTTTACAAAAAAACCAACCCCTGGGGCTTTTGGAGGCCCATACGGGAAAAAGTGCTGGCTGCTGACCCTGGCTTTCAACCCAACCGTGATTTTGGCAGAGATGCCTTCAATATCCTGGTCGGCATTGTCTGGCAGATGTCCCTAGTGGTCATGCCGATTTACCTGCTCATCCGGCAGTCGACCGAACTGGCTGTTAGTTTTTTAATTTTCCTCATCACCACCTGGCTATTGAAAAAATACTGGTGGGACAAACTTGAAGACTGACCTTTATGAAAATAACAGGAACTTTCCTGGACGAAATCTCACACGATATTCCTCACCAAAATTGGGGTGCCAAGGAATGGGATACGGATTTCCAGCATATGAAACACATGGGGATCGATACCGTAATCCTGATCCGCTGCGGGTATAAAAACTGGCTGACCTACCCCTCTGCAGTGCTGCAGCAGGAAGAAGAGGCCTATACGCCGCCGGTTGACCTGGTGCGCCTGTTTTTAGACCTTTCCGAAAAGCACGGTATTGCCTTCTATTTCGGGCTGTACGACTCCGGCAAATACTGGTGGGAAAAAGGCGATTTCCAGCGGGAAGTCGACCTGAACCTCAAAGCCATTGATGAGGTCTGGGAACGCTACGGCAGTTCGCCCGCTTTTCAAGGCTGGTACATCTGCCAGGAAGTCAGCCGCAAGACCGCCGGGATCATTGATCTTTACCGGCAACTCGGGCTGCACTGCAAGGAGGTAAGCGGAGGCCTCCCCACACTGATTTCGCCCTACATCGACGGTCAAAAAGCCATTATGGCCAGCGAAGCCGAGCTCACCAAAGCCGCTGCCGTCAGCCTGGAGGAGCACGAAGCCGAATGGAACGAGATCTTCGCCGGTATCCGGGAAGCAGTAGACATCGTGGCCTTTCAGGACGGGCATGTGGACTACCATCAGCTGGCAGATTACTTTGCAGTCAATAAGCAGCTGGCCGACCGCCACGGGCTACGCTGCTGGACCAATGCAGAGTCCTTCGACCGGGATATGCCCATCAAGTTTTTGCCCATCAAATGGGAAAAGTTGCGGCTTAAGCTGGAAGCCGCCCGGGCAGCCGGCCTCGAAAAAGCCATTACCTTTGAGTTTTCCCATTTCATGAGCCCCCAATCGGCCTATCCGCAGGCCGGGCATTTGTACAATCGATACCAGGAATACAGAAACGAACGCTAACCATGTTGAATGCCGGGACCTATACGCCGATTTTTGCAAAAGAGCTTGCCCAACACGTTATCCCCTTTTGGGAGCGCCATTCTCCGGACCGTGCGTTCGGGGGGTACTTCACCTGTCTGTTGCGCGACGGGCAGGTCTACGATACCGATAAATTCGTCTGGCTGCAGGCCCGGCAGGTGTGGACTTTTGCCATGCTGTACAACCGGATGGAGGAGCGGGAATCCTGGCTGAATCTAGCTATGCTGGGTGCTGACTTTCTGGAAAAGCACGGGAGAGACAAGACAGGTAACTGGTACTTTTCCCTCCGGCGGGATGGCCAGCCACTGGTTCAGGCCTACAATATTTTCTCTGACTGCTTTGCCGCGATGGCATTCGGGCAACTCTATCAGGCAACCGGTACCGACCGCTACGCCGAGCTGGCCCGCACCACCTTCAGCCGCATACTCGAACGGCAGGACAATCCGAAGGGGATTTACAACAAGCAAGTCCCCGGCACCCGCCCGCTCATGGGTTTTTCCCTGCCGATGATCCTGTGCAACCTCTGCCTGGAGCTAGAGCCTCTGCTTGAGCCAGGTCTGGTGGAGACGACAATCGATCACTGCATACACACGGTGATGGATACCTTCTACGATCAGGAATCCGGTTTGGTCCTTGAAAATGTGCAGCCTGACGGGCAACTCAGCGACACCTTTGAAGGCCGGCTGCTCAATCCCGGGCATGCACTGGAAGCCATGTGGTTTATTATGGACCTGGGCGAACGGCGGGCAGACCCAAAGCTCGTACAACAAGCTACGGAGCGGGCGCTCTTCATGCTCGACTATGGCTGGGACGAGGAAGCCGGAGGGTTATTTTACTTCATGGACCGCAAAGGCTATCCGCCTCAGCAGCTGGAATGGGACCAAAAACTATGGTGGGTCCACCTGGAAGCGATGGAAGCCTGCCTGAAAGGCTACTACCATACCCGCGATGAACGCTGCGCCAACTGGTTTGAGAAACTGTACGGCTATGCCTGGCCCCGGTTTTCTGACCCGGAATATGGCGAATGGTACGGCTATCTGAAGCGGGACGGTACGCCCCTGCATACGGGCAAAGGCGGCAAATGGAAAGGCTGCTTTCATGTGCCCCGGGCGCTATGGGGCTGCTGGAAAATCCTGGAAGCACTGGAGCAGCAGTAACGCTCTGTCAGGTATCAAATGAAGGGTAAGCCAGTGAGTCCGGTCAAGGTTGAGCGCCTGCGCGATGGCTTCCTGGCGGGAATAGCAAGACCCAGGGTGGACTCAACCTGAACCTGCTCCGGTCGACGTAGCGAAGCATAGTTGACAAACTTTAGAGCGTGTTGGGACTTTTGTCTTCTAGTCGAAAACTAACAATTTTTTGGTTAGACGAGGTACGAAAACCGGAGTTTAGCCTTAGCTAAATAGCCTGTCCCGCAGTTTGCGGGAAGGATTTTCGGGACGAAGTATAAGCAAAAAAGTGTAGTTTGCAGACCGATTACTAAAGTCCCAACACGCTCTTAATGCTGCCCCTTTCTTAACCAACTTTTCATACCTGACCAAGTACTAGTGCTTGGTCAGGTATGAAAAAAGAGTGGAGCCAAACCAGTAAACATTGCAAGGCTTCGGAGAAGTCGCATGTGATCCCCAGCCAGAAGAGATGCCCCTTCTGCTCATCTCTAGCCACCCGTTTTTCCCTACTTTACAAACTACTACTCTTCCAGCTTCGCGACACGGCCCAGTGCAGCCTCCACGACGTTGTCATCGGCGATATACGGCAGGGTTACCTTCAGGCCAGGGTGCGCCTGCATAGTACGCTGAATGGTAGACATAGCCCCCCGGTTGCGTGCCCAGGAACGCCGGGCAATACCATTGTTTACATCCCAAAAAAGCATGCTTTCCAAACGGCGGTCAGATGCCGGCGTACCATCTATGACCATTCCAAAGCCGCCATTGATGACTTCACCCCAGCCAACTCCACCTCCATTGTGGAGTGAAATCCAGGTCGCACCCCGAAAGGCATCCCCAATAACGTTGTGCACAGCCATGTCGGCGGTAAACTGAGAGCCATCGTAAATATTGGCCGTTTCCCGGTAAGGCGAGTCCGTACCAGATACATCATGGTGGTCGCGCCCCAGCACAACGGGTGCAGTCAGTTCCCCCCGGGCAATTGCGTTATTAAAGGCGCGGGCAATCCGGATCCGGCCCTCAGCATCCGCGTAGAGGATACGGGACTTGGAGCCCACCACCGGCAGGTTCTCTTCTGCCCCTTCGATCCAGTTGAGGTTATCCTGAAGCTGAGGGCGGATATCTTCCGGGGCTTCTGCCAGCATTTCCCGGAGCACCTCTGCCGCAATTTTATCGGTTTTTTGCAAATCTTCCATCGTGCCTGAGGTACATACCCAGCGGAAAGGGCCAAAGCCGTAGTCAAAACACATCGGCCCCATAATGTCTTCTACGTAAGAAGGATAGCGGAAGTGCCCCTCGGCTTCATCCAGCCAGATATCTGCACCCGAATTCCCCGCTTCTTTCAGGAAAGCATTGCCATAATCCCAAAAGTACATCCCCCGCTCTGCAAGGGTGTTGAGGGCCTTTACATGACGCCGGAGGGTGTCCCTGACTTCTGACATAAACTGAATGGGGTCTTTGTCCAGCAGTGCTTTAGCCTCCTCAAAGGTGTAGCCTGCCGGTGTATAGCCCATGCCTTCTATATTGTGGAGAGAGGTTTGATCAGACCCCAACTCGATCTTCACACTATCGCGGGCAAAGCGCTCCCAAAGGTCGACCACATTCCCCTGATAGACCAGTGCCACAGCTTCCTTTGCCTGCCGTGCCTGTTCGATGCGGGGCAACAGCGCATCGAGGTCAGTGAATACATTTTCTGCTTTGATATAGCCGTCCGTCAGGCGTTGCGCAACAGCATCCGGGTCTATTTCGGCCACAACCCCGACCGCGCCGGTTACTTCTGAGGCAATAGTCTGTGCGCCGGACATGCCCCCAAGCCCGGAGGTCACAAACACTTTACCGCGCAGGTTCTTATCGCCCAGCCCCATTTTCCGGCCCGCGTTGAGCAGGGTGATGGTGGTGCCGTGTACGATACCCTGCGGGCCAATATACATGAACGAACCGGCTGTCATCTGGCCGTAAGAAGTTACGCCCAGGGCATTATATTTGTTCCAGTCTTCTTTTTTAGAATAGTTGGGGACCATCATGCCATTGGTCACGACTACTCTTGGTGCTTCCGGGTGAGCAGGAAACAGCCCAAGCGGATGCCCGGAGTAGAGCACCAGGGTTTGATCGTCTGTCATTTCCGCCAGGTACTGCATTACCAGCCGGTATTGCGCCCAGTTTTGGAAGACGGCCCCGTTGCCACCGTAGGTGATGAGCTCATGCGGGTGCTTAGCTACCTTGGGGTCGAGGTTATTCTGGATCATAAGCATGATTGCCGCTGCCTGCCGCGACCGGTGTGGGTAGGCATCAATTGGGCGGGCGTACATATCGTAATCGGGGCGGAAACGGTGCATATAAATGCGGCCGTAGCGCTCCAGCTCATTGGCGAACTCAGGTGCCAGGACCTCATGCTGATGCACCGGGAAATAACGCAGTGCATTTTTGAGGGCCAGCGCACGGTCTTTTTCTGAAAGTACGCCGTCAATGCCGCGCTTGGGCGCATGGCTCACGTTGGGGTCATAAGGTTGGGGCGTGGGCAGCTGATCGGGAATGCCCTCCAGTATCATTTTTTGGAATTCGGTCATATTTGGCGTTTTATGCTAAGGTCGGACTTTTTTTAACAAAAGGTTAAACGTATTAACGGTCTTTAACGGACAAGCGGTAGTGAAATTAACATTGATTTTTTGCCCCGATCGATTTCCGGTTGTATTTTAACTTCGCAAAAGTAAAACCGTAAAAAAACCCTACACAATATGAAGTACCCCATTTACACGCTAATCGCGCTGCTCACCTGTACTTTTCCGGCTAAAAGTCTGGCTCAGGGTTACACCATCAAAGGCGTAGTCAACGAAAAATTCCGTACCGCTGATGCCTCCTATGACAGATTAGATGCAGGCACAATTGTAGAACTAAGCACCTACCGCATCATTGCAGGAGCGCCCATGATCCGGGCTAACGTCAACGGGCAAAAACGTATGATTTCCGCCTTCGACTTAGAACACCTCGACTTTCAGGTCAATGACCTCTCTACCGATGGGGTCTGGTACCTGCAGTTTCTGACGTCCAGCGCCCTCGACGAGTTATCCAAAAGAGGTTGGGACTCGGGCGTACGACGGGCGTTGCAGGAAGAATACCTTAGCTTTAACGAAACCATCACGTTGTTTGATGACCCCTATCTGGAGGACTACCTCAACCAGATCCGCCTGAAGCTGTTCCCGAAGCAACCTATCGATAAACACCCTGCCGTTATGCGTATCCGGGTGTATGCCTCCTCAGAGCCCGGCACTTTTGCCTGTGCGAACGGTGATCTGTTTATCTCGACCGGCCTGCTTTCGACCCTTCAGTCAGAGGATGAGCTCATTGCCTTGCTTGCGCAGGATTTTGCCCATATTCAGTTCAATCATTCTGTTGAAAACTACCGGCGAAATTTATCGCGTGAAGCCCGGGCCGTTTTTTGGAGCCAGGTGTTGACCGCTGCCGCTGCCCTAACCGAAGTGGCAGTAGCCAATCAATCTATCCAGAATGGCACCTTCAGCCCGGTTGACTTATATGCTTTCGGTGCATTCACAGAGAGCATATCTCTGCTATCTACCTCCATTGCATTCAAAATTGCCAACCGCCTCGGTATGGAGTATACCCCGGAGCAGGAGGAGGAAGCCGACCGGGCAGCAAAGATGCTTTTACAAAACCTCCAAGCTGATGAGCAGGCCCTGCTGAGTGCTTACACCCGAATCTACGAAGCTCAGAAAAACAGCCGGACCTTTGAACTGCAAACACAGGAAGAGCACCTCTATCCTCACCTGTATCGCCAAATGATTAACCTGGGCTACGAAAACAATTATAAGTTACCCGCTGCGAATTCCGCCTACATCAATGCGACGGCCATGGCACGGCGCAATACCGCCTGGCAGACCTTCCTGAATGGCAACTACGAGCGTACACAGCAGCTCCTGACCACACAGCTTGATGCTGATGCCGCTGTACTTGAGGACTACATGCTGCAATCCGTGCTGTTGCGGCAGACCTCCAATAGTGCCGGAGATATGCAAAGAGCCATGCTCCTGCTGCGAAAAGCAGAACAGGAAGCCTATGCCCTCTCCCCGGAAATCCACCTGGAAAAAGCAATGGTGCTACTCCGGCTGGATGAGAAAGAAGGTGCCCGCCGGGAACTGGAGAACTACCGCAATGCGTTAAAGGAAACCGGTGAGGGGGACAATCAGGGTAACCGGATGACCTGGGTTACCCAAATGCTGGAGAAGCTGTCGCGGGAGAAATAAAAAACGAACTGGCTGCAGTTGCCTGCAGCCAGCTCAGCCCTAACCAAATTAAAACCAGGTATTACCAAATTGCAGTTAAACGTGGGGGGGTGAAGATGATATTGGACTTCGCTCCTGATCTTACCCAAGCCAAAAGTAGTGTGTGATCAATGAGCTTGATGCGTCGGGGGCCTTGCTTTTAATCCCGCTCTGCCAGCCAGCTGGCAACTGCAGGTGTCAGCAGTTTTTGAGAACGCCCGCCAACGAATACGCCAATATGCCCACCCGGAAACTCCATCAACTCCTTGTCCTTTGAGCCTATTTCATCGTTGATGGGCTTTGTCGTGGCCGGTGGTACGATGTGGTCATGCTTGGCATAAATCGTCAACACCGGCATTGTAATATTTTTTAATACTACCAGGTGGCCGCCCAGTTCAAATTCGCCGTTGATGAGCTTGTTGTGCTGGTACATATCCTTAATGAAGCGGCGGTAGGTTTCTCCGGCCTGTGCTGGGCTGTCGGCCACCCAGTGCTCCATGCGCAGGAAGTTCATCATCCGCCCTTTGTTGGCCATGGTTTGGGGCAATGCCATGTACTTGCGGGCTTTGTTCATAGGCTTGAGCAAATCGAAACCGGTATTGAGGAAATCACCAGGGATAATGCCGCCAAACCCATCTACAATCGCGTCCACATCCATGTCTTTGGCCCATTTGAACAATAACCCTTCTTCGTTATCGAAGTCAACGGGCGTCACCAGTGTGACCAGATTTCTGATCTTTTCAGGGAACAAGGCGGAGTAAATCAGGCTAAACGTACCGCCCTGGCAAACGCCTAGCAGATTGACTGTAGCGATATCATGGGCGCCCCGGATGTAGTCCACACAGTCATTAATATTGCCGAGGATGTAATCTTCCATCGTCTTATAGCGGTCTACCTTGGTGGGGTAGCCCCAGTCAATGAGATAAACATCAAGGCCTTCGCTCAACAGCTTGCGGATGAAGCTGCGGTCTGGCTGCAAGTCCATCATCTCCCAGCGGTTCACCAAAGCATAAGCCACCAGGACCGGTGTTTTTGTGGCAGGCTTGCCCTCTCGTAAAAAGTGGTAAAGTTTGACTTTGCCGTCTTCCCAGACCACTTCGCGCGGTGCAGTGGCCACGTCAACATCGTGTACGCTGTTGATATTCCTGAGGGCATCGGAAGCCGTATTGACCTGTTCGATGAGTTGATCGCTGATATTATTGGATGCAGTTGTGCTCATGGGTTGATTTTTTACCGGATTGAAAACTAATCAGGCGGCTGTCGGCAACAACAGCCCCAATTACCTCTGTTTTATTCATGATGTTACTTCAGTAAAGCCTTGGCTTGCCGGGCCCAGTGGTCGCGCTTGGCCCGCCCCTGAAAAGTGCCGAGGAGCTCATCAATTTTATCGTACTCAGCTGTCCCCATTTTGGCCACTTGCTTAAGGGTATAAACCCCGAGATCATTAAGCATACTTTCCAGCTTGGGCCCTACGCCCTTGATGCGCTTGAGGTCATCGGCATCGGAAGCAGATGCGGTCCCGATTTTATCCATCAATGCTTTAATAGCAGTGACCGGCGCAGCGGTGGCTTTTTTCTCCGCATCTGACTCCCCGCTGGGTGGCATGGCTTTCTCAAGAGCTGCCAGACGGTGTTCCAGAGCGCGTACTTTGGTACGCAGTGCTGCCGCCTCCATAGCGATATCGTCCCCTTCGGTATGAGTCAGAAAGGGCAGGTCGGCATACATCAATTCCATCAGGCGGCCATGGTCCCGCTTGATGCCCACAGCTAAAGCTGACACTTCGCTCTGCAATTTGGAATATTCATCCGTGTGTAAAACCTTGAGCACAGCGTCTTCCAACTTATTGAGATAAGCCTGCAAGAACGTTTGTAAATCAGGCATTTGCGACTCCTTCTGGTATTGTTCGGCAAATCCCCGCAGGGTGTCTGGCATAGCAAACTGCCCCGACTCATAGACCTTGGCCTGCATTTCGGCAGATTTCAGTACAAAGGCAATATAATGAAACTGAATATCCTGCAGCGTTTTGGAAATCTCTGTTTCCCGCCCCTGAGCAGCGATGTTGTTGAACGGGGCCAACTGATCGCGCAGACGGTTATTCAATTCCGCTGCCATCTCAAAGAAAGGCAGCTGGCCGGTATTCGTCATAGAGTCCATTTGCGCCTTCCAACTTTCGCTGACCGTCTTCCAGTCACCGGATGGGGTGCCCATGTAGGACATCATATTCGAAAACCACTTATTGACCTGTTCGACTACATCGCTGGCATTGCCCACCGGGCGGAAGCCCATCATCTGGTTGACCAGTTTCTGGTAGGGCTCCATGCCAAAATATTTGCCCGCTATTTCACTGTCGTAGAGTCCGTTTTTGATCAGGCGCTGCAGCGGTTCCCAATACTTCGACATAAATTTGTAGCTGTCGAGAAAGCCCGTGTAGTGAGGCCGCATGTTGAAAGGCATTTTATCCAGCACCTGAGCACTGAACCAATCCTGTTCTCCCCCCATCCACTGTTTCCAATTCGACATATTATCCTGGAAGTACTGAGCAGCGTCCCCTAAGCTGTCTGTGCCAGGGATTTTGAAGCCCATTTTATCAGCATGGGACTTGAAGAAGTCCGCCCACTTTTGGGTAAACTCCGTTTGAATCTGCATGTATTTGCGCAGGTGCTCCGGTGTTTGCTGCAGCATATCCTGAGGGTTGCCCTTCATAGCTTCCTGGAAAAAAGCTTGTTGCTTGGTGTACCACTCCTGAAAGAGCGCCTCTCCGGCTTTGGCAGGATCAGCCTGCTCCGGCTGAAAAGGTTTAGTCATCTGGTCAGACAATTTTGACCAAAACTCCATTGCTTTTTTCTGGCCCTCTAGTAAGGTATCGAATTGATTACTCATGGTTGGTTGGTTTTAAAAGTGGAGGAATGGGCTTGAGCAGCCTTAGAGCTTGTTTGGACTTTTGTCTTCTAGTCGAAAACTAACAATTTTTTGGTTAGACGAGGCACGAAAACCGGAGTTTAGCCTTAGCTAAATAGCCTGTCCCGCAGTTTGCGGGAAGGATTTTCGGGACGAAGTATAAGCAAAAAAGTGTCCCGGTGCACCGGGACAGACCGATTACTAAAGTCCCAACACGCTCTTAGTTAGCGCTCATGTACTCCTGCATCACCTCACCGTTAGCTTTGGTGGTATCGTAGAAGGTCTTCATAGAGTGCTGATACAGCTCGCTGAGCTTCCTGGTGCGCTCCTGCGTGCTTTCCATCATATTGCCGGACCACATATCCTTGAAGTACGCAGCAGACTTCTTGTATAATTCCATGCTGACCTCCATGTTCTTGGTATAGTCTGCCGTAAAGGTTGCCCAGAAGTCTTTCTGATAAGCTTCCATCTTTTCTTTAGAAGCCATTGCTTCCATCATTTCGGAAGTTTTGGTATAGTAGTCATTCATCAATTCACCGGCTTTATCGGAGACCTCGGAAGAGGGCGTCATCATTTCCATCCAGGCGTTGGTGAATCCTGCCATCGTTTTGAATAACTTCGCCTGATTGTCCATCAGCTGATCGTAATAAGATTTTGTTGAAGCCATGATGCTAGTCTTTTTAATGGATGAGAAAGTATAGTTTGTTTCGATTAGTATAAAGATAGGTACACGCCGACCGGCAATCAATAGGTCTTTTTATATGTTTTGCATTGACTTAACAATACATTTAGCTTACTTTTTATTTAAAAAACTCATTATCAATTACTTATTAATATTTTTATACACCTTGACCATACTTATTTTGCCCTTGATTATTAATGGCCTCAATGATTGGGGCGGCGCATTAGGCCGGTAGAGCTTGTTGGGGTTTTACACTTCGGTTGGCTGCGTTCGCTCCAAAAGCAAAATCCCAACACGCTCATAGTAATACGGCAAAAAAAAAAGCCCGGGGCAACACCGTGCCTCAGGCTTGCAACTATGTTGCTAAAAGCGTTTAAACCTTCTCGATGATAATCGAGGAAGCACCGCCGCCGCCATTGCAGATCGCTGCCAGGCCACGCTTTGCATTTTTTTGGTGAAGGACATTATTGAGGGTCGTCACGATACGCGCCCCACTTGCACCAAGGGGGTGCCCCAGAGAAACCGCGCCACCGAATACATTGGTCTTTTCAACCGGTACATCGAGCATCTTATTAAAAGCCAGGGTGACTACCGCAAAGGCCTCATTCACTTCAAAATAATCAATGTCGCTCAGGCTCAGCCCGGCCCGCTTCAGGGCGATCGGTGCTGCTTTAGTTGGAGCAGTGGTAAACCATTCCGGTTCGTGGGCTGCGTCTGCGAAGCTGAGGATCTTCGCCAGTGGTTTGAGGTTAAGTGCTTTTAGCTTTTCCTCGCTCACCAGCACCAGTGCCGTAGCTCCGTCATTAATGGTAGAAGCATTGGCTGCAGTCACCGTTCCGTCTTTGGTGAAAACCGGGCGCAGCGTAGGGACTTTCTCAAACTTGACCCGCTTGTATTCTTCATCTTCGGTCACGGCAATGGGGTCGCCTTTGCGTTGGGGCACATGTACCGGCACTATTTCATCGGCGAACGCACCGGAGCTTGTAGACTCTGCAGAGCGCTTGTAAGAAAGCATTGCAAATTCATCCTGCTGCTCACGGGAAATCTCGTATTTTTTAGCTGTCGCATCAGCACAAACGCCCATAGCCATTTGCTGATAGGCATCCGTGAGGCCATCTTTGACCAGGCCGTCCACCATTTGCCCATGCCCGTATTTGTAGCCGTAACGCGCTTTGGGCACGTAGTACGGAATGGCGCTCATGTTCTCCATTCCGCCAACGACCACCAGGTCCTGAAAACCCAGCATAATAGCCTGTGCGCCAAACATGATCGCTTTAGCTCCGGAAGAGCACACCTTATTTATCGTGGTGCAGGGGACCGTATTGGGAATACCCGCCCCCAGGGCCGCCTGCCGTGCCGGTGCCTGCCCGAGGTTGGCGGAACAAACGTTGCCCATGAAAACTTCTTCGACATGCACGGCTTCAACACCGGCTTTTTCCAATGCGCCTTTGATGGCGGCTGCACCAAGATCCGTAGCGGAAACGTTAGCAAATACGCCCCCGAAACTCCCGAGCGGTGTGCGGACTGCTGATGCGATATAAACTTCTTTCATTTTCGGTTAGGATTTGATAAACTAAATTATTTAGATATTTATATGTAAAGGTCGCAAAATATAAAGACTGCTGCAAGCACAAAAAGCTTGTCCATGCCTTTAATTATCAACCTAACATAATGCTTATCAGGTTTTTACAAAAAAATAGCCCCTAAAAAAAAGTAAAGTCAACCCTACTGGCCCTGATCGCGAAATCTAGAATAGGCTGGCTTTACCTATTTTTGAACAACTCAGAATCCAATTTAGACAGACCATTTAACACTAAATTATGAATAAGCTTAAGGATAAGGTTGCTATTGTTACCGGTGGGGCAATGGGCATAGGCAAGGCCACTGCTATCCGCTTTGCAGCAGAAGGCGCGAAAGTAGTCATCTGGGACATTAACGAGGAAAAAGGCAAAGCCTTGGCGGATGAGCTCGATGGGCTTTTCTTTAAGGTCAATACGACGGACCTCTCTGCCTGTGAATCTGCTGCTAAAGCGGCTGTCGATGCATACGGCCAAATCGACGTCCTGATCAATAATGCCGGGATCACCCGGGATGCGACCATGAAAAAAATGACTGCCGACCAATGGCAGCAGGTCATCGATGTGAATCTAACGGGGGTCTTCAACTCCACTAAAGCCATACTGCCCTACATGCTGGAGCGGGAATACGGCAGAATTATCAGTGCTGCCTCAGTGGTCGCCCACAACGGCAACTTCGGACAGACCAACTACGTTGCGACCAAAGCAGGAGTGATCGGCATGACCAAAGTGTGGGCGAAAGAGTTTGGCCGCAAAGGGATCACCGCCAACGCTGTTGCCCCTGGCTTTATCGGCACCGAAATGGTGCTGACTATACCCGAAAAGGTGATCAATATGCTGAAAGAGAAAACACCGGTGCCCCGGCTGGGCGAGCCCTCAGAAATCGCAGCAGCGTATGCTTTCCTGGCTTCAGACGATGCCGCTTTCATCAACGGTGCTGTACTGAATGTAGATGGTGGGGCTACGCTGTAGTATGCTCACAATGAGGTTGTCGACAACACCGAAGTTAGAGCCTGTTGGCCGCAGCAGGTTGAGGTTGAACGCCTTCGCGATTGACGTAGTGAAGCATAGTCGACAACCTCAACCTTTCTAAGGGGTTAAGACTATGTTTGCTAAACGTTCACGCTCAGGCACTTCCGAGGCGACCCACTGGTGCCCTGATGGCGTTTTTTTTATTGTCACGGGATCGCCGCTTTCATTTTATGACTATACTCCCGGAAAAACTCGGCGATCTCAGGCAACTGCTGGTAGGAAAAGAAAAAAATCAGGCCCAAAATCCCGTAGATCACGAAAACCTGAATATTTAGAATAGCTTTGGGGGTAAGAGCATGTTTGGAGCTCGTTGCTATTGCAAATCAACGCTTTATGAACCCCGCAGAAATGCGGGGCAAGCTCTGACTTCCTCACTAAATTTTCATTTAGCCCGCTAAACTCAAATTTAGTGACTTTGCCAGAACCATAA
>NZ_JAVJSK010000047.1:0-22527 GCF_040219495.1 Phaeodactylibacter sp. | reverse complement strand
ACATAATCCCGGAATGGCTTCGCCGTCGATAAGTCGCAAAGGCTTTTCCCAATAATGCACCTTCACGTTGGACAGACAGAACGTCATTACTTACACAATGTCAAAGTACAGCTTTGATTTGATCTTCACAAAAAATCCCCTAATAAAATTGGGCAATGCACCACAAATCGTTTAGCGTATGTTTGGAGCGGTTTCGTCATGAAAATCAAGGATTTATAGTTCTGGCGAAGTCACTAAATTTGAGTTTAGCGGGCTAAGAGCGTGTTGGGACTTTTGTCTTCTAGTCGAAAACTAACAATTTTTTGGTTAGACGAGGCACGAAAACCAGAGTTTAGCCTTAGTCCCGCAGTTTGCGGGAAGGATTTTCGGGACGAAGTATAAGCAAAAAAGTGTCCCGGTGCACCGGGACAGGCCGATTACTAAAGGCCCAACACGCTCTAAAGCATTAGGCTACATGCCTATTCATCCCAGCTTAGGCTTCAAAAACTGCCCGGTAAACGATGCCTCCACCTCTGCCAGCTCCTCAGGTGTGCCCTGAAAGACTAAATCACCACCATCCTTGCCACCGCCCGGGCCCAGGTCCACTACCCAGTCGGCATTCTTGATCACCTCCATATTGTGCTCCACCACCATAACGGTATGCCCGTTCTCCACCAAAGCATTCATGGCATCCAACAGCTTGCGGATATCATGAAAATGCAGCCCGGTGGTGGGCTCGTCAAAAATGAACAGGATATGCTCGTCGGCACGCTCCCGCGTCAGGAAGGACGCCAGCTTGACCCGCTGCGCTTCTCCCCCGGAAAGGGTGCTTGAGGACTGCCCCAGGTGGACATACCCCAGCCCCACATCGTAGAGCGGCTGCAGTTTGCGGACCACGTCTTTTTCCTCTTCGAAAAATTCCAACGCTTCCTCCACGCTCAGCTCCAGGATATCGTAAATGCTTTTGCCCTTGTACTGCACATCCAGCACTTCCTGCTTGAACCGCTTGCCACCACAGGCTTCGCACTCCAGGCGCACATCGGCCAGGAACTGCATTTCCACTACCTGTTCGCCCTCTCCCTTGCAGGTATCGCAGCGCCCAGCATCCACATTAAAGGAGAAATGCTTAGGCTTGAAGCCACGGATTTTAGACAATTGCTGATCTGCCATCAGTTTTCTGATCCCATCGTAGGCCTTCACATAAGTAACCGGATTGGAACGGGAGGATTTCCCAATCGGGCTTTGGCTCACCATTTCTACCTGCGTGATGGTGTCCACACTGCCCGCCAGCTGATCGAACTGCCCGGGGGCTTGGGAGTAGCTTTCGCCCAGGTGCTTCTTCAGGGCAGGGTACAGAATCTGCTTCACCAGCGTGGTCTTCCCGGAGCCGGAAACGCCGGTGACGACCGTTAAGGTGTTTAGCGGGAAGCGGGCGGTGATGTTTTTCAGGTTGTGCTGCCGGGCGCCCTGTACCTCGATGTAATTGGCAGACTTGCGGCGATGGTTGGGTACCGGTATGCTCATGCGGCCGCTCATATACTTGGTCGTCAGGCTCTCCGCCGCTTCGGAGTAAATGCCTTCGTAGGGGCCGGCAAAAACGACTTCCCCACCGTGGATGCCCGCTGCCGGGCCGATATCGATGAGGTAGTCAGCGCTTTCGATAATGTCCTCTTCGTGCTCCACCACAATAACCGTATTGCCAAGGTCGCGCAGGGAGCGCAGCACGCGAATAAGCCGGCCGCTATCCCGCGGGTGCAACCCTACACTGGGCTCGTCCAGGATATACATGGAACTCGTGAGGTTGCTCCCCAGGGTCCGGGTGAGGTTGATCCGCTGCGTTTCCCCTCCGCTCAGGGTGGAGGAAATCCGGCCAAGGGTTAGGTAGCTCAGCCCTACATCGCTCATAAACTGCAGGCGGTTATTGATTTCGAGCAGGAGCCGTTTGGCGATTTTCTGATCGTGCTCGTTAAGCTTCAGGCTGTGCAGGTGCTCCAGGAGTTCATCTACCGGCATCTCCACCAGGTCGGTGACTGGAAGGCCCTGGATTTTCACGTAAGTGGCTTCTTCCCGCAGGCGGCCGCCCTCGCAGGTAGGACAGGTTGCTCTGCCCCGGTAGCGGGCCATCATGACGCGGTTCTGTATCTTGTACATCTTTTGCTCCAGCTCGGCAAAGAAGTCGTTGATGCCGTCGAAGTACTGATTGCCTTTCCAAAGGAGGCGGCGCTCGGCTTTGGTGAGGTCCTGATATGGGGTATGCACCGGAAAGTCGAAGTGGTGGGCGGTTTCCAGTAATTGGTCTAGCCAGCGGCCGTATTTCTCGCCCCGCCAGCAGGCGATGGCTTGCTCGTAGACAGATTTAGACTGATCGGGCACGACCTTGTCCTCATCTATACCCATCACTTTGCTGAAGCCCTCGCAGGTGGGGCAGGCACCGTAGGGGTTGTTAAAATTGAATAGCTGCGGCGTAGGCTCCAGGAAGGACACCCCGTCGAGCTCGAACCGGTTGTTAAAGTCCTGCTCTTCCCTGCCCATGATATCGACGATGCACTCCCCTTCTGATTCGTAGAAGGCCGTTTGGACAGAGTCGGCGATGCGCTTGTTGTTTTCTTCATCCTCTTGCTTAACCACAAAGCGGTCGATCAGAATGCGGATGCCTTTGTCCTTGATATCACCCAGCTTTTTGTCCAGGTAAGCCGCGCCGGATTCCAGCAGGTCTTCTGCGTACTGCAAATCGCCTTCCACTTGTAGGCGGGTATAGCCCTTTTGCAGCAGCAGTTCCACCTCCTGCTTCACCAGGCGGTCTTTGTATTTGTAAGGCAGCGGGATAAACAACTGCACCTTGGTGCCCTCCTCAAAACCATTGATGTAGTCCACCACATCGCTGACTTCGTGCTTGCGGACCTCCGCACCGGAGACCGGGGAGTAAGTGCGCCCCACCCGTGCGTAAAGAATGCGCAAGTAGTCGTAAATTTCGGTAAGCGTGCCCACCGTAGAGCGGGCATTGCTCGTGCTGACCTTCTGCTCAATCGCGATGGCCGGGCAGATGCCTTTGATGTAGTCCACATCCGGCTTTTTCATCCGCATGAGGAACTGCCGGGCGTAGCTCGACAGGCTTTCCACGTAGCGGCGCTGCCCCTCGGCATAGAGCGTATCCATGGTGATGGAGGACTTGCCGGAACCGGACACGCCGGTCACGACCACCAGTTGATTCTTAGGAATATCCAGGCTGATATTTTTGAGGTTGTTGGCCCGGGCGCCCTTGATCCGGATCGCCTCTTTGAGGTTCTGTTCACTGGGCTTGTCAAGCGTTGGCGTGGTCGCTTTTTTGGACATAGATGCAGGTTGAAGTTTTTCTACTTCAGTAGAACAGCGGAGGGAGGCTAGGGTTGTGTGGATGGGGAATTTTGCTTTACGCCAACGCTACTCCGCAATAATCAATGGCTCGGGACAGACCTTGCCTTCACTGCGCAACTGAATGATATACTGCCCGGCAGGCAGAAAAGTTGGCAGCTCAAATTGCCCTTCCAGCCCGCCAAAGTAGGCATCTTGCCTATGGACTATCCTGCCCAAGACATCAATGACCCGGATTTCACCGTCAAAAGTCAAAGCTTCAGGCCAGCGTAACTGCACCTGCCTTCCAGTCAGTGGATTGGGGTAAAGGAGCCATTCGGGACAAACCGCTTGTTCCCGGTATTTTGGGAATGGCGGGCCGAATTTCGTTAACCATGCGTGGAAATAATCATTAAAGGTCCCCTCTAATACATTTAGGCGTTCACGCCCAATATAAAATCCTCCATCAGACGCAGGGAAAATATCACTAATAAAGCCGTTATTACCTAAGTCTCCAGCAGCCAACTTTACATCCCAAAGTATTTCACCGTAATTACCAAATTCGAATAGCCACCCACCGCCAGGCACATCATTTTCCGGAGGGTCAGAAGTAATATCTCCGTCTTGTGAAAGTGACAAACTGCCAATTATGTAAGTCTCCGCGATGGTTTTCAGCATATCAACACAAAGCGCCCCTTGGCTACCGCCGAACGTCCGGCTCCATTCCAAACTAAAATCAGAGCCCAGTTCCACAACCCAAATATTAAAATCACCACCTTTGTGGTGAAACACCTGCTGATCATGCGAAGTGGTATTGCCTGTCAGCATAAAACCACCGTCAAGTTTGGCAATGAGACGACGAGCACCATCGTGCCCTGAACCACCAAAAGAATAATCCCGCATATACTGTCCTTCTCCATCCAATTCCACTAACCAGATGTCGAAATCACCACGCGGAGCAGAAATATGCCCATCCGGAGAATCGGAAGAGCCCACCAGAATGTAGCCCTGCCGGTATTCAATAAGGTGGCGCCCTAAATCTGTTCCACTGCCACCGATGGTATGCTCCCACTTTAGATTCCCATTCAGATCAAGTACCACCAGCCAAACATCCCGGTCACCATAATGATTGCTTACATCCCCCCCACTGCCTTCAGTGCCTCCTGTGATCATAATTTGCCCATTGCCGGAAAGAAAAATGCTACTGCCTGTATCATCCTGCGGCCCTCCAAATGTCCTTTCCCAAACTAACCTGCCAACCGGATCATACCAGGCCACCCACAGGTCTTTCTGATTTTCTTCCACCTGCCGCCAGCCTGTTAGTATTACGCCCCCATCAGGGGCGGCTGCCAGGCTTCCTAAAATTTCACGGTAGCCATCGTTAAAGGTATTAATCCAGACTTTTTCTCCGGATGGAGAGACTTTAACTAAGTAAATGCCGTCTTCGCCTTTATTATTCCCAGTAAAGTCTCCGGTCTGACTATCCGTTGTGCCTTCCCAGTAAACACTTCCATCAGTACCTTCTACTAAGCTGCTAAAAAATGAACCTTTTTCACCGTATAAAGCCACGCTCCACAGAGAGTCCGGCTGAGCAGCTAATGACAGGCTCGACAGCAGAGCAAGACCACAGCATATCAGACAGGGCAGGTATTCTTGCAATCGATTCATTGGGCAACGATAAAGGTTTGGTTAATAACTTGATTGGCGGCTCTTGCTTGCAGCCTCTAACAAAAAAAGCCAGCAGCAAAGCTACCGGCTTCCAATTTTTGGTTTATGGATTTTCAGGCGTGAGGAGAACAGGTGCCCCGGCGGATAGCCGGGGCAGTGGTAGTTTTTTGTTATGGGGTTACTGCAGCACGATTTCGCGCTCTTCTACTAATTTGCGAATATTGATCAGCGCATAGCGCATGCGGCCCAAAGCGGTGTTGATGCTCACCCGGGTCAGTTTGGCAATTTCCTTGAAACTCATGTCGGCGTAGTGGCGCAGGATGACCACCTCGCGCTGCTCAGGCGGCAGCATATCCACCAGTGCCCGCACTTTATCGTGGGTCTGACTGCGGATGATGCCTTGCTCAGCGTTGCGCTCAGAAGACTGCAGCACATCAAAAATATCGAAGGTCTCAGTTGGGGACACCTTTGGGCGGCGCTTGTTGCGGCGGAAGTAGTCCACGCACATATTGTAGGAAATACGGAGTGCCCACTGCAGGAATTTGCCCTCGTGGTTGTATTTGCCCTTGCGCAGGGTGTCGATAATTTTTATGAAGACTTCCTGAAAGATATCCTCAGCCAGGCTTTGGTCTTTGACGAAAAGATAAATGGAAGTGTAAATCCGTTGTTTGTGGCGGGAGAGCAATTCTTCGAAAGCTCTATCGTCGCCGGACAAATAATTCGTAATCAACTGTTGGTCGTTCAGTGGTGTAACTTGCATAACTAAAGTCAAATTAGCGTTATGGGATATTATGTCGCAATTCTTTTAGTGTAGAAGTTACTTTCTATAGACCTGTGATTTTGTTAAAAAATTGTCCGTGACTCGGATAATAACGATTCAAAGATAAGGGCATCTAAGGACAAATGCGAGCGTGGCCCTCAATTTTCTGGTTCCTTTAACACAAATTTAACCGGAATTACAAAATAAATATTAACAAAACCACTTGACTCCCATGGTTTTAACTAAAGAATGTGGACTGACCTGCCCGAAGTTTTAAAGTTGAAAAAAAATCAGGGCAGAAATTCTGAGCGTAAGGAAAACCGGGTTTTGCTGCAACTTTTACACCCAGCGCCCCTACTCATTAGAAAAACCTCAAAAGTCATACTGAATGAATGCTGCGGATGCATTTTCCGGGCTCTCACCCATTCTTTTAGAGCGTGTTGGGACTTTGGCCTGCTGGTCGAAACTAGCAGGCAAAAGTCCCAACACGTTCTAAGATCAGCCCACCCGTAGTACGGCCGTGTAAAAAGGTACCCACCGGGTGTAGTGGTAATCTTCCTCCACCACTTCAAAACCGTAATCTTTCAGCAATTCATCGGTCCGGCGGTTGAGGTAGCAGCCCTCGGCGAGGTGCTTCCAAACCGGCGTGACCGCCGACTGAATCCAACGCTGCGGCTGCCGGTCATCGTGGATGTGCTCCAGTACCAGCAACTGCCCGCCGGGGCGCAACCACTGCCGGAAGCTTTGCAAAGCCTGCTCCAGATCGGGAATGGTGCAAAGGACCAGGGTACTGACGACAGCATCGAGGGTATCTTCGCCCAATTGGGCGGCTACGGCAGCATCGCCCACACCAGCTTCTAACAGCTGAATATGCGGTGCGCCCAATCCCTGAAGGACGGACTCCGCTTGCTTCGCCATCGCCTGTGCCGGCTCAATAGCCAGGACTTTAGCTTCCTTATTATAAAGAGGGAAGTTCACGCCGGTACCCGCTCCGACTTCCAGCACCCTGCCCCGGGCATGCGCCAGGAGCGACCGCCGCATATCCATCAGCAGGCGGGCTTCCAGCTTTTCCATGACCGGGTCGTAGAGTTTGGCAAAAAGGCGGGTATATAAGGTATCCGGTTGTTTAGCGTTGGGAGCTTTCATCTTTTACCAGCTTCGGGTTGAGAACCAGCTGTCGCCACGGTCACCGCCTTCCTGCTCCCGCTCAGCCTTGGTTTTATCAAAAGCATCCCGCTCGAGAAAGTAGCGCTTCTCAGCTTCGCCTTCCTGTTCCCAGGACCAGGTAGGCTTCTTTTCTTCCGGCTCAATGCGGTTCTTAAACCAAAAAGCCACGAAAATGCCTACCAGGGCACCAAAGAGGTGGCTCTCCCAGGACACCCGCTCTTCCGTGGGCAGAATACCGGCAAACATACCGCCATAGTAGACCACTACGATGAGGGAAAGCACAATAGAGCGGATATTCCTGCGGAAAATGCCGGTCCAGAATACAAAGGCGACCAGTCCGTACACGACACCGCTCGCACCAATATGGAAGGCATCCGGCCGGGCAAAGCTCCAAACAGCAAGACCAGTCAGTAAATAAATGGCCAGAAAGCTGGCCACTGCCACCCGGCGGTAGAAAAAGAAAAGGAGCCCCGTAAGGACAAACAACGGAGGCGTATTGGCAAGCAGGTGCTTCCAGCCTGAGTGGAGCAAGGGCGCAAAGAAAACACCTTTGAACCCAAACTGCCGGCGCGGATAAATACCCATCGTGCCAAAATCAGCACCCGTCAGCACTTGCAGCAGATGAATGCCCCAAATGACGCCAACCGCCCACAGCGCGACTTTCAGGGCGCTTTTAAAATTACGGGAGGCTTGATCAAGGGCAGTACTCATCGTTGTTGTTTTAAAGCTTGTTCAGATTTCATACTTTGGGCTGCTCTTGCCAAAAGCAAAACCTTGGTGTCAGGATAGTATATCAACCATTTCCAGAAGCATAGGGTTGATCTCGTTGTGGTACTTAATGGCCTGCTCGAAAGGCGTATAGGCAATTTTGCCGTTGATTTCTCCAATCATCACGCCAGACTTACCTTCCAGGAGGGCATTTACAGCCCCTACCCCCATCCGGCTTGAGCGTACCCGGTCCATACAGGTGGGGCGCCCGCCACGTTGCAGGTGGCCCAGGATGGTCACCTTCGTTTCGTAGGGGCAGTGCTTTTTCACCTCTTCCGCGATTTTAAAAGCTCCTCCGCTCTCATCACCTTCAGCCACCACCACGATACTGGAGTTTTTCTTATTGCTGTAGTTGCTGTTGAGGGTATCGATCAGGGTCTGCACATCCGTCCGGCTTTCGGGCACAAGTACCGCCTCAGCACCAGTAGCCAGGCCTACATTCATAGCGATAAACCCAGCATCACGCCCCATGACCTCCACGAAGAACAGGCGGTCATGCGCATTGGCGGTATCCTTAATATTATCGATGGCGCTCATGGCTGTATTGATAGCCGTATCATAGCCGATGGTGAAATCCGTGCCATACAGATCGTTATCGATCGTACCCGGACAGCCCACCATGTGGATGTCGGGGTATTCTTTCATAAAGATGTCCGCACCGGTGAAACTACCATCTCCACCAATCGCTACGATACCTTCTATGCCATGGGCGCGAAGATTCTGATAGGCTTTGGCACGCCCCTCAGGTGTCCGGAAATCCTGGCTGCGGGCTGACCTCAGGATGGTCCCCCCCAGTTGAATAATATTGCTTACGGAATGTGCCTCCATTTCCCAAAAGTCTCCTTCTATCATGCCTTGGTACCCCCGTCGAATACCTACTGCGTGGTGCCCGTACCTGAGGGTAGAACGGACAATCGCCCGGACACAGGCATTCATACCAGGTGCATCACCTCCGGAAGTAAAGACAGCAATTTTTCTCATGATCTGATTTTGTTTCAAGTTTGATGCGAAAGTATATGTAAGATAAGTACTAAACGGTGACTTTCGTCAAAGCCTTAATTTAGAGCGTGTTGGGACATTAGAGCGCTTATTGGAACGGGGCACTCCTACCTGCCGAAATGTTTGGCACGCAGGCAGGTTTGCCTGTACTTCGTCCCAACACGCTCTTACTGGTATTTTCGGCGGATCAGCCGGATAAAATCCTTTGCCGTGTCTTCTTTGTCATCTGCTGCCCAGTCGTAGCGCTGCGCCATCTGCACGATAAGCCCCTGAGCTTCGTCCATGTTATTCAATTGGTTGAGCTTGCCCAGGGTATCGTTCAGAGCATTGAGGTCCCGGCCAAACAACTCGTTCATGTACAACAGGCGGTCGTTAATCGCCAGGGCTTTGGTCAGGTCATGCACCGGCCGTTCGCTCAACTTCTCAGACAGCTCGGTCGCCTCCTTAAAGGCGAAGAGGTGCCTGAGGTTGCCCGGCACCTCCTGCCGGTTGGAAGCCGCCGAGATGGGCTCCGCTACCTTTACCGGCTCTGGCTTTGGCGGCTCTGGTGTTGGTTCCGGGCGCTGCGGTGGAGGCGTTGGCCGGGGCTCCGGTTTGGGTTGTGGCTCCGGCCGGGGCTGAGGCCGGGGCTCTGGCTCCGGATTTGGGCGGCGGGTCGGCTCCGGCTTAGGAGTACTGTTGAAATCGCGGGGCGCATCCGGGATTTCGATAATCCGGGGTGGCGTATAGTTACGGCGTACGGGGGCTTTGTCCCGGGCAGGCGCCTCAGGTACGCTGCCCGCAGCTGCCCCACTGATAAAGTGCTCGTAAAACTGCTGTATGTATCCACGCATTAAGTCCCGCTCAATGGAGGAAACGTTGGACGAGTCGCGTTCCAGGCTGTGGAATAGGTCGTTGATTTTCTCGAGTGTTATTTTTGCTAGTTTGAGGTCCATAGATTGCTTTCCGGTTTTAGTAGTTCCTTATTCTATAAATAATCGGGTAAACCCGCGAATTGTTTGTAACGCCCCGGCGCAAGTGATTTATTCCAGCCCGGCGCTTTATTTTTTATTGAGGCTTCTCTTCAACGCTCAGCACTTCCACTTCAAAGACCAGTGGGGTGTCCGGAGGGATCAGGTAGCCGTCTTTCCCATTGGGGACACCCCGCTCTTTGTAGCCCAGCTGAGACGGCACGAAAAGCTGCATCCGCCCGCCTTCCTTAATTAGCTGTAGCCCCTCATTCCAGCCATCAATCATATTGCCGATGTAGAACTTCATGGGGCGGTCCTTGCGATAGGAAGAATCGAAGACCTTGCCATTCAGCATATACCCTTTGTAATGAGCACGCACATAATCGCCCCACTTCAGTGGTTGCCCGTTGCCGGGGTCCAGAATCCGGTAAAATAAGCCGGAGTTGGTGCGCTGCAAGGGAATGATCTCATCAATGGCGTAATTCACAATGGCATTCTGCTGCTCCTCGGCTAACGTCGCGGGGGCAGCAATCAGATAAGCAGACAACTGCATGATCGCTTCATCTTCATTGACCGCCGGAGCGGCAGGTTCAGGTGGAGCAGGTGGCGCCTGAGTGTTGTGGTCACTGCCTGCACCTGAACATCCGGCCAGTAAGGCAAACAGGAACGGCAGTAGGAGCAAACGAAGCATAATATCAGGCTTTTCGTCAAATATACACTTTCTGGGCAGGAAGCAAATACAAAGAGCAGACAGACCTTTTCCTGCTGCCCATTTTCGGCAATCTCCCCCCACCGGAAGGATACCTTTTACCCCCCTCCTCTTATTTATCCGAGAATCTGCTATATTTGCCATGCCAGACCCACTTGCTTACGTTGAAATGCACCCTTAGCGGCTGTCTGAACAGCCAGGCGCTGCAAGGGCTTATTAGAGCGTGCTGGGACTTTGTCCGGTCATAATATCATAAGCGCCAGGCAAGCCTGCAGGCAAGTGGAAGCCACCAAGATAGAACCTATGCTAAGTCAACTGACGCCGACTATTATACTTGGGATCATTGCCCTTTACTTTATTGTGCTGATCTCTGTTTCCTATTTCACGAGCCGTAATGCGGGCAATGCTGAGTTTTTCCTGGCTGGCCGCAATTCCCCCTGGCCGCTCGTCGCAATCGGTATGATCGGTGCGACCCTGTCCGGTGTAACGTTCATTTCCATACCCGGTGTGGTGGGTGCCGGAGGCGAGAACCAGGCCTTCTCGTACATGCAGATGGTATTCGGGTACATCCTGGGATATGTGGTGATTGCCCAGGTGCTTTTACCTTTATACTATAAAAAAAACCTGACCTCTATATACGGATATCTCGAAGAACGGCTCGGGCTCGAAGCTTACAAAACCGGTGCCGCGTACTTTCTGCTTTCCCGCACCATTGGTGCAGCCTTCCGGTTGTATTTGGTCGCAATCGTATTGCAAGCCTTTGTACTGGGGCCTTTCGGTGTGCCTTTTTTTGCGACCGTGGCCGTGACGATTCTCCTGATTTGGGTCTACACCTTTAAAGGGGGGATTAATACCATCGTCTGGACGGATACCCTGCAGACGGTTGCCATGCTCACGGCAGTAATCCTTACCATCCTCTTCATAGGTAAAGCAATGGAGACGGATATCAGCGGGATGGTGGCCATGGTGCGCTCCAGCGACTACTCCCAAATGTTTTTCTTCGAAGGTGGCTGGAACGACCCCAATAACTTCTTCAAGCAATTCATCAGCGGGGCGCTGATCACTATTGTGATGACCGGGCTTGACCAGGATATGATGCAGAAAAATCTGAGCTGCCGGAATATTGGAGATGCCCAGAAGAATATGTATGTTTTTAGTAGTGTACTGGTTGTGGCCAAGTTTTTATTCCTCTCACTCGGTGCCTTGCTCTACATTTACGCTGCGAGCATCGGCCTTGACACCCCGGAGCGGACCGACGAGCTCTTCCCGATGATCGCCCTCAACCACCTGCCCGCAGCGGTAGGTATTTTCTTTGTACTTGGCCTGATTGCCGCTGCTTATTCCAGCGCAGACTCCGCCCTGACCGCACTGACGACTTCCTTTTGTGTGGACTTTCTGGGCTTTGAGAAAAGCGAAGCCACAGAGCAGGAAAAACAACGCACACGCCTGTTTGTGCATATCGGCTTCTCCGTACTGCTCCTGATTATCATCGTTGTTTTCAATGCCCTGAACAACAAAGACGTCATCAGTCAGCTGTTCAAGGCGGCGGGTTACACCTATGGCCCGATTCTGGGGCTGTTTACCTTCGGGCTGATCACCAACCGGCAGGTTAGGTCGCGGCTCGTCATTCCGGTCTGTATTGCAGCACCTATTCTATCGTATGTGCTCAATGCCAACTCCGCCACTTTGTTCATGGGCTTTCAGTTTGGCTTCCTGATCATCGCCCTCAATGGGTTACTGACCTTTGCGGGGCTGTGGGCTATTTCGGAAGAAGCCTAAAGCCCGTCGAAATCAGCGTACCCGCCTGACTCCTGTTTCAATAAATTGCCTGATACCCAAGATTTTCCTACCTTGCCACCCGTTTTAGAGCGTGCACCCTTACCGGGGCTGCTTCAAACAAAACGAATTAGCAACAATTACCTTTCTTTGATAAATCCCGTGGCCCGATGACTCAGAGCGTGTTTGGAGCTCTAAGGTGGAAGACGTGAGCACAGGAAGCCCTGTACTTTCCTAAGTCATTGCTTGTAGGCCACAAAAATTTGTCGGAGAATTTAATCTACTAAGAAACTATGGCCAAAATAAACGCTGCCATCACCGGCGTACAGGGGTATGTACCCGATTATATCCTGACCAATGCCGAATTGGAAACCATGGTCGATACCAATGAGGAATGGATTCGGACCCGGACGGGCATCGAACAGCGGCACATCCTCAAAGGCGAAGGGCAGGGTACTTCTGTTATGGGCATCGAGGCGGTCAAAGGGCTACTGGAAAAGACCAATACGGACCCCGGTGAGGTAGAGCTCGTGATCTGTGCCACGGTCACACCGGATATGGTGTTTCCGGATACGGCGAATATCATCGCGGACGAAACCGGCATGAAGAACGCCTTCTGCTATGACATTCATGCTGCCTGTTCCGGATTCCTGTATGCCCTGACAACTGCCACGCGCTTCATTGAGGCCGGCGCACACAAGAAAGTGATCGTTATTGGGGCCGATAAAATGTCCTCTATTATAGATTATACAGACCGGACGACCTGCGTCATCTTTGGTGATGGTGCCGGTGCAGTTATGCTGGAAGCCACAGAAGAGCCTGTAGGTGTGATGGACGCCCTGCTCAAAAGTGATGGCGCCGGCCGGGTCTACCTGCATCAAAAGGCAGGAGGTTCGCGCTACCCCGCCACCGCCGAGACAGTTGCCAACCGGGAGCATTATGTTTTTCAAAACGGGCGCCCGGTATTTAAAGCAGCGGTATCCGGCATGTCGGACGTAGTGACGCAGGTGATGCAGCGTAACCACTTAGCCACCGAGGATATCGCCTGGCTGGTACCTCATCAGGCCAACAAACGGATCATCGAGACCGTCGCCCGTATGGCCGACTTCCCGATGGAGCGCGTGATGATCAATATTCAAAAGTATGGTAATACAACTGCTGCCACCCTTCCTCTTTGCCTTTGGGACTGGGAAGATCAACTCAGGAAAGGGGACAACATCATCCTCACTGCATTTGGCGGTGGTTTTACGTGGGGCGCCATATACGTAAAGTGGGCCTACTAGCCTGAGAGCAGTAAGCGCTACCGATGGTTCGTTGCGGGGCCATAAAGCCGCAACTTTCAAGTCTTTGGATTTTTCTATCTTTGCAAACGCAATTTGAATACCAAATAAAAACGCAAGCTATAGCAAATGGCTACAACTTCTGACATCCGTAAAGGCATGTGTATTGACTTCAATAATGATATCTTCACCATTATTGAGTTTCAACACGTTAAGCCAGGAAAAGGTGCGGCATTCGTACGTACAAAAATCAAAAGCCTGACTTCCGGAAAGGTTTTGGATAATACTTTCTCTGCCGGTCACAAAGTGGACGAAGTGCGTGTGGAGCGCCGCAAATTCCAGTATCTCTACAGCGACGACATGGGTTACCACTTCATGAATAATGAAACCTATGAGCAAGTTGCACTGGATGACAAACTGGTGGAAAACGCCGGTTTTCTTAAGGAAGGTATGGAGATAGACATTATTTATCATGCCGACCGTGAAGTGCCGCTGACCATGGAAATGCCACAGTACATCGTGCTCGAAGTGACCTACACCGAGCCTGGTGTAAAGGGGGATACAGCCACCAATACGCTGAAGCCGGCTACCGTAGAAACCGGTGCGGAAGTCCGGGTGCCCCTCTTCATCAATCAGGGGGACAAAGTGAAAATTGAGACCGAAACCGGTGCCTACATGGAACGCGTAAAACAATAAAACCTATGAATTTTAAGGACATCCAAGAGTTGGTCAAGCTCATCAACAAATCCAACCTGACCGAATTCAAAATGAAGGACGGGGAGTTTGAGCTTTCCATCCGTACCAATAAGCACCAAAAGGGGCGGCAGAAACAACCCGTTCAGGGCACCGCACCTGCCGTTCCTGCCACACAGCCTACGGCACCGATCATTCAGATGTCTCCGCCTGTTCAACAGCCTTACCCTCAGGCACCTCAGCCCGCTCCTGCACCGCCTTCTTCCAAGCCACAGGCAGAACCTGCCAAGACAGAAGCCTCCGATAAGGAAACGCAGGGAGATGATGCCGGCTACCTGGAAGTCCGCTCCCCAATTGTCGGGACGTTCTACCGGTCTTCCAGCCCGGAAAAGCCCCCTTATATTAAAGTGGGTGACACCATAGAGGTCGGACAGGTGGTTTGTATTGTAGAAGCCATGAAACTCTTCAACGAGATCGAATCCGAAATTGCGGGCAAGATTGTCAAAGTAATTGTTGAAGATGCACAGCCGGTGGAGTATGATCAGGTTTTGTTCCTGGTAGACCCCAAAGGCTAATTGCGAATTGAAACACCTGTAGTTGCCAGGGCAACAGCCCTTTGCGGCTCATCCAATTGAATGGTTTTATGTTTGAAAAAGTACTCATAGCCAACCGTGGCGAAATTGCCCTGCGTATTATTCGCACCTGCCGGGAAATGGGCATCAAAACGGTAGCCGTCTATTCCACTGCTGATAAAGAAAGCCTGCACGTGCGTTTCGCTGACGAAGCCGTTTGCATCGGCCCGCCTTCCTCCGCAGAGTCTTACCTGAGTGTACCCAGAATCATGGCCGCGGTAGAAATCACCAACGCTGATGCCGTACACCCCGGATACGGCTTTCTGGCAGAAAATGCAGATTTTGCCGAGGTATGCGCCGAATATGGCATTAAGTTTATTGGCCCTACGCCTGCCCAAATTCGGAAAATGGGCGATAAGATCACAGCCAAAGAGACTATGATCAAGGCCGGAGTGCCCGTGATCCCCGGGTCAGATGGCTTGGTCAAAGACATCAAATCGGGCGTCAAAATCGCTAAAGAAATCGGCTACCCTATCATTCTGAAAGCCACCGCAGGTGGTGGTGGAAAAGGGATGCGTATCGTCTGGGAAGAGAAAGAATTTGAACCCAATTGGGACCGCGCCCGTCAGGAAGCCAAAGCCGCCTTTGGCAACGATGGTATTTATATCGAGAAGTTTATCGAAGAGCCCCGCCACATTGAGTTCCAGATAGCCGGCGACCAAAAGGGCAAGGTCGTCCACCTTTCTGAACGCGACTGCTCCATTCAGCGCCGCCACCAAAAGCTGGTGGAAGAATGCCCTTCTCCTTTCATGACCGACGAACTCCGTGAGCAAATGGGAGATGCTGCGGTCAAAGCCGGGGAAGCCATCAAATACGAAGGCGTTGGCACCGTGGAGTTCCTGGTGGACAAATACCGCAATTTTTACTTCATGGAGATGAATACGCGGATTCAGGTCGAGCACCCGGTAACCGAGGAGGTCATTGACCATGACCTCATTAAGGAGCAGATCAAAATCGCAGCGGGTGAGCTCATCAAAGGGGGCAACTACTACCCCAATGCCCACGCGATGGAATGCCGTATCAATGCGGAAGACCCCTTCAATGGCTTCCGCCCCAGCCCTGGCAGAATCACTTCTTTCCATAGCTCAAAGGGGCATGGAGTACGGGTAGATACAAGTGTCTACGCGGGCTATACCATTCCCCCCTACTACGATTCCATGATTGCCAAGCTCATCTGCCGGGCACCGACCCGCGAGGAATGCATCAAAAAAATGGAGCGGGCACTGGACGAGTTCATCATTGAGGGCGTAAAAACCACGGTCCCTTTCCATCAGCAATTGATGAAAGACGAGCGGTTCCGCGCTGGTGATTTCCATACCGGCTTCCTCAACGACTTCGAGCTGAAGCCCGAAGAGCCTAAGAAAAAGAAGTAGGCCCACGCCTGCTTTGAATCATTAGACTTGATGCGTCGGGTTAGTGCAGTGGGAAAAATGAGCTATTTTAACCTTGTAATGATCCCCAACGCTTCAAGTCCATTTATAACAGGTTTGCCAGGTGAAATCATAAGCCCGGCAAACCTGTTCTTCTTTTTATACCAAAATACCATCCAATGAAATCGCCTTTTATCTGGTTCTTTGCGCTTGCTTTTATTGCCTTTAATTGTGGCGGAAGCTCTGAAGCTTCCAGCAGCGCTTCTGCAATGGAGGCACCTGCCGGGGACACGGCCACAACCGTACAAAATACTCCGCCCGAAGAAAGCTTGCCTGAGGCTCCCGAGCTCGCCCGGCAGTCTGCACCGGCCGCTCAGGGCCCGTTTGAAGAACGGCTCACAGCAGGCCCCGTCACCTTCATCGTGCAGTCGCCCAACACAGATCCGAACACTTTCACCCTGAATACAGAAGGGATGAGCGTGCGCAACGAAAAGACCACTGTGGAAGTAGACGGACAGGTGGTGCGCGCCAAGCTGGCCGACCTCAACCAAGACAGCTACCCGGAGGTTTACATCTTTACCCGTACTAAAGAGGGCACGGAAGCCGTGTACGCATTCTCTTCTTACCGCAACCGCTCCTATGGGCAGATTTATATGGCGGAAGCAGAGCAGTACGCTGCGCAGCGCGGCAGTGCCGGCCCTGAAACTTATGAGCTGACAGAAACGGTGCTCGTCCGAAAGTTTGCTCCTGCACAGACCGGTCAACGCACCGGTGAGGTACAAACCGTGGAATATGCTCTAAAAAAAGGGGAGACCAGCTTCCGTTTGGAGCCGATTGAATAGCCCGATAAATTCAACTATGAAAAGAGAACGCAACAGCTTTTGGCGATTGCTCGGCTACATGCACAACTACAAAGTGTATGTGGGGCTCAATATTTTTAGCAATGTCATGACCGCTGTCTTCACAGCCCTTAGCATCCCCTTGCTGGTCCCCTTCCTTGAGATCCTCTTCGACCGGCGGGAATTGGTCCTGAATAAACCGACGTTTGGGTGGGACATCGAAAGCGCCGCCGCTTCCTTCAACTACTACATCAGTCAGCTGGTGGTAGAGCAGGGCAAGGAAGCAGCGCTCGTCTTCGTTTGCGTGGCTATTTTGTCGGTTTTCCTGCTCAAAAACATGTTCCGATACCTTTCTTTATTCTTCATGGCACCGGTACGCAACGGCATCATCCGTGACCTTCGGGCGCAGATGTACGACAAGGTTATGGCCCTGCCCCTCGCCTATTTCAGTGAGGAGCGCAAAGGGGACCTCATGTCGCGTATGACGAGCGATGTGCAGGAAGTGGAGTGGAGTATTCTCAATGTACTGGAAGCCGTTTTCCGGGAACCGCTCATCATCATAGGGGCCCTGGGGTTCATGGTTTACGTGAGCCCGGCTCTGACCGGCTTTGTCTTCCTGCTGATGATCTTTACCGGCGTGGTCATCGGTGGCATTGGCCGCCGGTTGAAGAAAAAATCGGCTGATGTACAAGACCGGCTTGGCAATTTGGTGTCCATTCTGGAAGAAGGCCTGGGCGGGCTGCGCATCATCAAGGGGTTTAATGCCGAGCATTATCAAAAAGAGAAGTTCCGGGCAGAAAACGATGGCTACCGCCGTTCGCTGACGCGCCTGCTGTGGAGGCGTGATCTGGCCTCTCCCCTCTCGGAGTTTCTCGGCATCGGCACCGTGGCCGTGTTGCTGTGGTACGGTTCCCGTCAGGTCTTCAGTGGGCAATTGGATGCGGAAACGTTCCTCACCTTTATTTTTGCCTTCTACAACGTCATTGATCCGGCCAAGAAGTTATCCAAGGCCGTCTACAACGTACAAAAAGGCGTAGGCGCAATGCGCCGCATGGAGTCCCTGCTCGATGCGCCCGTCAATATCAAAGACGCCCCCGGTGCCCTTCCGCTACAGAGCTTTCAGCAGGGTATTGAATACCGCAACGTCACGTTCGGGTACCGCCAAGACGAAGGCCCGGTGCTGCAAAATATCAACCTGAGTATCCCCAAAGGAACAGTAGTAGCCCTCGTTGGTGCTTCTGGGGCTGGGAAGTCTACCCTGGCCGATCTCCTTCCCCGCTTTTATGATGTGGAGGAAGGAGAGATTCTGCTCGATGGCCAAAATATCAAGAAGTACCGCCTCCGGGACTTACGCAACCTCATGGGCATCGTTTCCCAGGAAGCCATTCTGTTCAATGACAGTATCTACAACAACATCGTCTTCGGTTTGGAGGGGGTTACGCAGGAACAGGTGGAAGCTGCTGCCCGCGCGGCTAATGCCCACGACTTCATCATGGCATCCGAGCAGGGCTATCAGACCAATATTGGCGACCGGGGCAGTAAACTGAGTGGGGGGCAACGACAGCGCCTGACGATCGCCAGAGCAATTCTCAAGAACCCGCCTATCCTCATTTTGGATGAAGCCACTTCCGCACTCGATTCCGAATCGGAAAAATTGGTTCAAAAAGCGCTGTTGGAACTGATGAAAAACCGCACCTCTGTAGTCATCGCTCACCGCCTGTCGACCATTCAGCATGCGGATGAAATCCTCGTGATGCGCGATGGGCAGATTATGGAGCGGGGCACACACGCAACCTTACTGCAGGAAGATGGAGAATATCAGAAGCTAGTGGAGCTGCAGGCGTTTTAAAAGAGTCTCATTCAGGTTTTCATGCCAAGAGAAAGCAAGGCCGGCGGGCCTAATCAAGAACCTCTGCAATCGCTGCGCACGCCCCTCTTTGGACTTTACGTCGCCCTTTGCAAACGCTGCATGAAAACTTTGCGGACTCTGCGTGGAAAACACCACAAAAAAAGCCCGCACAAAGGCGGGCATTTTCAAACAAATCGTAATCCTAATTTTTGACCTTTTATTAACCGATCTATCTACTCCAACAACCGTGCCAAAAATTAGAAACAAGTCCGTTACGCCTTCAAACCCGTAGCGGCGCTTAATCAGGCAAGCCCCCTTTACGGTAAAAGAGCCACTACGGCAGAGGCTGATCAGTCAGAAAAAAGCTGCCTTTACAAATCAAAAAGATAACTGTTGCCGTTTCTGCTCAGTCGGTTGCGGAGTCTCCTGTTCATCCAGATAATCAATGCTCAGCACCGGAGTATCCGAATGGTTCACTAAGGCCTCAACGTTGCTACCGCTCAGCATACGCCGCAGCGGATGACGGTAGTGGTTGGAAATACCAATCAGGCCGGCCCCGATTTTTTCGGCGAAAGCCCGCACCCCGCGGTCCACACTAAAGTTGCGGAACACGTGGGTCTCGCAGCGGAATGGCGCGCAGAGCCCTTTAAACTCTTCCATCGCCTGCCGGCTCAGGATGTAAGGCGGGTCAAAAAAGGACGACGTATGTATTTCCACCAGATGAATCTCCGGTACGAAAGGCTTTACAAACTCCTTGAACTTGAGGAAAGCTCCCCGCTCATTCTGATGGAAAGAAGAAGCAAAGACCACTTTATCGAAATTAAGGTTTTCAACAGGCTCCTTGATGACCAATACCGGGCAGTGTACTTCCCGCACTACCTTTTGGGTGTTGGAGCCGATGAAGTATTCATTTTTCCCACTTGCGCCGTGCGAGCCCATCACCACGAGGTCGGCTGCGGACTGATCGACGTATTCGGCAACAGCCTTAGGCAGTGAACTGCCACAAACAGTCGTTTTTACTTCCAGATCCGGATAAATATTGCTGAGTTCCTGAAGCTTTAATTTAGCGTTCGTGACCTTTTGCTCCACATCAGGGTGCATGGCACGCTGTTGTTCATTCCAGCTACTCCAGTCATCGGGCAGGTTTATACAGTGCAGTAAATGAAGCTGGGCTTCAAGCCTTCGGGCGAGTTGTGCAGCGGCATCCGTAGCATACCGGGCATAAATGGAAAAATCGGTAGGACTGAGTATAGTTCTCATGGCTGGCAATTTGGTCGTGCAGCTGCCTGGCAGCTGCTTCGGTTAAGGAATGGGACTGGTTAGATCCTGTTTTTAATTTAGCCAAACGTTGCGCGGGCGCGCGTGAAAAAGATCACTGAGCGCGGTGATATTTGTCAGTGGTACTGGATGTGGGGGCAGACTAAGAGCGTATTAGGACTTTGGCCTTCTAGTCGAAAACTAACCATTTTTTGGTTAGACGAGGCACGAAAACCGGAGTTTAGCCTGAGTTGAATAGCCCGTCCCGCAGTTTGCGGGAAGGATTTTCGGGACGAAGTATAAGCAAAAAAGTGTCCCGGCGCACCGGGACAGACCGATTACTAAAGTCCCAACAAGCTCGTAATCAACCTAAACTTATTCAGCCGGAGTTGGCGCTATCCCGTTTTTTTTTCTACATTGTAACCACAACGCGTTCCAGCTGCTCGCTCGAATGCGCGTCTCGTAACTAAAATCCCTTCATATATATGCAAAACCTATTTTCCATTTGCCCCCCCGCGTTAAGTATTATTGCCTTATCCTTTGATAAACTCATAAGTGGCAGTGCAGATTTATCCGGGTTTAGCCTTGATACTGCTGCACTACAGCCTATTGCTTATATGGCAGACGGGACGAAGCAAAAGATTACGCTTTCTATACGTTCCGGTGGCAAGCTGGGCAATGGTTTCTTGCAGCAATCGGGTAATACTCCGCTGGCAGAAAGCAACGAACAAAAATCAGCATTAGATGCACAAGTATGGGTTTCCCCTAACCCATTCAGTCAAAAGCTGCTGATTGACCTTGGGCGCGCTCCTTCAGGCGCACGAGCCACAGTTACCATTTTCAACAGCATCGGACAACAAGTCTGGCAATGGCAGGGCTCAGCGGGTGGAACACTCGAGGCTTCCACTGCAACCTGGCCGGATGGCGTGTACTACTATCAGGTAAAGGTAGATGAAAGCACGACCTCTGGTAAGGTAATCAAAGGACAATAAATTTTACTTTTTATTAGTAACCCTGCCCTGTGTATAAGCGGGGTAGGGTTTATACCTACTTATTATGCGTAACGTATTCGTCATATTACTGATCGCAATCAGCATACACAATAGTAAAAGCCAATGTTGGGAAATGATTTACGATGGAGGTAATGATAATATTGTTTTTACAAACCTTGAAGTTTTAAATGACTCCGTATTTTGGGTAGTTGCCGGACTTGTAGAACAAGGGCAAAGCTTAGGGCTAAGAACAGAAGACAAAGGGGACTCCTGGAGCATCGTGACTTGGCCAAGCTCCATTTCTCACCCAAGTTCCATTGAACTCATTGATCAGAACTCCGCTTTTATTGGGTCCTTTAAAAATAGCGTATATAAAACAGAAGACAAGGGCTGGTCATGGGATGATGTAGATATCCCTCCAGAGGGGGGGGGGACCCAAATCCGTTATATTGTTTTTAACAACGAAAATGAGGGCTGGCTAACTGTTGACAAAGGCTCTATTTTTCATACTCAAGATGGAGGGTCAGATTGGGTGGAAAAAGGCAACAATGTAGAAAATGAAATTCCTTTTTTTAGAGGTTTTCAGGCTCTAACAGATAGTGTAGCCTTTTTTTTTGGCTACCATGCATTCAGCAGCGCTAATTCAGCCCGAGTGTGGAAAACTATCAACAAAGGAGATACTTGGAATATTCTGAATTTAGGACTACCTACGAATGAAATAGGTTTCTTTTTCCTCAATCAAGACACAGGGTGGGTCGTAAGTCAAAACAACATCATTTATAAAACAATGGATGGGGGGACACTTGGTCAGAATATACAGTTACGGACAACTCTGAAACTTATGGTTCTACAATCCAATTCACTACCAATAGTATAGGCTGGGCAGGCGGAGCAATTTTAGATTCTCCAAACTTTTACAATGCATTTATTTCTTATAGCGAAGACGGGGGCGAAACCTGGGCAAGGCAACATTTAGCAATTGATACGTCTTATGTTTTTGACTATGAAAACGAAAATAGAATAAGAGAACTCCATATGGTCAACGACACACTGGGTTATGCCATATCCAGCAGAGGTCGCATCTACCGATACCGGGGGCGCGCTGCCGAATGCGGACCTGGCCCTATATTGCTCGGCACTAACGCCTTGTCCCCCAGCTTCTCCTGGGCTGCCGCCGAAGGCTGCTTCGATGGGTACTATTTCCAAATAGGCAGCAGCCCGGGGGAGGATGACCTCCTGCCTCCAACTGATGTCGGGCTCGACACCTTTTTCCACGCCACGGCACCGCTACCTGAAAACACCACCGCATATGCCACTGTGCGCCCCTATAACCATCAATTTGGGCCAGCACAAAGCTGCGAGTCTACCATGGTTCAGCCCCCTAAGAATCGGACAAAATTCTATTAGTGAATAATAATCATTCGTGATGGTAATATCTTTGCTCTGCGAGAACACCAACGGTGACGATTGTACCGAAGGTAGTAATGCGTAGGCCTACCATTACGTTTT
>NZ_JAVJSK010000046.1:0-74659 GCF_040219495.1 Phaeodactylibacter sp. | reverse complement strand
CTTTATGAACCCCGCAGAAATGCGGGGCAAGCTCTGACTTCCTCACTAAATTTTCATTTAGCCCGCTAAACTCAAATTTAGTGACTTCGCCAGAACCATAAATCCTTGATTTTCACGACGAAACCGCTCCAAACAAGCTCTTAGCGCCACCGGGGATTAATCTCAGGTGGCGCTTTTTTATTTTACATTCAGCACTACTGCGGCCCGCATCAGCCCGGCAATAGACATCAGATCAGTGATTTCGCCCCGGTAGACCATCTGCAGGGCCTCTTCAAAAGGCAGTCGTTTGACCCTGAGATCTTCGGTATGCTCGGGTTCCGCTTCTCCCTGTGTCAGTTCCCGGGCGATATAAATTTTGCCCGCCTCATCGGTAACGGAGTTGGAGGTATGGAAATCGAGGATGTGTTCCCATTGCGCTGCGCGCAGCCCTGTTTCTTCCAACAGTTCGCGCCGGGCACTTTCCAGAGGCGACTCAGAGCCGATGGGGCAGCCACCTTCCGGGATTTCCCAGCTGTACTGCTCAATGGTGTAACGGTATTGGCCAACGAGCCAGGTATAGCCTTCTTCATCGATGGGCACAATACCGATAGCTTCATTTTTGAAATGCACCAGTCCGTAGATACCATCCGTGCCATTAGGCGTGATGACCTTCCGGTGGGTGACCTGAATCCAGGGATTGGTGTAGGCTTCATCGATGGAGAGCGTAGTCCAGGGGTTCTTCATGGTTTTTGTACAAAGATATGCCTATCTTACCCAATTCAAACGAAGGATTATGACAAAAGCCACCACCCTTGCCCAGCTCGATCAGCTAGACCAAGAGCTCAGCCGCCTTTTTAGACAACTGGAAAGGTACGATAATGCGCCCCTCAATCAGCAGCCCACCGATGGTGGCTGGACCGTCCTGCAGGTGCTGCATCATTTGATCTTGGCAGAAGAAGCCTCTGTGGGGTACATTCAGAAAAAGTTAAGCTTTAACCCGGTACTGGAAAAAGCCGGATTCCGGGCAGCCTGGCGGCTATTCGTCGTTGACTTCTACTTCCGGATGCCATTAAAGTTTAAAGCCCCGAAGGGTGTAGACCGGGAGGCGTTGCCGGAGCACGCTGATTTTGAAAGCACAAAAGCACAATGGGAATCCCAACGGAGAGCACTCCGCAAGTACCTTTCGCACCTTCCCGACGCTCAATTTGACCGGGAGCTGTACAAGCATCCATTTGCAGGCAAGATGAGCCTGCGGCAAATGCTACAGTTCTTTGGCATGCATATCAAACGGCATCAAAGCCAAATCAACCGTGTACTGAAAGAAGTAGGTTAGAACAGTGCCCCGGCGATCGCGGCGGTAAGAAAACAGGCTACCGTTCCACCAATCAGAGCTTTGATACCAAACTCAGTGAGGGTTTTGCGCTGCCCCGGCGCGATGGCCCCGATACCGCCAATCTGAATACCAATGGAAGCAAAATTGGCAAACCCACATAGCGCATAGGTCGTAATCAGCAAGGATTTTTGAGACATTTGATCCTTGAGCCCCTCCATTGCTGCATAGGCAAAAAACTCATTTAAGGTTGTTTTCAGCCCCAGCAACTGGCCTACGACCAGGATGTCATCGGATGCCACGCCGAGCAGCCAGGCGACGGGTGCGAAGAGCAGCCCCAGCACATATTCAAGATTGAAGCCCTTGAAGCGGCCGTCTGTTTGCGCCTGTACGATTTCGTTCAGGCCAGTTGGCGCGCCAATCCAGTTGATGAAAAGGTAATTGAGCATAGAGATAAAAGCCGTAAAGACCAGGAGCATAGCCCCCACGTTTATGGCCAGCCGCAGCCCATCGCTAGTGCCTCTGGAAATCGCATCCAAAATATTGCTGCCTACATCCTGTTTGGGGATATCCAGTTTCTGGTGCTCCAGATCAACAGGGCCGGTAGCCGGAAAGAGCATCTTGGCCGCTACGATAGCTGCCGGAGCAGAAATAATTGACGCAGTTAGCAGGTGGGTGGCGAACATCTGCCTGACTTCAGGATCGGAACCACCGAGGAACCCAACGTACGCTGCAAATACCCCACCGGCAATTGTTGCCATGCCACCGGTCATCAGGCAGAGGATCTCAGATTTATTCATCCCTTCCAAATAAGGCTTGATGACAAGCGGAGCTTCGGTTTGCCCAATAAAGACATTCGCCGCAGCAGCCAGGCTTTCTGCCCCAGTCAGGCCCATCGTTTTGGTCATCACCCATGCAAACCCCTTGATGATCACCTGCAGGATCCCCAGGTAATAAAGCACAGAAGACAAAGCCGAAAAGAAAATGATCGTAGGCAGCACCTTGAAGGCGAAAATATAGCCCACATCAAAAAGGCTGCCTTCTGTAGCACCCGGTATTTGCACGAAGTCGGGCCAGTTGCCAAGAACGAAGTCGGCACCGGCATCTGTAAAATCAAGGACGACCACAAAGAAACTTGCAATAAGGTCAAAAGCCTTTCTGACCAGTGCAATCTTAAAGATAGCCAATGCAAGCACGACTTGCATACTCACCCCGATAGCTACCAAACGCCAGTTGATGGCGCGCCGGTTAGCGCTGAGTAAATAACAAACACCCAGTAATGCAGCAACTCCAAGAGCGCCGCGTAGTAGCCCGATCACAAACTCCATACCTGCCGATTGATTTGAACGATTCCAAAAGTAAGAAAACTTGGTGATCATCCCGGTTTGCTGTACAATATTTATACTTTTGCCCAAACAGCAATACTGTTATGGCAAAACCTCTGATCATTGGTATTACGGGCGGAAGTGGGTCAGGCAAAACGACGTTCATCCACCGGCTCAAAGAGCGGTTCTCTGACCACCAGATTTGTGTTATTTCTCAGGACGATTACTACCGTCCCCGGGAAGAACAGCAACAGGACGATCGGGGCATCCATAATTTTGACCTTCCGGAATCCATTGATGTAGCTGCTTTCGCGCGGGATATTGAGCGGCTGATCGCCCTGCAGCCCGTAAAGCGGCAGGAGTACACTTTTAATAACGAGCTGGCTAAGCCGAAAATGCTCACCTTCAAACCGGCTCCTATTTTGCTGGTGGAAGGGATTTTCATCTATCACTTCCACGAAATCCGCCGGCTGTTTGATATCCGTATCTTCCTCCACGCTAAGGAAAACCTGAAGGTCATCCGCCGCATCAAACGAGATCAGATCGAACGCAACTACCCGCTGGAGGATGTGCTGTACCGGTATGAGCACCATGTACTGCCCACCTTTGAGAAATACATTCAACCCTACATGGACGAGGCGGACCTCATCATCAACAACAACCTCCACTTCGACCGGGGGCTCGAAATGCTTACCGGCTATCTATACCATTATCTGGAAGTGGGGCGGGAGAAGTTTAACTTTAAGAAGGAGGAGCAGGATGGGGTGGAGTGAGTTTGGTGAAGATTTGTCTGCCTTGGTGAGTTTACGTTTTTCAACAATTAAAATTACAGTTTTTGATAGATCTTCTGCACGGTAGGAGAAGTGATTTTTTCATTTTTGGTGAGGGTTTAGACTACTGACTGACACTATGCTGGTGGCTAAGAGCGTGTTGGGACTTTTGTCTTCTAGTCGAAAACTAACAATTTTTTGGTTGTACGAGGCACGAAAACCGGAGTTTAGCCTTAGCTAAATAGCCTGTCCCGCAGTTTGCGGGAAGGATTTTCGGGACGAAGTATAAGCAAAAAAGTGTAGTTTGCAGGCCGATTACTAAAGTCCCAACACGCTCTAAAGTCTTCCCGGCTACTCTATGGGCAAAACCTGTGGGACAAAATTAGTTAGCTTAGTGTTAGGGTGAGCTTTTACTGCGTGAGTCGCTCCATTCGTCTCCAGCACGCCCTAACTTATTTTCATAAAAAACGGGGCGCTGCCAACAGCAACGCCCCGTTTTTTCATTCACTATCTGATGTAGGTCTACTGCTTCACCATGCGCAGCGTCTTCACCGTCGCCCCATCCACCATTAGGTGGGCGAAGTAGGTACCGGCGTTGAGCTTTTCGCCAAAGCGGAATTGCCCGGCCGAAGCATTGAGGTGCTGATGCTCTACTTCCTGCCCAAGGGCATTAAACAGTACCAGATTGACCTGATCAGCAGTCTGAGGCACTTCGTAAGTTACCGTGAAGGCACCTTTTGCTGGATTAGGGAAAGCTTCCAGTGCAATACCGGCAGCCAGGTCTTCAGCGTTGGATGGATTACCCGCTTCAACAACCAGTACCTTGTCCAGGCCTGCTTCCACCAGGTGCCCCTGTGCCTGATCATCGGCAGTGGTGACTACCAGGCGCATGTTATCCGTCAGGTCGATCAGATCTGCCAGATTGACCTGCTGAATCTTGCGCCACAGGCTAAGCGACTGTGTGATGGTGGCAATTTCCACCTCTTCTGCCCCATTCGTGATACTGATGACCAGCTCATCATTAGGCGTAGAGCCTGCCTGCCCACCAGCGTTGAAGAACCAGTAGCTGAGCGAGAGCAAGGGGATATCGTAATTCGACAAGTCCATGGGCGGCGAACGAAGTACAACGTTGCCATTATCCACATCATCATTACCGGCGCCACCGCCACCATTGCCAGTGGAGTAGCAACTAAAGCCCAGGTCATCCGGTGCATCGCTGCCGGGGTGCGACTGCGTGCCCTGATAATCTGTGCCAACAGGCACACCCAACTCCCACTGCCCGGAAGGGGAAGTCCCTCCTGTCAGCCAGTCAAAGTCGAATAAAAAGTCATCCTGATAGCCCGGCTCAAGCGCAATGGTTACTTCTGTATTGTTGCTCAAGTCGACAGCATTCAGCACACCGTGCAGGTAACCCCAGGAGCCGGCAATAACTTCATAGCTGCCCTCGGTAATGTTGTTAAATACGAAGTTACCGTTTGCATCGGCTATTGTGTTAAAGGTGAAAACTTCGTTATAGGCTTGTACGAAAGCGCCAGGCACCGGTTGCCCATCACCGTCACGTACCGCCTGCCCGGTCATGGAAAACTGCTGCAACGGCACCAGGTCTACATCCAGCTCGGTGAGTACGCCATTTTCAAGATTGACCTCCAGAGTCTTGGACTGATAACCCGGCTTTTCGAAGGTCACCTCGAAGGTACCAGCCAGGACCTGACCGGTAGCGTAGGCTCCAAAGGGGTCTGATTCATCGTAGTTTGGCTGCTCAGAATCGATAAGCACAGTAGCACCGTTGATGGGCGCCTGGGTTACAGAATCGCGTACCAGACCTTCGAGCCAGCAGGCCCGCTTGAAGTCAGGCTGCAGGACATAGAGCCCGTTGTTTATATCCGTGACCAGCACCGTCTGAGATGGCAGAAAAGGATATAAGCCCCAGGCACCGCTGAAGCCACCATCGCCACCCAGCCAGGTGTCATAGTTGCCCACTTCAATGAGATTAGAAGGGCGGGACGCATCAACCACCCGGCCACCGTCGGTGTAGTAGGAAATCAGCAGGTAATCATCCCAAACGTGCACGTTGTGTGGTATCACACCGGAACCAACCGTACCAACAGGGCGATACTGGTCAAGTTCTTCAATTTCTGATAAGTCTGTAATATCGTAAGCGGCGACTGGTGCATTAGCGACTTCATCGGTCGTGAAGGCAGCTGTTTCCGATTCATTGACCCAGATGTTGTGGGTGAAGGAAAACGGTGTGCCCCGTGTACCAAGTGCCTGTATGTTTTCTTTGTCCGAAACATCGTAGATGGTCATATTGCCTACGTAGATTTCAGAAGCGTACATGCGGTTGCTGACCACATACACGTCATGCGAGTAAATCGCCGGGGCAGGTGCTACGAACTCAGGCTCGCCGGTTTCTGTATCTACATTGAGAATGATCATGCCGCCGTTGTTCATATTGCAGCCGGCCAGATAAGCGTAGCCGAACTCATCAATATAAATATTGTGGCAGGTTTCGATCGTGCCCAGGCCCGGCAGGTCCGGTGTCCAGTGATAGTAAGGTGCCGCTTCCGGAAGCTGAGAAAGGTCGATAACAGTAACGCCTTCGGTCGTGCCTCCCTGATCGGTAGTAATGTAGGCAAAGTGCCCCCAGGTTTTCATATCTCTCCAGGTAGAAAACTGCCCGGGGATACGAACGACCTCTTCCGCGTTTTCAGGATCTTCAAGAGATACGATAGAAACGCCTTGTTGCAAGCCGACAATCGCATATTCTATACCCGTCTCCGGGTCAGCCCACCCCCAGATGTCATTCAGGCCGGTATCGTTGTACTGTACCTGCGACAGTAATTCCATGTTGAGTTGTGCTACTGCAAGGGTAGCCGTCATCGTTGCAAATGACAGGAGTAAAAGTACTTTCTTCATACGTTATTTAGCATTAAGGTGGAAAAGTGTTTCGATTAGCTTACGCCAGAACAATTTCCGGTAGTTGTGACTTCAGCGACCAAATATAATCACCTAAATGGCAATTCTGGTATTTAGGTACGCCGGATCACTGCAATTGTTAGTCGGCTGACACATATCAGCCTTTCTTTTTCGTCGTTGATGCGGATTTCCCATACGTGGAGTTTCCGCCCGATGCGCAATGGCATGACCCGTCCGGTCACCCACCCGCCGGTCACTGACCGCAAATGATTGGCGTTAATCTCTATCCCAACAGCCATGTGAGTCTGCATGTTTGCAATACACAGCTGAGAAGCTAAACTGCCAATCGTCTCTGCCAATGCCACCGATGCACCGCCGTGCAGCAAACGCGCAGGTTGTACGGTACGGTGGTCAACGGGCATCGTGGCCTCGAGGTAATCATCACCGAAGTTGGTGAACTCAATTCCCAAGTGGTCTACCATCGTGCTCTGGCAAATCTGATTAATGCCCTCCAGAGTGAATTCCTGTTTCCAAATCATAGCGTGTAGGTATTATTCATTTCGAAGTGTTTATCTTGCGCACAAAAAGTGAAGCAGGTTGTCTTTTTATCGCCCGCCCACCCGCTCAGGGGCGGCATTGCCTCGAGCACAGAACGCCTTGCACAGGAGATGCTGCAGCATGGCTATGAGGTCCGCATCCTCTCTTTCAGCCTACAATACCCTGGCTTCCTTTTCCCCGGCAAAACACAGTACACAGACGATCCTCCGCCCGCCGGGCTCCACATTGAGCCCGTGATCAATTCCATCAACCCTTTAAACTGGATAAAGGTTGGCCGTAAGTTGAAGGCGCTGGCCCCTGACCTGATTATTGTCCGGTACTGGCTGCCTTTCATGGGGCCGGCACTCGGCACAATCCTGCGCATCGGCGGCGGGGCTGCAGGTACTAAAGTGGTGGCGATCACTGACAACGTAGTTCCCCACGAGCACCGCCCCGGCGATAAGGCCTTCACCCGGTACTTCCTTAATGCAGTGGATGCCTGTGTAGTCATGTCCCGCGCCGTCAAAGCTGATATCCGCACCTTTGCTAAAGATATGCCAGTGGCCTACATCCCCCACCCCATTTATGACAACTACGGGCCAACGGTGGAACGGGAAGCCGCCCTTGCGCAGTTGGGCTTGCCAAAGGACCAGCGCTACCTGCTGTTTTTCGGCTTTATCCGGGGGTACAAAGGGCTCGACCTGCTGCTTCAGGCGATGGCATTGCCGGAAGTGCGCACGCTTGGCGTGAAACTTATTGTAGCCGGTGAATTTTACGACGATCCGGCACCTTATCAGCAACTCATTGCCGGGCAAGGGCTGGAAGAGCAGATCGTCTTGCGCAACGCCTACATTCCCAACAGCGAGGTGGGCGCCTACTTTGGCGCTGCGGACCTCGTGGTGCAACCTTATAAAACCGCAACTCAGAGCGGCATTTCCCAGCTCGCTTTCCACTTTGGCAAACCAATGGTGGTCACCCGGGTGGGCGGCCTGCCGGAAATCGTGCAGCACGGAAAAGAAGGTTATGTGGTAGACGTGAGCCCCGAAGCTATTGCCGCAGCTATTGCTGATTTTTACCACAACCAGCAACAGGAAAGCATGGAAACTGCGGTAAGAGCCGGACGAAGCCGATTCTCCTGGGAAAATATGGTGCGCGGCATAGAAGCCCTTATCCGCCAATAAAACAGAAAATGATGCAATCCACTATAAAAGAAGCCATACAGGCAAGTATTGAAGCCAAAACCCTTTTGCTGCAGGATGCTAAGCTGCTGCAGGAAATAGAAACCGTGGCTCAGGCGTGCATTGAGGTGTACCGGCGTGACGGAAAAGTCCTGTTTTGCGGCAACGGTGGCAGCGCTGCCGACGCGCAGCACCTGGCTGCCGAGCTGTCCGGGCGCTTTTATTTCGACCGTCCACCGCTGTTTGCAGAAGCCCTGCATGTCAATACGTCTTTTGTTACGGCCGTTGGCAATGATTATGGCTACGATGCGATTTACGAACGCATGGTGGAAGCAGCGGGGCGCCCGGGCGACTTGCTCTTTGCCATGTCTACGTCCGGCAACTCCCCCAACGTCTTACGAGCGGCCGAAAAGGCTAGAACGATCGGTATGAAAGTCGTGGCAATGACGGGCAACTCCGGCGGGGAACTGCGGAAACAGGCCGACTATCTGCTCAACGCGCCCAGTGATGATACGCCCCGCATACAGGAATGTCATATGCTGATGGGGCATACTATTTGTCAGCTGGTGGAAGCTGCATTATTTAAACGCCCCCGTACATCTTAAACTGCCCGAAGCGTTGCTTTTGGGCAGCCTCAGAACAAGCGAAGAGCATCGCCTCAGCTATTTCCGCGGGCTGTACCCACTGGCTGAAATCGGCATCCGACATGGAATCCCGGTTGGCTGGCGTATCAATGATGCTGGGCAGAATGGTGACCGCCTGTACGTTGCGCTCTGCACCTTCCACATTGACGATATCGGCGAGCTGCAGGACCAGCCCTTTGGACAAGCTGTAGGCGACCAGGGCTGCTGCTGATTCCGCATCCGTTGCCGGGCGCGCCCCAATCAGAATAATCCGCCCACCCTCTGCCATCTTGGGCAGGGCGTTTTGTACCGAATGGAAGGCTGTCTTGAAATTCAGGGACAGCATTTTATCCAGGTCTGCTTCGGAGGTGTCAGCCAGCTTGCCCATAGCAAAGCCGCCGACCAGAAAGATAGCGGCATGAATGTTTTCCTGATTGGCGAAAAATCCAGCTACCACTTTGCCGTCCATGACATCAAGGGGTTGGATGCGCAGTTCCACCGGACTACCGGTTGCTGATTTCAGGTGGTCGATCTGATCCGGGTGACCGGGCTGAGTCAGTGCGGTGACTTCGTAACCTGCTGCTAAGAATTGCTGGGTAACAGCAGTGCCCAGCCCACCTGCGGCACCGGTTATGATGGCTTGCTTTTTCATTTTGTTGTTTTGGAATAGAAGGTGGGTAACGCCCGAAATGTTTAAATTGCCCACTCAACAACAACCTCTAAATCCAGAGCTATGCCCTACTCCGCCCTCTTCCTCGACCGCGACGGCGTCATCAATACCCGCATCCCGGGCGGGTACGTCAGCCATCCTGATGAATTTGAGTGGATGCCCGGTAATCCGGAAGCCATTGCAAAGCTTCGGCCCTCGTTCGATTATTTTTTTGTAGTCACCAATCAACAGGGCATTGGCAAGGGACTGATGACCATGACAGAGCTTCAGGCCGTACACGATCACATGTGCGCAGGCCTGGAAAAGGCAGGTGCCCTACCCGACCGCATTTATACCTGCCCCGATCTCAAAACAGTGCCCAACAACTGCCGCAAGCCCAGCCCAAAAATGGGGCACCAGGCCAAAGCGGACTTCCCAAATATTGACTTCAGCCGGTCAGTCATGGTGGGGGACTCGCTCTCCGATCTCCAATTCGGGCACAACCTGGGCATGCGCAACGTCTGGGTGACGGGAAAGGCGGAAGACGAGGCTGAAATCAGGTCGGCGATTGATGATGGCTTACCCGTTTGGCAGATCATTCAAACCCTTCAGGTGCTCCCAAATTTACTCACCTGAACTCCTCTCATTTTCAAACCTGCCTTTCAGGCTCTTTACGCACTCCGCGTGAAAACCCTCCTCCGCGATCCTTTGCGTGCCCTCCTCCGCGACCTTCACGTGAAACCCCTTTCACCTAAAATCCACCATTTCCGCAACAATTGCCCGCCCCCAGCCCACCGGAAAAACGTATTTTAGCCCCTCAAACCACATTTACACGACCATGCAACTGTTTCGATTCCTCCTTTCATTAACACTTTTCGGGCTCTTCGCAAGCCTCCACGCCCAAAACCCCGGCGCCGACCACGGCAACAAATTTGAGCAACTGGGCACCCTCATCACCCCGCCCAATAGCTACCATGCCTGGGATGGCGCCCCCGGCCCCGATTACTGGCAGCAGCGGGCCGACTACGAAATCGACTGCACGCTCAACACCGAGGAGCAGCGCCTCGACGGCAGCGAGTGGATCACCTATTATAATCATTCCCCTCAGCCGCTGCGCTACCTGTGGCTCCAACTGGACGAAAACCAGCACTCCCCAAAGAATGACAACCAATATTTCGACCCCAGCTCCATCAAACCTGTGATGAGCGAGTACGAACTCAAAGCCCTAGAAACCTGGCGCGGGCGGGATAAATACGGCGTGAATATTGAAGCTGTAGCCGATGAGAACGGCCAGGCACTGGAGTATACCATCAATCAGACCATGATGCGCGTGGAACTGCCTGAAACCCTGGGACCGGGCGAGCATTTCCGCTTCCGGGTGGACTGGCATTACTACATCGTGGACCGGGTGTACCTCAACCACCTGCTCGAAGCTACCGGCAATGCTGCTACCCTGCCCCGGGGCGGGTACGAATATTTCCCGGAGGACGACAACTACCTCTACACCATCACCCAATGGTACCCCCGCCTTTGCGCTTACACCGATTTTGGAGGCTGGCAAAACAATCAATTCACCGGCCGGGGGGAGTTTGCGCTGACCTTTGGCGACTACACCGTACGCATTACGCTGCCGGAAGACCACATGGTCGGCTCCACCGGAGCATGCCTCAATTATGTGGATGTGCTTACGCCAAAACAGTTGGAGCGCTGGGAAGCCGCCCAAACCGCGGACGCCCCGGTAGAAATCGTCACCCTGAAGGAAGCCAAAGCCCAGGAAAAAGCGAAACCAGCTAAGAAAACCCAAACCTGGATTTATCATGCCAATCAGGTGCGGGATTTTGCCTGGACCGCCAGCCGGAAATTTATCTGGGATGCCATGCCGCACTCCAACAGCGATGGCAAACGGGTGATGTGCATGAGCTATTACCCCAAAGAGGCTTACCCCATCTACAGCCGCTACTCCACCAAAGCCGTGGCGCATACGCTGAAGACCTATTCTAAATACAGCCTGCCTTACCCATACCCCACCGCGATTTCAGTGGAGGCCAGCAACGGGATGGAATACCCCATGATCTGCTTCAACCCCGGCCGCGCCGAGCCCGATGGCACTTACACGGAAATAGCGAAGAAGAGCGCCATTTCGGTCATCATCCACGAGGTGGGCCACAACTACTACCCCATGATCATCAACAGCGATGAGCGGCAGTGGGCCTGGTTTGACGAGGGGCTGAATACCTTCGTGCAGTTCCTGGCCGAGCGGGAATTTGACGCCGATTACCAAAGCTGGGCGGGACCGCCTCATCAGATTACGGCATACATGAGCATGCCTAAGGGCGAACTGGAACCCATCATGACCAATAGCGAGAACATCAAGGATTATTTTTCAAATGCCTACCTCAAGCCAGCCACCGCCCTCAACATCCTGCGGGAAACTATCATGGGGCGGGAGCTCTTCGATTACGCCTTTCGGGAATATGGGCGTCGCTGGGCGTTCAAACACCCCACACCGGCGGACTTTTTCCGCACGATGGAGGATGCGAGCGGCGTAGACCTCGACTGGTTCTGGCGGGGCTGGTTCTATAGCACCGATTATGTAGATATTTCCCTGGATAGCATAAAATGGTATAAGGTAGATCTTGAGAATGACCCGGAAAGCCGGGAAATCACCCAACCGGTGCGGGCCTCAAAGCCTTTTCGGGACCTTTCCCAAATCCGCAATGAAGAAGCAGGTATCGTCCCTGCCGATGAGGAAGACCCCGAGCTGCAGGATTTCTACAGTAACTACAGGCCCTGGGAAACGGCAGACAGCGTGACACAGCAGAAGATCGTAATCTACGATGAGCCCTTCAGCAAGAAGGAAAAACAGCAACAGTTTAGCGATAAGAATTACTACGAGCTGCACTTCAGCAACAAAGGCGGGCTCGTTATGCCGGTCATCATCCAATGGACCTACGAGGACGGCAGCACTGAGATCGACCGTATCCCTGCCCAGATCTGGCGTAAGAACGAATCGGCCTTTACCAAGGTCTTTGTCAGAGAAAAGCAGGTCAAAGCTATTGAAATCGATCCCTACCGGGAAACGGCAGATGCCGGGCTGAGCAATAACAGCTGGCCACTACGGCAGGTCCCGTCACGCTTCCAGGTCTTCAAAAAACATAAGATTGAGAGTGGGATAAACCCCATGCAGCGTGCCAATGGGAAATATACTGACGATTAAGTGGTCTCCGATAAAGATCGGAGCAGCAAAGCTACTCAATGCCTGCCTTCTTGTCGGTACTTTGGCAGGATTGAATGAGCTGAAAAATATGAAAGCAGATGAAAAAACAATGAAAACAGTACAGGTATGGAGAAGCAGAGGCTGTTATTGAAAGGTATGAAGGAGGCAATGAGTTGAATTATTCTGAAATAAGAGGTAACTTTCTTTTTTTATATCCAGTGACGAAAAGCAGAAAAACATGGACAGATCGGAATTATTACAACGGATAACAATGAATCCAGAAATTTTATTTGGCAAGCCTTCAATCCGAAACATGAGATACTCTGTATCAATGATTTTAGATTTATTGTCAGCAGGAATGACGAACAAAGAAATTTTAGCTGACTACCCTGATTTAGAATTAGAGGATATTCAAGCATGTTTAGCCTTTGCAGCTCGATTAGCGAATGTAGAAAGCATAACGAAAATTAAAGCTGCTTGATGAAATTTATTGTTGATGCTCATTTTCCAAAACGATTGAGTAAATGGTTGAATGTTAGAGGTCACGACTCGATTCATACATCAGATTTACCGAAAGGTAATAACACTACCGATATTGAGATAATTGAAAAATCAATTGAGGAAACAAGAATTGTAATAACCAAAGACAGTGATTTCTTAAAATACCGAGTAGTTAAAGGGGAGCCCGATAACATCTTAATGGTCACTACTGGAAATATAATTAATACCGAATTGATTAAGCTATTTGAGGAAAACTTTAAAACCATAACTGACTTCTTTGAATCGGGTAAAAAAGTCATTGAATTAAGCAATGAAACGGTGATAGTACATTCCTAAAAGGAAAGTCAAAAAAGAAGAATAATTAAAAAATCATACTGTGCCTAACCCAGTGCAGCCGAACAATACTTCGCTGCGCTGCGTACTGCGACTGCACAGCCCTTATTGCGTATAACCCTTTGGTAAAACAACCCAGCCATCATGAGCCTAACTATAGAAACCTCAAGGTTTATCCTGAGAAAGCCGGAGGAGCAGGATGCTCAGGGGTTTTTCGATTTAGATTTCGATCCTGAGGTTCACAAATACCTGGGGAACAACCCCATCAAAACAATGGATCAGGCTCATGATACGATTGCCTATGTCCGCAATCAGTACGACCAATACGGCATAGGCAGATGGGCGGTAATTGACAAAGCCACACAGGACTTCGTCGGCTGGTCAGGGCTGAAATTCGAGACCACCGTGCGTACTGATATGGACTACTACGACCTTGGCTACCGGCTCAGGCGGAAATACTGGGGCAAAGGCATTGCCACGGAGACTTCCCTGGCAGCATTGGAATATGGCTTTGAAAAGCTTGGGCTGGAGGAGATTTTCGCCGGTGCCCATGTAGAGAATATCGGTTCTAACAACGTCCTGCAAAAAGCAGGGCTTCGCTTAATCGAGGTGTTTAATTTTGACGGAGATCCACACAATTGGTATGGGATGGACAAAGCCGGTTGGTTAAAAAAGCACCAGAAGTAGCATGCCCGCAAGACTATAAGTGGCTTGCGATATACTTATTGAGGTCATGCTCCAACCCGGTAGGAAATTTCACCCCCTCCTCAAACCCTACATAGACGAGGCTAATCGCCTCATCGGGCAGGAAGAGGCTTTCATATTTGCTGAGCCATACGACAAGGTGCTGCTCCAGTTCCTCCAGTCGGGGCACGAGGGTTTTTAGAGCTGGATTGGCATTTAGGAGATCATAGGTCTTCTGGTGATTTTCCCGGATGACATTCTGAGTGTATCCTCTGATCATGCGGTGGTAGCGCTTTTCTTTATCGGTCATCTGGTCAAAATACTGTGCGAACACATGATAATAGTGATCCACCTCTTTGATATCAAAACGTTTGCGCAGGGAGGCCATTAATAAATTTCGAATATTGCACTGCGCCAGGTAAGCGTTGTGGGTCGCTTTGATTCGGTGGTGGATTTCTTCCAGCAATTCTAAACTGCGGTCTTCCTTACCGGCAGTGGCTTCTACCGCATGCAAATGGCGGTTCAGGCTAAGAATGGAAGATCGAATTTGATTCAGTTCCAGGTCAAGTTGTTCCTGGCTTGCGGTGCCTCCGTTCAGGCGTTTCTGGTAGTTATTCAGCCGGGATTTAAGCAGGATGATTGCTTCCTGGTCGGCTTCATCATTTACGCTCTGCGCCAACAGCTCCAAAGCCTGTTTTAGGTTACCTTCAATTATCGCCTCGTTGATGGCTAGTGCTATATCTTCGTTTTTCATGGGGCAGGTGAATTGATGCTATAATCATAACGACTCCAGAGGTTTGGGTGTTGTATGAGGAAACAAAGCCCCGCTGTTAGGAATCTGTAAATCCTTGTCTATCTTAGGCACAAAACCAATGCTATGCGATTTATAATTCTTGGCTGTCTCTGGCTCACCCAATATGCGCTGCCTGCTCAAATTGATCCAGCTGATATCCAAATCGCCCGCGACCAGTGGGGGGTGCCCCACATCTTTGCCCCTACGGATGCGGAAGTCGCCTACGGGCTCGCCTGGGCTTCTGCTGAAGACGACTTTCTCACCATGCAAAAGCAGTTGCTGCCCGCTAAGGGGCTAATGGGGCAGGTCTTTGGCAAACAAGGCGCTCAGCTTGATGTGATTGTGCACCTGCTGGGCGCAAGAAAAACTACCAGACAGCGCTACACCACCGATCTCAGCCCGGATTTCCGGAAGATACTCGAAGCTTATGCCGACGGGCTCAACGCCTATGCCGCCAGGCACCCAAAGGAAGTCCTCCACCGCAAGCTTTTCCCGGTGGATGGCCAAGACCTTATCCCCTCCTACATGCTCGGGCTGGCACTGCTTTCGCAAATTGATGAGCCACTGGGTGCCATTTTCAGCGGTCGCATGGGGCAGGAGGCCGACCGGGAAAGAGGCTCCAATGCCGCCGCCATCGCCCCGCATAAAACAACAACCGGAGAGACTTTTCTGCTCGCCAATTCTCACCAGCCCCTGGAAGGGCTGTACTCCTGGTACGAGGCCCATGTGTGCAGCGAGGAGGGCTGGAATATGCTGGGCGCGAATTTCCCGGGGGGCGTCAGTCTGTTCCTGGGCACCAATCCCTACCTCGGCTGGGCACATACCGTCAATTATCCTGATTTTACGGATATCTATCAACTGGATATGCACCCGGAACGGAAACTGGCTTACCGGTTTAATGGGGAATGGCTGGAACTGCAGCCCGACTTTTACAAGGCACGCATCCGGCTGCTTGGCTTTCTGCCCGTAGGCAAAAAGCAAAAATTTTACCAGAGCAAATACGGCATAACTTTCGAAACCCCCAATGGGTTTTTCGCCCTGCGCACGGTAGCCAATCAGACCATTAAAGCACCGGAGCAGTGGTACCGCATGAATAAAGCCCGGAACTGGGATGAATTCCGCGCGGCGCTGGATCTGCAAGGCATCACCTGTACTAACATCGTGTATGCGGATCGCGAAGGGCATGTTTATCATCTCGGGAATGGGCTGCTGCCCAAACGAGACCCCAACTACGACTGGTCGGGCATTCTGCCCGGCGATACTTCCGCCACCCTTTGGGGAAATGATTTTTACCCGGTAGACCAGCTGTTGCAGGTCCTTGACCCGCCTTCGGGCTATGTCTACAATTGCAACCATACGCCCTTCCGGAGTACTGGCCCCGAAGACAATCCCGACACCTCCGCCGTACCACACCACATGGGCTACAAACGCCCCAACGATCTCACCAATCGGGGCGCCCGCTTCCAGGCTTTGATGCAACAATATGAGCAGTTAAGCTACGAGGACTTCAAACGCATCAAGTACGATCAGGCTTATGAGCAGCCCATGGTGTCCGTGCCCTGGTTTGAGCCCATTTTCCATCTCAACCCCACTGATTATCCGGATATTCAGGAGCAAATCCGGCTGCTGCGGGATTGGGACCGGGTGGCTAACACGGACAGTAAAGCAGCTGCCACAACCATCCTGGCCTATTATCACCTTGAATCTGCCCTAAAATCCGGACAGTCGGTGCTGGAACTGGACACCCTGCCAGAGAAACGGCTTGCAGAAGCCCTGCGGTACGCTCAGGAGCATTTCGTTAAGCACTTTGGGCAACCTGTAGTCCGTCTCGGCAAGCTGCAGCAACACCGCCGGGGCGACGTCAGCCTGCCCATGGGCGGTGGCCCGGATGTACTCGCCGCCGTACGTAGCGAATTGCAGCCCGATGGCCGGCTCCGCCCCGTATCCGGTGATTCCTATATACAGTTTGTCCGCTACGGGAAAGAAGGGGTTCAAATTGAAAGCATCAATGCATACGGGGCCTCTGCACGCTCCGAGAGCCCGCACTATACGGATCAGATGCAACGTTTCACCCGGCAGGAGCTTAAGCCGATGACATTAGACAAGAAAACGGTGCTTCAGCAAGCGGTGCAGGTCTATCACCCGGAATAGAGGAAAGGTTGTGGATCGTTTTGTCCACACTCTTTTAGGTCACTCAATTTCAACTAACTATTTACCGAGCCGCCCTGTACTATAGTAAAAACGCCTCCATTGCCTCACACACTGCCTCTGGTTCTTCTACCGAAGACGTGTGCCCGGCCCGCGGAATACGCACAAGCTTCGCATTCGGGATGTGTTCCGCCAAGTATTCTGATTTGGCAGGAACGGTAGCTACATCTTCCTCCCCAACCAAGACTAAAGTTGGACATTGGATGTTGGAAAGGGCCTCTGGTGGCACTGCTTCCCGTTCAATAACTCCTTCCACAGCTCTCGTAATACTTCGATGGTTACTAATCAACTCCTTTTCCCATTTTTTTCTTAACGTCCATCGTTCCGTATCGGCTAAGAAGGAGGAGCCAAACATGATTTTCATGACCGGACGCTTTACCGCCCAAACGCCCAGCATTTTCACTATCCGGTTGAGCATTCGGTAACGGGGGATATTTTCCTTTGGCTCAGCCTGGGCGGAGGTATCCATAAGAATCAGCGATTGCACCCGCTCCGGGTTTCGGCTAGCCAGGCGCAACCCTACAAAACCGCCCATACTAAGTCCGGCAAAGTGGCAGCGGTCTACTTTTAGTGCATCGAGTAATGCCAGTACATCCTGTGTAAGGGTGTCCATATCATATCCCCCGGCCGCAACAGTGCTTCTACCCTGTCCCCGGTGGTCGTAAGTAATAATACGGTAGCGGTCTTTAAAGTGAGCGACCTGAGCAGCAAACATGCGGCTGCTCCACAACAAGCCATGAGCAAACACCAGCGTTTCTGAGCCCTGCCCGCTCTCTTCGTAAAAAATCTCGGTATGATTGATGTGTATTCTCGGCATATTTTTAGGAAAAAGATACAACTTTATGTGGACTTCCCAGCTTTGCAATCCCCCTAATGAACAGCGGGGTTACAAAAGCTAATTACATCCACTTGTTAAAGGGAAGCTTTGCTTTTTTTATTTAAATGGCTCGCTATGCGTATTGATGCACACCAACATTTTTGGGCTTATGACCCGGTTGCCTATCCCTGGATTTCGGAGGCGATGCCCGAACTCCAAAAGGACCGCCTGCCCACCGACCTTAGCCCTTTACTGAAAAAGGAAGGCATGGATGGCTGTGTGGCGGTGCAGGCCCGGCAATCCCTCAGCGAAACAGATTTCCTGCTCCGGCTGGCTGAGGAGTACCCTTTCATCAAAGGTGTGGTGGGATGGGTTGACCTGCAGGCACCTGATGTAGCGCAAACTCTGGAACATTACCAAAACAATTCTTTACTCAAAGGAATGCGCCATATTGTTCAGGACGAACCGGATGATGAGTTTCTGCTTCGCCCGGACTTTCTACGTGGTGTGCAGAAACTGGGACAGCAGGGCTATACCTATGACATCCTCGTCTTCGAGCGCCACCTCCCGGTAGTGCAAAAGTTCCTGGATGCCTGCCCCGATCAGCCTTTTGTGCTGGACCATTTAGGAAAACCTGTCATAGAAGGAGGGCCCAGTCCGCTTTGGACAGACCATATCCGGTCCATCGCCACCCACCCTAACGTGTACTGCAAGCTATCCGGGCTCGTCACTGAGGCAGACTGGAACAACTGGCAACGAGAGGACTTCTACCCTTTCCTGGATATCGCTATGGAAGCATTTGGGCCCGAGCGGCTTATGATTGGCTCAGACTGGCCGGTATGCCTGCTCGCCGCTGATTCCTACCACGAAACGATGAATGTAGTGCACACGTACCTCCGGCAATACGCCCCGGAAGCTCAACCGGCTATTCTGGGAGCAACTGCCACCAAATTTTACCAACTCAACTAAAAAACCATGGACTTAAACCTAAAAGATAAAGTATTCGTAGTCACCGGTGGCGCAAGCGGCATAGGCGCAGGCATCAGCCGGGCATTGGTGGCAGAAGGCGCCCTGCCCGTCATCGTTGGCCGCAATAAAACCAAAGGGGACGCGATCCTGGAGGACTTGGGCACGGGATACCAAATTGTTAAAAACCTCGGCACAGCGGAGAGCTGCCGCGAGGTCGTCGAAGAGGCCATCCGACTTACCGGCAGGGTGGACGGGTTGGTCAATAATGCCGGCGCCAATGATGGCGTAGGGCTGGAAAATGGGAGCCCGGAAGCCTGGATCAACTCCCTGCAAAAAAACCTGCACCATTATTATTATTTAGGACACTACCTGCTCCCCGAGCTTAAGAAGCGTAAAGGCAGTATTATCAATATCAGTTCTAAAACCGCCGTAACCGGGCAGGGTAATACCTCTGCCTACGCTGCTGCAAAGGGCGCACAACTGGCGCTCACCCGGGAATGGGCAGTGGAACTCCTACCCTACCAAATCCGCGTGAATGCCTTAATACCTGCCGAGGTCATGACCCCGCTTTACCGTACCTGGCTGGACACCTTTGATGACCCAGCTGCCAAACAGCGTAGCATCGAAAGCAAAATCCCGCTCGGGCAGCGCATGACAACGTGTGAGGAAATGGCAGATATGGCGGTATTCCTGCTCTCCAACCGTGCCTCCCACATCACCGGGCAGCATTTCTTTATCGATGGCGGGTACGTCCACCTGGACCGTGCCCTCTAAATCCAGCTTATGAAAACCTATTGCTATACCCTCGACCTCAAAAATGACCCGGCACTTATCGCGGAGTACGAGCGTTATCACGAAGCCGTCTGGCCGGAAATCCTCGAAAGCATAACTGAAAGTGGCATCCGGAACATGACCATCTACCGCTGGGCCAACCGCCTGTGCATGATCATGGAAACCGATCATGACTTTGACCCGGCAAAGAAAGCCCTTCTTGATGCTTCCAACCCAAAAGTCCAGGAGTGGGAAACGCTGATGTGGCAATACCAGCAAGCGCTGCCAGGTGTGGAGGCGGGGACGAAGTGGGTGGAAATGGAGGTGGTTTTCCAGCTTTAGTCACTACGAAAGTACATTTACGAAACCTCAATCATTTACAATCCACAGTTCCGGGAGGCTTTTCTTTAGTTCGGGAATAAAGACCTTATAAACTCCAGCCGGTATACTTGATATACTAGCTTGGTAGCGCTCCCCATGCTTGCTCACTGGGAATACGCCTATAAACCGGCCGTCAATATTATAGATTTCAATCCTACCTAAGGGTGGAAGGTTACCTCCAAGCTCAAAAAACACAAACTCCCCGGCTGAGGGGTTAGGAAATAACCGGGCTTTTTCTTCCCAGCCATCCCATGTTGTACTCACCTCAAGAGGCACCTGTACACTGTCCACTAAGATGCATTCCGCCGCATCCGTGACTGTTAATGTATAAGTGCCCATCTCTATTTGCAGCAGGTTAGCGGTGGTTTGCCAAACAGGATCGCCCCACTGGTAGAAAAACGGAGGTATGCCGCCAATTACAGTAGTAAATACATTGCCGCCGCTTAGCCCTATAGCCGGCTCCACCTCAAAGGATACGGCCAGTGAGTCTGGCTGAAGCAGCTGCTCTTGGGATACAAAGGTACAGCCATACGCATCTGTTACCGTGAGGCTGTAATTACCAGCTGGCAGGTCTTGAATAGAGCCAGAAACCTCTCCCGTGCTCCATAACAAGGAGAAAGGAGGAACCCCGCCTTCTGTTTCTATCTCAATACTTCCATCTTCTCCTCCAAAACAAAAAGGTCCTTCTTTCTGCCAAATAATATCCGGTCCAGGAGAAGCCTGAACTGTGGCATTTGCGGAGATACTGCAATTATTTGCATCTGTTACCTGCAAGGTATAAATGCCCTCAGAAAGCCCCCCTGCTAATTCCCCTTCCGCACCATGTGCCCACGAGTAATTGTAGGGAGGGATTCCTCCATCTACAACACCAAATAGCTGTCCCATATTCGTATTACAGGTATCGATTCCGTCTGCCATTTCTAGTAGCAATTCAGGAGGCTCCTGAAGCGTGACTGGTCCAACCGTAAAAACCTGACCCAATGCATCGGTAACTGTACAGGTATAGTTCCCACCGCCAATCCCGGTCAATGTGGAACCTATTGCGCCGGTATTCCAAACAAATGAAAATGGAGGAAAGAAACCCTGAGCAGTAACCGAGATGCTCCCGTTAGTATCACCAGCGCAGGTGGGAGACGCGGTCTCCACGTCAATAACCTCCAATGCTATTGATTCCGAAGTAAAAGAAAACACCCGGGAAGGGTCACTATATGCAGGCATGGGTGCACCATTATTATTTATCCAGCCATCTAGTTGTACTGTTTGCCCATTTTCTGAATACACCAAAACCTGTTCTTGCGCAGGATCATAAAGCAGTAATGTGAACACATCTATTTCCGTCATGCCCTCATCTATAGTATCCGTTGTAGCATCATCTCCAAAAATATTGAGATTGGCATAAGTGATCCCTTCAAACAGAATCACCTCCGATGCCCCGGCACAATTCCCCGCACTATCAAAAGCGGCAATCCAGCTGCCCACTGCAGCGGGTGAATCATCAAGCTCTACTTGTCCCAATAGGGTACCGGAAAATATAGTTGGAGTATAGACAAAGCCAGAGGGTTGAGCCCTAAGAGACTGCGGATTGAGCAGCATGCACAAACAAAGAGTAACCAAAAAGTGAAAAATTAATCTCATAATCTCAGGTGTTTTTTGCTTCAAGGGTTCAACTACCACTGCAGGACTATCGGCAAGGCTTCAACTCTATTCCCATTATGAATTAAACTGATTGTATACATTCCTTCCGGGACAGATGTGCTCGCCCAACTCGTTTGATAGGTTCCCGCGGAAATATGATGCAGTTGCTGCTGATGTACAGTTCGTCCTAACGCGTCCCGAACTAAGATCAATGCCTCTCCACCCTCTGAAAGCGTGTACTCCAGATTTAGCACCTCCGAAAAAGGCACAGGTGAGGCGACCAAAGCTTTCCGGGCAGGTAATCTTGGGAATTGGATCGACAACTGATGTAGCAAACGGTCGCTGTAAAAGGCGTGTACAGTATCAGCCAACTGATTACGGTACCGAAAATACAAACGAGAGCCCTCTGCGATGCCATCTTCTGCAACTGTAGTTAAATCGTCTCCATAAAAAGTCTTTGGTCTGATTAAGCCCTCTTCGTGGACTTGCAACTTACCTATCTGTTGCTGCTCTTCATTGAGCACCTCAATAATGGAGCCCACTGGCGCATTGGTTTCGCCCCACAAAAATGCATAATTCAGGTTCGGGCGTTGTGAAGGGTTTCGAATATCAACAGACTGAAGGGGATCAACATCCTGAAGCCTAATCCAATACCCCAGACTATTTTGCATCTCCTGTAAGCCATTGAAGATGGGCAAGAGTGAAGGATCAAAGTAGATATAGTCACCATCAAATCCTGTGGCAATTTCCAATTGGCTTTCGCTGATAAAACCACCTAAATAGTCTTGTGGAGTTCGTGTGTCCTGTGGCAAATAGGCTATTAGATTCCACCCATCGTCCATAGGCTTGAAGTAGGTATCCGGAATACGCTGTCCGGGTATACGCAAAGTATCTTCCTGGGTGACTCTAACCCAATACCCAAACCCTCTCGTCCAGTGTGTAAGGGTATTGAATAGTTGCAAGTTTGGGTTTGGGTCATAGAAAGAGGCCTCCTGATCAAAGCCCGTAACATACCTAAGATTACCTGGTAGCAACCCGCTAAACAAACTGACTACACTGCTATCGGTAGGCACCACATCGGTGGAAACCAAGTTCCAGCCCGGTTTCAAGGGTATAATATCCATGATGGAGCGCTCGAAATTATAAATGGCATTGGGGTTACTGTAAGCTGGCATTGGAGCCCCATTAGTGTTAACCCAATCTGTAAAAAGAGTAGCAGCTCCTGTAAACGGATAATCCAAGACTTCATCTTCGCTAGCATCCCAAAGATGAAGGGTAAAGGCTTCACCAGCACCAACCCCCTCGTCCTCAGGGGTCAGTGTATCGTCTCCATAAATTACCATGTTAATATAAGCGATGCCCTGACTGATAAGTACCTGGCTGCTGCCGGCGAGGTTTCCGGCTTCATCAAATGCTGCGACCCAGTCTGCCGCATTTGCAGGCACTCCTTCTACCTGAACCTGCCCAATAAAAGTACCCGCCTGATTGGTCGGTGTGGTTTCTCCCCATGGAGGCAAAATACCGGTGGTTGGCTCGGGCAATTGTTCTACATTGATGACAAAGCTGTTCCCACTGGAGACCATAGAAATAGTGCCAAACCTGGCTTGCCCATTGGTGTTGTCAGATAAAGCCGAGATGGTAAGGGTAAGAGGCCCAGTTCCTGTAAATTGGCTCGGCTGTATCCAGGAAGCGCTAGGCTGGGCAGTCCAAAAAGCACTGCTACCAACTACAACATCTCCCTGTGCCGAGCTCCCTTGTGTCCAGTCTAGGGTAATATTAGCAGGTGTAAAACCAATCCCGCTACCACCACTTTGACCATTTTGGGTGACGTTTAGAGTAGTACTGGCTCCACAGCCTGATACGGTCACGGTAGCGGTTCTGGGGCTTAGCTGACCATTGGCTATTGCCGTTACCGAAATGCTGGCATTCCCACTTCCAGAAGCCGGCTGTACCTGCAACCATGAGGGGACATTAGAGAAGGACCAATCGTTACAATTGGTAGATAAAGCGACCGTTTGACTGCCTCCGGATGGCAAAAAACTCAGCTGGCCAGGAGAAAGGGTAATACTTGCAGGAGCACTAATATGCACTGTATAATCCTCAGTCTCTCCAGTATGTATTGAACAGGGCCCAATGCCTGCTTCCTGGCTTACTGTGATTCGCATACGGGTACTACCACTTGGTGCTGTGGTTGGAATTGAAATACTGCCGGCGTATGCTACATCTTGAACCGGGCCACTACTCAGCATGAGTTCACCAGGCGATTCAAATACCTGGTTTTGATTTAAATCTACCCAAACATACCAATACACCGGCAGGAAGGTGCCTTCTCCATTTGCGGTAAGGGTAAGGTCGACACTTTGACCGGGATCCATAATTACAGGAAACTCATTTGTGAAGTCTGCATACCCATAATCATGACCAGAGTCTTTGAGCTGTCCATTCAATTGCCTGCTCTGAATGAATTCCTGATCGGAGGCACTGCCCGAACCACTGCCTCCGGAAATTAATAAGCTAAAATCCTGGTCGCTGCCTTGCAATTGACCGTTGTGGAAAACCTGTACTTGATAGGAGCCTGAGTTTGTAGAAGGCAAAAATATTTGTTCTACATTGTCTACACTATTTGGCTGATTGGTCTGGGCAGGTGCTCCGGGCTGGAGAATAGTGTAAGGGAAATAAGTAGTTCCATTGTGCACGATCCGAAGCTCCAGGTCATTGACCAATGCTTGCTGGCACCCTGACGAAGAGCAGGATGGCCCGGGGGGGTCAGTCCAAACCAGCGTCACCCGGATCGGTCCACCTTCACTATCGATATTTTGAGAGAAAGCACCATTGGCGTTGAGTGTTTCCTCAATGGTTGTTGCACCATCATTATCGAGGCTGCTGAGTATGAAATCTGCCGCTTTCCTAGCGTTCAGCACTCCCCAACCGTAGGCCATGTCGGGCCCTGGCGCAGGCCCCGCCTCATCAGCAGTGTGAATAGCAAGCGCCTTTAGCGTTGCAGAACGCATAAAGCTACCCGTCTCCCTTGCATGAAGCTCCTGCAACAGTAATAAACTCCCTGATACGTTCGGAGCCGACATAGAGGTTCCATTAAAGGAGCTATAATCGGTATCTGAATCTGCAGTAGAAGAATACAGCCCTACTCCATTGCCTACAATATCCGGCTTAATGCGACCATCATCGGCCCCACCCCAACTACTGAAAGAAGATATACTTACGTCCATGCTATTGGTATATCCACCCGGTAAATCATTGATTGCACCTACTGTGAGGATGTTTTTAGCTACACCGCCCTCAGGTATACAGTCATATCCCTCCGCGCCACCATCATCTTCCCTAAAGGCACTGCTGCTGACCCAATTACCAAAGTCATTTCTAACGAAATACTCCCCAGAGGAAGGCCCGGTATCATTTCTGTCGTTACCGGCTGACTTAACAATTAGATAGTAAGGAGCATTATAGGCAACTTGATCCCATCCACGAGACCTACTCGTATAACGACCAAAACGATCATCTTCGGTGTCGTTAAAATCACCAAACCAATAATATCCTGTACCTAGACTCGCTACAAATTCTCCGTAGTACCAGCCCGTAATCTGACCATATGAATGATTGGATATAAGCAGGTTATCGTTTGAGGCAGCTGATGCCATTTCGGAATTATCAAATAGCGAGGTATAGGCATGTAGCAAAGCCTGATTAGCCATCCCTCTGGCACTAGGCTCTACTCCTGCTCCAATCATCGTACCTGCAACATGGGTGGCATGATCATCGGCTGAGGTACTATTCTTTAGAATTACCCTTCCCTCCAACTCCTGATGCGAAACTAATGGCACCTCACCAACCTCCCAAATGCCTGCAAACATCGCATCGCCATTCAAGTTATAACTCCCACCCCAAAGCTGATCAGTAGAAGTCGTGGCGGCGGCAATGAGGTTGCTGTTATTAGCCGTATAAATAAGTTTTCCTGCTTCATTAATACCGGTTACTTGCCAGCCTTCGCCCCGGATTTTTACACCTGCCTGCTCTAGAGAGTCCACAACGACTTGTAACCGGGCATTTTCCTGCCTTTGCTCCTGAATAATTTGTTGTAACCGCTCATGGTTAGTCGCTTTTTGGACTTCTTCGTAGGCTTTATTGAATCGGTTGGAAAGCGTTGGCTGCTCGGTTTGTCCCTGAGTAAGCCCAGGCAGTAGAAGGAACGCCAGAATACTAAATGCTATATAATTATTCATCGTTTCCGATCTTTTGAATAGGTTCTTTTAATGAGGTTTAGTCCAACAGTTGCAATACACGCACACCATAGCTATCACAGTAAGGGCCACACCCTTCCGTTTGGAAAGTATGGGGAGCTGAGAAGGTGTCGCCACAATCAGCCATTACGCGGAACTCGTAGAATTCACATGGGGCAAAGCCTGCTAGACCTGCCTGGTTTGATGCCATCGTGAAAGAAGACCAGGTATTGTCTCCCAAAAGCCTAACCTCTAAAGTATATGCCCCTGCACCAGGGACATCATCCCATTTTACTGTAGCCCGGGTAGGCTCAAGTTCGCTTGTTGATAGATTTTGAGGAGTACCGCAGGCCTGATTGCCTTGTTGAGTTACCGTCAGGATGGCTGAGCCACCGCTGTTGCCTGTAATTGTTACTGATGAGCTTCGACCACTACTGCTGGCATTTGGAGCGCATTGGACAGCAATTGCCCCATTACCCGAACCGCCTTGTGTGAGCACCTGGAACCAACTTGCTCCCGGAGCACCAACTACCCAGTCTTGGTTGGAAATCACATTTACAGACTCGCTACCCCCGCCTGAGGGAAAACTCAACACCATCGGGTTTATTTCCAGCAAGGGATCGGCTGGCTCCTGCGTGACCTGAACCTGTCTAACAATCGAACCGTCTGCGGTAGCGATTGTTATGTCTGCTACACGCGGCACTACACCAGAGTAGGCGTTACAATCTACAACCAAGTTATCGTTATCACTACCACCGGAGGGCGTTACTGAAATCCAGGGGGCATTATCCGTTACCGTCCAGGGGGCATTTGAGCTTATCGCAAGGCTGGAAGACCCTCCAGTAGCCTGGAAAGACAAATTGAGGGGCGATACATTCAGGAAGAAGTTGGGAACCATTATATTGACTGTATAGTCCTCGACATCTATCCAATCTCCCGTTTCACAAGGTGTGGGATATGAATCCCGACCCATTGAAATCCTCATTCGTGTTGCCCCAGAAACTGCATTATAAGGTGTAATGATGCTACCCGTTACAACGCCATCGCTTGTACCTGTTGCAGATAGCACCTGCTCACCTCCATCCCAAAAGTCGCCGTCATTATTGAAATCAACCCAAACTCGCCAATAGACATCAGCAGGTGTCACATCAGTACCTGAAGTAAGGTTTATATTGTAACTGTCCCCTTTAATCAGATTAGCACTTTGGCTTGTAAAATCTGTATATCCATACCCATTCTCAGAGGTATTGCTGAGGTTAGCTACAGCCACTCCTGTGATCCAGTGATCCCATGACAAACCATAGCTATAACAATAGTCATCTCCGCAACCCAGAGTGGTAGCTGTTATAGTATTACTGAATCCGCTATTGCTGCCACTACAATTAGTCATGACCTGAAATTCGTAAGTAGTACATGGGTTTAAATTAGCCCAGACTACCGCAGAGCCAACAAAGCTATTTCCACTAATCCAAAAAGTTGTACCTTGTCTCCTGTGTCTGGTAATATAGTTGTCCGCTTCGGGCACCGCATCCCAGTCGAGTACTACATGGGATACGCCTACGGACTCTACCACAAAATTGTCTGGTAAAGGGCAGGGTGGAGAAATGATATTTACGCTATAATCTTCCACATCTTTATCTCCACCAGTTGTACAAGGAGTCGGATATCCATCCGGACTCGCCGCTATCCGCATTCTGGTAGAGCCAGTGGAGGCGCTCGCCGGAATGTTAATATTGCCAGATGCCAGGGTGGTACTATTACCAATAACAGAGAGCACTTGCTCGCCGGCATCTCCAAAGTCGTTATCATTATTGAAATCAATCCAAACTCTCCAGTACAGAGTGGCGGACACTACATCAGTACCCGGATTTAACCCAATGTTGTAGCCGCCTCCCTGCTCTACAGTGGCGTTCAGGTTCGTAAAGTTGGTATAGCCGTATCCGTTGGAAGAACTATTGTTGAGGTCTGAAAAGGTAACACCTTCAATCCATTGGTCCCAAGAAAGCCCATAGGTGTAGCAGTATGGATCACCGCAGCCCGTTGTAATACCAACAATGGTGTTACTAAAATCACTAAAATCACTGCCACACTGCGCCCTTACCTGGAACTCGTAGGTACTGCATGGCGTCATCCCTCCCCAGTTTACAGCAGTATTGGAAAATATATTATTGCTTAGGTTCCAGGTAGAATTACCAAGTAGCCGGAATCGGGTTTGATACCCTGTAGCTCATTGCACTGGATCCCAGCTCAGTGATACGTGAGCATATCCAGTACTAGTAGCATTCAAACCTACTGGCGCAAGGCATGGTGGAGGTGTAACAGTAATAGGCATCAGATAATACTCAGGGCTCGTGTTATTGCTGTTATCAGCGTCAGAATTAGCTATCCTGATACCAATAAAATAGTTGCCAAGGGGGGTAGTGCTCGGGACCTGAATGCTATTCGGCGTAAAGTTAACCTCTTGTGTACCTCTTGCCGGAAGGTTGAAGCCTGAGACGCTACCGCTAAAAATTTCAGTATCTGAAGTTGAAATAACTTCATTGTCAGACAGATAAACTTCTAATTGCAGGTTTCCAGAAAAAGCAGCTACTGAATAATTATGTATCAATACTGAGAGCGCTGAAAGTGAATTTCCTGCGGGTATGCTACCTGGGGCGCCAAATAATGTTAGGGGCAATAAATCAGGAGTACTAGATATATGGTCTGCAATAGTGTTATTAATCCAGTTGACTTTGCCTTGTGTTAAACGAGTATGACCTGTAGCTGGTATAGAAGAATTAATAAAAGGGGCTGCATTATGTGTTAGCACAGCATGCGTCCGTCGGTCGTTATTGGCTATATGATAGGAATTGCTGCCACTTTGACCAGGATATCCCAAATTGTAATGGACAACGATCTCATTGAAAGTAAGGTCATAATCGCCGTACCAATAATACATGAATTCACCATCGTATGGTGGGTCCGCAGGATAACCGGGGTTATGAAAAGTATTATTCAGGAAAAAATTGTTATTGCTATTTTGGTCATAGCCATACCAACCTGCTATACCACCTATGTGCCTATCTAATTCGATGACACTCAGATCAAAACTAAAATCTTGGTTTACAGTCCAACCTGTTAGGGACGTGAGTGAAGCTGAAATCCCACCCCCGAAGGCAGCTTGTTGATTCTGGTATCCAGGGTACACGAATATTTGATCGGCCCATCCTCCATTGGTGTGGCTGTAAACACAATGGCCTGCAGAGAGCACGTGTTTAGGATCAATGAGGGCTCCTGAGCAAACACCGATCTGCCCATTAGGCCATTCAATAAACAGTTTCACACTCGCGCTCCAGGGGTATTCATTGGTATTGGTCACCAAGCTGAGATTAGTGAAAGTAAGTAGCTCCTCAGCATCTGGAATATCATAACCCGGGTAAGCCCAATCAGGCAGCTCAACTCCCGGGGAGCCTACTGATGGTAAAGGGGACAAATCTTCGGACAAATCGTAAGTAGAAACGGATTGTGTAGCTACATCAAACCTGGTGACTTGGTTGGGCTGATTGTCTACCGGAGGAGCCCACTTTGGTAAAGGTATTGGTTTTGCATTTTCAAATAACTGCAATGGGGACTCCAATTGAGGCGACCCTTGACCATATATTTGCTGTGCAGACAAAAGCAACAATGTAAACATTAAGGCTGTTTGAGGCAAAGCGTAATCAACTACGATTCGTTTCATAGAGTTTGGTTTTTAAGTAGCCCTGAAAGGCTAACGCAAAGTGAGTCAAATCAGCTGGCGAATAGAAAAAAGACGCAGGGTGAAAAGCACCTCAAAAAACAATAGAAAGCGGCTTACTTCATGACCGGAATTTCGATGCACAAAAAAGATGATTCTGCCTGAAAATTAGCCGTCTCCGGTTGGAGCCTCTACCAGTGATAATCCATATATTCACGATGTCAATATCAAACAATACCCCGAAACGCAACCTAACCTCCCCTTTGCAATTGCGTTTTGCAAACTTTCTGCAAACAAATGAGCACAAAAACACAATTTTGGATTGATGTAGCCGAACACATATCCAAGGACACCGGTGGAGAACCACCTGAAAAATGGACAAAGTCAGAGATCGATCCCTTTCTCAAATACTTCCATCAGCAATTGCAAAAGCGTTGTGCTGAAGACCTCGCCCTAATCGCGGCCTGTGGTTGGCAACATCCTAAAAACGGGGCAATACCTGATGGGTCTACCATTTCCTATGATTCCTTCCGCCGGATATTCATTACCAATGAAAGCAAAGGCAACCGCACGACCCGGAACATGTTTGCCATTTACATGGGCTATCAATCCTACGATGACTATTGCAATCAACACAGTAGTAATTTATCCCATTCTCCTCCCCCACCACCTCAAGAGACCAACTCAGTACAGCCTGTCTTGAAAAAAACAACAGACCCATTTATAAACACGCCATCTGTAAAACAGAAGATGGGAAATTGGCAACGAGCTCTTCTGGCATTATTTACCATATCCCTACTCTACCTCGGCCTACGAGTCATCGCCCTCCCTACAATAAAGCCAAATGATCATGCTACTCAGTGGAGTCAAAAGAAAAAGCCTTTCCTCATTTTCAGAAATGACGACGGTATTGCGGTGATGCCTACAGAAGGAGGAGAACCTGTACAAGTTATCAAAAACAGAAGATACCTCACCGGTATGGACTATGACCATAAAAGCAACCTGCTTTTCTGGGCCAATTCCAATTCCAGCGAGTCTTATCTTGGGATTTCCTGTGCCCGGTTGAACAGCACCAACTCACAAATCATCCCCGGCAGCCTAAAGGACCAGCACATTAAAGAGGTAAGGTACCCCGCAGGCATTGCGCTGTACCCGGACAAAGAGATGCTATTCTGTGCTGATTATGGCGATTCTACCATTAAGGTCTTTAACTACGAGGGACAACTCCTAGACTCCGCCTTTGGAAACCGTTTGCCAGGCAAGCCCTCTTCTGTAGAGCTGGATATTGCAACCCAGAAACTTTACTGGACAGATGTGTCCAATCATAAAATTGGAAGGATAGACTTGCTTACCCTCGAGGTAGAGCCCGACTTTATTTCCGATGCCGGGCTTTACCCGGATGGGCTTTCTGTTAACAGCATCTATAACCAGCTTTTTTGGGCCAGCCCTAAGTCCAGGCAAATCGGTGTTGCCGACCTTGATGCCCGAAAGTCTAAATTAATAAACGTAGATGCCCCCATTGCTGCCGTAGAGGTAAATCAGGCAGACAGCCTGCTCTACTGTTCCCTGCTTGGATCAGATGTTATAAGGAAAGGGCTCGTCACACCTGACAGTGTTGTTTTTGATGCCCGAATCCCGCCTATATATACACATGGCAGTCGGCCAAGCGTTCTTAAAATCTCATTGGAATAACCGTTATTTGCCAAAGCCCAAAACACTACGGGATGCGGACCCAAAATGAGCTAAAATAAAACCCATTTTCAAGCTGTAGGTTAATTTTAAGTCTTATATTAACGATCCTCGCCAACAGTATCTGGCATTAACCCTTCGCATTATGAGATTAGTACAACACAAAAAGGAAGCTTACTGGTTTTACCGTTTTCTCTCCATTTTTTATGACAAGTTCGTCAACCCTCTTTTCTGGACAGTGCCCATGCGCGATAAATCTCTGGAAATGGGGCAACTGGAGGAAAAAGGAATTTCCGTGGTGGATGTTGGCTCCGGTACAGGCTTCAATACCGAAGGCATTGTCAAAAAAGTGCCGCCCCAACAGGTGACCTGCGTAGACCAAAGCCCGCATCAAATGTCAAAGGCCAAAGCCAAACCTGAACTACAGGGGTGCACCTTCCTGGAAGGGGATGCCGAAAACCTGCCCCTGCCTTCCAACAGCTTTGACCGCTATGTCTCTGCGGGAAGTATCGAATACTGGCCCGACCCCGCACGGGGCATACGCGAAGCCTACCGGGTAGTGAAGCCTGGCGGCCTTGCGCTGATGATTGGGCCGCTGGAGCCCGCCAACCCTATTGGGCGTTTTATTGCAGAACTTTGGATGCTATTCCCAAAGGAAGAAGAATACTGGCAGTGGTTCCGGGATGCTGGCTTTGAGGACCTGCAGGCCTGCTACGTCAAACCACAGTGGGTGGACGGTAAAGGCAAGTACGGTATTGCGCTTGCAGGCCGTAAGCCATTAACCGCGGGCCCGGTTGCTGAAGAGGTCCGGCAGGCAGGCCCGGAGGAGCCGGAATCCATGAGCATTGGGCGCCGTTTTTTGCTGGCGCTCAGAGTCATCATCGGGTCATTAGCTGGCTTTTTATTCATACCGGCGGCACTGATTGGCTATGCCCGTATTACTTTTTCGGATCAGTCACACATCCCCAAAGACCAACGGGAACGGCTCAACCACCACCAAATTACCGCAATCCTGGTGATCATCACCATAGTGGTCCTCCTCTTTGCTTTACTAAATCAATAAGGTATGCCGGCACTCAATGAAAAGATTGCTCATTTTTACGACCGCTCCACACAGGTGTGGCTGGACACCTGGGGCGAACACATGCATCATGGCTACTACGGCGATGGTCAACAGCCGAAGGACCACCGTCAGGCACAGACAGACCTGGTGAATGAACTGCTAAACTGGGGCGGGGTAACCCATGCCCCCCGCATACTTGATGCAGGTTGTGGTGTGGGCGGCAGCTCACGCTATCTGGCCCGTCAGCTGGGCGCAGAAGCGGTTCTGGGTTGTACACTCAGCCCGGTACAGGCCCAACGCGGCACGGAATACAACCGGCAGGCGGGCCTGGACCAAATTGTCCGTACAGAGGCTAGAGATATGATGTCGCTGCGCACCACAGACGGTCCATTCGACCTCGTATGGTCGATGGAAAGCGCCGAGCACATTGAGGATAAAGCCGGTATGCTACAGCTCTTTTACGACTTGCTGGCTCCCGGGGGACGGCTGTTGGTTGCCACCTGGTGCCACCGGGAGACGCCACCGGCCCTGACCCAAACCGACAAACAGATACTGGGCCGCATCCGGCAGCTTTACCATCTTCCGCCCCTGGTATCCCTGCCTGAACTGAAGCAACTTGCTGAAGCAGCCGAATTCGTCAACGTATCCACAGACGACTGGAGTGAGCAGGTGGCACCCTTTTGGAAAGCAGTCATACAGTCTGCCCTGCAGCTAAAAAGCCTCAGGGGGCTGCTGCAAGCCGGGTTGCCTACCATCCGTGGTGCTATTGCCATGCGGCATATGACACGTGGTTTTAAAACCGGGACTATTCGTTTTGGGTTGCTACAAGCCGAAAAACCTTTATGAATCCACTCATGAACTTCATCCGCTTCAGCCGGCCTCACACCATCGTTGGTACGAGCCTGAGTGTACTGACGCTCTATGTACTCGCATTAGCCTATGCAGAAGGAACTCCTGTCAACTGGGAAGTCCTTCTGGTAGCCTGGATCAGTTGCTTGGGGGCCAATATCTTCATCGTGGGGCTAAACCAGCTGACCGATATAGAAATTGACCGGATCAACAAACCCTATCTGCCGTTGGCATCAGGTGCCTATTCTGTCCGTACCGGACAACTCATCATAGGTATTTCCCTTTTGGTGGCCCTGAGCCTGGCGGTTTACGGTGGCAAGTACCTGCTATGGACTGTAGGGCTCAGCCTATTGCTTGGCATCGCTTACTCTATGCCACCGCTCCGGTTAAAGCGGTTCCACTTCTGGGCGGCATTCTGCATCATTGCGGTGCGGGGACTGATTGTAAACATCCTGCTGTTCCTGCATTTCCAGAAGCAGCTATCAGGTGTTGCCACGTTCCCTACACTCATTGGCTGGCTCACCGTTACTATTTTCATTTATGGGCTCATCATTGCCTGGTTTAAAGATATGCCTGACACCGCCGGCGATGAAGCTTACGAAATACAGACCCTTTCGCTCAAAGTCGGGCTCCGGCGGGTATTCTGGATCGGCAACAGCCTGCTTGCGGGGCTCTTCCTCCTTTTAACCCTTTTGCCGTTTTGGGTTGAGCTGGAAGTCGAGTCTCTAATCTTCAGTCTCGGGCACCTCGTGCTGCTCCTCGGCTTTTTAGGGCTGGCCAGCCGGGTGGATCTCTCCCAAAAAGCATCAATCATGCGGTACTATCAGGCGGTATGGGGGCTGTTTTTCCTGGAATATGGTATTTTCGCAGCATCCGGTTGGTTGGCCTGAACGCAACAACCACAACGGGAAACTGCTGATCCTGCTGCCGGTAAATGAACGGGGTACCGCAGTCCCAACACGCTATAAAAAGGGCACCGGAGCATTCATCCCCCGGTGCCTTTTGGTTTTACTGCTTAACCACGGGCCATGCGCCCCGGGCCGTCGCTGTTTGCAGGCGCACCCAGTATACGCCCGCGGGCAGTTGCCCCAGGGAGAGTGGCAGCTGCCAGCGTGTGCCGGTAACCGGTAACTGGCCCGATTGCAGGACCTGTCCCAGCGGACTTACCACAGACCACTGTAGCTCGGATACCTCAAAGCCATCGCCTTCCATCATTAGCGGGCCCTGCGTGGGATTTGGCGAAAGCCGGACCACCCAGTTTGCCGGAAAGCGCTCTATACTTGTAGACATCACGGTCACCGTTTGCAAGCCGCTCAGGCAACCATTCGCATCCATGACAACAACCCCGTAATCCCCATCTGGCAAACCGCTGATATTGCCCGGCTGCTCAAAGGTCATCCCCCCATCAATACTGTATGTGTAAGGCGGAGTGCCATTCAGCGCAATAATGGTAATGCTGTCTTGGATGACTTCGACCTGTACCTCAAGTGGCAGAGGCGCTGAAACCTCCACGGTCGTACTGAAGATAAAGCCTTCGCTGTCCTGCACATCCAACTCGTATAACCCGGGCTCCAGGCCACTAATGACAGGGTTGTCCCCGAAGCCGCCCTCATTCACCTGATAGGTGTACGGTGGAAATCCACCATTGACATTTAATACGGTAATGCTGCCGTCGGATGAACCAGCGCAGGAAAGGTTGCCCACTTCCAAACTGGCATCGGTAATGATGTTGATAAGGGCAAAGGTGCTGAAGCTGCAACCATTAGCATCCTGAACCATCAAGTCGTAAGACCCATTGCCCAAACCGGTAAAATCACCGGAATCACTGAAGGCCGTGCCGCCGTCAATACTGTACAGGTAAGGTGGCGTGCCACCTGAGCCCTGAAGGGACAAAGCCGCACCGTTTACTTCAACGCTGAGTTCAACCGGGGCCGGCTCGGTAATGAGCAGGCCTTCCAGCATAAAGATGCTGCCATTGCTATCCGTAATTTGTACAGCATAAGGCCCGGCAGGTAAGCCCTCGAATTCAGGGCTGCTCTGCCCATCTCCTCCATTCAAGCTATAGGTATACGGGAGCGCTCCGCCTTGAATGCCCGCAATAACGATACGGCCATCCGTACCGGCTGCGCAGCTTACATCCGAAACCGCAGCATCGGCCGCAACGATCACATTAATGGTGGCCTGCCCGGCAACTGTGCAGCCATTAGCGTCTTGCACAATGACGGAATAGGTGCCGTTTGCTAAATCTGCAAATACAGCATCCATACCCAACGTTGCCCCCCCATCAATACTATACTGATAGGGCGGCGTGCCCCCGGCAGCACTCAGGGCCAGGCTGGTGAGGTTAACCTCCAATGACAATTCGAGCAGCGCGGGTGCGCCCACTATCAGCCCCTGTAGTTGCAGGGCATTGCCGCTGGCATCAAAAATAGTGAGGTCATAAGTGCCCGCAGCCAGATTATCAAATACCGGGCTGTCCTGCACCGCACCTTCTCCCAGTTGGTAACTGTAAGGTGCTTCTCCGCCTTCGATGGTCCCGATGGACAGGCTACCATCTGCAGCATCACTGCAACTGGCACCGGTCGCACTGACTTCGGCGGCGATGATGAGATTAATGGTTACGCTTCCTGCCGTCGAACAACCATTGGCATCCACGGTCAGTATGCTATAAGTGCCGTTGGGCAAATCGGAGAACTCCATCGGCGTACCGAGGGTCGTACCGCCATCAATACTGTACTGATAGGGCGGAGTCCCGCCACTCCCCTGCAGCGACAAGTCATTGCCAGTAAGGCTGATATTCACTTCCAAAGGCTCGGGACCGCCTATCTGTATGCCCTCAATCCATAGCTCACTGCCATTCGCATCTGTGATTTGCAAATCGTAGCTGCCTGCTGCCAGACCGGTAAATACGGCCCCGGGCTGACTGTCCCCTCCGTTAAGGCTGAACACGTAGGGCGCTTCCCCGCCCTGTATACTACTTGCGGCAATGCTCCCATCTGATGCATCAGCGCAACTATTTTCCGTAGTACTGACTTCAACACTCTGTAGCAGATTGACGGTAAACGAAGCCGTGGCGAGGCATCCATTGGCATCTTCCACCACGAGTTCGTAATCACCGTTCGGGAGCCCTTCAAATGTGGACGCACTCCCAAAAATGCCCCCACCGTCTATACTGTACTGATAAGGAGGGGCACCTCCCAGCGCCTCAAGTACCAGGGTATTGACCAGGGTGCCTGCCGATAAAGACAAGGCGGCGGGCGCCATTAGGCTAACGGGCGGGAGCGTCGTTTCCTGTCCAGAGCCATCCGTTACCACGATGGTATAATCCCCGGCTGCCAGGTTGCTGAATACAGGAGTTTCCTGCGGCATACCGCCATTCAGAGTGTAGGCATAAGGCGGCAATCCACCGGAAACAACAACTTCAATTACTCCGTTCGCATCCCCGGCACAGCTTATCGGCTGAACCGCGGCAGCCTGAGCCGAAAGAACTGCCGGTTCTGAAATAACCAACTGGAATACTTCTGCGGGGCGCCAACCGCCCGCTGCGTCCGTCAGGTCAAATACAAACTGATCGGCGGTGGTAAAACTGGCATCATGCTGATAGGTCAACAGCCCGGCATTGATCGCAGCCTGAGTGAAAACATCACCAATGGCGAGGGCTCCCATCCCTTCCATTTGAAGAGTGCCGTTTTCAGGCAGGGCAGTCAGCCGGTAAGTGATGCTCTCGGGCGCAAGCCCATCCTTTTCATAAGCCAGGAAATCCGATGTAATGGTTTCCTGCTGTGCGTAGAGGACTTCCAGTGCCAGGTTGGCCAGTGTATCAACCGGAACGGGCAGGTCTGAAGGCGGGCAGGCTTCAATATACCAAATTACCAGGCTACCGCCATCCTGATTGAAGGCATCGCTTATCGTAAGGGTCCAGGTGCCGGCAGCGGGCAGCCCCGCAAAGCTGGAAAGCGGGCCTACAGGCTGAAAGCTACCGGAAATAGCATAGGGGCCACTGACTTCACAGGTATTTTCAAAATCATCAGCGGTGAGCAGCGCATCGTCATCAAAATCTACCAGCATATCATTCTGAGAGCACCCAAAGTCTGACCCGGGGACACCCGGCTGATCAAAAAGAGTAATGGTTGTGCCATCTTCTGATGCCAGAGTGGCGGATAAATCGCCCAGCCAGGTATGGTCGATGACCAGGCCAACATTCAGGTCCTGAATTGTAAAGTTGCCATCAGTTATCAGCGTCGTCGAAAAGTCACCGGTGCCGTCGGCTGGAATGACCAAGTCGGGCTCGGTATCAGCATACACCGCGCAGTTATTGCCCAGGGTTTGGAAACTGGACCATTCCACGCTGGCCTGAGCTCCGCATTCATTGACCGGCATAACCCGCCAGTAGTAAACCGTAAACTCCTGGAGCCCGCTAAGGTCGTAAGTCGTATCTGACAACGTTTCCGCCACCACGGTAGCCCCTCCAAATGCCGGAGAAGTAGCCACCTCCAGCTCGTAATGATCCGCGAAAGCGGAAGCCGCCCAGCTCAGGTTGGCCGATAAAGGGACCAGCTGTGCGCCGGCTGCCGGAGCTGCCAAAGCCGGAGGAAGGGGTACACCATTTGCCAGGTCCACCTCAAGGGTAAGGGTTTTGCTCAGGGTGGGGCTGCTCGCTTCAACCGACAGCTCGTAAAGGCCTCCCGGAGCACTCCCAAGATTGCTAATGGTCAGCAACGCGGTACCATCGGGAACAACAGGGTTTTCGCTAAAAGTAGGGACTGCGCCATCCGGCAGGCCGGTAACGGTCAGCTCAAGGGCCTCTCCAAAGCCGGCGATGGAAGTAAAATCCAGTTCAAAAACAGCGACGGTATCATTGCAGAGGGCCTGCGTTACCGGTGTAGCCGCCACCAGTACATTAGGGCTGGGCGGCAGTTGAATTTCGAAATTTTCATCAGAGATATCATAGAATATATTGCCTGAAGCCACCACCTGCACCCGCGCCGTTGAGGTCAGCTCCAGGGGCACAACAATTTCCTGCGCTCCGTCATTAGGTACGCCTTGCGCGAGCAAGACCGGGTAAGTAAAGCCGCCGTCTGTTGACAGGTAGATATCCACGGCACTGCAATTCACCGGTGCACCATCGGTTCCTGCCACGTCCCAGAGCACCGTCTCTACTTCGCCCACCTGCCATACCAGGCTGGTATTAGGCTGCTGTACGAGGAAAGGTCCGGCGTCATCAGAAAATACCAACGCCACATCGGTAGCATTCACACACCCCCCTCCCGGAAAGTTATCCCGGACCGAGCAGCGGAAGTTCATCGTCCGTGAGACGGAAGGCAATACTTCCCAGGCATCCGGCGCATTATTGACCACAGAGTTGAGGTTGGGCAAATAGCGGGTCGGCGAAGGGGTAGGCAGCAGAGACCGGAAAGACGGGCCGCCTGTACTGGCAGAGACCGGTGGCATAGTCGCCACTTCATTATCCATTTGCTCCCAGCAGTAGGTCAGGGAGTCGCCCTCTGCATCCGTCGCATCAGCACTAAGGAAAAAAGGCGTGGACACCGGCAGGAAGATCGTCTCCAAGCCCGCTGAAATCTGAGGAGCAGAGTTATCCAGATCGATGAGTTCCGGGCAGGTACTGCTGGCCCCAAATTCAATGGTATTGGTAATCTCCTGAATACTGATAGCATGAAAGTAATCGTCGCTGTTGTTTTGTACATTCGGGGAGCAAATTCCGGCGTACCCCATAATGGTAGAAGCACTGCCGGGCTCCATGGCCGCGGCACCCACCCGGTTACAGCTATTGTTTTGCGTATGGTTGCCCCCAAACTGATGGCCTATCTCATGCGATACATAATCGATATAGAAAGGGTCGTTGATGGGCGAAGGCAGTCCGGTTACGCCCCGTGCTTTTCGGTTGGTGCATACGGAAGCGAGGGAAGCCACACCGCCCCCTCCGGTACTAAAAACGTGCCCGATATCGTATTTATCCGAACCGATTACGTTGTCCAGGGTTGCCTGATTTTCGCCCAGCAGCGTAACGGAACTGTTATTGGTGTAGGGGTCAGTAGCGGCGTCGAGGTAAATCACCTGATCGGTTGAGCCGATCAACTCCATGTGTATGGTAAAGTCACGCTCGTAAACACCGTTGACCCGGGTCATAGCTACGTTGTAGGCGGCCAGCACATCCGGCACCGTCCCCCCGTGAAACTGTGCATACTCTCCTGTACAGCCAATAGCTAAGCGGTAGTTCCGAAGAATGCAATCACCGATCAAAGCTGCCGCAGGCGTTTCCACTACAGGCACCTCAGCGCCCGGTTCCTCCTGCATACGGCAACTGAAATCATTGCCCGGTATACCGGCGTAATCTGACTTATAATAGACCTGATGGTAGCGGGTTTGCCCTTCGGCATAGAGGTCGATGAAAACCGTGCTGTGCAGACCGGAAAGGATTATAGCGTGAAAACCTTTGTGGGTAAAACCGAAGCGGGCGTAGGCGGTCCCGTCCTCCGGGCTGTACCCGGCGTAGGAGCGCATGCCGGGGAAACGGGCAGACAAGGCTTCGTCCATGACCGGTGCCTCTACCACCCTGAAAGTCCGGTTGTGGCCATTGGGCAACGGCAATTCTACCGTCACGGCATTCAACCTGGCCCCCGGGCTTTGCCACATTGGGGCATCGGAGAGAACAGCCTTTAGGGCTTCAAGGTTCACACCAATGACGCGGGCTTCAGCGGGCTGAATCTGCCGTTCACCACTTAGCCGTTCGGCATCCTGAACAGTTGCGTCATTAAACCAGGTTTGAGCAGTGGAGGGAATGGAAAAGGCGAAGCAAAAACATAGGCATAGCGATGCGTAGAGCGTTTTTTTCATGCTTATTTGTTTTTTTGGCATTATTTGCCCTGAAAGAGCAAATGGCCAGTTGGGTAAAAATGTCTTGCCTTAGTTGTTGTCCAGAGATATTTGGGGGGAGGAGGAACGCTAATTTATAAAAAAAGCGTTTATACCCTTTCGTATTCCCGGAAATATTCGGAAAACAACTCCAAGATATTCCCGCATCGGCTACAGGTTCTTTAAGCGACGAGCGCTAAATACCTGAGGTAGGTACCCAAATGATGGGCTTGAAAGTATTCAGGCTCCCAGGAGTCCCTGAGCTGTCCACGCTTATCAGCCCGCCAAATATAAACTTCCGCTTCCGTCCACTGCCCCGCCTTTTTTACCTGCCCCGTCGTTTTGGCGTAGTCAGCACCTTCGTAGGCGTCCAGGATTTGACATTCCCGGGGCGAAAGGTCAGGCAGCAAATGCCCACTGACCACCGCTCCGGGCTCGGGGAAGATAGCAGGGTATGGCCGGACCTTTGGCCCGTCGTGAATAGCGAATCGCCGGTGGTCTATTAACGTACTTTCAATATGATGAGGTACCCGGTTCAGGAGGGTGGCTAGTATTTCCGGGAAGAGCAGTGTACCGTAGACAAAAAGCGGTGGCATAGAAGAGGGAGTATAGAACAAAAAAGGGCTGAACGAAGCAGGTTGTACTTTCATTCAGCCCTTTTTACGGCAAAACCGGCTGGTATTACTGAGACTGCAATTGCTCGATCGCACCCTCTGTACCGCCTACCATCATACTGGTGATGATGCAGAGTACAAACAATGCAATAGCGAGGTACCAAGTCGCTTTCTCAATAAAATCGTTAGACTTGGCTGCGCCAAACATCTGATTGGCCTGAGCTCCACCAAAAGTAGAGTCTACGCCACCACCCTTAGGGTTTTGGATCAAAACCGCACCCATCAGCAATACACAGACAAGGGCAGTCACTACAGTCATGGTAATCAGCATATCTTAATCGCTTTTTATATTCAAAATTTGCTGCGCAAAGTAATCACTTTTTTCTGGAAAAACCAACATCAACCGGCGATACATTTCTTCGGCTTTATCGTACTGCCCCTGCCTGGCCAACACTCTCGCCAGGGTTTCTGAGACCAGGTCGCCATTTTCCGTGATGCTTTGGGATACAATTTTATCTACACTACTGGCAATCTGCCGGTTTTTCTTTTTTCGGTATTGCCGCTTGTCTTCCATCTTTTGGGATTCCATGATATCGCTCAGCTGGGTCTGTATATCTGGTGGCTGAAACTGCGCTACCCAGCTGGTGAAAGAACTCTTGGGCCGGGGGGAAGGTGCCGGGTTGTGCAAAGGCTCATGGGGTGCCATACGATCAGCGCCCCCGGTTCCTGCCGTTGTGTACCGGACGGATGGTGCGGTGAGCTCTGCGACTGTAGTTGCAATGGCTATGGCATGATCGAGAGGATTGGCTAAAGCCATATAATTAAGGTGCACCTTGCCCTTTTCTCTACCCGAAAGTGCTACGGTGTCAGCTGTGGCCTTGTTCAGAGCAGACTCCAGCTCTTCCAGCTCCTGTTTTTTCCAAGCCTCGACGGGGTCTTCCGGTAGCTCCCCTTCTTCTGCGAAAGACAGGTCGAGCCCCTCCCCTGCCCCAGCGGTTGGCGTATCGCTCTCGGGGCTGTAGTCTGCCTCGCCGGTTGTCTCAGGCGCACCCGGAGAAAAGTCTATTTCCAGGGGGAGTTCTGAAGTATTGGCTTCTGTATCCAGGTTAGCCAGTTCCAGGGCTTCTTCATCTTTTTCAAGACTATGCAGTTCCAGGTAGTCTTCATTAAGGTGGAAAAGCGACTCCTCCTCAACGGGTTGGAAGTTTTCAGCCACTTCTGCATAGAGCAAACCCCGGTCGCTGGTGGTGGCGGCCACTTTAGCCAGTGCGGAAGCCCAGTCTTCGCGATTGTCCTGCAGGCTTTTGCGCAGCAATAACAATTGTAAAGGCTGACAATAAGGATATTGCATGGCCAGCGTTTTCAACTCCTCAAAAGGTAATTGATGCAGTAATGAGCGGTCTTGCAGGTATCGGCTAAAGTTTTCGGCATTCATGGTTTGAAGTCTGTTAAAGAATCAGGAGTCACACTCCGATGACAAAAAATCACTGCCCGAAACCCTCAAAATAAGAAAAACTTGTTTGATATCAAACTTTCCCTTTCAGGAAGGCCACCAGCTTTTGGACGGCCTGCCCCCGGTGGCTGATGCTGCTTTTCTCTTCCGAGGACATTTGGGCAAAGGTCCGGTTGTAGCCATCGGGCATAAATATAGGGTCATAACCAAAGCCCTGATTGCCTTTTTTATGGTGTATAATCTGCCCCTCGACGACCCCTTCAAACTGATGTTCTTTGCCATCAATGATTAAAGCAATTACGGTATGGAAACGCGCCCTGCGGTCTTCCTCACCTTTCATATTAGCAAGGAGCAGGCTCATATTGGCCTCATCGTCGTGGGCAGGGCCCGCATAGCGGGCAGAATAGACACCCGGTTCGCCATTCAGGGCTTCCACCTCCAAACCGGTGTCCTCTGAGAAGCAATTCACCTTATAATTTTTGTGCACGTACCAGGCTTTTTCAGAGGCATTGCCCGCAATGGTTGCGCTGGTTTCCGGCAGTGTTTCCTCACAGCCGATATCCCCTAAACTCTGAATGTCGATTTTACCATCCAGCAGTTGGCTGACTTCGGCGATTTTGTTTGAATTGCCTGTTGCGAATACAATAGAATGCATAAGTATAATTAGGTTTTCGATTGGTTAAACGTTGAAGCAAGCCTTAAGGGTGCGCCAGAGGTGGCCTGATTTTTCCTTTTTCCCGGCTTTTCGCTCTTCAAAAATCTCAGCGATATCATCTACCTGAATGAAAGCGGTCTCTCCCATCACTACCGGCCGGTAAAGAGGGAGTTGAAAATGAAGGCCCAGCCGTTTTCCATCAATACCAAACAGAAAGACAAATTTAGCCGTACTGCTCCCCTCAAGCTGGCTGGAACTAATGGATTCCTGCTTTGTTAAACAAATATATCGAGTATGTTGTGCGAGGTCGATCTTAGCAGCCCCGAATACTTTGATCAAAAAGTCTTCCATTTCCGCTTGCTGTGCAGTTTCGGCTTGATACCATATCCAAACATCCTTGCCGCCTGCACCTTTGATCGCATTCCGGGGCTGAGCACCTTCCGGAACGGGAAATAGATGAAAATCAAAAAAGGTTGGTTTCAAAATTTTTAGTTTAAATACAGGTTAAATTCCAAATAAAAAACAAGCTTAAGTGTATTTTATTGCTAAATAAAGAATATTTGTATTTTTTTCTTACTTTCGCATAAAAAATATTGCAGATGAAAAATACTATAAAAATTACGAAAGCTCAAAATTCACGACTCTCCCAGGTGGATTTTGACAATATCCCGTTTGGGCGGGTATTCTCAGACCACATGTTTGTTGCAGACTACAAAGACGGAGAATGGCAAGATGCCCGCATCGTACCCTTCGGCCGATTTGACATGCACCCTGCCGCCATGGTACTCCACTACGGGCAGGCGATTTTTGAAGGCATGAAAGCCTCTAAGTCCTTCGACGGAAAGCCGTTTTTACTCCGTCCTGAAATGCATTCCAAACGCCTCAACAACTCCGCCCGTCGCATTTGCATGCCGGAAGTCCCGGAAAGCCTTTTCCTGGAAGCTCTGCATACCCTGATCGACCTGGACAGTGACTGGATCCCTCCTCAGGAAGGCAGTGCGTTGTACATCCGCCCGTATATGTTCTCTATGGATGAATTCATCGGGGTGAAGCCTTCAGCCACTTACCGTTTCATCATCTTTACCGGCCCGGTTGGCCCTTATTACCCCAAGCCTGTCAGCCTGATCGCGGATACCAAATTTGCACGCGCAGCAGTAAATGGTGGTACCGGTGAAGCGAAAGTTGCGGGCAATTACGCCGCGTCTCTGCTGCCTGCCAAACTGGCCAACGAAAAAGGCTACGATCAGGTGATGTGGCTGGACAGCCGCGAATTCAAATATATTCAGGAAGTAGGCACGATGAACATTTTCTTCGTGATTGACGGCAAAGTCGTTACTCCTGCCCTGGACGGTGGTATTCTTCCCGGCATCACACGGGACACCATCCTGAAACTGCTGCCCGATCATGGCTATCAGGTAGAAGAGCGCAAAATAACCATCGACGAACTTGTCGAAGTTTACAAAGCGGGCCAACTGCAGGAAGTCTTTGGCTCCGGAACAGCTGCGGTTGTGGCTCATGTATCCAAGATCGCCTACAATGGCTTTGAAATGGAACTGCCGCCGGTGGAAGAGCGTAAAATCGGCCCCTTCATCAAGGCTCAAATTGACGGCATGCGCTCCGGGAAAATTGAAGACACACATGGCTGGATCGTCCCTGTACAGGGGCAAGCTGTAAACGCATAGATACAAAGGCGTTGAGGCTCCCTTCAGCCCAAATCTTACCTTCATCTGAATATCAACAGGGGTTACTGTTTTACAGCGCCCCTGTTTTTCTTTTATCTAACAGAGTTTATGAACAAGCGTTACTTGCGCTGCCCTGTGCGAAATTGCTATTCCTAAGCTCTAACATACCCGCCTTATGAAAAACACCATCCTCCTGCTGTTACTCAGCGCTTGTTTATTCAGCTGCCAGACGACAGAGACTCCTGCCGACCCCAAATCCTACCCTGCCCGCACCCCGGCCGGTATTAATGTAGTAGTAGAAATCCCGGCCGGCACCAATAAGAAGATAGAGTACCAGCCCTCAAGCGGGAGTTTTGAAGTAGACAAACGAGAAGGGAAACCCCGGCAAATCGACTTCCTCCCCTACCCGGGCAACTATGGTTTTATCCCTTCCACCCGCATGAGCAAGAGCGAGGGTGGAGATGGAGACGCCATTGATGTACTCCTGTTGTGCGAAGCCCTGCCCACCGGCAGCGTCATCGAAGCCCGACCAATCGGGGCATTGCAGCTCCTGGACGAAGGCGAACTGGACACCAAGGTAATCGCCATACCCATAGATACCAATCTGCAAACCCTGGCACCGCAAGACTTCACAGACTTCAGTATCCACTATGATGGTGCACGCCACATCATTGAGACCTGGTTCCTGTATTACGACGGGCTGGGCACCAACACCTTTGAAGGCTGGCTGGACGAATCCAAAACACTAGCCCTCATCGCACACTACGAAGAGTAATTCACCGTTGGTTTTAATCCGGGAGAAGCCGGTTGGCAGATGTTTTCGGCCAAACCCCAAATTTGGGCACCGAAATACCAAATTTTATTTTGCGAAGTGGAAAATTAAAACGACTTTAGCCCCCGAAATGTTATTGTCGGTAGCCGATGGGGGATCCCTAACCAAACCAACACGAATAAGACAAGACATGATAAAAAGACGCCTGTTTTCAATCCTGATTTTGCTCACCGTTTTTTCTGCGCTCCAGGCTCAATCCGGGGACACAGACTTCATGCGTAGCACCGGAAAGATTTACGTCGTTGTTGCTGTCATCCTAGCCATATTTGCCGGTATTGTCATATTCCTCATTTATCTCGACAGAAAGCTAACCAAATTAGAAAACCAAATTAAGGACAATGATTGATCTCGAACCGAAATCACAAACGAGCTTCTATCAGAGTGTTCAAAACTACTTTGAAAAAGCAGCACAGCACACCGGTCTTCACCGTGGATTGCTGGACCAAATCCGGGAATGCAATGCCGTATACCAGATCCGTTTCCCCGTTAAGGTGGGGAATGAGTACAAGGTTATCGAAGCCTATCGCGTTCAGCACAGCCACCACCGCACGCCAACCAAGGGCGGTATACGCTACAGCAACCACGTGAACCAGGAAGAAGTCATGGCACTGGCCACTCTGATGACCTACAAGTGCGCAATCGTTGACGTACCCTTTGGCGGTGCCAAGGGAGGGGTAAAAATCAACCCCTGGGAGTACACCCCTTCTCAGCTGGAAAAAATCACCCGCCGGTACACCACTGAACTCATTGGCCGCAACATGATTGGCCCTTCTGTTGATGTGCCTGCACCGGATTACGGGACCGGCTCCCGTGAGATGGCCTGGATTTTTGACACGTACCGGGCTTTCAAAGGCGGCGACATTGATGCAGCGGGTTGCGTTACCGGTAAGCCGGTCAACCAAAACGGTATCCGTGGCCGTACAGAAGCAACTGGCCGTGGGGTATTTTACGGTATCCGTGAAGCTTGTGACCAGGCCGGAGACATGAAGAAACTCGGACTGGATCCTGGCATTGCCGGCAAGAAAATTGTTTTGCAGGGCTTGGGCAATGTGGGTTCTTACACCGCGACCATTGCTCAGGATGAAGGCGATGCCGTCATTGTGGGCGTTGGTGAAGTGGAAGGTGCGATCTACAACATCAATGGCATCGACATTCACGAGCTGCTCAAGTTCCGGAAAGAAACCGGCTCTATCTTAGGCTTCCCGGGCGCACAAAACCTGGACAAGAAAGACCGGACCCGCGTACTGGAGCTCGAATGCGATATTTTGGTGCCGGCTGCGCTGGAAAATCAGATTACTACGGAGAATGCCCACCGCATTCAGGCCAAAATCATCGCAGAAGCCGCAAACGGCCCGATTACATCTATGGCAGAAGAGGTACTCCTAAAGAATGGCAAGCTGATCATTCCTGATGTTTACCTCAACGCCGGTGGTGTAACGGTCTCCTACTTTGAATGGCTGAAGAACCTGTCCCATATGCGGTTTGGCCGAATGGAAAAGCGTTTCAATCAGCAGATCAACCAAAACCTGGTCGACCTGTTGGAACGCACCACAGGCAAAAGCGTTACGGACCGGGAGCGCATGATGGTGGCAAGAGGTGCAGAGGAAATTGACCTGGTGCGCTCGGGCCTGGAAGAGACGATGATAACGGCTTACCAGCAGATCCGCGAAATCATGCTGCGCAAACGCAAAGTGGAAGACCTGCGTACGGCAGCCTTCGTTAGCGCCATCAATAAAATCAGCAGCGACTATTTGTCGCTTGGTATCTTCCCTTAAATCAGGAGATTAGACCGAACACGTAGCATTCAGCGAGCACTTATCCGGTGCTCGCTGTTTATCAATACACCACTCGAATATTTGGCAAAACAGCGGTTTACGAAATATTTTATTAGCAATTCCGCCTTTTGGTTTTGCAAATAGCTGTTTTTGTCAATATATTGGAGCGGTTTTGAAAATCTGAATAATAAACAGGAAAATGTCGGACAAACTGGACAAAATTGACCTCAAAATTCTGAAAATCCTTCAGGAAAGCAGCAAGATTACCAACCTGGAGCTTTCTAAGCGAATTGGACTTTCCCCTGCCCCAACCCTGGAGCGGGTGAAAAAGCTGGAAAACTCTACGGTCATCGAAAGCTACCATGCCAAGGTAAACCCACAATCCATTGGGTTGAATGTAAAGACCTTTGTATTGGTCTCTCTGGCCTGGCAAAAAGAAAATGCCCTCAACCACTTCCTCGAAAAGATCAAGGAAATTGAGGAAATCACAGAATGCTATATCATCACTGGTGAAGCGGACTTCCTCATCAAGATCGTCTGTAAGGATATTCCAACCTACGAGAAACTCTTGTTTAAGACCCTTTCTCAAATTGACGAAATTGAGCGGCTGAAAACGCTGATGACCCTTTCTACCGTGAAGGACGCCAAGGTACTGCCTTACCGTTACGAATAAGCACTTCGTTCCGCCTGAGATAACGGAGATGATAGCCGTTGCTGAATTAACTACAGCAACGGCTTCGCGTTTTGGGGTTACCAGATTTTTGGGGATACCATCACCCGTCTTCGGGTTCACTTTTGTGCTTTCTCCGCTCCCCACTTCAACTTCACCTCATCAGAAATCACAATACTCCACTTTGATCAACCCGAAAGGCTCCAACAAGCACCGACCCTATGGCACAGCAAAATAACCATACAATGCTCTGGTCAGTCCGGCAGGCTGGGCCGGCCGCTGCGTCCTATGTTTTTGGGACGATGCATGTCAAAGATCATCAGGCGTACACCTTTTATGACTCTGCTTGTACACGTATCAATGAGTGCGAAGCCCTCGCTCTGGAACTTGACCTTGGCCGTATTGATCAGGAAGCACAGGCCCGGCTGATGCAGCAATCGCCGGCACAGTCTCTCGAAACCTTGCTGACAGCCCGGAAACTGGAAAAGGTCCGCCGGTTTTTCCTGCGGGTACTGGAGGTAGATATTTATCCCCTAAGGCAGCTTTCGCCTTTGCTGATCAGCAACCTTATTAACGAGCGCCTTTTGCAGGAAGACCACCCCATTGCGCTGGACGAAATGCTCTGGCGGTACGCCAAGCAACAGGAGAAGCGCATTCTGGGCATTGAAACCTACGAGGAGCAGTTGCAGGTGCTGCAGCAGATTTCGCCAGAGGTGCAGGCTCAGTCTATTGTTGCCATGGCGCAACAATTCAGGCAGCACCGCCGCCACCTGCTCCGCCTTACCGCCCTCTACGCCGGGGGCAACCTCCCCCAATTGCATAAAGCGTCAAAGCGCAGCCTTTCCGGTATGCGCTATCAGATGCTGTACCGTAGAAATGAGCTTATGGCGGAGCGGATTGGTGAAATGATAAACGGGCAATCCGTTTTTTGCGCAATCGGCGCCGGGCACCTTTACGGTGGGAAAGGGGTGCTCCGCCTCTTGAAACAGCAGGGGTTTACCGTTGCTCCAGTTCTCTCGTGATAACATCCCGGTCCTTTTTCGGCAACTTGGCCACCACAAGATGATAGGAATGATCGATGAGCTCCAACAGTAAATCCTCATGCAGCCCATCCTCAAAGAAAACAGTGTTCCAGTGCTTTTTATTCATATGCCACCCGGGGATGATCTGAGGGTGAGCCTCTCTAAGTTCCTGCGCACGCTCCGGCTCACATTTGAGGTTCACCCGGAAGCTTGGTTCGGACAGCCCAGTGGCAGCGAACATTTTCCCCTTCACTTTAAATACCAGGGTATCGGGCCCAAAAGGGAGTGTTTCTTCCACACCAGGCTTATTGAGGCAGTAGATTCGGAAGGCTTCGATATTCATACAGGGTATTTTAGGATTCAAGGTAGGCCTTTTAGGGCATAAATGGCAATGCCTGTTTTCCGGCAAGGGATTTTTTTTATATTTGGGGCGTTATCAAAGCAGGGGCAGCAGATAGCCCGAAGCCCCTCTTTATGGTTCCAGTTCCGGCCCCGTAGTTCAAGGGATAGAATAGGTGTTTCCTAAACACTTGATCCAGGTTCGAGTCCTGGCGGGGCCACCAGGCCATGACAGGGCGAGAAGCCTGTCCCGGTCTAGCGAAGTAGGCCCACAAGGCCGTCACGTAGCTTTACCGGGAAGTCCTGTCGGGGCCACCAGGCCATGACAGGGCGAGAAGCCTGTCCCGGTCTAGCGAAGTAGGCCCACAAGGCCGTCACGTAGCTTTACCGGGAAGTCCTGGCGGGGCCACCAGGCCATGACAGGACGAGAAGCCTGTCCCGGTCTAGCCATGCGACTTCTCCGAAGTCTTGCAGTGTGTACTGCCTGTACGATACTCATCATTTGATGCTTTACAAAGCACTAACAAAGCAACTGATCAACAGGGAGCAGCGCAATCTTGTAGCCCCGCATTCCAGACAGTTGCCTTCTAGATCTGTAGATTTGTTCGTACTTTCGACGATTCAATGGATGCCCGCACTCAACAACGATATCAAGGTTGTCTCACCACACCGCTGCTTTGGAAGGGCACGGGGGTATCTCCCTTTCAACAAATGGAGTTCTCGCTTCTCCCTGAGCCGTTGGATGACGCCGTAACCTTCAGGCAATACCGTCTTGGAAAACTTGTTGAGGAATTCATTTTTTACGCGTTAAAAAAGACCCCTTCGGTTTCCTGGATTTGCGACAACCTCCAAATTCAGCAGAACCAACGAACGGTTGGTGAATTTGATGCTTTATTCTATTATGAAAGCCGCCCCGTACATTTGGAGATAGCCTATAAGTTTTACCTGTACGACACTCGGGAAACATACCGGGAGCCCCTGGCACAATGGATTGGCCCCAACCGTAAAGACCGCTTAGCACAAAAACTGGATAAGCTTCACCACAAACAATTCCCGCTCCTTCACAGCGAATTAGCCGGGCAGTACCTGGAACGATATGGCTTGACTTCCGAATCCATGCAACAAATGTTGTGCTTTAAAGCACAGCTCTTTTTGCCCTTTCAAAACCAGGAGCTTGACATTTCACCACTGAACAGGGATTGCATCGCCGGGGTTTATCTTACCTTTTCTGAGATGCAGCCCTTTCGAACTTGTGCCTTCTTTATACCACAAAAGCAGGACTGGCTCATCGCACCCCACCACGATATCGGCTGGATCAACTACGCTGACGCACGGAAGGTCATAAAAGCAGCAATCGAGAAGAAAAGGTCGCCTTTGGTTTGGATAAAGCAAGATGACGGAGCAATCCTCAAGTGCTTTGTTGTATTCTGGTGAAGCTATTCAGCCTGCCTGCTTTTGGCCAGACGACAATTTCCCTTTCCTACAGCGCATAGCCTTCGGTTGACAGGCAGGTGCACAAGGAAAAGAATATGGGACAGGCTGATTTTCTTAGCCCATCCTGCTTCCTTCATCGGTCAAACCGATGCATTTGTCAAATCCAGTTGCCTGATGATGATAATTTCGGTAAATTAGGTGAGTAAATTATTAACAAGTAAATCACCTGCATACAGATGAAAAACACTTACCTCATTCTCTTACTCTCTATTTTTACAACCTTTGCCGCACAGGCCCAACTACAGCCCGGTGCCTGGGCTACGCCTTTCACTCTCACCGACATCAACGGCAATGAACATCGGCTTTATGACTACCTCAGTGAAGGCAAGCCTGTGGTCATGGTGATCTCGGCTGCCTGGTGCGCGCCTTGCTGGTCTTTGCACACAAGTGGTGTCCTGGAGGAAGTCTATAACACCTATGGCCCGGAAGGCAGTGACGAAATCATGGTCATCTTTATAGAAGGTGACCCCGGCACTTCTTACGAACAGCTGACCGGACAAGAGGGCCCTTCCCAAGGCAATTGGGTCAATGGTACCGTTTACCCCATGATTGATGTAGAAACCTTCCAACTGCCGGCAGCCTACGGACTGCAGGCTTTTCCAACGGTCGTAATGATCTGCCCGGACATGCAGGTCAAGATTCCACAGATGTGGTCAGGCCTGGGTAACTGGACTGTAAATTATGTAGTCAACCAGGCCTTCTCTTGTGAGTCGGAATCGCTCCTTGAACAAGATGCCGCTATTCACACCTATGATATTGGCAATAGCTCCTGCTACGATGGAACCGTTGCGGCCAACCTTTACAATACCGGTAGCACCCCACTGACCTCCGCCACCCTGGAACTGCGGCGCGACGGGGAAGTACTCGACACCTACGAGTGGACCGGATCCCTGCCCACCGGGGCCGAAACGCCCATCTTGTTTGAAGAGGTCGACCTGCAGCCTGGCCTCAATGCCTTCTCAATAGCGCTGGCTGATGCTGACGACGACCCCTCCAATAATGAAGTAGCCATTCCTTTTCTCAAAGCCCCCGAAGTCTCTGTAAACCTGGACCTCTACATTCAGTCGGATAGCGATTCGGAAGACCACAACACACGCTGGGAAATTGTAGATGAAAACGGCAATATCGTTGCTGAAGGCGCACTGGCCAACAGCACTTACGAAGAGCGCAGCCTGTCGCTCGAAGTAGAGGGCTGCTACGAAATACACGTGTACGATGAGGAAGGAGACGGGATCAACGAAGGCGGCTTTATTTTGATGCTGGATGAGTTCGGCACCCCTATTGCGGACCTCAGCAACTTTCAGCAGACGGAAGTATCCCGGAAGTTCCTGGCACTCGTGAATATCAGCAACACATCATCTGTACATGCTGTGAAAGATTGGACCATTTTCCCAAATCCGGTTCAGGATCTGGTTCAGGTAGCGTATACGCTGGAGGAAGGCGGAGACATCCAACTTTCCTGCCTCGATGCTGCCGGCAGGGTATTGCGTACACAGCAATTTACGGCAGTACCCACTGGAACCCATCAAACTGAATTCAACCTGAAAGGGTTGCCGGGTGGATGGTATCAGGTTCAGATCACCACGCCTCAGGGTTCGGCTTCGAAGAGTATCATTAAGCAATAAACTTCATATGCGGGTAGTGGTAAAAATGAGCTGTTTTCAATCTCACGATCCTGCTACCTATCGTCTGCCCAGTCATAGAGAAGCCCCGGCGAAAAATTTCTGCCGGGGCTTTTTGTTATTTAGCGCTTATTGGGGTTTTGGGGTTGGAGCGAACATAGCCCGCAGTGTAAAACCCCAACAAGTTTTAAATTACTTGACATCCATGCCTCTGACGAAACGCGAAAGCACGCCAGGCAAAAAGCGCTTCAGGTAGATGCCCATGATTTCCCTGCCCCCGATATAGGCCTCTTCCTTTTTTTTGTAAATCGCACGCAGGGCTTTCTGAGCAAAAGCTTCAGGTGACAGCCCGCCTTTTGTGGTTTCTGCCATTTTATTGTTGGGAGAGCCATCTCCGGTTAGCGCGTTGATACTAACATTGGTATGCACATAACCCGGGCAAATCAAAGTCACACTGATATTCTTACTGTAGACTTCAGCGCGCAGGCAATCGAAAAAACCGTGCAAAGCGTGCTTGGACGCCGCATAGGCCGACCGGCGTGGCGTACCGATTTTGCCCATCACGCTACTGATGGCAACAATATGCCCGGTCTTGCGCTGCCGCATGTAAGGCAGTACCGCCTTGGTGACCGCTACAGCTCCTATGAAGTTGACATCCATGATTTTCTGATCTACGGAAAGCGCAGTATCCGCAACCAACGACCGCTGTGAAATGCCGGCGTTATTGATCAGGATATCAATTTTGCCGTAGTGGTTGATGGCACGAGCGGTAATGCCCGAGATTTTATCATAGGCAGTCACATCCATTGACAAAAGCAGGACACGGCTGTTGCGCGGGCAATTTTGCTGAACCCGCTGCAGCTCCTGCTCATTGCGCGCTGATAAGATCAGGTCTGCTCCTTTCTCAGCAAAAGCGTATGCCAAATGTTCTCCTATTCCAGATGAAGCGCCGGTGATCCAAATTACTTTGTCCTTGAAGTGCATGCTTACATTTTTGCGCAAATTAACCGAAAAAAGTGAAATCCTCAGGTTATAGCCGCTGAAATACTAACGGCGATAGCCTCCGCCAAAAAGACATTGCGACTGTAAACAGACTACACTAATCCAAAAAGCTCTATATTACCTTTTACAAAATCAGTATGGGGCCTAAGCGTAAGGCTGGAAGCGATTTACAAGGTTGAAGTGGATCAGAAACGATGTCATTCGGTTTACAGAAAACATACGCTATGCCCAAAATCCGGATGCGACCGGGCTAACCTTTAATTCCACCTGCATCATTAATATGAAGACCATCTACTTTGTCAGACACGCTAAATCAAGCTGGGAGAATACTGGCTTAAGAGATTTTCAAAGGCCACTCAACGACCGGGGGCTCCGGGATGCGCCATTCATGGGCAAACTGCTACACGCCAAAGGCTTGCACCCCGACCGCATCATCACCAGCCCTGCTGTTCGCGCCAGAGCGACCGCTCATTACTACGCCAATGCGATGGACTACCCCAAAGGTGACGTACAGGAAGAGCCCGTAATCTATGAAGCTTTCCCCGATGACATTTCCCGGCTTATCCAGCGGTTTGATGCCAGCTGGAATGTAGTCTACCTCTTTGGGCACAACCCTACCTGGACAACCCTGGCCAACTCCTTTTCTGAAGCCTTTATTGCCAATATTCCTACTTGTGGCACGTTTAGGGTAGATGCGGAGGTCGACGACTGGGCCGCATTCACGGCTCAAACCGGCAGGTTGAGCGAATTTCATTACCCTAAACAGTATTTTTCCTGATGAAATCCTATTTATTGTTGATCTCCTGCTCTCTGGCCTTACTACTGTCTAATTGTGAAAGCCCAAAAAGCAAACCCAAGATACCGGAAGCGCAGCTCGTCAGCATACTGGCAGACATTCACCTGGCAGAAGCTGCGCTTCAGGCCCTCAGGGGAACAACCAAAGACAGCGTATCCCAATTGTATTATCACCAAATTTATGCCATTCACCAGGTTGATTCCGCAACCGTGCAGGCCGCTCTACAGGAAATGCGGGAACAGCCAGAGGGTATGAAAGACCTTTACGACCAAGTGATGGAAAGGGTCGAAAAGCTCAATGTAAAGACTAAAGATGCTAAGCCCCAGGATTGATCGCTATTTCTTAACATATACTTAATGCCCCTTTAGCTTAATCCGGCCTCCTAAGCCTTTAACTTTGACGGCATGCGACTTGGGCTATGTCATTAGCCTGCTTTTTCAACCAATTCACTACATAGATGGACCCTGTCAAAATTCTCATTGTAGATGACGAACCAGATATACTAGACTTCATCAAGTATAACCTGGTCAAGGAAGGATTCGAGGTCTTTACCGCATCTAATGGAGAAGACGGCATCAAGACGGCTGAGCAGATCAAGCCCCGATTGATCATTCTGGATATCATGATGCCCAAAATGGATGGCGTGGAAGTTTGCCGTCAGTTGAGGAGCAAGCCAGCGTTTGAGCATACCATCATTACGTTCCTCACAGCCCGGGAAGAGGATTACTCCCAGATCGCAGCCCTTGATGTCGGCGGGGATGACTACATCACGAAGCCCATCCGCCCCCGCGTATTCCTGAGCCGCATCAAAGCCTTACTGCGCCGCTCTGAACGCCGGGAAGAAGAGCAGGAAGCGCCTAACACCCTGAGTATTGGCGACCTTATTATCGACCGGGACCGCGTAACGGTAAGCAAGGGAGAGGAGGTTATTGAATTGGCCAAAAAAGAGTTTGAATTGCTGTTCCTGCTGGTCTCCAAGCCCGGAAAAGTCTTTTCCAGAGAAGAAATCTTCAATAAAGTTTGGGGTACGGATGTGATCGTTGGCAACCGGACCATCGACGTTCATATCCGGAAGCTGCGCGAAAAAATCGGGGATCACTATATCAAAACCATTAAAGGGATTGGTTATAAGTTCGAATTTTGAATGGTGCTGCCACCTGAGACTGCTTCCATAATCCCATTAGCCTTTCCTGGCCCTGATAAGAACAGATCATAAACTGATGCTAAAAAATCCTACTCCGCAGCAGATTGCACAAATCGTTGCTCTTTACATCACAGCCTCTTCCCTGATCGTTTGGGGACTGCTGGAGTTTGTACGGGCTTATTTCTCATTAACTTATTTGTTTACCCTCGCGCTGCTGGGGGCTGCCTTGTTCACTTCAGCTTACCTCATTACCATCTTTTACCTGCGTAAGTACATCTACCGCAAGATCAAGCTTATCTACAAGACCATCCACGAGCATAAGGTTTCGCCACAGGAAAAGAACAAACATATTGACGTCCGGGCCAACATCATTGATGAGGTGGAAAAACAGGTTACAGAATGGGCCGAACAGCAGCAGGAAGAGCTCGACAAGTACAAAGCCTGGGCTGAGTACCGCCGCAACTTCGTGGGGGATATTTCCCACGAGCTTAAAACGCCAATCTTTAATATACAGGGGTATTTACACACCTTACTCGACGGTGCGCTAAAAGACCCTACTGTCAATACTTCTTTCCTGAAAAAAGCAGCCAAAAACCTGGAGCGGCTGCACATTATTGTAGAAGACCTGGAGGCCATCTCCCGACTCGAGTCCGGTGAGCTCATGCTCGAAATCCAAAGCTTTGACATCCGCGATCTGGCGGCAGAGGTCTTTGAAGATATGGAATTCAAGGCCAAGCAACGCAACATCACCCTTGAGTTCAAGGACGGAGCCTCTCAAAGTTTTAAGGTTCAGGCCGACCGGGATAGCATCCGTCAGGTCCTCACCAATCTAGTGAGCAATTCCATCAAGTATGGAGAAGAAAATGGGCGGACGCGAATTGGCTTTTACGACATGGACGGTAACATACTGATCGAAGTGGCAGACAACGGGCTCGGCATTCCAAAGAAACACCTCAACCATGTTTTTGACCGCTTTTACCGGGTGGACAAGAGCCGATCCCGCGAACGTGGGGGCTCCGGACTGGGGCTGTCTATCGTCAAGCATATTATTGAAGCGCATAAACAGACCATCAACGTGCGGAGTACGCCCGGACTGGGCTCTACCTTCGGTTTCACCCTGAGAAAGGGAGCTTAAACCTTACTTCTGACCCAGCCGTTCTACCTTTCCGGAACCCCGATAACCATTAGGAGCCAAAGTGATGCCAGCACACCCGGTATTACGGCTTCTAACGGATCAGATTGACCTCACCGGTCTGCTCCACCACCGTGCCGTTGCTGCGTTCCAGCACCAATTGGTAAGCATAAACGCCACCCGGTGCGGCCTCTCCTCTGTATTGCCCATCCCAACCCGTTTGCCCCGGGGTAAGTGGGAAGTCTGATTGTTCAAAAACCAGCCCTCCCCAACGGTTAAAGATGCGGAAGCTGACCCCCCGGATAAATTCCGGCCCGGCATAAGGCAACAAAGAATCGTTGATGCCATCATCATTGGGAGAAAAAGCACTGGGAACATAAATACGCTGCACCGCATTCACCTCCACCACAATCCTGGCCGTAACTACGCAGCCATCTGCGGTAATGCCCGTAACGGTATAGGTGGTGGTCCGGTCCGGGCTAACTCTCACGTTGGCGCACCCTTCACAAACTGCTGGCTCCCAGACCAAGCTGTCGGGCAGCTCCGGGTCTCCATCGGCAGTTTGGACAATCAGGTTCACCGAGTCGCCCAGCGCAACAACCGGTTGCAGCCCCTGCATGGAGGAAACCAGCTGAATAGCAGCGGGAGCGCTCTCTTCCAGTTCGAGCGCTGCCACTCCTTCGCACCCTCCTCCGTCCTGCGCGCGTACCAGATAGCTGCCAACATCCAGCCCTTCAAAGGCCGGGAATTGCTGAAAAGGCCCGCTGTTCACGCTAAACAGATAGGGTGCCTGTCCGCCGGTGACACTATCGACCCGGATTTCTCCCTTACCATCGGCAAGACAGCCCGGGGCCGTTGCACTCAGTACCAATACAAGATCCACACGGTTATCCGTCACTTCAACCGTGGCAGAATTTGTACATCCTGTATTGTTATCGGTTACCTCCAACGCATAATTCCCGCCCACGGCTGTAGCCGGGTTGGAGCGATCGGGATCAGATAAAACACCACCGTCCAGGGCTGACCAGGAGTAAGAAAGCCCGGGCATGGCGGGGCCGCCCAGTACCACTTCTTCCGTTTCACAGTCTAAGCTCAGCGGCCCGCCGGTTACCACTTCTGGTAATGGCAGAATCTCGAAGTTGAACAGGGCAGAGTCAGGCTGGCAAATCCCGTTATTTTGCAAGTAGCCCATTTGGTAGTTGCCGGGCACCTCCAGCCCTGCAAGGTTGAGCAGTCCCGTACCGGAGTTCAGCGTGTTATCAGGCACCTCCCCTTCCAGCACCTGCCATACACCTCCCGGGTCGGCCCCGGCCAAAATGGCATTCAGGTCTAGCAGGCTGTCTAAAGCCGCACAAAAAGTCAGGTCCTTCCCTACCCCGGCAGCCGGAAACGGGACTACAGTAAAGTTCAACTCTGGCAGCACCCCATCGTAGGTGCAAGCCGGAGTACTATTGTCAATGAATGACGAAACAGCAAAAGTCCCCTGTGTAGTCACGGGTAGGGAAAGGGCATTGATCCCTGCCTGCAGCCCGGGCAAGGTATTATTGAGCCCGTTGTAGGTATACGTTACGGTGAACGGCCCGGCGCTCTCTGTATCAATGTTCAGCAGCAGGTCGAGGCTGCTGCCTTCACAAACCTCCGTACTGCCTTCCAATTCCAGAGCATAGTCCGGGCAATTGAGGGTAAGACAGCCACCTGAGAAGGCCGGGCTCAAACAGCCTTCAGCGGAGACGGCGAACAGTTCATAGTTGACTGACTGCCCCTGCATGAGCCCGGTTATCAGATAGGAAGTATCCGAAGTGAACGCCCCGGCGGGTGTATCAAGCACATCAATTTGGTAGGTATCCGCTCCGGCAACAGGCGACCACGACAGCTCAAGGCTGTTTACCGTGGCATTACAGTTTACTTCGGTTACCGGATCAGGGGCCGATTCTATAGTGAGGGTTGCGGCAGCAGAGGCTTCGCAGACCGGGCCAAAGCTGATGTCATCCAGCGCAAAGTCATTCCCGGTAGACTCCTCGTTTACGTTGGTGATGCAAATTTCAACAGCTGTCAAACTGCCTGAATTCCAGGTGGCATAGAAAGGCGTCCACTGGCAGGTAGCTGCAGGAGCCTCTACCGTGCTGCCGAGCAGTACACCATCAAAGGAGAACTGAAGAATAGCAGGGTTCTGCGCGGTCACAGAGGCTACCCAGGCTGAGAAAGCATAGTCCGTCCCCGGGCTCACACTCACCACCTGACACCAGACATCATCCTGCTGATCAGCGCTGTTGACCACCATCATGTTGCCCATGCCGGTGGTTTGGTCGCCACAGGCTGCGAAATCTTCGTGCGTTGCATTCGGGTCATCACTAACCAGGTATTCCCCTTCGTTGTGGAGCGGCCCGTTTGGGCCACCGCTCGCGGGGCCATAGTCTGTTGTGAACCCCAAATTGCCCAACTCAAAGTCACCGTTGAAGATCAGGTTCTCACCGATAGACAGAGCCGTCATCGTATAGGTCTGGGTAGCGCCCGGCGTTGCAGTAGTACTGGCAGCAAAGGGGTCCGCTAAGCCCGCAGCGGGAGTCCATTGAAAAGCAAAGGGCGGACTGGAAAAGCTAGCGGAAAGCAGTACCGGGCTTCCGGCGGTGCAAAGAACAGTGTCCTGTGTTACAGCAACCGAAAAGGCATCACAGTTTTGTGCGAAACTCATCTTTCCTAACAGCATCAATACGAAGCCAAAGCTTGCTAAGCGGATATTCATAGCGTTGCATTTTATCGAAGAATAAAAGCAGGAAGGCAGGCTGTGGCCTACCACTGAGAAGGCTGGGGTAAAATTCGGAGATTTGATTTGTTGCTGTAGCAGAGGCAAAGATATAACAATCTGCCACAAGTAGAAAGGAAGCTTTACGGAACGGCAGGGCCCGGATTGGTATTCCCACAGGGGCTAGTGCCCATAAAAAACGCCCCGAAAGCGATCAGTTGCTTCCGGGGCGTTGTATACCGCGCGCGCAGCGCGCGAAAATCAAGTTCGTTTAACTAAGAGCATGTTTGGATTACTGATTCTCGTTCAGTGGAATAGGGAACTGCTGGAATACCTGATCGCCATCCCGGTCAATCGACAAGAAGTCTGCATTCAACAGGCCATAACGGCGCAGGTCGAACATGCGGTGGCCTTCTGCCCAGAAGGAATAACGACGGTTGTATAGCATCTCATCAATCAGTTCATTGCGGTCTATTGCCCCTTCGTAATCACCCAGGCCATGTGCGTTGCGGATCACGTTCAGTGCCGTCACCGCGTCATCCAGGCTACCTTCCTGAATGCTGGCCTCCGCGTAAATCAGGATCAGCTCCTCATTACGGATGATATCAATGGAAGAAAGCGTAGACTCATAGAGTGCCGTTTCGTGGGTGCCGTTCAGCCCATCCTGAGAAGTGGCATCGACACGAGGACGGAACTTGGATATCCGCATATCTTCTTCCCTGATATCTTCAATGTAAGAATCATGGACAATAATCTGGTCCCCGCTCTGTCCGGGAATTTTGAATACCGGATTCAGCACATCACCGGAAGCCGTACTAAAGATCATCTTTGGCCCAACAGCGATGTCACCATCCAGGTCCAGGAAGGAATCTTCCAGGTAGGTCAGAGCATCGTCGTACTGCTCCGCGTAAGTTGCTGCACGAGCTGCGATAGCCCGGTTGAATGTCGCATAACCTTCCGGCGTATCAAACCCACCGGAATAACCGTCTGTGAGTTGAAAGTGAAATGCACCGTTCTGCAAGTCTTCATATGCTTCATCCAATAGGGTAAAGATTTCATTAAAGGCATCAGCCTTGCTAACGAATGGCCCAAGGTCATCAGGATCGGCTACATCCACACGAATACCGTTATCGTTCAGGCGCATCAATTCCTGCAAAAACATTAGTGCCTTAACCGTTTTGGCGTAGCCGCGATAGCCTGCTGCTTGTTCAGGAGTTACATTTATTGCTCCCTCCAGTGCCTGCAGTAGAAGGTTCATATTCTTAATGACCTGATAACGGGTACCCCATGGAGCAGTCAAATAGAATGTATTATTATCAAGACTACGCCCATCCTTACCCAGCAGATCCTCTGTATTCCGAGGATCCGCATCAAAGATATAAAGCTCTCTGGCGATGGTGCCGGTGGAAGTAATGTAAGTGTCCCAGGCTGTACGCATCCGGGCTTCCGCACCATATGCAATAAAATCTAAGTCGTTAGGTTCTGCATCGGTAAGTATAGCACTTACCACTGGACCATTGGGATCAAACTGCTCGTCGATAGTGCAGGCACCAAGGACCAACAGGCATAATATGCTTATGATCAGATTTATATTTTTCATAGAAATTTTCCTTTTAAAATTTAACAATAGGTTGGCGTCAGCATATTAAAATTCAGCAGTAATGTGGAAATAAGCCTGACGCGTGCTTGGGAAAGGCGTTACCTCTATACCTGTGGACAGACCAGTGGTTCCTTTGGTGGAGACTTCAGGATCGTAGCTGCTGTAGTCGGTTAGGGTAATCAGGTTACGGCCGGAGACACCAAAGCGCAAACGGCTGATGGTATTGCTGAACTTAGGCAAAGTGTAGTACAATCCGACTTCACGTAAACGGAAGTAAGAGGCATCTTCAACAAAACCTACCAGATCATTGTATTCCTCTGGTGTGGTGCCGCCAAGGTTGGTCAGCAGGCGCGACAGGTTGAGCACATCACCACCTTCCTTCCAATGCGTCAGGAAGGTAAAGTCGACGTTCTTGCCAATCTTAATCTGGTTGAACCAACCCAGCTGGAAATCAGGCTCTACATCTCCAATGGTCTGAGGACCTTCTGCTCCACTCCCTTTCAGCTGCGTGATAGGTTCTCCTTCCTCAACGAAGAAGGTACCCAGTCCCAGTCCAAAGGCTGTACCATCGGGCACAAATGCAGGCACACCCAGGCGGGTAACCTCAGAACGGTTGTACCAGTAGTTGACTGTAGAATTCCACTTGACCTTTTCGGTGTTCACTGGCGTAAATGCTAATTGGACTTCCAGCCCCTGATTCCGAAGGTCAAAATCACTGCGGCTTTCGCTGGCAAATCCTGTAGAGGACGGGATGTCAAAGTCATACAGCAGATTCTCTACGTCACGAATGTAGTAGGTCACCCCCAAATTCAATGCATTATTTAAGATTCCGAAATCAACACCGAACTCTAACTCCTGAGAAGTCTCAGGCTCTAAGTCAGGATTACCTCTACTGGCTCCGGAACGAATGCCTACCTGTCCACCTATATTGGTTGCGGGCAAAGTTGTAAACAGAGAGCCAAAGGTCGCGCTACTACCTGTTTCACCGTAAGCAACGCGCAACTTAAACTGATTCATGCTGTTGACGCTCCAAAAGTCAAAGTTCGCTACGTTGACCGCCAGCGATGCCCTTGGGAAGGCAAAAAACTGATTGGGGTCACCATTCAGGCTCGACTTGTCAAAGCGGATACCTACGGTACCGATGATCTTATCATCCCAGTTGACTTGCTCCTGGGCAACAATGCCAAAGTCCTCCTCTGTTTCTATACGTTGAAGAACTTGTTGAGAACCTGAGTTAGCTACGTTTGTCTGCCCGGGAATCAACTGGGTCACCCGATTAAATACCAGATCACGATCAAAATTCAGGTAGGTCATACCGATCTGGGTATTGAAGTTGATATTGCTTTCGGTGTAATGGTCCAGCACAGCAAAAGCCTGGTAGTTGTAGTTCAGCAAACCATTGCGACCCTCTCCGATAAATCCATTGTCCCCACCATCTTGTGCCTGATGGGTCTCCGGCACATAAACGGAGGTTTCGTTCAGCAGAAAGTCAACACCCACATTACCCGTCAGCTTGAAGACGGTACGGTCCGTTTGGTAAAGGTTCACTTCCATATTGGCACCCGAAATGAAGCGGTTATTACGCTCTTCGTTCCAGGTATTGTCGCGTACAAAAATAGGGTTGCCCGCAGCATTAGGATTCACAGGATAAATGCCCTCTTCATTAGGGAACAGGTTCACCCAATCCCGCGTAAAAGCCAGGTTATAGCCATAACTCAGACCTCCTTCGTTTTCGTTACCGGTAAAGCTCCGGCTGGCAAAAGAGTTGATGTAGTTTGAGTTGATGCCGATACGGATCTTGTCGGAAATGCGGTGGTCCACATTCAGGCGCATGGATAACCGGTCGAAGCCAGTGTTCTCGATGATCCCTTCCTCACTGCGGTAGCTGGTATTGAAGTAGAAGGTCGTTTTATCACTACCACCGGAAATAGACAGGCGGGAATCAGTGATAAAGCCATCATTGCCATAAAGCTCCTGCTCGTAGTCAAAGACTTCACCATTGGCCTGTGCGCGCTCAAATGCAGCCCGCTCATTTGCTCCGAAAGCCTCTTCTACCTCAGCTGCGGTGTACTGACGACGGCCCACAAAGCGCTGAATGGTATTGACGCCCAGATCCTGCTCAAAGCGGACCTTAGTCTTACCCGCTTGCCCCTGCTTCGTCGTGATGATGACTACACCGGCATTCGCACGCGTACCATAAATAGCGGCTGCGGAGGCACCTTTCAGTACCTCAATACTTTCAATATCCTCAGGGTTTAGGTCAGCCAGACGGTTGGAAGCATTCTCCTCAGAGCCGGAGTTGGCACCCGAGGCAAAACGCAATCCACTGGGAATCTCTGCATTGCTGATGTATACCCCATCGATAATAAACAGTGGCTGGTTGTTGCCGGTGAGGGAAGAAATACCCCGAAGGCGCATCGCAATACCACCACCCGGCGCACCGGAGCTGGAAATAATGTTTACGCCGGTCATTTTGCCGTAAAGGGCACCGTCTATCGTTTGCTGTGTGGTGACTTCCGTCAATTCCTGACTGGAAATAGTGGCGACGTTGTTGGCCAGGTTAGAACGCTTCACGCCTGAGGCCAAACCGGTCACAACGACTTCTTCAAGGTCAGCAATGTCCTCTTCCAGGACCACAGAAAGTCGTTTGTTACTTGGCGACACCTCTACGTTTTGAGAAGAAAAACCAGTGTACGAAAACAGAAGTGTTGCCTGCTCCCCTTTTACGTTGAGGTTAAAGTCACCGTTGAAGTCTGAAACGGTACCGGTTGTTGAACCTTTGACAATGATGGATACCCCAATCAGGGGCTCTCCACTGCCATCAGTTACGTTGCCAGTCACATTGAACTGGGCCATCGCTGTTACGGTAGTGAACAGCAAAGCCAGCAGCATGCTGAACTTTGTAGTGTAATTCATACTAATTTAAGTTTAATGAACTAATGAATGTAAAGCCACAGCGGCTCATGCCGCTTTGGCATAAATCCGACCGCTCACAGCGCTGCTGTGAACGATTATAAAACCTGCTCAGTTTGAAAAACTGTGCAGTGTACAGCCTTAGTTGATCGCTAATATTCTTGTGTCTAATGCTTTTGCAGGGTTAGAACCGGGGTGTTTTTTTATGTGATTCCCTGCGTTTTACCGGATGGTAAATATAGTAAATTTTATCACTCTTGCATTTTCCTGCCCTTTTTTTCAGTGTAATCGGCAATCGCCCCGTCAAAAATTGGCAGATGCCGGTCAGAGGCAAACAATACCGAAAAGTCTCATTTTCAAAGTGATAAATATCAATCCGCTCAAACTTTGGCATCCGGAAAGTAAAACCTAATATTGGCACTTAATTCTATAGAGATGGAACTGATTCTCCAAAAACTCCGGCCGCACTGGCTCTCATTAAGCCTCGCATTAGCCTTCCTGCTTGGCCACATCTTCGGCTTTTACCGGTCCGGACTGGGGCTGGGCGCGGGCGAATCCGTGGCTCTTACGATCCTACTGCTCACTGCCCTTTTCTGGATTACAGAAACGGTGCCGTTGTACATCACAAGTATGGGGGTGCTGGCCCTGAGCGTCCTCTGGCTGCTCCCGGTCTTGGAAGGGTTGGGCAAAACGGCACAAAAGGACGACTTCCTCAAAGCTTTCTTTGGGGACATCACCCTCCTCTTTATGGGGGGCTTTGTGCTTTCGGCTCTGCTCAACAAATTCGGACTTGCCCGCCGCATTGCCAACTGGATGATCAGAAAGACCGGTAGCGCGCCAGAACGTGTACTGTTGGGCCTGATCGCCATCTCAGCCATGCTCTCTATGTGGATGAGCAACACGGCCACTGCAGCGATGATGTTCGCTATTGTCGGCCCGCTCATCCTGCAAATCCCGGCTGGCTCCACCTTTTCAAAGGCTATTGCGCTGGCCATCCCCTTTGCCTGTAATATCGGCGGACTGGGTACGCCTATTGGCACACCGCCCAATGCGATTGCGATGGAGTACCTGAACCGTGCGGGTATTGAGATTTCCTTCGCAATGTGGATGGTCATCAGCGTCCCTTTGTTACTGCTCCTGCTAGCTGCCCTGTGGCAATTGCTGCTGCGGCTCTACCCGCCCGGCGAAATCCAGATCACCATTGAGGACGACCCCATTTCAACAGACAACTTTACGGTACGCCAGAAAATAGTGATGGTCATCTTCGTCCTGACCATTCTGGGCTGGCTGACCGGCGGCATGACCGGGCTGAGCACCGGCTTTGTAGGCCTGCTTTGCATTATCTTCAGCTTCGGCATTGGCCTGCTGAACACCGCAGATTTCCGGAATATTTCCTGGGACATCCTCTTCATGCTGGGCGGCGGCTTATGCCTTGGTGTGGTGCTCGATAAAAGTGGGCTGACCGATACGATTGCCCATGCGATCCCTATGGATCAGGGGTTCTATTTTGTATTTGGCATTCTGCTCCTGATGGCCGCAGTGATGACTACCGTAATGAGCAATACCGCGACGGCCAACCTGCTCATTCCGGTTGCCATCTCCCTGCCCGGCAACGAGTTGCTGTTTTCCGTTGCTATTGCCATCATGTGCTCTACTTCAATGGCACTGCCTGTTAGTACGCCGCCCAACGCCATTGCCTTTGGTTCCGGGCTGTTGCAAGCCAGAGATATGCTAATTGCCGGCCTTATTCTAACTTTATTGTCCCTGATCGCTACTTCGATAGCAAGTATTTTCTATATTCCCCTATTCTTTTAAATCCTAACCTATGGAACTTCACGCTCAGCACTGTCAGTTTTGTGAGTCTACGGATATGAGGAATATCCTGGTGCGCAAAATTGGCGAGTCAGATAAGGTTTTTGTGCAGTGCCAATCCTGCGGGGAATTTGTGGCCAGCTACGTCATCGCCCCCCTCGGCTACTACCACCACGGTAAAGGCTATGATTCCTTCCTTCGGGGTATCCACCGCAGTGGAGAGTTTATGAGCGGCAGGAATATGGCCCGCGTTTTTGAGGACCGCAAAGAACAGGATGCCGATGAGTTTAAAGAAATCCTCCGGCTCCTGGAGCAAAAAGAAGCCCCTAACCCGCCAAAAGAAAACCCCGGAGAAGATTATTAGTCGTCCTCCGGGGCTTCAACTCGTCGACTAGTGGCTCAAGTCCGAAATAATGCGGCGTGTCTAGAGCGTGTTCATCTCTGAAAACCCCGTTTTTAATGCTTGGCAGAGCACTAACTATCCCTTTTTCTGCAGTTTTGCCCAGGTGTCCCTTAGCGTCACGGTCCGGTTGAACACCCAATGATCTGAGGTGCTGTCCGGATCAACACAGTAGTACCCCATCCGTAGGAACTGAAATTGCTGCCCGGCTTCCATATCACCGACATTGGGCTCCACATAAGCTTCCTTCAGGACTTCCAGAGAGTTAGGGTTGAGGAACTCCAGGAAATCTTTGTCCTCGTGCCGGTCCGGTGATGGGTCAGTGAACAGGCGGTCGTAGAGGCGTACTTCTGCCTTGCGGGCGTGAGCGATAGAGACCCAGTGCAAGGTGCCCTTGGCTTTGATGCCTGAGGTGTCCTCCCCGGAGCGGCTTTCGGGATAGTAGGTACAATGGACTTCCTTGATTTCTCCGGTTGCCTCATCCTTTACAAAATCTTCGCACCGCAAAATATAAGCGCCTTTGAGGCGGACGTTACGCCCGGGGCCCATGCGGAAGAACTTCTTGGGCGGGTCTTCCATAAAGTCTTTGCGCTCAATGTAAATTTCGCGTGAGAAAGGCATCTCCCGGGTGCCCATGGACTCGTCCTCCGGATTGTTTTCCACTTCCATTTGCTCCACCTGCCCTTCCGGATAGTTGGTAATGACCACTTTGAGCGGGTCGAGGACCGCCATGATGCGGGGTGCGGTTTTGTTGAGCTCATCGCGCACGCAAAACTCCAGCAAATTGAGGTCAATGAGGTTTTCGCGCTTCGTTGTTCCGGCTTTATTGCAAAATGTACGGATGGCCATAGGCGGGTATCCGCGGCGGCGCATCCCGGACAGGGTAGGCATACGGGGGTCATCCCAGCTATTAACGTGGCCTTCCTTGACCAGGCGCAGGAGCTTGCGCTTACTCGTGATCATGTAGGCCACATTCATCCGTGCAAACTCGATTTGCCGGCTGGGGAAGATTTCCAGCTTTTCAATGAGCCAGTTGTAGAGGGGGCGGTGGTGGAAAAACTCCAGCGAGCAAAGACTATGCGTGATCCCTTCGATGGAATCAGACTGCCCGTGGGCAAAATCATACATCGGATAGATGTTCCACTCCTTGCCTGTACGGTGGTGCTCTTCGCGCTTAATGCGGTACAGGACCGGATCGCGGAGCAGGAGATTATCGTGCGCCATATCTATTTTGGCCCGCAGCACTTTGGAGCCGTCCGGGAACTTCCCTTCTTTCATGCCCTCAAAGAGCTCCAGATTTTCCGCCACACTGCGGTTGCGGTAAGGGCTTTCCTTGCCCGGCACACCGATGTCCCCTTTTTGCTCGGCAATTTCTTCGGCAGAGGAATCGTCAACAAAAGCCAGCCCCTTTTGGATCAGGTCTACGGCAAATGTATACAGCTGCGGAAAGTAGTCGGAAGTGAACAACGCCTCCCCTTCCCAGTCAAAGCCGAGCCAGTGCACATCCCGCTTGATACTTTCCACGTATTCGGTTTCCTCGGTAGTGGGGTTGGTATCATCAAAGCGCAGGTTGGTTTTGCCACCGTAGCGTTGAGCAATTTCAAAACTGACCGTGATCGCCTTGGCGTGCCCGATGTGCAGATAGCCGTTGGGCTCCGGTGGGAACCGCGTGTGTACGCGCCCGCCATGCTTGCCATTATTGATGTCTTCTTCAATGATTTGCTCAATGAAGTTGAGGGATTCTTTAGTTTCGTTGCTCATATTTTTTTTGAATTCTAAGCTTAATGGAAATTGGAAGTCGCTACCGGGTTTCTGCCGATGGAATCTTCTACATCCGTTCCGGCATCTCAATACCTAATAGTGCCATACCGGTTTTAAGGGTGTGCGCTACCGCCTGGGACAACTTCAACCGGAAGGCCTTTGCCGCATCCGATTCTGCATTTAAAATACTGAAGTCATGGTAAAACCGGTGGTACTGCTTGGCCAGGTCATAGCAAAAGTTGGCCACGCCGGAGGGGTCATACTGCTCCGCAGCTTCCTGAATAACGGAGGGGAAGGCGTACAATTGATTGGCAATGGCCTTTTCAATGCCCTCCAGGGTGGTATAACCCGCTGACGCTTTCAGGTCCTGATCGCCGCCCTTGCGCAGTACCGATTGGATACGCACATAGGCATTTTGTACGTACGGGCCCGTCTGCCCCTGCATGTCCACTGACTCTTTAGGGTCAAAGACCATCCGTTTTTGGGGCTGCACTTTGATGATAAAAAACTTCAAAGCCGCCAACCCGATCTGCCGGATAATCGTTTCCCGGCCAGCCTGATCAAGGTCATTCAGGGTGTCCCGGTCTTCCGTATTTTGGCGAGCCTCAGCAATCACCTCTGCCATAAGGTCATCGGCATCGACCACAGTGCCCTCCCGGCTCTTCATTTTGCCGGAAGGCAGGTCTACCATACCATAACTAAGGTGGTGCAAACCGTCGGCATAAGGCTCTCCCAGCCGCTTCAGGGTTTCGAACAGCACCTGAAAGTGATAGTCCTGCTCATCAGCGACCACATAGACCATTTTGTCTACGCCAAAATCTTTATGCCGCTCCTGTGCCGTGCCGATATCCTGCGTAATATACACGGAAGTGCCATCGCTACGCAATACCAGTTTATGGTCGAGCTTCGCACTCGTCAGGTCAATCCAGACCGACCCGTCTTCCTTTTCGTAGAAAACCTCCTTTTTCAGCCCCTGCTGAATCGTATCTTTACCCAACAGGTAAGTATCAGACTCATAGTAGAGCTTGTCAAATTCCACACCGAGGCGGTCGTAGGTTTCTTCAAAACCTTGGTACACCCAGCCGTTCATCTTTTTCCAGAGCGCAAGGACTTCCTCGTCACCGGCCTCCCACTTGAGCAGCATTTCTTTAGCCGCTGTACCAAGTGGGCTATGCTGATTGAAGTAGGTATTTTTATAGACGGTACCGAAAAAATATTTTTCAAGGGTGTAGCCTGCGGGATCAAAGTCACTGCCCTCCCGCTCGGCTTTGGCGCTCGCCTTGCGAATCTTTTCCTGTAAGGCTTTTTCTGCTTTCTTTACCGCTTTCTCATCGGCTTTCCATTCGGCGAAAGCCTGCTGCCCCTCCAACCCGGCTTGCCAGGCTTTATATTCTTCCTTGAAGGCCTGTTCAAACTTCACGTAGTAATGCCCAACGAAGTGATCACTCTTCTGAGCAGTGGAGGCAGGTGTGGCCCCTTCGCCAAACCGCTGCCAGGCCAGCATGCTTTTGCAGATAGCAATGCCCCGGTCGTTCACCACCTGTACTTTTACCACTTCATAGCCAGCAGCGTCGAGGATTTGCGAAGTCGACCAGCCCAGCAGAATATTGCGGATGTGGCCCAGGTGCAACGGCTTGTTGGTATTGGGGGAGGAAAACTCCACCATCACCTTTTGGCCATTGGCAGGCTGACGGCCAAAGTCCCCGTTGGCGTAGATGTCTTCCAGGAATGCCGACCAGAAGCTGTCGCTCACTTCCAGGTTCAGGAAGCCTTTGATGACGTTAAAGTCAGCAATATGCGCTACCTGCTCTTTCAGGTATTGTCCAAGCTCCGCTCCAATCTGTTCCGGCTTTTTGCGGGCCATTTTGGTATAAGGGAAGACCACAACCGTATAATCTCCCTCAAACTCTTTGCGGGTAGGTGAAATCGTGACGGAGTCAGCAGTAACGTCGGCATCGTAAAGGCTCTTAACAGCCTTGGCGACGCCAGATTGAATCATTTCTATAATATTCATCCGATAGGGTATTGCAGCGAAGCGCCAAAAGTATCAATTTTTAAGGAGTTCCGTAAGCTTTCTGCGGGGCAATTCCGCCCGAAGCTCAGGCGCGGGGAGAAGTACGCTTTAGCATGATTTTTCCGGGTATGCAATCTGACTGCCCGGTATTGCCACTCCAGGGGCCTTCCAGCTTGTCCTCTTTGCCCTGAGCAACGATGAACAGAGTGGCTTGTTTGTAGCACCATTCCATGTTTTCGTGTTTCCAGTTATCGATGATCGCACTTTCTTCCCAGTGGATGGCTTTGTCCCCAACCAACTGCCCGGTGAGTTTCATCTCAGCAAAGATATTGCCGTATTTGACGTAAGAGCGCCCGGTAATCTGATTGCCCTCCTGCTGCAGGTAAAGGGTGAATTCGTACTCCGGGGCATAACCACCTGTGTTTTGGGTAAGCACTCCTTCCCAGGTGCCCGTAAAGTCGTATTGTGCCTGTGTCAGGGCAGGCAGCGACAGCAGCAGTAGTAAATAGAATATTTTCATAACTAAACGTAGTTCGCATTCTTGCAATGAAACACCTGACCCGTCTCACTAGTTCCGTCCTCCACCCAACACGCTCTTATTCCTCTTCGTCCCCCTCATGCCCGAAAAAGCTGAAAATCGTTTTCCCGTAGTTGCGTTCCTGTTCGTAGTTGGGGTGGTCTTGGTAGCTATGATTCGGGTTGTGCTCCATGACAAAAAGCCCGCCTTCCGCCAGCAGCTGATGCTCGAAAACCAGGTCAGGGATACTGTCAATGACTGGTAAGCCATAGGGCGGCCCGGCGAAAATATAGTCGTACTGCTGCCCGTCCATAGGCATAAACTTAAACACATCGGAATGCACAATGCGAAGATGATCGGTTATGCCCAGTTCCGCTGCGGTCCGCTTGACGAACTTGACGCAGCCCGGAAATTTATCCACGTAGGTGACGTCCCGGCACCCTCTGGAAATAAACTCGTAGCTGTGGTTGCCAGTCCCCCCAAAGAGGTCGAGGACTTTCAGCGATTCAAAATCCAGCGTATTGTAAAGGATATTGAACAAGCCCTCCTTGGCAAAGTCAGTTGTGGGCCGGGTAGGCCAGTTCTTAGCAGGCGGGTTGAAGCGCCGTCCCTTAAAGGCTCCTCCTATAATACGCATGATGGCAGGTTATAACATACTCAGGCTGAGTAAATCAAAGTATTGATAAGCGACTTCCCGGTCGTCTTCGACGTCAAACTTGAAGATCGCCCGGGTGTCCATAAACTTCAGTACAGGAAGGTAACGGGAAAGCAGGCGATAAATTTCAGAGGCTTCTACCAGTTGCCCGCTCAGGTAGACCGGTGTAGATTCGGCAGCCAGCCCTGCCTGCTCAAAAACAAGCATAGCGAAGTAAACAAAATCCTTCGCGCTGCGATAGCGATAGGCATTAAAGAAAGCCAGGCCCCCGTTCTGCAGCACACTAACCAACAGGTAGCCATCCAGCAGATGGAAATAAGCAGCGTCAGCATTATCGGTAAGCCGCCTTTGCCCTTCCAGAAGAGCACTGCCCAGGTGAAAGACCCGGCAACCTGAGAACAAACGCCGGGCACTGCCTAGCAATGATTCCTCTACGGCATAAACCAGGTACGTCTGCAAGGCTTTGATATGGTCTGTCAGTACCACCTGCCCTTCATCAATACGCGCACTGCTTTGAAGGTAAGTGCCTTGGTCTTCAGCATTGTAAAGCCGCTCGGGGATGATGACCTGCTGAGGGGCCGCGAAGGCCAGCCGGCTATTGCGGTAAGTGGCAGACAGGTATTCATCCTCACGCGCGAGCTGCTCCAGTGTGGCTGCGTTTAGCGCTTTCCCTTCCAGGCTATACTGCCGGACGGCCAGCAGCCGCTGCTGATCACTAAGTACCGCAAAACCAAAACTGTCCATCCCCACGAGGATGGACAGTTCATAGGTTTCCGTATGACTTGGTTCAAAAGTTGGCGATATGAGCTGTTGGATTATCTTTCCCAATTGCCAGAGAGGTTTGGTGCATTCATATTACCAAACTTCAGTACGCTGTTGGGGTCGTAGCCACTGTCATAGCGTGCGAAACGTGGATCTTTGAAGGCGCCCATAAACTCCTTGCGGCGCACGCCTACTTCCACCACTGGTACCATTGTACTTTGGTAGGTAATGGTATCCGCTTTGATATCAAAGGTTTGACCACGACCAAAGGGTACATAGCGCAGAGAATCTAATGACATTCCCATCACTGCCCGGATCGAGTCAAAAGCAGGGAGATAAGTCGTGTCATAAATGATTTTGCCGGTAAAGTTCGGATCATCGGGGTCACCAATCACTTTGATAATGGCAAAGCTGTCGTTCGTCAGGACATAAGACAAAGAATCAAAGGTAGGTGCAAACCCGCCCTTGATGTTCCGGAAGGCTTCCTGAGCCGTACGGATCTTCATCAGTTTGTCAACTACAGCATTTTCCCGCCTTTCTTTTTCGGCTTTAAAAGCGATAGGCTCCTGAATACTGCTGATTAGTACCCAGACCAAACCTACTACGATGGCGGCTAGAATCAGGTTAATGACTATTCTCATTTTTCGGTTTGTTTTGACGCAAGTATAAATAATTTCCCCCGAAAAACAGGCATTAGCCTGCGAGCAATTTTAACGCCCGATAGGAGAATCTAACCGGTGCGCACTTACCCGCACTAAATCTGACTGGCCTTCAGCCTGCTAAGTGGTCCAATTATTGCAGGGATTATGCGCCTACACGGCAGGCACCATTGTAGACCGCACCTTCTTCTGCAGACATTCGCTTGGCACTGATATCCCCTTCGATTTTCGCCGTGCTTGTCAACTGCAGTGCACCTTCTACGACGAGGTTGCCGGTGATGCGGCCCGCAATAACAGCTGTTGCGGCCTTGATTTCACCTTCAATAATCCCCTTCTCGCCAACCACAAGGCGCTTGCTACAGTGGACGGTCCCCCGGACCGATCCATCCAACCGGATATTTTCTTCCGACCTGAAGTCTCCTTCAACGTGGGTGCCCTGAGCAACGACACAATTGGCATCAGTACTGCGCAGGGCCGTTCCTGCGGCAGAGGGTTCGGGACGTTGTTTTTTCTTAATTAACGCTGGTGCAGCCATAATCTAAACGGATTTTGGGAATGTTAACTATGTTTGCAATGAATACAATAAATATGAGTACCACGATACTGGCTATTGAATCCTCTTGCGATGATACGTCTGCTTCTGTGCTTAAAGATGGGAAGATCCTGAGCAATTGTGTTGCCAATCAGGATGCGCACCGTTTATACGGAGGAGTCGTCCCGGAGGTTGCATCCCGGGCTCACCAAATTAATATTATTCCGGTTGTGGATTTGGCCATTCAGCAGGCCGGCATTCAGAAAACTGACCTCGACGCTGTTGCTTTCACGCGTGGGCCGGGGCTCATGGGCTCGCTCATCGTTGGTGTCGCTTTCGCGAAAGCCCTGGCGCTCAGCCTGGATATCCCGCTCATTGAGGTCAATCATATGGATGCGCACGTCCTGGCTCACTTTGCAGAAGCACCCAAACCCCGCTTCCCTTTCCTTTGCCTGACGGTTTCCGGCGGGCATACCCAAATTGTAAAAGTCGATGCTCCGGACCGGATGGAGATCCTGGGCAAAACCCTCGATGATGCCGCAGGCGAGGCTTTCGATAAAACCGGTAAGCTGTTGGGGCTGGAATATCCCGCAGGGCCCATTATTGACCAGCTGGCGCAGCAGGGGCAGCCCATTTACGAATTCCCGGAGCCGAGAATTGCTGATCTGGATTTCAGTTTTAGCGGGCTGAAAACGTCTATCCTTTATTTTCTGAAAGAAGAGGTGAAAAAAGACCCCGCATTTGTCCAAAATAACCTGAACGACATCTGCGCGTCCGTACAGGAGCGTATTGTCAGCATCTTACTGAAGCGGCTGCGAAAAGCCGCCCGGCGCACCGGCATCAAAGAAATAGCCATCGCCGGAGGGGTCTCTGCCAACTCTGCCCTGCGCGCAGGACTGCAACAGATGGGGCAGCAAGAAGGCTGGCAGACTTACATCCCCGCATTTGAGTATTGCACCGACAACGCGGCAATGATTGCCGTAGCCGGCTACTTTAAGTACCAGGCCGGGCAGTTTGCAGATCAGTCTGTGCAACCTGCAGCCCGCTTGTAATATGATCCCTGACCCGCCAGCAACCTACCCCTGACAGGCTGCTAAAAGGACTGAATGAGCTTCGCCTTCATAGACTGGAATTCTTCTTCCGAAATAATGCCTTCGTCCCGCAGCTTGCCCAGTGATTTGAGGCGCTCGATGACATCCTCCTGATTTTTGGGTGCTTCTGTAGTGCCCGCACTTGCAGCATCAGGCTGGGCAAAGTCCATTGGGTGATCCTTGACCGCTTCATCTCCCGCTTTCTGCGCCGCTTTATCTTTGCGCAGCTGTTCGGCTACTTTTTTGCCTTTCTCAAACTGCTCTTTGTACATCTTCTTTAGGCGGGCAGGGTCGAAATCCAGAATCGTCCCCCCGGACTCGTAGTGCCGCTTGAAGACCTGCCCCAGGGCATAGGTGGAAGCACCGGCGAATATGGAGACGGTAATTCCCCCGATGACAGACCCTACAACTGGTATCATTTTGGCTAAACTCCCGGCACCGATGCGGGCCAGGGTAGAGCTCGTCAAAGAGGTGACGATGGCTTTGCCCTGTGTCTCTGAAAAGTCTACATTATAGACCTTGCTCATCTGCCGGATCATATCCAGCTGTACTGCGCTGATCGCGAAAATGTCTGCAATCAGTATCGGGATGAGGCCCGAACCCATCGACCAGACGACATGGTTGCGGATAATGGTATCGACGTGCTTGCCACGCTCACTTGTTGATTCGCTCATAAACTGCGATTTTACTTTTTTGATGCCGTAATCAAAGAATTCTTTTGGTTCCATAATAGAGTTTATAAACGTAAGTTTTGTATGCCCCTGAATCACCTTTTCTGCCAGCTCTGCAACACGCTCTTAGAGCGTGTTGGGACTTTTGTCTTCTAGTCGAAAACTAACAATTTTTTGGTTAGACGAGGCACGAAAACCGGAGTTTAGCCTTAGCTAAATGAGGATTTTCGGGACGAAGTATAAGCAAAAAAGTGTAG
>NZ_JAVJSK010000045.1:0-46674 GCF_040219495.1 Phaeodactylibacter sp. | reverse complement strand
TAAGAGCGTGTTGGGATTTTACACTTCGGGCTGCTCTTGCCAAATTTTGTCCTGCTCTTCGTTGTTCTTCGGTCACGTAGCTAAGGCTATGTGATTCAAGAATGGGCCCCTTTAATCCCATTCTTGAATGTATCACGCCTTGATCGGAACAAAATTTGGCTGCGTTCGCTCCAAAAGCAAAATCCCAACACGCTCTAAGCTATGAGGCAGTAGCTGACCATCAAGTCTGATCAGCTACTGCCCACTGAAAACGAATGATAAAGCCTCGCCAACGGAGCGGGGCTTTATTGTTTACACGCGCTCGATGATGGTGGCATAACCTTGTCCCACCCCAATGCACATGGTCACCAAAGCATAGCGCTGCTGCGTTTGCTGAAGCTGAAGGGCTGCGGTTTGCAGCAGGCGGGTACCGGTCATGCCCAGCGGGTGGCCGATGGCAATGGCACCGCCGTTTGGGTTGATGCGCGGGTCATCATCAGCAATGCCCCACTGCCGGGTGCAGGCCAGGGCCTGGGCCGCAAAGGCTTCGTTGAGCTCAATGATATCCATATCGTCCATCGTAAGGCCGGCTTTCGCCAATGCCTGATTGGATGCCCGGACCGGGCCTATGCCCATGATGCGAGGCTCCACGCCCACCACGGCAGAGCTGACAATACGTGCCAAAGGCGTTAAGCGGTGCTGCTTGACCCCATCTTCTGAAGCGACGAGCATGGCTGCTGCACCATCGTTGAGCCCACTCGCATTACCAGCCGTAACGGTGCCCCCCTGATCTGCGGGCTTAAAGGCGGTGCGGAGCTTCGACAGCACTTCCAGGGTAGTGCCGGGGCGAATGAATTCGTCTTTTTCAAATAATACCGGGTCGGCCTTGCGCCTCGGGATGGGCACGGGAACGATCTCCTGACCTAATCTTCCTGAAGCCTGTGCCGCCGCAGCTTTCTCCTGCGACCAGGCCGCGAATTTGTCCTGGTCCTCCCGGCTTATCCCGTACTTTTCTACCAGGTTCTCCGCGGTCTGCCCCATACCGTCGGTCCCGTAGGCTGCTTCCATTTTGGGGTTGACAAAGCGCCAGCCAAAGCTGGAGTCGTGCATTTGAGCGTCTCTGCCGTAGGGTTTGGAAACTTTGGAAATCACCCAGGGACCGCGGGTCATATGCTCCACACCACCGGCAATGAACAGATCGCCGTCGCCGGTTTTTATGGCCCGGTTGGCATGGATGACGGCCGACATGCCCGAAGCGCACAGCCGGTTAACCGTTTCGCCGGGAACGGAATAGGGCAGGCCAGCTAGTAGCGATGCCATGCGTGCCACATTGCGGTTGTCTTCACCGGCTTGATTGGCACAGCCCATGATCACATCGGCATAGGCATCCTGCGGGACATCCGGATGGCGCTCCACAAGGGCTTTCAGTACATGGGCGGCAAGGTCATCCACCCGGATGGGGGACAACGCTCCGGTAAACTTACCAATTGGGGTGCGTACAGCATCTATAATATAAGTCTCTTTCATGGTTAGGTATTCAGTGAGTTGGACGTGTCAGGCTTTTGCGTTTACGTGCTTATGCACAAAGATCACAGAAGTGGATGAAAAATCCACTTATATTCGCCCAATTCTGGCAACGCTGGAGCGAATAATTTGTTTCCACTAAAAAACTACAAGTAATGCGTAATCTTATTTTATTGCTGGCACTGACGGGCACTGCTTTCTGGACAAGCTGCGGCGGGAATGCTCCTACTGAATTGGAAGATCAGGCCTGGGAGAAAATGATGGAGGTACACGATGAAGTCATGCCCAAAATGGCTGAAATGAACCGCGTGGGCCGTGAACTGAAAGCCCTTTCTAAAGACATGAAAGAGAAGGCGAAACTCGAGCAGGTCAACAAAGCGCTGAAAGACCTTGAGGCGGCAAGCGAAGGCATGATGGCTTGGATGGGAACGCTCCAACAGCCCAAAAAACTCCGGGAGGAAAAGTCGCACGAGGAAATTATGGCTTATCTGAAAGCAGAAACGCAGAAGATTGCTCAAGTCAAACAAGACATGCTCGGCAGCCTGGAACAAGGGCAGGCCCTGTTGGAAGCCCTACAGGCCGAAGCCACTGCAGAATAACGTTTACCTCAATCTAAATACCATCAATGATGCGCTTCTGGATACTTCTCGCACTGGGGCTTTTTGTCCTTTCCTGTCAACAGGAAGAAAAAATGCAGCCCCTACCTTACCTGGGGCAACACGAGATCGACGGTCAGGACACCCTCTACCACACGATTCCGGATTTTGCCTTTATCGATCAGGACAGCAACCGGGTCTCTAATGCTACTTTTGAGGGTAAAGCTTACCTGGCCGACTTCTTTTTCATTTCCTGCCCAACGATCTGCCCTAAAGTCAAAAAGCAAATGCTGCGGATTTTTGATCAGTACAAAGGCAACGATGAGCTGATGCTCCTTTCGCATACGATAGATCCCAAACGGGACACCTTGGGCCGCCTGAAAAGCTACGCACAAAACCTGGGCGTAGATAACGGGCAGTGGCGCTTCGTAACCGGTGAACAGGATGAGATCTACGCCATTGCAGACGATTACATGAGCATTGCCAAAGAGGACCCCAACGCTCCCGGTGGTTTCGACCACAGCGGCTGGGTCCTCCTGATCGACAAGTCTGGCCACATCCGCTCTTTTGCTGATGGTACAGACCCGGAAAAAGTGGACCGGTTGCTGAAAGACATTGAGTGGCTCCTGGCCAACGAATAGCACGGAGACAGCACTGGCAGCCTGCTCAAAAAAAGATGGTGTACATCTTACAATATCTGACAGTCTTGTTTGACTTTGACGGGATAGAAATTATCTTTGGTACCTATGGAAGACTGGAAAAAAATAAGTGAGGAATTCACCTTTCGGGGGTGGCGGAATATGATCCGGCGCACGTTTGAGATGCCGGATGGCCGGCACGCTGACTTTGATGTGATCGGCAATAATACTTACGTTACCATTGCTGCCTTTACGCAGGATAAGGAAGCGATTCTCGTTCGGCAATTTCGCCCGGGGCCAGAGACTACCCTGACTAGTTTTCCTCAGGGCTATGTGGACCCTACGGAATCTCCGGAAGAGGCTGCCCGCCGTGAGTTGCTTGAGGAAACCGGCTATGAGGCCGATGAAATCCGCCTGCTCAAGGAAATCCGGTCGGCTTACTCCACGGAGCGCCACCTTTGTATGATCGCCACTGGTTGCCGCAAAGTCGGACAGCAGCAACTCGATGAGGATGAATTCATCGAGGTGTTCCGACTGCCCCTTTCTTCTTTCCGAAAACTGCTCAATAATCCGGCGGATACGACTTTTGCTAATGTAGACGCGGGCTATCTTTCCCTTGACTTTTTAGGCTGGCTGTTGGTATAAAGCCAGCGTATTCCAGTACTTCGTACCTTTCATTCAACGATTGCGCCTTTCGGCGAAAGGGCCAGATGCCGGTGGCCATCGATGAGGGTACGGGCGTTTGCAGGATGCTGTTTTTGGGCCAGGCTGCCGGTGCCAGAATGTGGAGGCTTTTAATTTTGTTTTGGTAGGGCTCAAGTGGGCTGAACAATACAGAGAAAGCAGGGTCTGCTGAGGGTTCATCGGAGAGGTTAAATGCTTGTCTTACCTGCGAGGGCTTCAGCTGTTGAAGGTTTAGGGCCTCTCCAAATACATAAACGGCAAAGTCAGATTGCAGCCCTTTCAGGAAATATACGGCAACCGTTTTGGATGGCAGTGATGCTTTTAAGGTTTCCAAATCCAGTAGGTGAGCGCGCTCGCCATCCTGCCGCCCAATTAGTATTTGCTGATTTAAGTACTGTTGGGTCCAGCTGGAGAGGCTGGCGTAGAGGGTATCTTTGGGCAATGGCTCTTCCTGATATTGAAGGAGCGACAGAAAGCCTTGCTCGAGCAATTGCTGCTGTAGCTGATTATCTGTATCACCAAGTATTTGCAGCCCGTTTTGGGCAGAGCGGAAAGCCTGTATGGCTGAATGGTCATCGGAATCAAGGAGCCAGGCGCAAGAGCGCAGATAAGCAGCACGGGCAGCAGCTGTTGTGTAATCACGGCCGGTTTGCAGCTCGCTCTCGCCCCCTTTGCCACCGAGCTGTTCGTTAATGAAAGGCTCCGCACTATCGAGTTGTGCCATCACACCAGAGTAATGCCCGTTTGCCAACTCTAACTGTGCGAGTGCCAGGCTGGCTTCTATCTGAACCGGGGGCAGTCCCTGCTTTTGGGCAATATTCAAGGTTTTTTGGGTTTCCGCAGTGGTATTGCCCATCGCCAGCAGGGCTTTGCCCAACTGCAATTGGGCTTCAGGGCTGTCTTTTACGCTCATCGACAACCGGCTGGCGTGGGCTGCTTTTTCCCATTCCTCCTGACTGCTGTACATCCGGGCGCTTTGCAGGTGTAGGGCTGCCATTATCGGTGCATCTGCCCCTTCAACCACTTCAACGATCGCAACCGCTTCTTCCGCTGCTTGCGCTGCTTCGGTGTAGGCCCCCATCTGCTCCAGAATTTCCGATTTCAATAGTGCAATTTCGGCAGGTACCAGCGGGTCGTCAAAGAACGGAAAAGCCATCGCTTTTTCCAGATGCTTCAGAGCAGGTTCGGGTTGCCTGTTTACAAGTTGGATGCGAGCTGAAAGCTGTTCGTTCCATCCCAGCGCTTCCGGGTTCATTTTCATGCGCAGGTCCGCCGATTGCTGATTGTACTGTGTGGCCAGGCTCAGGTCGTTCAGTCTGAAAGCATTACGGGCCATCTTGAAATAGGCTTCACCTAAATCGTACTTCCGCTGAGGATAGGTCTGTGTGAATTCAGACAGCTTTTCGTTTGCGGCTTTGTATTGCTGCACCTTTGCCAGGCTATCCGCCTGATCCAGCCATTGCTGTGGCTGTGCACTTGCGGTAGACACCACTAAAAAACAGGCTGTAACGAAGCCCGCGATCCGGGCAAAAGGATTTAAAGTGACGGTAGATCGTTTGATTTGCATAGGCTTTCCAACCTTCTGGAGAATTGGATTATTGTTTTGGAGCGTAAAAAATTATTGTTTGATGACCCGGCGTACCATACGGCCCATTTCCAGTTCGACGACTACAAAATAGGTGCCATTGGGTAGCGTAGCCATCTGTAATTCAATGGGGACGCCATCGGTAACTCGGCGTTCCGTCTGTAGTAGCGGGCGGCCCAGCAGGTCTATCAACTGTATCCGAGCATCCTGGCTGTTGGGCAGCTTGAATAGCAGCAACAGGTTCTCGCTCACGGGATTGGGGAAAGCGGTAAGGTTGAAGTTGGTAACATCCTCAGTAGTGCTTGCGGGAGGCGTACTGTCCGTGACTTCCACCCAGAGCATTGCGGATTCGGTACAGCCGGCTGCTGTTTCCACAACCACACTAACCGGGTAGCGGCCTACTTTGGTGTAAGTATAGCTTGGCGTTGATAGTTCACTGACCACACCATTGCCGAAGTTCCATCGCCAGGCGACGAGGTCCAGGCCGTTGGCAGGCGTTTCAAAGCCTACCTGCCCGCTTTCGGTAGCGAGGTCTACTTCCAGGTCTGAAGCCATGATATCGACGCTGCCGGCAGAGGCGGTGGTACTGACCGGGACCGATACGGCGCTGCGCTCGCAGAAATAATCGTAGTTGATCTCCCAGTCGTAAAAATAGTAATAGAGCCCGGTGCTGTCTGTTGCCCCGGTAATTTGCATCACCTGCTCAGCCACTACAGGGAATTCAGCTCCACTGCTGGTATATTGTAACGGTCTGCCGGCGAACAGCATCAGTTTGTACCCTTCGCCCCGGGGGATTTCGAAGTTGAGCTCAATCCTGTGGATACCCGGTTCTTCGATCTGTATTATTTTCGTTTGGTAGGTCTCATTGGGGCCGGTGAGGCGGAGCATTCTGCCGCCGACTTCCGTAGCGCGCACCGTGACCGCCTTCAGCGTAAATGGGTGTGAGGCATCAAAGAAGAGCCCTTCCTGTGCATCGCTTTCCTGCATAGGGCTTGCAGAGGCCTCAGGCGTTTCCAGTTGTACCGTGATATCCGCTTCCAGGTACACGTCCTGATTGCTTTGCAGGTTAGGGAGCTGCAAAACGGGGCCTTCTCCCAGGAGTTCACCACCTTCCGCCTGATCGAACCAACGGAATGCAGCTGTTCCTTCGTTAAACTGTGCTCTGAGCAGGGCGCTGCCCCCCATACAGGTCGGTGCATTCCCTTGCAGGCTGACCGGAATGGGCGTATTGTCGATTACGGTTACGGCTTGCTTCTGCCGGTTGTCAAGGCTGCGTAAGTCATTTTGCTGATTAGCGAGGAGGATTTCCACATCAAGGACATATTCTCCGGCGGCAATATTGATAACGGGGAGGTTGATCCAGTTGCGCCCCTTGGGCAGGAGCAGCCCTTCCCAGTTGAAGAGGTTGCTTTGTTCGCCAATGGTGTAAGCCATTTCCAGGTGGTTAAGGGTGTCCGTGCCGTTGTTTTCCACCAGTATGCGGGTGCTGATGGTATTGCTGCAGTAGTACGTTGCATGCTCTATCTGCAGGAGGGCTACATCGTTGGGTGACTGTACCGGTGGCACAGGCGTGTGGCCTTTCTGAATCAGGTATTCGTAGGCCGCAGGCAGGCTGATGAGGCCCATCCCGTAATTGTTGTCTTCACCCGGCAGCCCCAGATCGGTGGCGGAATAGTACAAAGCCAGCATTAAGGCTTCGCCTGGCAGGTAGGGGAAGGCTTCTTTGAGCAGTAGTAAAGCACCACTGACGTGAGGTGCCGACATGGAGGTGCCACTGAGGGTGCCATAATCTCCACCCGACAAGGCCGAGCGGACGTTGACGCCCGGTGCGGAAACTTCAGGTTTGATCAGCAGGCTGCCTTCTCCGCCACAGACCGTAGGGCCGCGGCTGGAAAAGCTGGCAATGGGCAGATTGGGCGTGTTGCCATCGACCGCACCTACGGAGAACATACGTACCGTGTCCCAGTTTTCCATGGGTGGGTCGCCAATCGTTAGAGCGTCAGGCCCTTCGTTGCTTGCAGAAAATACAACGGCAATACCCACGGCATAGAGGGCATCACTCATCTGCCGGAGGATTGGCTCACCGCAATCGCTTTGTACCGGGTAATCCCGGCTCCAGGAGTTGTTGATGACGTCTGGCCGGTCGGTAATTGTAGCCGGGTTGCCATCAGGGTCTATTGCCCATTGGGAAATTTCAAGCGCATCAAGAGCAGTTCCCGCTGAAGACGCACAGTCTGAAGTGGAACTGCCCTGCCAGAGCGCACCAAATGCTACGCCTATGGTATCTCTTGCTACCCGGTCGATGCCGGTGATGGTGCCGCCAACGTGGGTGCCGTGATCGCCACAGAAATAAGGGCGCTCACCATTGGCCCAGGCCTGAGCCATTGGCAATTGCTGATAAGCGAAGTTGGCCCGGATTGCCGGGTGGTCGGTGTCGTGGCCGGTGTCGACTACCAGTACTTTTCTGCCATAGCCGGTATAGCCTAGTTTCCACATGTATGGAGCACCGATGATCTCCAGCCCCGGTTCAATGCCGTTGGGTGAAGGCGGAGCAGGCGCACTATCACAGGCATCCGGAAAGGCCATTTCCCAGTTGATATCCATCCAGGCAACACCCGGTAGCTGGCTCACGGCTGCTGCACCTTCGAGGTTCAAATCGCAGGCTACGAGGTTAACAATCCAGAACTGACGGGCGTCATTGAGGCGAATGCCGGGCAGATTGGAAAGGCGGGCTAAAAAATCGGGCTGCACAGCTGAGGCGCGGGCTTGCAATGCATCAATCATCAATTGCCCCCGGTCCTTGAGGGGCGTAGCTTTAGCTTTGAAGCGGGCTTCCAGGGCCTGAATGTCAACCTGGTCGTCCAGTAATATCTGTACGGTTTGGTATTGATCCGGGCGGCTTTCCAATGCTTGTTGCAAAGCAGGCGCAACCTTCCCGGAGTGGAGGTCCTGAGCAGTCAGGCCGACGTGGAGCAACAGGCTGCATAACAGCAGTAATGTTTGGCGCATTGAATCGGGATTTAAGAACGGGTCTGAAACTTACTGCGAGACGGTTGGGAACCAGGTCCCAAAAAAAATCCCTGGGTATCGTAAGTCGTTTCAGACCAGTTCTAAGAAAAAAGTCATACCTGCTTTTCGGCGCAGGTTTCTTACCGCACCCAATTTACTAAAATGATTTGGCTTTGACAATCCGGTGAACCGAACGTTTGCCTTCGGTTTCTACAATAATGATGTAGGTGCCCGTTGGAAAGACCGCCAGGGACAAGGTAGCGGTTTGCCCCGCGCCTAAGTCCTGCACCTGCTGTGATAACGGCCGGCCCAGCATATCCGTAAGGGTGATGCGCGCTTCGCGGAGCAGCCCCGTTTCCAGCAGCAGGTTCACCTGATCCTTTGCGGGGTTGGGGAAAATAAGCAGGGCGGGCTCCTGATCCAGCGTTTGAGTGGAAACGGGAGGCGTGTTATCAACGACCACTATTTCCTTTACGCTGGCATTGGTGCAGCCTTCCACTGTTTGGGCACTGAGCCCTACCGTGTAGATTCCGGTACGGTCAAAAGTATACGCTACCGAGGCCCCGCTGACTTGCTGCCCGTTTCCAAACTGCCAGTTCCAGCTGGTGTAGCCTTCGGTTAGCGTTGAGAAAGTCACCGTTCCGGAAACGGCCAGATCAACCGTATCGGTGCTACTGCTGATCACCAAATCTTCAGCCGCACCGGCAGTTGCGCTCACTGGGATCTCCAGTGCACTTCGGCCGCAGCGCTCCTTGTAGGACACCTCCCAATCGTAAAAGTAGAAATAGGCAGACGAGCCGAGGGTCGATGAGGTGATGGAAACCACGCCCGGAACCGTCATCGGGTAGCCCTGAAAGGCACCGGCATTGAGCTGTAGGGGCTTACCGGCATTGAGGCGCAGGATGTAGCCCTCTCCCGGGCTGATATCTATGTTGAGCTCAACTCGTTGTTCGCCGGCTGCTACGTTGATAATCTTGGTCGTGATGCCCCCATCGGGTTTTACCAGTTGGAGCAGTCGCCCACCCTGTTCCTCCGCATACACCTTTACAGATCTAAGCGTGAACGGGTGTAAGGCATTGAACCGCAGCCCGCGCACCTGATTGGAGTATTGCGTATTGGAGCCACTGTTGTCCGGTTTGCCCACTTTCCGGACAGGAGCAGTTTCTGCATAGATGACGCGGGACTCGGTCAACCCTTCCAGTAAAAAAGGTGACCCGCTACCGATGGAGGTGCCTCCGGTTGCATTATTGTACCATTTGACTTCCGCTGTTCCATTGGTTAAGACGTGCACTAACGCATTATGGCCCGCACAGATGCTGTCACCAGCCAAAACGGCCGGAGCATTCGTTTCATCCAGTACAGAGACGGTTGTTTTCAGGGTGTTGTCTTCCGGACGTTCATCGGCTAGTCCGTTCGCAGATAAAAGGGTCAGTTCGGCTTCGTAGGTACCCTCTGGCATGACGGCCGCCGGCAGTTCAATGATGTGAGGCTGGCCAGGTAAAGCCTGTCCGGTCCACTCGTAGGTCTGTTCGGGGGCATCCCCTATGCGGTACGTCATTACGAGTTCCTGTAAGGTATCCGGGCCTTCGTAGTACACGGTGGCGCTGAGCTGAACGGTGTTGCCGCAGTTGTATTCCGGTGCGCTAACTTGCAGGACGCGGGCGTTGCCTTCAAAGGAGCGCGGTGCTTCCGGTACATTCCCTTCATCGACTAGATATTGGTAAGCAGCGGGGAGGTTGATAATGCCCATACCGTAGTCATTGTCTTCCCCGGGCGTGCCCAGGTCAGTAGCGGAGTGGTAAAGGGCCAGCATAAGGTCCTCTCCGGTTAGGTAAGGGAAGGCTTCTTTGAGCAACAAAATAGCGCCCGATACGTGGGGGGCTGCCATGGAGGTTCCAGACAGGGAAGCGTAACCGCCACCCACATAAGCTGATCGGACCGAGCTGCCCGGCGCAGAGACCTCCGGCTTGATAAGCAAGGAGCCGATACCGCCGCAAATCGATGGTCCGCGGCTTGACCCGCTGGAAATGGGGAGGTTGGAATTGTTGGCATTGAGGTTGCCTACTGAAAACAGGCGGACCAGGTCCCAGTTGTTGAACTTAGGCGGCGTGATGGTTTGTGGTTCGGGGCCGCTGTTGCCAGCGGAGAAAACCACAGCAATGCCTGCGGCATAGAGCGCATCATAGGTTTCAAAAACCCCGTCGGCATCGCAGAAGGTCGAACCGCTGCGCCAGGAGTTATTGATCACATGAGGAATATCGGTGGTGGTGCTGGGGTCGCCATCCGGATTGAGGGCCCACTGGTACATGCCGGTAATGCCTGCGGTGCTGGTGTTGCCGCCGCAATCGCCACTCACAGCGATGCCGCTCATCCATTTGGCTTCAAACGCAACGCCGATGGTGTCGTGGGTAAGACGGTCGAGCCCCAGGATGGTCCCGGCTACATGCGTGCCGTGCCCATTACAGTCGATGACATCTTCGCCCACAAAGCTGGAACTTTGGCTCTGAAGGTGGTAGAGGAACTGATTGGCTAAAGCAGGGTGGTCCGGCTCTGTGCCCGTGTCCACAATAAGTGCCCGGGTGCCGTAGCCGGTGTAGCCCATCGCCCATAGCTCTGGTGCGCCAATGGCTTCCAGGCCGGTTTCGGTGCCGTTGGGAGAGGGCGGGACCGGCACAGGTGCATGTTCGGCTTCGATCCATTCCACCGGGGCGTCATAGCCTACTGAGGCTACTGCCGGTAGTTGGCTTACCGCGAATATGGCGGCGCGGGAGCCTTCAAAAAAGACCATATTAGTGATCCAGAAAGGCTGTAAGCTGCCGGAGGTGATGCCTTCAATGCCCCGAAGGCTTTGTAGCAGTGCCGGCTGGGTGGCTGCTGCTTTTGCAGTCAGTGATTGCACCACTATTCTTGCCCGCTCGTCAACGGGGAGCTGCCGCGCCCGGAAGTCGGCTTCCAGGGCACGGATATCCACCCGGTCGTGCAGGAGGGCATAGGCTTTATAGGTGGGCTGACTTTGTTGGTTGAGTACTTCCTGGAAGTCAAGGGTGATCTTGTCCCACTGTTGTGCAGACAGCAGGCTCGTTGTGCAAAGCAGTGCCAGAAGGAAGGCACGGGTTTTCCATACTAAATCCATTATTCGATAGTTTACTTGTGTACGAAACGGTCGTGTGTCGGGAGGAATGGACAAAGCTAAGGAATGATCGGAATTCCGAGGTAATGAGAATGTCAGGTAAACTGCAAGCTATTGTACATTACTTATAGCGGCGCGACTCAATGGCTTCTGTAATAAGGCACAGGCAGGTCTGGAATTCTTTTTTGAGCCGTTGCTCCCAAAAGCGCAGCACGAGCCAGCCCTTTTCCTGTAATTGCCGGGTGTTTTCCCGGTCCCGCTCCATATTTCGTTCTATTTTAGGAATCCAATAGGCGCGGTTGCGCTTTATGGTCTGCCGCTTTTGTTCCCAATTGTAGCCGTGCCAGAATTCGCCGTCGATGAACACTGCCACTTTGTACTTTTTGATGGCAATATCCGGGCTGCCGGGCAGGCTTTTCACGTTTTTGCGGTACCGGTACCCTTTGGCCCAAAGCGCTTTTCGCAGTTTCACCTCTGTTTTGGTATCCTTTGAGCGTATACGGCTCATCGTCCGGGACCGTTGCTCGGAGATGTAGTGCGTGCGTGCTTCCTCAAATCGGGGTACTTTCCTCTGGCTCAAGGTGTAATAATATTTGGCTTATAAGTCTTTTTGGCACCCTAAGGTTCAAAATCCCCGGCGTCAGGCAGTTTTATGCAAAGGTTTTGACTGTTTTACAGGCCGTCTATCTCGTTTCCACCCACTCGATGCCCAGCCCTTCCACCACGGTTTCCTCATCCACTTCTTCCAGGTAAAGATTGCCGACTGCCGCTTTGAGGCGCAGCAGGGTAGAGGCTACCTCGCTGCGGCGGATCGCCAGGTCAACAGTAGCAGAGGTGTCAAAGTTTTGGTCGATCATATTGAGTTGCAAGTGCTCGATGCTGCTCATGACGTTGCCCATCAGGCCGTAGCCGAAGGACAGGCGGTAGACCTCCTCAACGGTACGGGCCGTGATATCGGCAGCCTGCAGGGCGGCAGCGGTACTCTCTTTGTAAGCATTGATGAGCCCGGAGGTGCCTAACAAGGTGCCACCAAAGTACCGGACAACAATTACCATCACATAAGTCAGCCCGAAACTGTCAATCTGCCCAAGTATGGGCCGGCCCGCTGTACCGCTGGGCTCCCCGTCATCGTTGGCGCGGAAGTTATTTTGGTCCAGCCCCAGCCGGAAGGCGTAGCAGTAGTGGCGGGCTTTAGGGTGGAGCTTGCGGACTTCCTCCAGTGCGGCTTTCCACTCGTCTTCATTACAGGCCGGGTAGGCGTAAGCCAGAAACTTACTGCCTCGGTCCCGAAACTCTCCCGTGGACAAGCCGCTGATGGTTTGATACGTATCTTTGGTTGTTGACATCAGCACGAAATTAATGTTTTACAGACTGTTAACAAACCTTGCCGATCTATTAACAGCAGGTAGCGGTATTATTGCCATCTTTACCGTCCGAGATTCCTAATTAGGAAAGGGAGTCAGTATATTTGCGCAAAACCATGCACCTTGAAAACCACATTGGAATCCTTTGACGAGATCATGGCGCAGTGCCGGGAGCTGTTCCGCAAGAAAACGGTGGACTACGGCACCTCCTGGCGTATTTTGCGGCCCGCTTCCCTGACGGACCAGCTCTACATCAAAGCCAAGCGCATCCGGAGCATTGAAGAAAAGCAGCAGCAAAAAGTGGAAGACAAGGTGGAAGACGATTACCTCGGCCTGATCAACTACAGCATCATAGCGCTGATACAGCTGGAACTACCTGAAGAGGCGCCCCTGGAGCTCCCCCCCAAGGAAGCTGTTGCCAGCTACGATGCCAAAGTGGTCCTCACGAGAACGCTGCTGGAAGCCAAAAATCACGACTACGGGGAGGCCTGGCGCGACATGCGCATCGCTTCCATCACGGATATGATTTTGCAGAAGCTGCTGCGGGTCCGGCAAATCGAAGATAACGCCGGGCAAACCCTGGTTTCAGAAGGCCTGGACGCAAATTATCTCGACATTATCAATTATGCTATTTTTGCACTCATCAAACTGAACGAACAAAACGCTTCATCATGACTATAAGCACTCTGGTACTTTCCGTTGCAGCCGTTGCGCTGCTGTTGACCCTCCTGATTGGGTTTACGACCAAGCGTATCGAAAACTGGCTGATCAGCTTCCTGCAGAACTTCTGCGGGGTGCTGTTCATTTTCTCAGGCTGGGTCAAAGCGGTAGACCCGCTGGGCACCGCTTACAAAATGGAGCAATACTTTGCCGAGTTTGAATCCACATTTTCCGGCACCTGGTTCTCCTTCCTGTCACCGGTGTTCCCGCAGCTGGCTGAATGGGCCATCGGGTTCTCTGTTTTCATGGTCGTATTCGAAATCGTGCTGGGCGTCATGTTGATGATTGGCTCTGCCCGCAAATTTACGGCCTGGGCTTTTTTCCTTCTGGTGGCTTTCTTTACGGTATTGACGGGCTTCACCTACCTGACAGGCTATGTGCCTGCCGGAGTGAACTTCTTCCAGTTCGGGCAGTGGGGCCCTTACGTGGAAACCAATATGAAAGTGACCGATTGCGGTTGCTTTGGCGACTTTATCAAGCTGGCGCCTTTCACTTCCTTTATGAAGGATGTATTCCTGTTGGTGCCCTCCATCCTGTTTTTGTTCTTCCACAGCAAGATGCATCAGCTCATGGGCGCAGGCGCGCGCACGGCGGTGGTCATCCTGGGCACCGGTGCACTCATCCTGTACTGCTTTAGCAACTACATGTGGGACATTCCGCATGCTGATTTCCGCCCATTCCACGACGAGGCTAACATCCGGCTGGAGAAAGAACTGGAAGACCTGGCCGAAAATAATGCCGAAGTGATTGCTTATAAAGTAACGAATAAAGCAACGGGGGAAACAGCACAGTTCCCTACCGAGGAATACCTGAAGAAATACAAAGAATACCCGAAAGAGGAGTGGAACCTGGAGCAGATCAAAGCGGATCCAATAGTACAGGTGGTGAAAACGGCCGATGGCTATGGCATTCCGAGTGCGGAGGGCGAGTCCTATGAGACGGAATTGGCGAGCTATCTGGCGCAGCAGTGGGACCTGGAAGGCGACACGACAGCGCGGGTAGTCGAGCGCAGTAAAATCAGTGACTTTGAATTGTCGGGTGGGCCGGAAGGTACCGATGTGACCTACGATATTCTCAATAATCCGGACTACAGCTTTATGATAGTGGCTTACAAGCTCTACACCGAGAAGGAAGAAGTAACCACCGAAATGCTTCGCGACACGGTCTACAGAGTGGATACGGTAGCGGTAGAGGACACCATCAAGTTGGTGCGCAGCATCGACCGGGTGGACAAGCGTCAGGTTGAGCGGACCACCTACCACTTCGAAAAGGGTTTCCTCGATCCCTGGACAGATATTGTAAACCCGGTACTGGCTGAAGCACAGCAGGAGGGCTACAAGGTATTCGCGGCGACAAGCTATGCCTCTCCGGAAAAGCTGGCCCAATTCCAGGCTGCGAGCAGTAGCGATTATCCCTTTTACACCGGTGATGACATTTTGCTGAAGACCATCGTCCGGTCCAATCCGGGCGTGGTGCTCCTGAAGAATGGCAAGGTCATCAGCAAGTGGCACTACAAAAAACTACCGCCCTACCAGGACCTGAAAGCGAACTTTATGAAGTAGCAACTATCCTTAGAAAGGGAGAGCACAGAAAGCCCGGTCCGCGATTTCACAAGGCGTGGCCCGGGCTTTTTCATAAGAAAAGGCAAATTGATACGCTTCAATGTCGCAAACCAACGATCAGAGTGTATATTTGCGGGGACTTTAACCGGGAATTTTGAAATATGCTGAGTAGAAGGAATATCCGCATTAAAGTAATGCAGATGCTTTATTCCATGAGCCAAGACCGATCACTGGCGCTGGACGATACCGTGCGGCGGTATAAAGTGAACGTTGACCGCTCTTTTGATTTGTACCTTTTCACGCTTTGGGCGCTGATCCGTACGGCGGAATATGCCATTCAGGACAAAGCCAAGAAGTTGGAAAAGCTGTTGCCATCCGACTCGGATAAGCAATTCACAGCGGTATTGGCCGAAAATGAGCTCATTCAGTCTATGGTGCGCAATGATGCCTTTCAGGAAGTGCTGCGCCGACGTAAGCTCAAAAACCGGATTGATCTGGACAACATCCGGATGTTCTATCAGGACTTTGCCAAAACACCAGAGTACCTCACTTACAGCCGTCAGGCTTCCCATACCCGGGAAGAGCATATGGAGATACTGCTGACCCTCTTCAAGCACCTGGTCAATAATGAGCCCTTTAACGATTTTCTGGAAGACTACTATCCCAATTGGGTAGATGACGAGTCGCTTGTAGTGGGAGCTATCAAGAAGACCCTCAAGGTGCTGCCGACCCAAGACGCTTTCTTCGAAGAACACCGCCCGCAGGGAGAAGCAGTGGAAGACTTCGGGGAGAAACTGCTCCGGCAGGTCATTGAAGAAGGGGACGAATTGCTGGCAGTCATTGAGCCCACGCTGCGCAACTGGGACGCCGACCGGGTGGCCGTTATTGATATGATCCTCCTGAAAATGGCACTGAGCGAACTGATCGCCTTCCCGTCTATTCCCACCAAGGTCACGCTGAACGAGTTTGTGGAAATTTCCAAGCAGTACAGTACCGACAAAAGCAAGGACTTCATCAATGGTATTCTGGACCGCCTGATGAAGCAGCTCAACAAGGAAGGCAAAATCCGAAAACAGGGGCGCGGTTTACAGGAGTAACCCGTCTGACGGTTGGGAATGTGCGCAGAGCGGGTCATTCCGGTACCCTGAGGAGGGCAGAATGATTCAAGAAAATTCTATCTTCGCGCCATGACAGAAAAAATCCTCATCCTCGATTTCGGCTCGCAGTACACGCAGCTTATTGCGCGGCGTATCCGTGAGCTTAACGTCTACAGCGAGATTGTGCCTTTTAATAAGGTGCCGGAGCTGGACGATACCATCAAAGGCATTATTTTGTCGGGCAGCCCGTTTTCTGTGGCTGACGAAAATGCGCTGCACACCGATCTGGATCAGCTCATCGGGCAGCGGCCGGTACTGGGTATCTGCTATGGTGCACAGTATATTGCCAAGCAGATGGGCGGCAAAGTGGAGCGTTCCCTAAAAAGGGAGTATGGAAAAGCCGAGCTTAGCCGCATGTATCAGTCTGATCCTTTCCTGGCTGATGTGCCTGAAGGTTCACAGGTTTGGATGTCGCACGGAGATACCATTATGGAAATCCCGGAGCAGTTCGAACTCCTGGCAGGCACGGCACACGTTGATGTAGCTGCCTACAAATCAAAGGAAGGAGCTTTTGCCGCACCCGTTTACTGTATTCAGTTCCACCCCGAAGTATCGCACAGCCTGGACGGTATGACGGTACTCAAAAATTTCGTCAAAGATATTTCCGGTTGCCATGCAGAATGGACGCCTGCCGCTTTTGTGGAAGAAACGGTGCAGGCTTTGCGTGACCAACTCGGTGGCGACCACGTCATAATGGGGCTCTCCGGTGGCGTAGATTCTACTGTTGCGGCCTCGTTGCTGCACGAAGCTATTGGAGACAACCTGGTCTGTATTTTTGTAGACAATGGGTTGTTACGCAAAGGCGAATTTGAGGAAGTACTGCATTCGTACAAGGATATGGGGCTCCGCGTCGTTGGAGTAGATGCCAAAGCAGCCTTTTATAAGGAACTGGAGGGTGTGTCTGACCCGGAAGGAAAGCGCAAGGTGATCGGCCGCGTATTCATTGAGGTCTTCGAACAGGAAGCCCTCAAACTTGAAGAAGAAGACCGGGCTATTAAATGGCTGGGTCAGGGTACGATCTACCCGGACGTGATTGAGTCCGTATCGGTTCATGGGCCTTCGGTGACGATTAAGTCGCACCATAATGTTGGTGGCTTGCCCGAAATGCTCAACCTGAAAATCGTGGAGCCGCTGCGCATGTTATTTAAGGATGAAGTACGGCTTGTCGGTACAGAACTTAAAGTGCCTCAGGAGATTGTCAGCCGCCACCCGTTCCCTGGTCCGGGGCTGGGAATCCGCATTTTAGGTGATATCACGCCGGAGAAGGTTCGCATGCTACAGGAGGCCGATGCTATTTATATCAACAATCTTCGTAAATTCGGCTTGTACGATGAAGTTTGGCAAGCAGGTACCATCCTCCTCCCCGTACAATCCGTAGGGGTAATGGGGGATGAACGGACGTACGAAAAAACCGTTGCCCTGCGGGCAGTTAACTCCCGTGACGGGATGACTGCCGAGTGGAGCCGCCTGCCGCACGACTTCCTGGCCACGGTGTCCAGCGAAATCATCAATAATGTAAAAGGAATTAATCGCGTCGTTTATGATATCAGCACTAAGCCGCCTTCCACGATTGAATGGGAATAGACTATTGGTCGCCCTGTTTTTGGGCCTCACGGTCTCTTCCTGCGCTCTGTTCCGCAAAGCCGAAACCGATGAAAAGCCAGAAGAGATTGGTGAAGAACTCGACCCTCTGCCTGGTAAGAAAGTCTATGACCCCGAAACCGGTCAGCTGGTTATCGTAGATGGAGCACCAGTTGAAGTTATGGATACCATCAAGTGGAAAATCATTTCCACCGACAGTATCCCGCCTATCCAATCGGGTGATGGTATTGCGCAGGAAGAAATGATGGGGACCCCTTCTGAACTGATCCGCCGGGGTGATTTCGGGACGGAGTTCTACACTTCTTACAACCTTACCGTACTGTTGCCGTTCCTTTCTGACCGCTTCAATCCGGAAAGTAACGAAATCTTCCGCAATTCCACCTGGGCACTGAATTACTACGGTGGCATGCAAATGGCGCTGGATGAGCTCGACGATCAGGGCATCAAGCTAAACGTGCGGGTCATGGACAGCAAGGCGCAGGAGGCAGCGGTCGGCCGGCTGCTCAGCACCCGCTCGGAGCTGTACAATTCCCACCTGATTGTTGGTCCTTACCGGAGCGAGAATGTGGAATTGGTGGCAGAGTTTGCCCGACGCAACAACAAAACCTACGTTTCTCCTCACAGTGCCTCAGCCAACGTGACGAACGCTAACCCCAATTTTATTCAGGTGAGCCCCACGCTGCAGTCGCACTGTCAGGCCATCACCAAGCATGCTTACGAAAATTATGGGCGCAAGAAGATTGTCCTGGTTGCCCGGGATAAAGAAGTAGAGCGCGCCCGCTTCAACTACTTCCAGGAAGAAATCTTCCTTTTGGAAGGTCGCATTGAAGACTCCCTTCGTTTGCGGGAGTATGTCATAGCGGTGGATGATAATGACGAGGAGCGCTTCGGTAATATCGATTTATCGGCCTACCTGACACCTGGGGATACCACAGTATTCATTCTGCCTTCCTGGTCTAATGAGACTTTTGTGTATTCATTCCTCAGTCAGGTCAAAGTCGCTAAGAATCCAATGAATACGAACCGTCAGCAGGGAGGCATGCAAAAAGAGCCTATGCACGTGGTGGTATATGGTATGCCGCAGTGGCAGGAGTACGAACGCATAGATTTCGACCTGTACGAAAGCCTCAATGTGCACATCAGTAGTGACACCTATCTGGATACTTACGCTGACGATGTGCGGTTTTTTAAGCGCAAATTTTACAACCGTTTCGGTATTACACCGGGGGAGGAGGCATTCCTGGCTTATGATGTGACCCGCTACTTTGGGCGTATGCTCAATGATTACGGCACCAAGTTTCAGTATCAACTGGAGAAAGCACCGGAGCAAATGCTGCACACCCGCTTTGACTTTGAGCGCGTGGTCCGGCCCACAACTACCGGTATGGAAAACCCACCGATACAGAAGTTTGAGAATAAACACGTCAATATCCTGCAGTTTAAGGATTACCAGTTTCAGTCAGCCAACTTGAGATAGTTTGAAAGCAGCAAGAAAGGAAAGGTTAACCTCGGTGGCTGCACGCCGCCAACCTAATCTTACGGTTATCCTGGAGAATGTGCATGACCCTCACAATATCGGGGCGGTACTCCGCTCCTGTGATTCTGTAGGCATCCGGGAAATCTTTGTGCTGTACACGGAGCCCCGCCTCGATCAGGAACGCATCGAAATCGGTAAGAACGCCAGCTCCGGTGCACGAAAGTGGATCGATATTCACTTGTACCATGACGTCGCAGCTTGTTTTGCGCATGTGCAGCAGCGTTACGAACACATCTGGGCAACGCACCTGGGTGAGCAAGCGGTTGATTTGTACGAGATCGATTTCACGCAGTCGGTCGCCCTCCTTTTTGGGAATGAGCACGCCGGGGTTTCCGAAGCTTCCCTGCAGTACGCTACCGGCAACTTCCTCATCCCTCAGATGGGCATGGTGCAGAGCCTCAATATTTCTGTCGCCTGCGCAGTCAGCCTCTACGAAGCCCTTCGCCAGCGGCGCGGCGCCGATATGTATGGTGCGAATAACCCTATGGAAGAAACGGAGCGCACCACGCTTCAGGAAGCCTACCTCGACCGTCACGATCAGAAGAATTATAATAAATTTATACACAAAAAGGCCTGACAACGGGCCAAACCACCCTTTACAAATCCTTAGCTTCCTGCAGCAGATGCCGGAGCTGCTGCGCAGCGGGCTGTTCTGCCCAGTCTTCTCCAGTGTGCTGACTGGCCTGTTTGATCAGGCTTCGGAGGTTTTCCAGCCGTTCCCAGCCCCGGCGCCAGTTGGGTTCCCCTTCAATCGCCTGCAACTGCCGGAACCACCGTCGGCGCAGTTGTTCGGCCTCGTTCAGCAAAGTGGGACGGTCCATTTCCATCAACCAATGATTTGCAGCTTAGCGAACTTCAGCATGATCTTGCGCTGCTGCGGGTCGCTGGCATTTTTGAAGAAAATGGTGGCGATCCGGTTGGCATTGCCACCGTCGACATTCAGGACTTTGCCTTCACCAAATTTGAGGTGAAGCACTTTCATGCCAGCCTGTATCTCAGAGGGGGCATTAGGCTTGAAGTCCTTGGGGTCAATACCAATATTGACCGAACGGGCGGGCTTTTTGAAGTTGCCGGAGACTTTAGCACCGCCGGCACCATTGCTTTGGGAAGCCGTGGAGGTGTCCGTAAAGCCTTGCCGGCTGCCAAATGAAGACCGGGCGCCACTGATTTCTTCCAGGCGTTCCAAAGGTACTTCTTGCAGGAACCGGCTCGGCTCATTGTAGCGCATCTGGCCGTACCGGTAGCGGCTATTGGCGTAGGAGAGCGTGAGGAATTGCTCGGCCCGCGTGATAGCCACGTAAAACAGGCGGCGCTCCTCATCAATGCCGTCCTGGGACTCCAAAGACATGAAAGACGGGAAGAGCTTCTCCTCCATTCCTACTACAAATACCGATTTGAACTCCAGCCCTTTAGCTGCATGCACGGACATGAGGGTTACGTATTCAACGCCTTCTTCTTCCTTGGTATCCAGGTCCGTCAGCAAGGCAATGTTTTGCAGGTAGCTGGCCAGAGATTTATCAGCAATGGTCTCGGTATCGATGACCGTATCGTCCTCCACAAAAGCTTTGACGCCATCCAGTAACGCATTGACGTTTTCCAGCCGGTTGATGCCTTCCACCGAATTGTCGGCTTTAAGTTCTTTTAGTATCCCGGACTGCTTGGCGATATAGCTGGCCGCTTCGTAGGCATTCTCCTGTGCTGCTTTATTTTGGAAGGACTTAATCATGGCTACGAAATCAGCAATAGCCCCGCTGGCCCGTTTGCTGAGTTGTACCCGGCCCAGGCATTCCCAAAGAGGCTTGTCCAGCTGCGCAGCGACGGTGCTGATTTTGTCCAGCGTTGTTTTACCAATACCGCGCTTGGGATAGTTGATGACCCGCCGCAGGGCTTCCTCGTCCATACTATTGACAGCCAGGCGCAGGTAAGCAACGGTATCCTTTACCTCCTTACGCTGGTAAAAGGAAAGCCCCCCGAAAATCTTGTAGGTGATGTTGTACCGGCGCAGGTATTCCTCAAAAACACGGGATTGGGCATTAGTACGGTACAGAATGGCAATCTCGCTATTGCGCAGGTGGTTGCGGCTCTTTTGCTCCAGGATCGTATCCGCAACCCGCTGCCCTTCTTCTCCATCGGTCATCGCTTTGATGAGTTTGATCTTGTGCCCATCGCCTTTGTCCGACCAGATGGTTTTTTTGATTTGCCGGCGGTTGTAGCCAATGATCTCGTTTGCTGTTTGTACGATGTGCTCCGTGGATCGGTAGTTTTGCTCTAGCTTGAATACCTGAATGCCGTGGTTCTCAAAGTCTTTCTCGAAGTCGAGGATGTTCTGAATTGTCGCTCCCCGGAACGCATAGATACTCTGCGCATCATCACCAACCACGCAGATGTTGCGGTGGCTCTTATCGTACTGAATGAACTTTCGGATGATGGAATACTGCAGGTGGTTGGTATCCTGAAACTCATCCACGAGGACGTATTTGAATTTCTCCCGGTACTTGTCGAGTACGTTATCCGGGTTTTTTTGGAAGAGCTCGTACAGTCGGTAGAGCAGGTCGTCAAAGTCCATTGCGCCGGAGCGTTTGCAGCGGGCGGTATACTTTTTGTAGATGGCGTGCAGGTGCGGGCGTTTGGCCATGCGGTCCTGTTCGCGCAGCTCTTCGTCTTTTTCATAGAGCTTTGGCGTAATGAGGCTGCTCTTGGCGGAGGAAATACGCGAGAGGATGGCGTTGGGGTTGTAGTGGTCCTTGTTCAGGTTCATCTCCTGAATAATCGACCGGATGACGCTTTTGGAGTCGTCCGAATCATAAATGGTGAAATTGGAAGGGTAGCCAATCTTTTCGGCTTCCACCCGGAGGATGCGCGCGAAGATCGAGTGGAAGGTGCCTGCCCACACGCGGTTGGCTCTCGGACCGACCACCTTTCCGATCCGCTCCTTCATTTCGCGTGCCGCTTTGTTGGTAAAGGTCAGGGCGAGGATTTCCCAGGGCGCCGTCCCTTTCTCAATCAGATGAGCAATGCGGTAGGTCAGTACCCGGGTCTTACCGGAGCCCGGCCCGGCGACTACCAGCACAGGGCCATCAGTATTCGTCACCGCCTGCCGCTGTACGTCGTTCAATTCGTCTAAATAACTCATGCTTGTTTTCCGTTTCTTAAGACCGTATTCCAAAAATCCCTATGCTTCCTCCAAAGCTTCCCAGTACTCCACCGCCCGGCGCGTATGCGGGATGCAGATGGAGCCCCCCACAAGATTGGCAATGGCGAAGACCTCAAAGACCTCCGCTTTGGTCACGCCCTGCTCGTGGCATTTGCCCAAGTGGTAGCGGATGCAGTCATCGCACCGCAGTACCATAGACGCTATAAGCCCCAGCAATTCTTTAGTTTTGGAAGAAAGTGCACCCTCTTGATACGCATTTGTATCGAGATTGAAAAAGCGCTTCAAAACTTTATTATCCTCCGCCAAAATTTTCTCATTCATCTTGGCCCGGTAGTCGTTGAATTCTTGTACTTGTGACATATTGGATGGTATTTTGCCGAAAGGCAAAAGTAGGGATTCTGCCCCGGCGAGCGAATTGGAGGCGCAACTAAAATTTCTTATCTTTCGTTAAGCAGAAAAAGAAAAGATATGACTCGCTTACTATTGAGTATCGAGAAAAAAGATCACTTAGCACTAATTCTTGCTTTAGCAAAAAGACTAGGTGTGCCAGTCTCGCCCGGCGCACTCCTTTCGCCGGGCGTGCTCTTGAAAAAGACTAGGTGTGCCAGTCTCGCCCGGCGCACTCCTTTCGCCGGGCGTGCTCTTGAGTTTGAACGAAGAAGAAATGGAGTTTTATCAGAGTTTATCCTCTGCTTACGAGGAAGTTAAGCTCATGGTAGATGGAAAGAAGGAAAAAAAGAGCTTGAAAAATTTCCTTAATGAGTGTTGATTTGATAAATCGTTAGTGTCAAATATCCCACTGAAGAAGAGGAAGAAGAATGATATATTTGGATAATAACGCCACCACCCCCTGCGACCCCAAGGTCGTGGAAGCCATGCTGCCCTACTTTTACGAACAACCGGGCAATGCAGCCAGCCGGAATCATGCTCTGGGCTGGCTGGCGGAAGATGCCGTTAAGTCGGCACGCAAGCAGGTCGCCAACCTGATCGGCGCAGAAGTTAAAGAGGTCATCTTCACCTCCGGCGCTACCGAGTCAGATAATCTGGCTATCCTGGGCACACTGGAGCAATACCGCCGCAAAGGCAACCACCTCATTACCCTGAAAACAGAGCACAAAGCCGTGCTTGATGCCTGCACCCGGGCCGAACAACTGGGGGCTGAGGTCACCTACCTGGAGGTGCAGCGCGATGGTCTGGTCGACCTGTCTGAGCTGGAAGCCGCCATTCGACCGGATACGGTGCTGGTGTCCGTTATGTGGGGCAATAACGAGACCGGCGTGCTGCAGCCCATGCAGGAGATTGGAGCGCTTTGCGACAAGCATGGCACTCTGCTGATGAGCGATGCCACACAGGTGGTGGGCAAGCTACCCTGCCATCCGCGGGAAGCCGGAGTTCACCTAATGGCTTTTTCTGCCCACAAGATGTACGGCCCGAAAGGGGTGGGGGGGCTCTATGTAAGCCGCCGGCAGCCCAAGGTGAGCGTGGCTGCTCAGGTGCACGGTGGCGGGCACGAGCAGGGCCTTCGGTCGGGTACGCTGAATGTGCCGGGCATTGTCGGGTTTGGAAAAGCGGCTGCCTTGGCAAAGGCGCAAATGGAAGCAGAGGCTCAGCGCCTGCGACCTCTGCGCGACCAACTGGAACAACAACTGCTCAGGGAAGTACCCCGGGCTTTTCTCAACGGGCATCCGGAGCATCGTTTGCCACATGTTTCGAATATCGCTTTCCCCTTCACCGAATCCGATACCGTCATGATGCGCTTTGGGCAGGAACTGGCGCTGTCTTCCGGCTCTGCCTGCACCTCGGCATCAGTAGAACCTTCCCATGTGCTCCGGGCGATGGGACTCACGGCAGAAGAAGCCCACAGCTCCCTGCGGTTTAGTCTGGGGCGCTTTACCCGGGCGGAAGATATTGAGCGGGCCGTGGATTTGGTTAGGAATGCCGTTGCAGCAGTGCGGGCAGGCAGCCCGGTGTGGGAAGCGCAACAGCCGTAACCGGTTCAGCCATTCGTAACCAAACAAAATGCCCCGGCGGAACAAGTGTCCACCGGGGCATTCCTTATTGAGTTTTGATGATCTCAATTAGTGCTGTACAGCAACGGGCAGGGTACGGATACCTTGCTCGGTCTGCAAGCGCAGGTAGTAGTTACCAGCGGGCAGGTTGCTGACGTTGTAGTCCAGCGTCGTCTGCTGAATATTGCTCAGGTTGCGGGTTTCCACCACTTGTCCGTTCGCGCTGAACAGTGTAGCCGTTACCTCCTGTGCCGGTGTTTCCAGGTTTACGATAGCCTGGAACTGTGTATTGGCAGGAGAAGGCATGATTGCAAGGCTGTTTTCCGGCAGTTGAGCAACGGTATTGTTTGTTGCTGAACCGACTGAAAGGCGAACAACCGGAATATTGTCCAGACCGAAGCCGACCAGTGAGAATTCGCCAACGTTGCTCACATCCAGTGCTACGTATGGGACAGCTTTGTTACCTACAGAGTCCTGGTAAAAATTGGAAGCAGAATAGTCAATGTCAGAAGTTGTGCTCAGGAATAGGTCAGAATCTTCATCTTCCGGGGCAAACTGTACTACGATGATGTAGTAAGTATCATCATTCAGCGCAGGGAAATTTGCGTCAAGATCAATCGGGATAGTTACCAGAGGACCTGTCTCTTCACCCGTGAAAACGTAGCTGTTGAATGCGATAGGCCCCTCCAGTTCATCACCGGCAGCCTGTCCATCACCATTAAGGTCGCCAGACCACTCATAAAGCAATGTAGACACAGCAAAACCTGCTACCTCGTCGAAGTTGCTTATGCCGAAGGTCACATAGCGGGCAAAGAGATTTTCGCCGTTAGCTACATAATATACGTTACCGTAGCTGAAGTCGTTATCATCAGCCGGACGGGTACCACCGAGGCCCTCGCCACTGTCACGCTGAAATAGCGTATCCGTAACGATGAAGGAGAAATTCTGAACATTATCTTCGGGGTTGGCATCAGCTTCACCTAAAGTCAGCTCATACTGACCAGTGTATGCACCAGGCATCATCTCAGGGGTGAATTCATTTTCGAAGAATACGTTCTCCGCCACGGAGTCCGCACCCACCATGGAGTATACCAGTTCATCAGAGAAAACATCACCGCTGGCACCGCTGATAGAAACGGACAGGGTTGCATCCTGCTGCGCCTGAGCACCGAGGTTCTCAATATCAGCGACGAATCCAAATGGTGTTACCTGAGATGCAGGCGTTGCAAAGTTTGGTGCAACTGCATGGAAGTTATTGACGCGCATATCGTTAGCTGGACGAGGGTCAGCGTCAAAGATGTCGATATCATCGATATTCCAGTTGTATTCAAAGCTACCAGTCCATTGCCACTGTATCAGGACATCTGATTCGCCCGCAGCTACATCTGAGATATTGATGGTAACTTCTTCCGGGTTGCTCGACCAGCGCTCGCCGGTTGTCAAGCCCGGAAATATTTCATAGGAAGCCCAGTTGGCACCGGCATCATTGCTGACCCGGAGGATCGCATTGCCTTCTGCTGCAAAGGTGAAGACGCCAATGTGCGTTTGGAATTCAATCCATACGGCATCCTCTGCTGAGAAGTCCTGTGACGGAATGGTTAACTCACTGGTGTGTGTGATGTTACCTGCCGCATCAGAGTCTACAGTAATGAAACCATTAGTGGCCGTAGCTGATGCAAAAGGCATTTGCTGGTTGATCTGATCATTCCAGATCGCCGGGCAGCCATCGCCTTGGCCCGCAGCCGGATCATTACACCAGGTCCATATGGCCCCGTTACCAGAGGCATCTTCATTCATCCATTCGGCAGGAATACCGTTGGCGAAGTCTTCTGAAAGCAAAATATTTTGAGCAGAAAGGGTCGTGAATACGCCCATGCTCATCATAAATAAAGTGAATGTAATTAGTCTACGTAAATTCATGTATGTAAAGTGATTTGATGTTAAAATAGCTTTCAGAGAAAATAGCTTCTCCAAAAGAGAAATTAATGTTGAACAACCAGGGGCTTGGTAAATGTGGTTGCAGCAGTCTCCAATTTTAGAGAATACCACCCAGAAGGGAGCTTATGAGCTGCAAATGTAAAGTTTTTATTACCAGAATTCTCAATTTCCCGGATAAGAACTGTCTTCCCTCGGGCATCAATTAAAGATAACCGGGCGTCTTTTGCAGCCCATTCCCCTTCTATTGATACCTGGAAGTATGCATCCGCAGGATTGGGGCTTACCGTCATTGCAGGAGTTTCCGGAGACTCCTCCTGAGCGGAAGTTAGTATGGGAGAATTTCCAATATGGAGGCGTACCAGGGGGACAATATCATACCCAAAGCCCAGCAAGCTGAACGCCCCATCGTTGCCGATGTCTAATACACTGGCATACTGTGGAACAAGCCCGGGCGTGGAATTGTGCGCCGCAACCGTCGCAGTGTAGTCAATAGTGTCGCTGGCGAGCATAAACAGCAGGGGCGGCGTAGGGTCATTATACCGTACACTGATCAGGTAATAGGTGCTATCTTTCAGTGGGACACCGGCCCCTTCAAAGGAAACCGGGAGCGTGATCTCCCCCAACCCTTCTGTACCATTGAAAGGGTAGAGGTTGATTGCGATTTCTTCCAGCTCTTCGGCATCCGCTATGTCGTTTTCATTGAGATCGCCTGCCCATTCGTGGAGGATGACATTGACCGCCCGGCTGGAGTTAGCCAGAGGTAAAGGGTTGCTCACGGCAAAGGTTACATAGCGGGCGTACAGTCCATCCCCGTTCGGGACAAAAAAGCAGTTGCCGTAGGTGTAGTCGACTTCTTCTACCGGGGCGATATCTCTCGTGAACCCGGCTTCTTTTGCAAAGGTGGAATCTGTAACCTCAAACGACCAGCTTACCGCATCGTTTTCCGGACGTTGATCAGGCTCTTCATGCCCGGCGGTGTAGGTGCCAGTGTAGGTGCCGGTACCGGGGAGGCTGGTTGTTTCCAGTAGATTGCCAAAGGGCGTGTTCTCGTAAAGGGCATTGACTTCGAGTACTTCGGCGACAGGCTCGGTTACGGAGAAAAGCGGGGTACTTCCGCCCGCTGCTTCCAGGTGGAAACTGCGGGTCACAACGGTGGCGTTTTGGCTACCAATATTCTGCAGGTCTGATTGCAGCGGTATGTCAAGTAACTGACTTGCCGGCGTTTTTAGATTAGGGGACCGGGCAAAGAAATTCGGGTTGGTCCGCAGGTCGCTGTCCGGGCGTTCTTCCAGCGCAATATCGTCTAATACCCAGAAGTAAAAGTCGCCCGCCCAGGTGAATTTGATGCGAAATTCCGTTACGCCTTCCAGGTCGGGGAGCGGAAAGTATTCCCGGTTGTCATAGGGAGGAAGTTGATCACCATTGGCGCTGGTAACGGGTGTGAGGTAAGGGTTGACCCCCTGTGGCAGACTCCAGCTGCTGCCCCCATTTGTGCTGTAGGCGAAAGAGGTGATAAACCGGGTGCCTTCGGGGGAGGACGGGGCACTGAAAGCGGTATTGCCCAGCCACGCCAGCTGATGGAAGGAGAGCGCCAGTGGTTTCTCCGCCGTACTGAGGTCTATGACCGGCGAGATAAGCTCGCACAGGTGAAACTGTTGTGCAGGCTCTTCTCCGAGCGTGGTGTAGTAGTCCGCATCGAAGAGCATCGCCCCGTCTACTGCTGTTTGGGAATGGATGAAGAAATCCGGGCCGAGCGCACTGCGGTCGGCACCAAGGCCACGGCTGGCATCGCCACCAGCCCGCCATTGCCAGGTGGAGTCGCTTTCACTAAAAAAGAGGACATTGGAGGTCCAGCCATTATCCCCAAACTCGAAGGGCTCGAAGAATACAGCGTGATCCGGCTCGGCAGGGTGGTTTTCGGTCAGGATCACATCATCTATCATCCATGCAAATTCGTAATTGGCGGCCCATTCCCATTCCAGTTCTACCGAGGGCTGGCCAGCAGCCAGGTTGGTAATATCAAAGGTGACCACATACGGCCGGCCAGGGGCGATATTGGGATTCGGGGCGAGCTGCTGCTCGTTGCGCTTCAGGGTGGGGAAGGGGCGGAACGTAGATGCACCTTGCGGAGTGATCACGCGCAGGATTGCTTTCTGGAAGGCGGCTTCGTTGTCGGTTGCTATGCTGGTCTGAAACTGAACAAAGACCCGCTCATGGGCGGAGCAATCAACGCTGCTGCTCCGCATGCGGCTGACATGCCCGGCACCGGGCAGGGGGCCGGCAGCACCGGAATTGAGCAACATGAAGCCATCCTCAGCAGAGGTGGAGAAAAAACCATTAATAGGGCCTTGTCCGGTCAGGCATTCAGAAAAATTATCGCAGTGGTTCCAAAAAACTTCGTTGCCCGAAGCATCTTCAACCGACCACCCGTTGGGTAAGCCTGTTTCAAAGTGGACTTCCCAGAAGGGGATCGCGCCAAATAGCATCAGGTTGCTGAACCACGAAAAGCAAATTAGGGTAAACGTTTTTTTCATAGCTTATCTAGGGGTTTATAGTAACGTAATAACAAAGGATGTTTCTGCTGGCTTTGATGGTCAGGGCGTAAATGCAATAAACAATGTAGAATAAATTTATGCTCAAAACCAGCGCAATCCTTCCTTTGGCAATCCAGATTACGAAATCTCCCCCTTTTGAAGAAGCTGAGCATACTCTGCCCGTAGCTGTACCCGGTCAACGGGGACCACACCGACACGTTCGCAAACCTGTCCGCCTGCCAGATTAGCCAGACGGGCAATCTCATCGAGCGGCAGGCCTATCGCAAGCCCGAGCCCGGCCACTGCAAATACGGTATCGCCTGCGCCGCAGACATCCGTGATGGACCGGGGGTAGGTGGGTATCGTCTGGCCCTGCCCTTTGTTATTCAGGTAGATGCCCCGTTCGGAAAGGGTCACCAAGCTGTAGGGGTTGCCGAGTTTACCACGCAGGTAGTTGGCTGCTTGGTCCAGGTCTTCCAGGGTAGGCTGAATGTCGAAAGGGATCTGTGCGCGGATTTCTTTCAGGTTGGGCTTGAATAGCGTGACGTGCTTATAAGACCAGAAGTTGTCGAACTTAGGGTCCACCGCGGTAGGAATGTCCCGCTTGATGGCTTCCAGAATGACGGCCCGGATGACCGAATAGGACAGCACTCCTTTGTTGTAATCCTGAAAAAGAATGGCATGGATTTCTTTCTGTTCCAGTAGCTCTGCCACTTGCTGCAACAGGTTTTCCTGTTCGCGTTCAGAAAGGATGTGGGTATCTTCAGCGTCTACCCTGAGCAGGTGCTGATTGCCGGCTATGACCCGGGACTTGACCGTTGTCCGCCGTTCTCCGGACTGTACCAGCCCACGGTCAGAGAGTTGCACTCCCGGCAGCAGGCTGCGCAGGCGGGCACCGTTGTCATCGTCTCCGATGACGGAACACAGATAGGGCGTGGCCCCCAGGGCTCTGAGGTTAAGAGCAACATTTGCAGCACCGCCCAGCCGGTCATCCTGCCCGGTAAGCCGGACAACGGGCACCGGTGCTTCCGGCGAAATGCGATCTACACTGCCCGTCAGGTAGCGGTCAATCATCACGTCGCCAATGACCAGGATGTTCTGCTGTTCGAAGGCTTCAAAAGCCAGAAGGTTAGAAGTCATAATCTCTAGTAGGTCGATGCAGTTTCTACGCCGCTGATGCGATCATTTGGGTGAACAGCAAATATAGAAATTAGGGAGGACAAACCTATAGCCGAAGCTGCTTTGACAAATTTCAAAAAAGAACAGGCAACGAAAGGTTATAAACCGGCACTTTCAATCCAGGACAGTACTTTTTGGGTAGCGCCCTGATTTTGCTGTATGTATTGCAGCGCTTTGGCCGAGGCTTCCTGATAGGCTTCCGGGCGCTGTAATTTCTCGAGCGCCTCAGACAGGGCGTCCGCATTTTCAATGACAAACCCGCCTCCCTGCGCTACCAGGTAGCGGGCTTCCTCGAATTTGTGGTAACGGGGCCCGAATAGCACCGGCAGGCCAAAGGCGATAGGCTCAAGGGTGTTGTGGAGCCCCGTCTTAAAGCCCCCGCCAACGTAGGCAATACGCCCGTATTGGTAGAGGGCAGACAGCATACCGATGTTGTCAATGAGCAGCACCCGTGCAGCGTGGAGCTTTTCCGGATGCCCTTCTACCTTGCCGTAGCGTACCACGGTAAGGCTGAGTTGTTGTTCGATACGCTGCAGGTGCGCTTCTGCAATTTCGTGCGGTGCAATAATGACTTTCCATGCTGCCGGTAGTTCCTGGTTGATGTAGGGTAGGAGGTAGGCTTCATCTTCCGGCCAGGAACTGCCTGCGACGAGCACGGGTGCCGACTGGCAAAAATCTGCCGCAATGGGAATGGCAGGAGCACCGTCAGCAATGGATTGGACCCGGTCGATCCGGGTGTCGCCGGCAACGGTATAGCGGGTGATGCCTGCTTGTTCTAACTGCTGGCCCGAAGCTTCATTTTGGACGAAGAGGTGCCCGAAGCCCTTGAGCAGGCGGCGGAACGGGCCACCGAATGGTTTGAAGAACACCTGCCCCGGCCGGAATAAGCCAGAGATAAGGAGAATAGGGACTTCTTTTTGCTGCAACTGCCGCAACATATTGAACCAGAACTCGTACTTCACAAATACCGCGAGCTGCGGCTGCCAGATTTCCAGGAATACCCGGGCTTGTGCCGGTGTGTCCAATGGAAGGTAAGTTACCGCATCGGCTTCTGGGTAATTGCGCCGGACTTCATACCCGGAAGGAGAGTAGAACGTCAGGAGTATGAGCGGCGGGTTGGTACGTTGTTTGAGGGCTTCGATTAGTGGCCGGCCCTGTTCAAACTCACCCAGAGAGGCACAATGGAACCAGAACAGATCCCGGTCTTTGGGCAAAGCAGCCCGCAGCTGACGATGATGGTCTGCCCAGTTTTGCCGGCCCTGTACCCATTTTTGGGCTTTGGGGTGCAACAGCGCAGCCAGGCGTAAAGCAAAGCCATAGAGGTAAATCCCAATGGTGTACAACGCCATTAGTAGTAGATTTCTTCAGAAGCCCGTTCGCCCACGTAAAAGGGCAGGATCCAGCCTACCCGGAAGCCGAAGTTCAGGTCCAGGCGCTCGGCGGTGTCTTGCTGACGGGTGGCAAAGTCGAATGACCGGCGGCTCATCGTGAAACCCTGGGTGAATTCCAGCCCGGCAAAAAAGTTGATCCGTTTATTAGTACTCAGCAGCTGGTAGCCAATGAACTCGGTGAAAGCCAGCCCGTTGGTGAGGCGGTCGTAGCCTTTTTTGTACTGCTCATCGAGCTGCGGCACAAAACTCAGGGGGTCATCCTGTATCCGGATCTTATGCTGTAGTAGCCCGGCGCTCACGGTTATCCGCAGCCCCGAACGCGGATTAGCGAAACCCAGGGGGATCAGCTTACCCGCATGCCCGCCAATGTAGTAGCCCCGCATTCTCAGTTGTATGTCCGCGTAGCCACGGTTGTTGCCGATGATGCCACCCTGATCGTTCTGCAAACCGAATAAAGGGTTTTCCCCTACCTGATTACCGAAGTGATAATTCATGCCCAGCCCGAAAATCCAGTTGCCCTTGTCGGTGATGAACTCCAAACCTGAGCCCACACTGAAGTGGTCGCCGAAGCGTTTGCCCAGGTCGCCGCCCGGGGAGTGGTAAGCGTAGCTGAGGTTGAAGAGGATACCGTTGCCCCGGTTGAGGTCAAATTCTCCATATTCCTGTGCTGTAGCCATGAAGGGCAGCAACAAAAAGAGCCAAAAATACGTACGCATAAGTAGAGGGTTTCTGATCTGCATGCAAAGGTAGAAAAATCACTCGCATCAGGACTGGCAACAGCCGTTAGAATTCGTTAACTTTGTCGTCCAACGTCCACAAACACACCGAACCACTGTACCGCAAATCAAAACCAAAGAACATGTCTAAGTCAACCACAATCCTCATTACCGGTGGTGCCGGGTTTATTGGGTCGCACCTCGTTCGGCTGATGGTCAGCAAATATCCGGATTACCACATCGTCAATCTCGATAGCCTGACCTACGCGGGCAACCTCGAAAACCTCAAAGATATTGAAGGGGCTGAAAATTATACTTTTGTCAAGGCCGACATCACGGATGCCAGCGCTATGCAGGAGCTTTTTGGTTCCTATGACTTTGACGGCGTGATTCACCTTGCAGCAGAGTCGCACGTAGACCGCTCTATCGCAAACCCTATGAGCTTTATTGAGACCAATATCGTGGGTACGATGGTGCTGCTCAATGCGGCCAAACAACACTGGGGCGATTTCTCAGGTAAGCGTTTTTATCATATTTCCACCGATGAGGTGTATGGCACGCTGGGCGAGACCGGCTTCTTTACCGAAGAGACCGCTTATGACCCGCGCTCGCCTTATTCGGCTTCCAAGGCCAGCTCTGACCACCTCGTGCGGGCCTATTACCACACCTACGGACTGCCAATTGTGATTTCCAACTGTTCGAACAATTATGGCCCCTATCAGTTTCCGGAAAAGTTGTTGCCGTTGATGATCAACAACATCCGCCACGGTAAGCCCCTACCGGTTTACGGTGATGGTAAATACACCCGGGACTGGCTTTGGGTGGAAGATCATGCTGCCGCCATCGACCTCATCTACCATGAAGGCAAAAATGGCGAAACGTACAACATCGGTGGCAATAACGAGTGGAAAAACATTGACCTGGTGCACCAGCTTTGCGATTTGATGGATGACCTGCTGGGGCGCAAGCAGGGCGAATCCCGTGCCTTGATCACTTTTGTGAAAGACCGGCCGGGCCACGACCGCCGCTACGCAATCGATGCCACCAAGCTGATGAATGAGCTCAATTGGGCACCCAGCATTCAGGCCGAAGAAGGCCTGCGCAAAACCGCACAATGGTACTTAGAAAATACCGATTGGATGGAGCGGGTGACTTCCGGAGCCTATCAGGCTTATTATGAACAACAATATCAGACGAACGCATAACGCATGATTGAACCCTCCGAAAAGGTACGCAGGCGGTCCCACCGCTATATGCGGATTTTTAAACGCCTGCGCCGATTTTTCGCAACAACTTTCATTGGGGGGTTGGTGGTGATTCTACCGCTGACCCTGTTTTTCTTCCTGGTCCGGTTACTTGTCAATTTCATGACCAACATGGCTTCCCCGGTCCGGGCTTTATTGCCTTTTTCGGATGAGTTGCCGGGGTGGTTCCTCGATTTCATGGCGCTGGCAATCGTTCTGACCCTTTTCTTTATTCTGGGGCTCGTCGTGCGTACAAGTTCGGGGAGCAAAATGGTTACCAGCTTTGAACAGCGCTGGTTGATGAGCCTGCCCTTCTACAACGTCCTTCGCGAAACCGTACGGCAGTTCATCGGGCGCAAAAAGGTGCCTTTTTCTCAGGTCGTACTCGCCGATCCTTTTGGCAGTGGCACTTTGATGACAGGCTTTGTTACGGATGATGAGCTGGAGAACGGCTATGTGACCGTATTTGTCCCCACCGGCCCCAATCCAACGAACGGCTTTGTCTTCCACATGAAAAAGGAAGATGTGAAATATGTGAACACCCGCCCCGAGGATGCTATGCGGTCTATCATAAGTGTGGGCGCAGGGTCTTCCAGCCTATTCAATTTTCCTGAAGCTGGTAGTGCAATAGATGGGGAAACAGAAAATGATGAAGTTATTCACTAATCGTTCCTTACCTTCGTCCCAGAATTAGAAAGGCAATATGCAAGGATTACAAGTACTTTTTGAGGATAACCACCTGATTGCTGTCAATAAACCGGCAGGGATTCTTGTGCAGGGCGATATCACGGAAGATAAGCCCATGAGCGAGTTCGTGAAGCAATATATCGCAGACCGTTACAATAAGCCGGGGGCGGTTTTTCTGGGCACCGTTCACCGCCTTGACCGCCCGGTCAGCGGGGTGGTGATTTATGCCCGGACCAGCAAAGCACTGGCCCGAATGAATGCCCTCTTCAAAGAGCGGGAAATTCAGAAAACTTACTGGGCAATCACGGAAGACCGGCCTGACCCCCTTGAGGGGCACCTGGTACATTATATCGACAAAGACCGTACCCGCAACGTGGCGCATGCGTCCGTGCGCCCCCGCAATAAAGATGCTAAAAAATCAGAGCTCGATTACGAGCTCATCGCCGAAGTAGGCAATCATCATCTCATCAAAGTCAATCCGCTGACCGGCCGGCCGCACCAAATCCGGGTACAACTGTCGCGTATCGGCTGCCCGATCCGGGGTGATTTGAAGTACGGTGCGCCTAATCCCAACCCCGATGGGTCTATCCACCTGCACTGCCGGTCTATGTCTTTTGTGCACCCCGTCCGCAAAGAACCCGTAACGATTACGGCCAACCCAATCAAAACCGATGCGGTATGGAGGATGTTTGCCAATCAATGGGAGGATCGGTAGGCCATCACGATTGTCTTTTGAGCAGACGTCGTAAAAGCATAAACACTTTTCAAGCTTTTTTCCTTCCGTATCAGCCCGGGGAAATGCCCTCACTAAGCGAAGTATGTAGCGCACCCCCAACAGCACCCTCTAAACCCAAACAGGCGATGAATAAACTCCAGTTAATTGTAGCAGGCCTTTTCCTGACTCTGGGCCTGCACGCTCAGTATGCCCCGGCTATCGACCTTTTTGATGAAGTCGGTAATGTCCAATTCAGTATTGGCTCAGATGTAGACGGGGACGGCCGAACCGACGTCATTTGTGCTACCGATAAGCGCCTGTTTTGGCTCCCGCAGCTTGAGGATGGCACCTTCGGCCATCAAAACCCCATTGACTTTACGGACCGGCTTTACCGCTCCCTGACCAGCTTCGATATGGATAACGACGGGGACGAAGACTTGCTTTTTGCTTCCTACCAGGCAGGGTTCGGCATTCACTTTAATAATGGCGATGGTACCTTCGGGCCGCCCACGATCATTTATGACGCCGGGCTTGTGACAGACCTTTACCTTGCCGACCTCAATGGTGACGGGCAAACCGATGCCCTTGTCGGAGAATCTCAGGGTGTATCCTGGCTGCCCGGGCAGGGTGACGGCACCTTCGGCGATGCTCAGCTCCTTAGCGCTGATCACAATAGTGCCAATAGCGTGCATGCAGAAGACCTGGATGGGGATGGTGATCAGGACGTTGTGGTCGCCGCTCATTCCGACCATCGCCTCTGCTGGCATGAGAACCTGGGCAATGGCACTTTTGCTGATTTTCAGGTTATCAATGATATTCATTTGGGCCCTAATTCGGTCGTTACCGGAGACTTTGATGGGGATGGCCTGCCAGACATCGTTTGTTCCAACCGCATTGAAGACGAAGGTGGTGCCGGGCTGACCCTTTTCCGCAATCTGGGCGGCGGTACCTTTTCCACACCTGATACCCTGCTGCCCGCCTACGGTAGCTACTATGTGCAGACTGCGGATATGGATGGTGATGGCGATCTTGACCTTGCTTCCTGCCACCGTTACGGCGAAGTAGGGTGGCTCCAAAACGATGGTACCGGTCATTTCGGGCCAGACATCAAGCTGCAGGATTATGCCGCTTATCAGCGCTTTCTAGACCTGCCCGACCTCAATGGAGATGGTTTCCCGGACATCCTTTATGGAATTAACAGCTCGGCCCCTCCGAAGGAAGCCCTGCTTTGGCTGGCCTCTGAAGGCAATGGAGCGTTTGCCCCGCCCGCACTCGTAGAACTTGGGGTATACAAGGTTGGCATCCCTGTAGTTGCTGATTTTGACCAGGATGGCCGGCCGGATATTGCCGTGGGCTCCGGTGGCAGCGATGCCCTGGTTTGGGTTAGAAATGAGGGCCAGGGGTATTCGCAGCCCAGGCTGATTGCCAGAAGGCATAATTTTGAACCTGCCAGTATTGCTGTTTTTGATTACAACAACGATGGCTGGCCGGATGTCCTCGCAGGCAGTGTGCAGGACAATGCGACTAACCAAAGCATCTATTGCGTTTACATCAACAATACGGATGGCACCTTTACCGAAACACCCCCTTTCGAGAGCGGTTATTTTTTCAAGCGGGACCTTCAAATGGCAGACATGGACGGTGATGGTGACCTCGATATGCTCTGGGCCTCTCCGAGCCACAATGGCCAGCCTACCGGCTACGTAGGCTGGGTGCCGAATAATGGCAGTAGTTGGGGAGACTACATCCTTCTTTGGGAAGAAGTGGAAGGGGTACTGGATGTCCTCCCTACGGACCTAAATGGCGATGGGCTTACCGATATCGTCGTTTGCAAAGGCGATTACCCGGTGATCGATTACCGGATTAATTTGGGAGGAGGGAATTTTTACAACCTTCATACCCTGACCACGAACATAACAACGGCGCTCTATGCACAGGCCGCTGATTTGAACGAGGACGGCTTAATGGATATCATCGTTTCTGCGGATAACAGCTTTGGGGGAGAAGACCGGATTGCCTGGTGGCCAGGTACAGGGGGCGGCTATTTGGGGGCGCAGCAGGATATCTACGTTGGGGGCCCGGCTATGGAAAAGTTCACACTGACGGATTACGATGGGGATGGCGTTCAGGATATCGTCACTTCGGGTTATCAGGATTTTCCAATGCAGTGGCTGAAGGGGCAGGGTAGTGGCAATTTTTTATCTCCGGTCCCGATCCCAAATACAGCTATAGCCGTTCGGGGCTTCGAAGTAGTGGATATGGATGGCGATGGCGACCTGGATATTGTCGGTAGTGCTGAGACCCCTCCGAATGGCGGTATCGACCGTATCATTGTCTCTTATAATCTGGCCAACGACGTGGGCGTTTCCGGGCAGGTTTTCTTTGATATCAATGCCAATGGGCAGCGCGACACACAGGAGGTCCTCCTCGACCGTTTTCCAATCACGATAGAGCCTGAAGCACTGGCGGTCTTCACAGATGAGGAAGGGCGGTTTACCGTATACGGGGCAGAAGGCACCTACAACATCAGCCCCCAGCTCGAAGCATGCTGGACCCTGACTACCACCCCCGAGAGCTACGAAATCACCTTCGACGGCACGCCCATTGACAGCCTGGAATTTGGCGTAAGCCCGAATACCGAGGAGCCCGAAGCAGGCATAACGCTGGCTTCTGCGCCCACCCGCTGCGGCTTTACCGTGCCCTTTTGGCTTAATTACACCAATGACGGCTGTTGGCCTTTCGATGGACGGGCCTACCTGGTACTCAATGAGCTGGCCGAATTGGTGGAAGCTACGCCCGTGCCCGCTCAGTCGTCAGGCGATACCCTGTTCTGGGATTTTGAAGGCCTGCAGCCGGGAGAGAGCCGCTCCGTAGCGTTGAGCATGGTCATTGCCGGAGTGGAATTTATCGGTTCGCCCCTGGATATTCAGGTGGGCGTAGTGCCCTATAATGCCATAGGTGAACCCCTGCCCGCAGCGACTTTTGGGTTCACTTCCATCATCAATTGTGCGTATGACCCCAATGACAAGCAGGTGCACCCGGCGCGTTCGGAACAACCGCCTTTTACTCAAAACTATACCCTTTTTGAGGAGCCCCTGCTGTACACCATCCGTTTTCAGAATACGGGTACCGATACCGCCTTCAATGTGGTTCTGCGCGATCAGCTATCGGAAGACCTCGACTGGGCCACCTTTGTGCCAGGCAGCAGCAGCCATCCCTACGAGGCCATACTGTACGAAGATGGCCGTTTGGAATTTCACTTCCGGGACATCCTGCTGCCCGACAGCACCACCAATGAACCGGAAAGCCACGGCTTTGTGCAGTTTGAAATCGAAATCCTGCCCGGGCTGGACGAAAATACCCTAGTTGAAAATACCGCTGGCATTTACTTCGACTTCAATCCGCCTATCATCACCAACACCGTTCAAAATGTAATGGTATCCGAACTGCCCGACTTCACGCCTGCAACCGCCTTCGCCTACGAAACGGCCGAACTACAGGCTGTTTTTACGGATATCTCCACCAATACCCCCACTAGCTGGACCTGGGACTTCGGCGATGGGCAAGGCAGTACGGAGCAGCACCCGGAGCACACCTATGCTGCACCCGGCACCTACACGGTTTGCCTCACGGCAGCTAATGACTGGGGGGAACATACTTATTGTGAGGAGGTGGTGCTGATCAGCAGTGGATCAACAGGCCTTTCCCTGGGCAATAAAATTTCCCTGTTCCCCAATCCGGCCCGCGATCGTATTTGGATTAGGTCCTACGGTCAATTATTGCCACAGCGTTTGCAATTGTACAATGCCACAGGGCAATGGCTTCAAACTATAGCATTGGAGGCTAAGGTGACCTCCGTGGATGTCGATGCCTTACCCGCAGGCCGGTACTGGATGCGCACTGAGTCTGGCGAGGTACTTCCGGTGACGATTGTGCGGTAACCAAAATCTACCGCCCCACTATTACCCTTCTTTGAGCTATGCCTGCTTCGGTAAACACCCGGAGCAGGTACAGCCCCGTGCTGCTGCCCGAAAGGTCAACGGCATAGGGCGGTTGCCAGTTGTCGCCGATTTCCACGCGCCGGACCAACTGCCCGGAAGCAGTGTACACCTCCAGGTGAGTGACGGGAGCGGGTAAATTCTCCGCATCTACGTAGAAGAGGCCGCGGTTCGGGTTGGGATAAACGTTGATGCGGGCATGCATAGGCTCCGAAAGGGTGGTCGAAGGCGTGCCCAGCTCAATATCCTCAGAGCTGAAGGTACAGCCATTGGCATCTGTAATGTGCAACTGGTAAACGCCGGCACTTAGATTTTGTGGATTGGCGGCATTGGAAACAAATTCGCCATCCAATGACCACTCGTACAGATAAGGCGGGGTGCCGCCGATAACTGTTACCGAAATGCTGCCATCCATACCTCCGGAGGACGGCGGGCTGAGTTCCAGGACTCCCACGGCAATTGGTGCAATTTCCCCAATTTCGTAAGCGGCTATGGCCGTGCAATTGTTGGTCAGGTCGGTGACCGTCACCCGGTAGCTGCCGTTCATAGCCTGAGTGAGCAGAGGGCCGTCATATCCGTTTTGCCAGGTATAACGCAGGCTGTCGGAACCACCCAATGCTGCCACTTGCAGGACAGCGTTGAAGTCGTTGGGGCAGTCGTTTTCTTCCAAAATTTCAATTTCCACATTCAGAGGGCAGGTAGCGGGGCAGTTGATCGTACCGGAGATCACCGCGCTGCACCCTGCCTCATCCGTTACTTCCGCGAAGTAAGCGATACCATCGTCAAGCAGGCTGCCATCCGGAGCGCCGGTAAAGGTATAACCGCCGGAGCCACCGGTGGCTTCCAGTAGCAGTAAGGCGCGCCCGTTGCCAAAGCATTCCAGATTGGCGAAAAGGGATAGGGGGGCGGCATCAGGTGCCCCGCTTGCTTCGTCCACCCGCAGGCAGGCCGTACCTGCTCCCGCCCAGCCTGTGAGGCTGCTGTTGACTCCGAGGCGCAGGAAGTACTGCTGACCAGGGGTGAGCCCACTGAGGCGGTTGGTATGGGTGCAGGCATCGGGGGCCGTGGCGCAGTAAATTTCTTCGAGGTTACCACAGCTGCCGCTGAAAACGCTTAACGTAGCCACAAAATCGCTTTCCAGGTCAAAAGCCACCGAGCCAGTGCCCGGTGCGGTGAAGGCATACCAAACGGCATCGGACTGCCCGAGTGCGCAGGAGGACAAAGGTCCGGAAAAGCCTGCCCCGGCCGGTTCTACAGTAGTGCAGTCATCGCCCAGCTCCAGATCGAGGGCGGTGCCGCAGAGCACATTTGCCGGTGGTTCGGGAGGGGCAGCTTCGATTTTTACGCAGCAGGTGCCTTCAAGGGTGGCAAAGAAACCGCTGAGCTGCAGGTAATAGGTCGTGCCGGCTTCGGGGGCTTCGAGGAAGAGTTCCTGCCCCAGTTCATTGCAGGCGACCTCTTCCAGCGCTACGCAACTGCCCCGGTAGACGGTGAGCACATCGGCAAAATCGGCTTGGGATTGGATGCGCAGTGGCGTTCCATCTTCCGGGGTGAAGCGGAACCAGATGTCGGCCTGTGCTTTGTTGTTTCTGCTTGGGACCGGCCCTTCAAAGGTGGCGTGGTAGTTATTGCCGGCCACACAATCACCATCGGCTTCCAGCGGTAAGGCATTGGCGCAGTCGTTATTAGCCGGTGGGGGCGGGGGCGGCCCATCGTTGGCCAGTTGGATGCAGTGCGGGCCGCGGGGCACTCCAAACTCCGCGCGCTGACCGTGTACCCGGATAAAGTAGGTGGCGCCTGCTGTGGCTTCAAAGTACAAGTCTTCTCCGGTAAAGCCATGTGCATCATAGTCGGTGCAGGTGAGCAGTACCGGGGAGGTGCAATCGCCGGTGAAGATGGTGACCGCATCGTTGTACCCGGCAAAGGTGCGCAGGTGTACCCACTGACTGCCCGCTGCGTGGTATTGGTACCAAAGGCTGCCTATGCCGGGCGGGGTACAGGCATCGGGTCCGGTGTAGACGCTGCCCTGATTGTTGCCGGGCGTACAGGGGGCGTCAAGTTCTAATGTAATGGCGTTCTCGCAAAGGTCATTGGTGCTGCCTTCGCCGATCAGTTTGATATTGTCCAGCGCGGCCCACCAACCCCAGCCGTTGCCATCGTCGTAGAGGAAGGCGAGGCGCATCTGTGGGCTACGGTATTCGGACAGGTCAACCACCAGCTGAACGGAATTGTCGAACAGCGGACCGCCCTGATCTTCGAGATAGGCTTGTGCCCAGGCTGTCTCGCCGGTCGCTTCATCTCTTAGGCCCACCGAAAGGCTTTCCAGGTCCGTGTATTGCCGGATGACGGCATCGAATTCGAGGCGGTATTCCGAAAATTCCAGCCCGTTAATGATCGGGCTTAGCAGAAGGGCTTTGGAAAAGGGGGCATCTTCGCCCAGTCCATCGTCATCAAAGAATGCCATGCAGGAGCCGTTGATGCTGTTGTTGGCGCCGGCATTTTCGTTGTCCACCATTCCGAACGACCATCCCGCCGGGCCACTTAGGTTTTCATTGAGCCAGCCATCGGGGAGGGCGCATTCGTTGAAGGTTTCCAGAAGGACAGGGGTGCCGCTGCCGGTGCCTTCCACCCGGATATTGTCGATGCCGGCCCACCAGCCCCAGGTGCCCCCATCGTCGTAGCGGACGGCAATTTGCAGGGCATCGTGGGCATAGAAGGTGAGGTCTAATTCTACCGGTAGGAATTCCGAGAACTGCGTCCCGGTCTGCCCTTCCACGCCCTGAAAGCGGCGGAGCAATTGCCATTCATTACCATCGAAAGCCAGGAGGTCAAAAGCATCGAGCCCATCGTAATTCCGGAAGTGGACATCGGCGTAGAGGGTTACCCGCGACCAGCCGGTGGCATCGAACGGCGGGGATTCCAGTTGGAGCGTCCAGGCGGGGCTATTCTCACCCGTCGCGTCATCGTCCATGATCAGCATGCAGCTACCGTCGATAGTACTGCCATCGCTGTTTTCATTTTCGGGCAGTCCAACGGACCAGGCCGCATCCGGGTTGCCGGTGAGGTTGACCGTCCAGTTGCTACTCAGGCCGCAGCTATTGAAGTCCTCTTCAAAAAGCAGCTCCTGAGCGGTGGTTGCTACCGTGGAAAGCAGCAATAGGAATAAAGGTAAGATGTATGTCTTCAAGGTTCAGATACTTTGCTCCATGAAAGTTACAAAATAATCGTTGGGTTTTTGCTAATTTTAGGAATTGCGATTCAATACCAGCCATTATGCCAGATTCATTAGCGCCCTATCAGCCGAGTGCGGAAAAGCCCTGGAACGAACAACGGGTGCAGCACCTTTATGCCCGCCTGGGTTTCGGAGCCGCTCATAACACGGTCACTGCAGGGCTGTCGCTTTCGCCTCAGGCGCTGGCCGACCAACTGCTCGATGGGGCCGCCAACCTGCCTGCTCCCGACGCCCCCTACTGGGCCAACTGGGCTTACGATGATTACCCGGATGACGATATGCAGACTTATTTTGAAGTCAAGAGCGCCTTCTTTCGACGCTGGATCCGGGAAATGGCTACCGAGAGCGTACGGTCCAAGTTGGCATTGTTCTGGCACAACCACTTTGTGACCCGCGAGAATGATTATGCCTGCAACTCCTTTATGTGGCATTATTACGACTTGCTGCACCGGCGGGCATTTGGCAATTTCCGCACTTTCGTGGAAGAAATGGGCGTTAACCCAGCCATGCTCACCTTTCTCAATGGCAATCAAAATATCGCAGAGCAGCCCAACGAAAACTACGCCCGCGAACTCATGGAGCTCTTCACGATGGGCGAGGGCAATGGCTACACCCAAAACGATATCGTAGAGGTAGCCCGCGCCCTGACCGGCTGGCGGGTGAATATGTATTCCTGTGACCCTACCGTTAATTTTGATCCTAACCTTTACGACAATACCTCCAAAACCATCTTCGGGCATGCGGGCAACTGGGGGTACGACGATGTGCATGAGCTTATTTTTACGCTGCGTTCGCAGGAGGTGGCCAATTACATCTGCAGTAAGCTTTATCGCTTTTATGTCTATGAAGAGCCCGACCCGGTCATTGTGGAAGGTATGGCGCAGACTTTCCGGGACAACAACTGGGAAATCATGCCCGTGCTGCGGCAGCTTTTCCAAAGCGAGCATTTCTACGAGCAGCGCTTCATCAATGCCCGGGTGCGCAGCCCGCTGGAAGCCCTGGTTGGCGTCATTCGCAGGACGGGCGGCATTTGGGAAGAAGATTACAATGAAGACCTCGTTGGGTACCTCACTTTTCTGGCAGGCAATCTCGGGCAGGAAGTCTTCAACCCGGTGGACGTGGCGGGCTGGCCGGAGCACCACAGCTGGCTGACGGAGAATACGCTTACCGCGCGGTGGTCAGGTTGTGAGAATGTGCTGTACAGCATGACCGGTTCACAGGCGTTCCTCGACCGCCTGCGCGATATGGCTATCGAGCGGGTGGGGCTGGAGGAAACCGATCCGGCGGTCATCACGCAGTCGCTGGCGACTTTCTTTTTGAACCGCCCGCTCGAAGACCGCCTGCTGGAAGTGGCAACGCTGTACTTCAAAGGCGATGTGCCCGACAATTACTTTGAGGACGGCACCTGGAGCCTGTACTACGGTGCTGTGCCCTGGCAGATTGTCAACCTATTTGTTCACCTGGTCCGCCTCCCGGAATGGCAGCTCAACTAACCTCTGAATAATGGCAAAGCACGATCACCACGATACCTACCACCCCAAGGCCAAACGCTACCTGGAGCGCAAAAAAGGCACCCGTTTGCAGGATGGCGAAGCCCACGAAAATATGCATCAGGAATGGGGCAGGCGGGATTTCCTGAAAATGACCGGCCTGGCTGCGCTGGGCGGTGCCCTGACGCTGAGTGGTTACCCGGTGAGCGCCTTTGCACCGGGGCCTATGCTGGCGGGACTGTCGAATACGAACTGCGGCGACCGCGTGCTGGTCCTCCTGCGTCTCAAAGGGGGCAACGATGGGCTGAATACGGTCATCCTCCGTGGCAATGACACCTATTACAACATCCGGCCTACCCTTGCCGTACCCGAAAATGGACTTTGGGCGCTGTCCGACGATTATGGCATGCCGAACGAACTACTCGGGCTGCAGCCTTTCTGGGAAGATGGGCGCATGAAGGTGGTGCACAACGTCAGCTATCCGCAACAAAATTATTCCCACTTCCGCTCCTCCGATATCTGGGCTTCCGCTTCCGATAGCAGTGAGGTGGTCAATACCGGTTGGATGGGGCGCTGGCTGGAGCAGGACCTGCCTGCTTTTCTAAGCGCACCGCCGGTTATCCCGCCTGCCCTGCAGATTGGGGTGCAGCCTAATATGATCTTCCGCAGTGATTCGGCTAATTATGCGCTGGCGATCAGCAATCCGGCGGAGTTTTATCAGATTGCACAAACCGGTACGCTTTACGAGTCGGGCAATTTGGGCAATCAGCCTTTCGAGCGCGAACTGCGGTACGTGCGGCAGGTGGCAAACAGCGCCTTCCGTTATTCGGAGTCCATTCAGCGGGCGTACAACGATGGCAGCAATCAGGTGGGCTATCCTGACAACTACCTCGCTGAACAAATGGCGATCGTCGCCCGCATGATCAAAGGCAGCCTGGGCACCAAGGTCTTTATGGTAAGCATCGATGGCTTTGATACCCACAGCAATCAGGCGAATTTCCACCCCAATTTGCTAGACTGGGTGGGCAGCAGTGTAGAGGCTTTTTATGCTGATCTGGCCGCTTCCGGGCATAGCGAGAATGTCCTGACCATGAGTTTCTCCGAGTTTGGCCGCACCATTTATGAGAATGGCTCAGCCGGGACAGACCATGGTACGGGCGCGCCCATGCTGCTCTTTGGTGATGGGCTGGGCAGCGATTTCCTGGGCGAAGCCCCTGATCTGGACAATACCGATCAGTATGGCGATCCACTCTTTTCGGTGGACTTTCGGTCGGTTTACGCCAGCGTCATGCAAAACTGGCTGTGCACGCCCCCGGAAGTCACGGAGCACCTCCTCGACAGCGAAGGGCTACAGCCACTCGATGGCCTGCTGCCCCCTGCTGACCCGCCAATCGGTGCCAACGAAGTAGGGATGCTGCTGGGCCACGAGCCTTCCCCGGATGGAGGGCTGGCTTTCGATATCCACTATGCCGTCCGGCAACCCGGTCCGGTGCGTATTGTGCTGCTTTACGAAAACGGCACCACCGCCCGCACTCTTTGGAACCACTATCAGGAAGCGGGCAGTCACCGGCTGCGTTTTGTACCTTCTGAGTTCTTCCTCAGCCCGGGCCGCTATTACTATCGGCTGGAAGCCGGTGGGCGGGCATTTACAAGGCTTATCACTTGGTAAAGGTCGGGATTTGCCAGGTTTGGTTTTATTTTTTGCTTTTACTCATTTAGAGTTTTCTCAATTTTTAAAAATTGAGAAAACAAAAAGTCTGGTCAAAATTATTCAAATAGAAAACAATCAGTAGCAGAGCATCATTTTAAAAATCCTAAGTCATGAAAGTTACCCTAATCAGCATCCCCGTCCGGGACCAGGAAAAAGCCCTGCAGTTTTATACCCAGAAATTAGGCTTCATCAAAAAGAAGGATGAGCCCTTAGGTGGGGGCAACAGGTGGCTGACGTTGGTCTCAAAAGATTGGCAGGACGGCCCGGAGCTGCTGCTGGAACCTGCGCCTAATCATTTTGAACCCTCAAAAGTCTATCAAAATGCCCTGAAGGATGCCGGGATTCCCTGGACGCAATTCGACGTCGATGACGTGGAGGCTGAATATGAATGGCTGAAGGGCCTCGGTGTGGAATTTAGCATCAAGCCCACGGAAATGGGGCCAGTGAAATTTGCTATTCTGGATGATACTTGCGGCAATTACATTCAACTGGTACAGACACTGTAGAGGGTAAGGCGGGCTTGGTCTTGCAGCAGGCACGAAAAAGAGAATAGACTTGCAAAGCGGATACAGAACACGTATTTTTGCAAATAAGAAAACACGTAAAAATGAATACTAAATTAACGTTGACGGTAGATAAAGATGTCATAGATGCTGCCAAAAAATATGCTAAATCGAATGGAAGGAGCCTTTCTGGCATTATTGAAGAATACCTGAAGTCCCTTGTTCAAAACAACTCAGAGGATAGTGACTTTGAAATCAGCCCTCTTGTCCAATCGCTGTGGGGTTCGGTCAAGCCAATTCCGGAATCAACGGATTATAAAGAAATACTGGCGGAAGAATTGGCAAAAAAATACTTGAAATGAAAAGGGTATTCCTTGATACGGATGTGGTAATGGATTTTTTAACCAAACGTGAACCTTTTGCGATGGAATCCATGAAACTAATGGAATATGGCAACCGAAAACAATTGGAATTGAATATATCCTCCTTATGTCTTAGTAACCTTCACTATTTGATTAGCCGGACAGAAAATAAAACAAGAGCAAGGGAAAAAGTTAAGGGAATGTTGAAATTAGTGGAGACACTTTCAGTCCACAAGAGTACAGTAGAAAAAGCGGCTTATTCTGAATTTAAAGATTTTGAAGATGCCATTCAAAATTTTTGTGCGGCAGAGCATGGAATACAGTCAATCATAACCAGAAATGTAAAAGATTATTCTAAAAGTAACTTGTCCATTCAAACACCAAAAGAGTTTCTCACCGAATTTGAAAAGACAAAGTAAAGCTGCTGTTCCCCCGCGCTGTAGGTGCGGTATGTACCCCCTCCAAAGGATTGAAGCTCAGCTTGAACTGCGGGGAAAAACGTGCAGTAGTTTTTTTAAAGGCTGTCGGTAGTTAGACTAGTCATGATGATTTAAAACATCAAGGTTACGGATCATCTGTTAATAGCACACCACTAGACATTTTAGAAAAGAAGCGTAAAAGCGACTATCTTTAAAGTCGACGAAAACCAAAAGACATGTCGACATTTACGCTTCTTGAGCAAGTTACAGAAAAGGCTGTAGAACTTCCAAAAAACACCGTAAAG
>NZ_JAVJSK010000044.1:0-27805 GCF_040219495.1 Phaeodactylibacter sp. | reverse complement strand
GCTCGTTACTATTGCAAATCAACGCTTTATGAACCCCGCAGAAATGCGGGGCAAGCTCTGACTTCCTCACTAAATTTTCATTTAGCCCGCTAAACTCAAATTTAGTGACTTTGCCAGAACCATAAATCCTTGATTTTCATGGCGAAACCGCTCCAAACATGCTCTAATAGGCTTTTTCATACTTAAAGGATTGCGTAACAATAACCTACCCATTTAGTCTCGTTCTTTTACACGCTAACTGCGTTAATCCCGCTTTTTGAATCAAAAAGCGGGACGCCGTAGCTCTACTATGCCTCCGTTTTGCTTCGCATCTACTTCGTGGTCGCTTCGCGCCTGCCTTCGGCGGTCCTGATTTTGCCTTGTTTGCGCACAAAATAACTTCGGCTATTCCGAGCAACTTATTATTGCACGATCCCTTAGTGTAATTTTCACATTAAGTTTCTTGGAGATTCCAATTCCATTGCGTATACTACTAACCTACAAAACCCTACACAAAGGATGTCCCGATTAGTTATCATTTCCAACCGATTGCCTGTAACGATAAAGAAAGAAGCCGGAGACCTGATCTACCACCCCAGCGCAGGCGGGCTCGCGACGGGCCTGAATTCGCTCGACAGCTCTTTTGACAAAATCTGGATTGGCTGGCCCGGTCAGGATATCAAGGATGAATGGGAGCGCGAAACCGTGCGCCACGACCTTGAGAAGGATGGCTTGTACCCCGTATTTCTAAGCCAGGAGCAAATTGAGCTATACTATGAAGGGTTCAGCAATAAGACCATCTGGCCTCATTTCCACTACTTTACGCAGTATACTTCTTACCGCGACCACTACTGGGAAGCTTATCAGCAGGTCAACCGTCAGTTTGCCGATGAGGTCATTCCGCTCATTAAAGAGGGCGATTTGGTGTGGGTGCATGATTATCAGCTCATGCTGCTGCCTGCAATGATCCGCGAAGCTTTCCCGGAAGTTTCCATTGGTTTTTTCCTGCATATCCCCTTCCCCTCCTACGAGGTATTCCGCATTCTGCCATGGCGCAAGGAATTGCTGGAAGGCATTCTCGGGGCTGATCAGATCGGCTTCCATACGTTCGGTTACATGCGCCACTTTCTGAGTGCGGTGTACCGTATTTGTGGCTTCGAGCATCACTTCGGTATGCTCACCGTTGTCGACCGTTTGGTCAATGTAGACATGTTCCCGATGGGGATCGACTACGACAAGTACGCACATCCGGAGCCTGCCAGTGAAGAGTCAGATACAGCTAAAAAGATTAAGCAGTTGGCTGAAGAGCAAAAACTGATCATCTCTATCGACCGCCTCGATTACTCTAAGGGTATCCCCCAACGGGTCAGGGCTTATGCCAATTTCCTGGAAAAGCACCCGGAATACCGAGGGAAAGTCACCCTCGTGATGATCGTAGTGCCTTCCCGGGCCAATGTCTCCCAGTATAAAGAGCTCAAGCAAAAAATTGATAACCTGGTCGGGCGGGTAAATGGAGAATATGGCAATTTCGGTTGGGTGCCTATACAGTATTTCTACCGCAGTCTCGACTTTGGCGACCTGACCACTTTGTACAAAGTGGCCGATATTGCCCTGATTACTCCGCTGCGCGATGGTATGAACCTGGTTGCCAAAGAGTTTGTCGCCAGCAAGGAAACTTCTAAAAAGGGCGTACTGATCCTCAGTGAGATGGCCGGTGCCCACAACGAACTCAACGACAGCATAACGGTAAACCCGCAAGACCGGCAGGATATCACCAATGCCTTGCTTCAGGCACTGAGTATGGACGAAGCCGAGCAACGCCAACGCCTGGAGAGCATGCAGGAAAACCTCAGGCAGCATGATGTGCGCAACTGGGCAGGTACTTTCATCAATGAACAAAAAAAGCTAATGGAGTCGCAAAAAGAAAACATCATTAAGCGGATCGACCGCGATCTGAGAAAAGCCATTGTCAAAGATTACCATGAAGCGGAGAACCGGCTCATTATCCTGGATTATGATGGCACCCTGATGCCTTTCCACAGAGACCCGCAGGCCGTGGTCCCGGATGAAGAAGTCTTGTCCCTGCTCAGAGGGCTTTCGGCCCACCCGGGCACCAAGCTGGTAGTCAACAGCGGGCGGGACCGTACTACTCTCGAAAGCTGGTTAGGCCACCTGGGCCTGGATATGGCTGCCGAGCACGGCGTTTGGATGAAGCGCGATGGCAAATGGCAGAGTAACCCCGGGCTGACCATCAGCTGGAAAGAAAAAATCCGCCAGGTATTGCAAAATATGGTAGAGCGTACCCCGGGCTCCTTTATCGAAGAAAAAGACTTTTCGATTGCCTGGCACTACCGTCGCATCGACCCGCAGCTGGGCGAAAAGCGGGTACGGGAATTCCGGGATGTCCTCCTCTATCTTACCGCCAATGATGACCTGCAAGTACTGGAGGGCAACAAGGTAGTGGAAATCAAAAATGCCGGCGTCAGTAAAGGAAAAGCAACCCTCAACTGGCTGGAGGAAGGCAAATGGGATTTCATCATGGCATTGGGTGATGATCATACCGATGAAGACACCTTCAAAGCCTTGCCGGATACTGCCCACACCATCAAAGTCGGGCTGGATAAATCAGTGGCGCGTTACAACCTCCTCTCGGTTGAGGATGCGCGGCGCTTCCTGGGCCGCTTCATCAAGTAATCTTCATCGGAGAATGTAGCATTTACGTCCATAAAGTTAAGGAGGAAACTATTACTCGTCCTATTTTGGGCCAATGATCACAGGCTTCTTTCAAGGCTTCACTTCTTATCTTGATGCCATTAGGCTAACCTCCCGGTATCGCCTCTGGGGCTATGTGCTCGCACCTGGCCTGATTAGCGTGGTACTGGGCGCCGTCATCTTTTATGGTGCCTGGAATGCAAGTGATGATATCGCGCAGTGGCTTATCGATTTTTATCCCTTCGACTGGGGCAAAGGGGCTCTGGAAACCATCGTACAGATTTTCGGCGGTGTTTTCGTGCTCGCCATTGGCTTGGTGCTGTTCAGGCACCTGGTGCTGGCGCTTTCCTCCCCCTTCATGAGCTTTCTGTCTGAAAAAATCGAAAAGCGGCTAACCGGACAACAGCCGCAAGTACCTTTCTCAATAGGAAAAGCGCTAAGTGACCTTAGGCGAGGGCTCACCCTGGCACTCCGAAACATCGTAAGAGAATTATTCTTTACCCTTTTGCTGTTTCTGCTGGGCATCTTGCTACCCTTCCTCAGCCCTTTGATTGCCGTGGCTGTTTTTGGCGTACAGGCTTACTATGCCGGCTTTGGCAATCTGGATTTCACGCTGGAGCGGCACAGGGACGTACAAGGTAGCATTGCCTTTGCCCGTGCACACCGTGGGCTTTGCCTGGGCAACGGCACTGCGTTTCTACTACTGCTCTTTACGATTGTCGGCTTTTTGTTTGCGCTGCCGTTGGGTACGATTGCCGCAACGAAAGAAGCCGTCAGAAGGCTCTATTAAATCACACCGGCTCCCAGTAAATTTTGTGGTTGGGGTACTCTTTGTGGAACTCGTACTTCAAAATATCATGCGTAGTGATGAGCCCTACAAGGTCCTTGTCTTCATTCACAATAGGCAGCCCATGAAAGAGATTTTCCAGAAAGACCTCTGCTGCTGCCCCGATTTTATCGTTCGGGCCGAGGGTCGCGACCTTTGTCGTCATCACTTCTGAGACCTTGATCTGCTTGTACTCATCCTGACGGCGCCCGAGGCGCACTAAATCAAAGGAAGTAATGATGCCCACGAGGGTGTGCCCCTCAACCACAGGAATGTGGTGTACGTGCTTAAAAAAAAGAATGTCTTTGACCACTTCTAAGGTGTCTTGAGGACGGACCGTCACCACCTTGCGGGTCATAATCGAGGAAATGGGTTCATTCATCATAGCATGAAGCATTTGGTGTTATCTCACGCTATAAATTACGCATTTATTCCGTATTTTAAAACAAATGCCAAACAAAATCAACATACGCCATATAAACCGCTGAAAAATCAGCAGCAGGCAGGCTATTGAAAAGGCTGGGAATGAATGAGCTGATCCTCAAATACAGTAGCAGTAGGCAACAAAGGAGAGGCAGGTTTTCTGCCCCGTCCGCTATTGCTCGTTCACAAACTTATACCCTACCCCACGTACCGAAAGAAAATACTCCGGATTTTTAGGGTCAGCCTCAAAGTACTTGCGGAAAGAAAGAATAAAATTATCGATTGTCCGGGTAGACGGGTAGACATCGTAGCCCCAAACCGACTGCAGAATTTGCTGCCGGGACACCACTTCGCCCCTGCGGTCCACCAGCAATTTCAGCAGCATGGCCTCCTTTTTGGTAAGCGTGAAGTGGCCAGGGTTGCCCTTCGCTTCGTAAGTTGCAAAATTGGCCCAGTTGTCACCAAATTCATACTCTTCGGGCGTATTGTCGGGGCTTTTGCTCGTTCGCTTGATCAGGTTGTTAACCCGCAGCAGGAGTTCTTCGAGGTTGAACGGTTTGGTCAGGTAGTCGTCTGCACCTTTTTTCAATCCGGAAATGCGGTCCTGCGCGGTATCCTTCGCAGTAAGGAACATGATCGGCACTTCCCGGTTGGTCAGGCGGACCTGTTCACAAATCTGAAACCCGTCTACTTCGGGGAGCATCACATCGAGGATCAGGAGATCAAAATGCTGCTCCCGGGCGTATTTGAGGGCATCCTTTCCATTATCAGCGGCGACGACTTCGTAGTCTTCCATCTCAAGGTTGAGCTTGATGACATCCTGAATATTTTCTTCGTCCTCAACGAGTAATATGCGCATACACTATTGATTAGCTTTGTGTTTTAACAGTTCTGCAGACCGTTGTGCCGGGTGTTTGCCGAGTCGTTCGGCAGGAAGCTCAATTTTGAAAACCGTGCCCTTTGGCTGATTGTCTTCTACAGAAATCTTCCCATTATGAGCGGCTACAATTTGCTGCACAATGTATAAACCCAAACCTGTACCTTTTGTTTTGCGGGTATCTTCATTGCCAATCCGATAGAACTTACCAAACACCTGTGGCTTCTCTTTATCCGGGATACCGTTACCTAAATCCGCGAACCGCAGGATGAGCGACTGCGCCGTTTCTTCCAGGCTGACTTCTATATCAGCGGGCTGAGGGGAGTACTTCACAGCGTTCTCCATAAGGTTGAGCATCACCGAAGTCATCCCGGTACGGTCCCCCCGGAACGGGCTGATTGCAGACCGCTTGTCAAAATGGAAGCGGGCATCAGGGTATTTGCTATCCAGCGTTTCAATAAGGTCTTCCAGAATTTGCGGCAACTCCAGCAGCTCCTCATGAGGCTTGTAGGCGGTTTCCAGCCTGGCCGACAAAAGCAGGTCGTTCACCAGGCCATTGAGGCGCTCGGTTTCCAACAAGGCACTCCGTGTCAGGCGTTCGGTCTTTTCCGCAGGCAGGTTCCGGCGCTGAAAGGTTTCCAAAACCAGGCGGATAGAAGCGATAGGCGATTTCAACTCATGGGTGATGGAAAGCAGGAAATTGCGCTGCTGCCGGGCGGCTTCCATTTCCTTATTGTAGGCACGGTTGATCAGGTACATCCCCACCAGCAAGGTCAGGATGATCACTCCGGCTTCCCCAAGGATCATGTATTCCTGACGAGTGTACTGCTTTTTGAGTTCCAGGTAAGGGGCCGAAGTCAAAAAAGCATCCTCGGACTGCACCGCGCCTTCTGCGACCATGATCAGGCGCATCTTATCGCGCTTAGCGGCGAAGGCGTCACTGTTTTTCGTGTAAAGCAGTACCGACCACCAGGCGAAAGCCATCATCATGTAGGCAATCACCACATAAGATAGTAAGCGTAGTCTGACATTTCGGCGGCCTTCCATTATTTGGTGGATTTAAAGACCAGGTCCAGGCAGGTTTCCATTATTGCTGCCGCCTCGTCCAGGTCCTGCGCTGTATGCGCTGCTGAAACGAAGCCGACTTCATAACCACTGGGCCCAAGGTACACCCCACGCCTGAGCAGTTCGCGGTGCAGGTTTTTGAAATACTCCATGCTGCCAGCATCAATTTGGTCGGCCCGAACTACCCGCTCCCGGGTGAAAGCCAGCCAAAAGATAGAAGCGATTTGCTGTACGTGCAGTGGATAGTCCTTCTTCAGGGCATAAGCTTGCAGACGGTCAGCCAGCCGTTTTGTCTTCGCCTCCAAGGCTTCATAGAAGCCGGGCTCCAACAGTTGCTTCAGTGCTGCGTACCCCGCGGCCATCGCTACCGGATTGGCAGAAAGCGTGCCAGCCTGATAGACCGGCCCTTCGGGTGAAATATGGCGCATCACCTCATGGCTGCCCCCGTAGGCCCCGACGGGCATTCCACCGCCAATAATTTTTCCGTAGGTGATGATGTCGGGCTGAATCCCGTAGTAGCCCGCCGCCCCTTCGAAGCCGACCCGGAAACCGGAAATCACCTCATCGAAAATAAGCAGCACACCATATTTATAGCACTTCAGGCGCAGGCACTCCAGGAAGGAGCGGTCTTGCAGGAGCAGGCCATTATTAGCAGGTACCGGCTCTACAATAATACAGGCGATGTCATCGCTGTACTTTTGGAGGGTCTCGTCCAGCAGTTTGCGGTCATCGAGTGGCAGTACGAGGGTCTCTTCTGCAAAGGCTTTGGGTATGCCCGCAGAGGTGCTCTCGCCAAAGGTTGCCAGGCCAGAGCCCGCCTTTACGAGCAGGGAGTCCACGTGACCGTGGTAGCAGCCCTCGAATTTGATCACTTTGCTTTTCCCTGTAATGCCCCGGGCCAGGCGCAAAGCCGACATCACCGCTTCGGTGCCCGAACTGACAAACCGGATTTTGTCAATGTACCGGTTGTTTTCAATAATCAGTTTCCCCAGCTCGTTGCCCAGGCGGGTTGGGGTACCAAATGAAGTCCCTTTAGCCACCGTTTCCGTGACCAGGTCTCTGACCTTTGCATTATTGTGCCCGAGGATCAGAGGCCCCCAGGAACAACAAAAATCGATATAGGTATGATCGTCCTCATCGGTGATCCGGCAGCCCTGCCCTTCTTTGATGAATAACGGCGGGCCAAAGACGGACTTGAAAGCCCGTACCGGCGAATTTACGCCGCCCGGAAAATAATTCTTGGCTTCTTCAAACAATGCCGCAGAACGCGTCCTGTTTTCCAGGGAAATGATCTCCATGTCTATTTTTTTTTCTACTTGCTCCAAAGGTAACGAATCTGAACTACAGCAGTTGTCAGCTGCTGGTAAACTAAGAGCGGCTTGCGCATGCCTTTATCGTGTGTACAAAAACCAGGGAAATACCCGCGCAACCTTGACCAATTTTGAAGAGATGGCAGCTCTCAAAGATAGCATCAAGTCTAATGAAGAGAATACTATTCTGCCCGAAGAAACGGCCCGTGAGCTGAAAGAAAAAGGCCAGTCCGAGAGTTTGTCTGGAGCGGTTTCGTCATGAAAATCAAGGGTTTATGGTCCCACCTTTGCTTTTCACATTTTGACCGAATCTGTAAGAAATATGGCATTGAAAAAATAAAAACCATTGGCGATGCCTACATGGCAGCAGGAGGTCTGCCCATACCCAACTCCACCCCCGCACAAGAGAATGGGCGAAATGAAAAGGCACCTTGTTTCAAAAGCTTAGAGCTTATTCCTAAAGTACACGGATCAGGCCACTTCGACATTTTCAGCAAGCGTTTTGCCCAAAAACTTGAGCATGTAGCGCTTAACGGTTTCGCGCACCTGAAGGAAGACCAACTCAATCTCTTCTTCGGAGCCCGAAGCCTTAGCCGGATCGGGGATACTGAAGTGGATTTTTTCAGCATAGTTAACCCCCTGAAGTGTGGACTCCGCCGCCTCATCACAAACAGTGATCAGGTAATCAAAGTACTGATTGTGAAAATCCGCTATGGACTTGGCAGTATGCTCACTCATGTCAATATTATCCTCCTCCATCACTCTTACAGTGTAAGGGTTCAGGTGTTGAGCATTGAGCCCGGCGCTTTGGATATCCAGCTTGCCCCCAGCGTAAAACCTAAGGTAGCCTTCTGCCATTTGGCTGCGGCAGGAGTTGCCCGTGCAAAGCACTAATACCCTTTTCATTGCAGTGTATTTAATGTCAGGTTAACACAAAGTTAACATTAAAAATGAACAATGAAAACCAAAATAACCGAATTCAACCAGGCTCCGGGTCTGACTTTACTTACCACTCAGGAAATAATTCGGAGTTGCCCGGGTATAGCTTTCAATCTGATCCATCTCCGCAGTTTACAGCAAACGGAATTCCACAAACCGGGAATGCAATACCGTATTAACTACTTTCAGTTACTTCGAGGGTAAAACAGGCGTAATGAACACTAGAAAACCGTCAACCTCAGAAGGTTGGGCAACCGATGCCCCTGCCACTTTGTACGCCCCGGTTTTTGCCGCCAATGCGGAACGCCAGAGAAACCCCTCCAATATAGTACCAGTCGTTGTACTCTCCACCACGTCGGTAACTCGTATCGGCAGTGGGGTCTTCCACCGTTGGGCGGCTCAGGCGGGCAGCCAGTTCCCCATTGCCTTCCAGCACATCAAAGTAGTTGACCTCTACATTGCTCACATCATCGAGATAGTCGGTGAAAAGCATACGCCCACCAAACTCCAGCCCGAGGGTCAGCTGATCACTCAGCAGCACCTTCACGCCTACGCCCATGGGTATCGCAAACTGCGTAAGCCGGTAGGCATCTTCATAATTGGGCAGCCCCTGCCCTTCTGTGCCTAAAGGCTGCAACTCGATATAATCACCGTCAAACGGGGCTTCCGGATTGAAGCGAAAAACGGCCGCTCCACCAAAAATATAAGGGACAAGGCCGCGGTTGCGGGCCACACCTATCTTAAACAGGTTCAACTCCCCAATCAGTGAAAACTCGGTAATCCGGCTACGGAAAGCCAGCCCCCGGTCCTCCCGGCCGTGCCGGGCATCGTCGCCCTCTAGGGAGCCACCACTGACCCCCAACCGCAGGGCACCTGCCCGGCCAAGCTCGAAGCGGGTAAATACACCAAATGCCGGGCGTACTTCCTCAAAGTAAACGCCAAACTCCTGAGGCGATAAATCTCCGCTGTATAAGGCTACGCCGCCCATCACGCCCAACTGGGTTTGTGCCTCCAGCTTAAGGGGGCCAAGGGTGAGGAGTAGCAGGCAAATGCCGGTGAATACAGGAAGGGGAAAGTGGAAATCTAATTGCTTGTTAGCCATAATTTTGTTCATTGGGATTAAGATTATGTTAGGGCTTTAGTAATCGGTCTGTCCTGCTCTCTGGAACGGGACACTTTCCTGCCTGTGTCTCGTCGCCTGTGGGCTTTGGCCACCGGAGACCGAAGTGTTCGACACGCAGGCAGATTTGATTATACTCCGTTTCGGAAATCCTTCCCGCAAAAACTGCGGGACAGGCTATTTAACTTTCGCTAAACTCCGGTTTCCGTGCTTTACCTAATCAAAATGCTGATTTTCGACTAGAAGACCAAAATCCTAACATGCTCTAATGATATGTTACTATTACTAAATAGATACTAGTTGTTGAAGGAACGCTTCCCGGGCGGCGATAATTATGTCTTGTTTTGAAAATTAAAGCCTGCGTCCTGTGCGCTTACTCCAGCGTGGGCAAGGGACAGGGTCCGAAAGCATCCGGTTGAGGCCTTCCCCAAAGTTGTAGGAGACCGTGATGTTCATCATGTAATACCAATCGCGGGAGGTAACGCCCCGCCGGTAAGTTTGGTCAACCCCTTCTTCCCCACCCAGGGATGGCCGGCTTAAGCGGGCTGCCAAAGGGCCATTATTAAAAAAAACGTCCCGGTGGTTGACTTCCGTACCGGTCACATCGTCCAGGTAGTCCGTCAGCAGCAAACGGGGCCCGAATTCGAAGCCGAACGTAAACTTCCGGGTGATGAATTTGATACCCGCGCCAAAGGGGGCCTGAAACTGCGTCAGGTTATAAGGCTGTTCATAACCGGGGATGCCCTGCCCCTCTGTGCCCAGGGGCTGCAATTCCACCCATTCCCCATCTACTTGCCGCCTGGGGTTGAAGTGGAACAGGCCCACGCCTCCGTACAAATAAGGAAACGTAAAACTGTATTCGGTATGCCGTATCCGCCAGGCGTGCAACTCCCCAATCACCGAAAACTCGGTGATATTGGTACGGAAGGCCAGCCCTCTGGCTTCCCGGTTGTTCCGTAAATCATCGCCCTGCACACTGCCGAAGTTGACCGAAAAACGAGTGGAAAAAAGATTACTGGGCGAAAGGCGGCAAAAAACACCACCCGACGGGCGCATCTCCTGTATCATCGCCCGGGGGTCACTGGGAGAGATGTCCCCGCTGTAAAACATACTGCCGAAGGTAAACCCGATATCTACGAACTGAGCCGTAAGCGTTGCTCGAATCAGGAAACAGAAAATCAGTACCAATAATTGTTTTTGCATCGTTAATGGGATTGGGGGGTACATAAGGGGCCCCCTTTTGTACAGGCTTGGAGCTCTCTTGGTCTGGAACTCAAGCTACTTGATTGAAAAATATTGAATTGGTCAAAAAACTACTGCGACAGTCAAAAAGACGATTTCAGGCATCTTAAGTCGTTTTCAGACCAGTACTTTCATTCTATTCTGGGGTATGGAAACTTGGTTGCTGTTGCCGGGCAGGTTATCGCCTTGAACTTACGGCACGTCATAGCATTTTGTGTGGGTGGCTACAAAGCTAATTTTTTTTCTGACAGCCACAAAGAAAAGCAAACCCATACATAAAGAAAATCCATATCAGTCTGCTTGTTATATTTTACGCACTTCTTCGCCCACCGCTAGCCTATCCCCCCGGTCCTGCTTCAGCCCAACCTGCAACGATACCCGTGATTTATGCATTATTACATTCGGGATTTTAACTTAAACCGGATCGGTTTGTTAGAGCGTGTTGGGACTTTTGTCTTTTAGTCGAAAACTAACCATTTTTTGGTTAGACGACCTGCCTGCCAAACGGGTTTGCCAGGCAGGCAGGGGCGCGAAAACCGGAATTCAGCCTGAGTTAGATAGCCCGTCCCGCAGTTTGCGGGACGGGTTTTCCGGACGAAGTATAAGCAAAAAAGTGTAGTTTGCAGGCCCATTACTAAAGTCCCAACACGCTCTTAATGATCGTGGAATGATTAAAACCAAGTCCAAAGATGTCCAGACGTAAGTCAAGTACTGATGATGCCCCGAAAGTTCGCCTCACCCGCGAAAAGCTGGCAGCAGCAGCAAAAATCTTCAAATTCATCCGCCCCTACCGTTTCGCTTTCGGCTTCGGGCTCGTATTGCTGTTTCTTTCCTCTATCACCTTCATGGTATTCCCCTACCTCTCCGGGCTGATGGTCGACATCGCCTCCGGTGATCAGGAAATGCCTTATTCCCTCGTGGATATCGGGTGGTTCCTGGCGCTGATCCTGGTTGTTCAGGGAGCGGTCTCCTATTTCCGGATTTACCTGTTTTCGATCGTCAGCGAAAAAGGCATTGCAGACGTGCGCCGGGCGTTGTACGAGAAGCTCATCGCCATGCCGATGTCTTTTTTTGAACATGCCCGCGTTGGAGAATTAGTCAGCCGCCTGACTGCTGATGTGGAAAAGCTGTACAGCGCCTTTTCCATCACGCTCGCCGAGTTCCTGCGGCAAATCATCATCCTGATTGCAGGTATTATCTTCCTGGCCTTCCGGGCACCGCAGCTCTCCTTAATTATGCTGGCTACGTTCCCGGTCGTCATTATCGGGGCGATGTTCTTTGGGCGCTTCATCCGCAAGCTTTCGAAAGAGCGGCAGGAGGAACTGGCAGAATCCAATAACATCCTGAATGAAACCATGCAGGCCATTCAGGCCGTCAAGGCTTTCACCAACGAGCGCTTCGAGTCGCTCCGGTACGGCACCCGCATATACCGGGTAGTGGGGATGTCACTGCGCTACGCGCGCTGGCGGGCGCTGTTCTCCGTTTTTATCGTCACTTTCTTATTTGGTGCACTGTTTTTCATCATCTGGCAGGGCGCATTGATGGTACAGGGGGGCAATATGAGCGTGGGCGTCCTCATTGAGTTCGTAGCTTATACGGCTATTATCGGCGCTTCCATTGCGGGCCTGGGCAACTTCTACACCGAGCTGTTGGGCGCTATCGGTGCAACGGAGCGCATTCGAGAAATCCTGCAGGACGAACAGGAAATTGATGTCCCGAACATCGATAACATCCCCGATGCTCCCGTCAACGGGCATATTGAATACAAGAACGTCCGCTTCCGGTACCCGACCCGGCCGGATATTGAAGTGCTCAAAGATATGAGCTTCAAGGTGGAGCCAGGGCAAAAAGTGGCGCTCGTAGGCACGAGTGGCGCCGGAAAATCAACCATTGTCCAGTTGCTCCTGCGCTTTTATGAAATTGACGAGGGGGAAATCCTGGTAGATGGCCGATCGATTTCCACTTTCAATACGACAGCCTACCGCCGTAATATTGCTATTGTCCCGCAGGAAGTCATCCTCTTCGGTGGCTCTATACGGGAGAACATCCTCTACGGTGACCCCAAAGCGGACGAAGCAGCAATCATTGCCGCTGCCCAAAAGGCCAATGCATGGGATTTCATTCAGACCTTCCCGGAAGGGCTCGACACGCTGGTAGGCGAACGTGGCGTAAAACTTTCCGGAGGACAGCGGCAGCGCATCGCGATCGCCCGGGCGATTCTAAAAGACCCCGCCATTCTCTTACTGGACGAAGCCACCTCCAGCCTCGATGCTGAATCGGAAAGAGTCGTGCAGGATGCCCTGGCGAAGCTCATGGAAGGGCGGACCTCAATCATCATCGCCCACCGTCTGGCTACCATTCGGGATGTCGACCAAATCTTTGTGATCGACAATGGGCAAATCATTGAGCAGGGCACCCACACCGAGCTCTCTCAACGCGAAAAAGGAGCCTACAACACCCTGGCCAAACTTCAATTCGAACCAATGTAAACATGGGGTACACGCTTAAGGAGCGGTTGATCTATACCGCTGCCGGCCTCGCCCTCCTGAGCCTGGTCGTCGTATATGGTTTGGAATTATCCTGGTTCAACCGCACTATAGCGATGCCCCGCCTGGCTTTTTTCAGCATGGTGGTTGGCGCCTGTACCGGGCTCGCACTGGGGCATTACGCTGCCCGCCGGGAGCACGGGCTGACGGAAAAAATACAGATTTATATCTTTTTTGGGCTTTCCTGTACTATTTTTGGGCCGCTGGCGGGCAGCCTGAGCAACCGGCTGCTCAGCCCTCCAGGTAAACCTGTACCGGTAGAATTCGTATCCCAGAGCGCTCGCTACGCCAGCCGCAGCGGCCCTGTACCCGGGGAAAAACCAGCCCCGAACCTTTTCGATATCGAATTCTACTACCGGCAGAAGGTGCGAAAAATCACAAGCCTCAACCCCCTCCCTGCATCCCTGGAACGTGGAGACACGGTTTGGATTGATATCAAACCTGGCTTATGGGGGTTTGAGGTGGTAAAAAAGAAAGCGGCTGTTCAATGATCCGAGCGCAACATTCACTACAGTCTTACAATACTTTCGGCATTGATGCCCGGGCCCGGTGGTTTTCTGAAATCGAGACCCCGGACGCTTTACAGGCCCTGCTGAAACAGCATCCGGACCGCCCCCTTTTCGTACTGGGAGGCGGCAGCAACCTATTGCTCACCCGAGACCTCGATCAGTGGGTGCTGCACAACCGGATCTCCGGTAAATCCATTGTCCGGGAAGAAGCCAACAACGTGGTGGTGCGCATTGGAGGCGGAGAAAACTGGCACGAAACCGTACTTTGGTCACTGCAGCAAGGCTACGGAGGCCTGGAAAACCTGTCGCTTATCCCCGGCACAGCCGGAGCAGCCCCTATACAAAACATCGGTGCCTACGGTGTGGAATTATCGGAGGTCTTTGAGCGCCTGGAAGCCATTGACCTGCAAACCGGAGAGCGGCTGGAATTCACTGCGGAAGAGGCAGCTTTTGGCTACCGGGACAGCTTGTTCAAACGTGCACTGAAGGGCAAGATTTTCATTACCCACATCCACCTCAAGCTTACCCGGCAAAAGCACGCCTGCAATACCAGCTACGGAGCCCTCAAGAATACCCTGGAAGAATGGGGTATCCACGCGCCTGCGCCTGCGGATATCAGCCGGGCGGTCATCCACATCCGGCAGAGCAAATTGCCGGACCCCGCTGAACTCGGCAACAGCGGCAGCTTTTTTAAAAACCCTGTTATTGATAAGGTGCAATTTGAAAGCCTTCGGCAGCAATACCCTCAGGTGCCCGGCTACCCGATGAGCGATGCACAGGTGAAGGTCCCCGCCGGCTGGCTGATTGAACAGGCCGGCTGGAAGGGCAAGCGGGTAGGCTCCGTGGGGACTTACCCTAAACAGGCCCTCGTGCTGGTCAATTACGGTGGTGCGAAGGGCGAAGCAGTCTGGGCTCTGGCCCGGCAAATTATGGCGGATGTAAAACAGCAATTTAGCATCGACCTGCAACCCGAAGTTAACGTGCTGTAAATGAGACCAACACTATGAGCCACGACCAGTCTTTACAACATCAGTTCCTCATCATTGAGGGGAATATCGGAGCGGGCAAAACCACGCTTTCTAACATGCTGGCAGCAGACTTTAGCTACAAACTCCTGTTGGAAGAGTTTGCCGATAACCCCTTTCTGCCCCATTTTTACCAAAACCCGGATCGCTATGCTTTCCCGGTGGAGCTGTTCTTTATGACCGAGCGCCACAAACAATTGCAACAGGAACTTGGCCAGCGCGACTTGTTCCAGGAAGGTATCGTTGCGGACTACATCTTCTTCAAAACCCTGCTTTTCGCGCGCAACAACCTCAACACCGAAGAGTACCGGCTTTTTCAGCGCCTATTCAACATCCTCAACGCTTCTTTTCCCAAGCCAGACTTGCTTGTTTACCTCCACCGGCCGGTAGAACAGCTCATGGACAATATCCACAAGCGTGGGCGCGACTTCGAACAGGAAATCGAACCCCAGTACCTGCAGCAAATCCAGCAGTCTTACTTTGAATTCTTCCGGTCTCATGAACAGTTGCCCATCCTCATCATCGATATTGAAGGCTTTGATTTCCTGAACAACCGGGGCGACTACGAAAAAATCCTCGATCTCATCAACCGCCCCTACCGGCCGGGGCTGCACCGGGCTAGCTTTTTTTAGGGCTTACCTGCTTCGCAAAAGCCACAAAGAAGTCCAGCGATTCCGGATTGCGCATCGCATCGGGGTTGGCAGCTTTTTCTATTGGGTACCCCAACAGGATCTTTTTCACTGGTGCCTCCAGCTTTTTACCACTGATAGTGTAGGGAATATCTGATATGGCGATGATTTCGTCGGGCACATGACGGGGCGAATAAGTCTGGCGCAGCGTCGTGTTCAACTCCTTTTTCACCTCCTCCGTCAGCGGCGCTCCTTCATTCATGAGCACAAACAGCGGCATGTAGTGCCGTCCGCCTTCCAATTCGAGGTTGACAATCAGGCTATCCTTTACCGCGCGGACTTTATTGACGGCCCGATAGATTTCGGCTGTACCGATGCGGACGCCGTGCCGGTTGAGGGTGGCATCCGAACGCCCCAGGATCACGAGGGAGTCCCGGGCGGTGATTTTCACCCAATCACCGTGCCGCCAGATGCCGGGGAACAGCTCGAAATAGCTTTCCCGGTAACGGGCTTTGTTGGCATCCTTCCAAAAATATATGGGCATGCTGGGCATAGGCTTCGTGATGACCATTTCCCCCACTTCCTCCTGCAAGGGCTGGCCGTTATCGTCGTAAGCATAGAGCGCGCACCCCAGTGCCCGGCACTGAATTTCGCCTATATATACCGGGCGTTCCGGGCAACCGCCCACGAAAGCCGTACAGACATCCGTACCGCCACTCATTGAGCATAGCCAGAGGTCTTCCTTGATGTGCGCATACACATAGTCGAACGCTTCCGGTGGCAGAGGTGCTCCGGTGGAGCCTATAGACCGCAGCGCACTCAGGTCAAACTGAGCGGAAGGTTTGATCCCTTTCTTCATGCTCGCTACCAGGAAGGGCGCACTCGTCCCAAAGTGGTTGATTCTGGCTTTTTCGGCAAAAGCCCACATCGTATTCATATCGGGGCTGGCAGGGCTGCCATCGTACAACACAGGCGTAGCGCCCACCAAAAGCGCCCCCTGCACAAAGTTCCACATCATCCAGCCAGTGGTGGAGAACCAGAAGAAGCGCTCGCCCGGGTGCACATCGTTGTGAAAAGCCAGGTACTTCAGGTGTTCCAGCAGCACGCCTCCATGCCCATGGGTGATGGCTTTGGGAATCCCCGTGGTGCCAGAGGAATACAGTACCCAGATCGGATGCTCAAAGGGTACTGCTTCAAATTGCAGCCCTTCGTGGGGCGTATTCAGGGCGTCATCCCAGCGCAAGCCCCCGGGGATTGAGCCCGCCTGTACTGCTTCGTTGAGGAACGGAACGAGGACCACCCGTTTCAGAGTAGGCAAAGCCGCTACAATTTCGCGGACCACCGCGGTTTTATCGTAAGGCTTACCGTTGTAAGTATAGCCGTCCACGGCAATCAGCACCTTCGGCTCGATCTGCTGGAAACGGTCCACTACACTACTGGCCCCAAAATCCGGCGAACAGCTGGACCATACCGCGCCGAGGGAGCAAGCCGCCAAAAAAGCAATAGTTGACTCCTCCGTATTGGCGAGAAACCCGACCACCCGGTCGCCTTTTTCAACGCCCTGCGCCTTCAGGAAAGCCGCGAAAGCCGCCACCTGTTCTTCCAGTTCTGCCCAGCTCAGGCTATGCAAGGGGCGCGATTCAGACTGTGCCATAAGGGCCGGATGCTCTTTTGTCCTGTTCCGGAAAATATGCTCCGCATAATTTAGGGTACTACCCTCAAACCATTTCGTGTCCGGCATAGGGTCATCAGATAGGACGGCCGAATAAGGCTGATGTGCTATAATTTCAAAGTAATCCCAGAGCGAAGCCCAAAAGGCAGCAGGCTCCGCTACCGACCAGGACCAGAGGCTATGGTAATCCTCAAAATCCAGTTGGTGGTTCTTATGGAGCCATTGCCGGTAATGGGCCAGGCGGGATTGTTGCTGGAATGCCTCGGTAGGTGCCCACAGCTGCCGGGGTTGATCAATCATAAATTTGGTTTTATGTCGCTGCGGTGGATTTCCGCCTCCTGTAAGCCGGGTGCGAAAAATCATCTCACCGTAACGCGCTCTTGGTTGTGTAATGGCCGGGAAATTAACTATTTTCCCGCAGGAAAACAGAACGAGCAGCTCGCAATTCAAGTAGCTGACCAATAAAAAAGCTAAAACCAATGAAAAAAATCCTTGTCGCCAACCGGGGCGAAATCGCCTTACGCGTTATGCGGACCGCAAAGAAAATGGGCATTCGCACCGTTGCTGTCTACTCTGAAGCAGACCGGCACGCGCCTCATGTGAAATTTGCAGATGAAGCTGTGTGCATCGGGCCTCCGCCCTCTGCGCAATCTTATCTCCTGATTGATAAAATCCTGGAAGTGGCGAAGTCGCTCAACGTAGATGGCATCCACCCCGGCTACGGCTTTCTGAGTGAGAATGCCAAATTCTCTCAGGCTGCTGAAGACGCCGGCATCAAGTTCATCGGCCCCGGCCCGCACGCTATTGAGGTCATGGGCAGCAAGCTCGCTGCCAAAGAGGCCGTGAAAGCTTACGATATCCCGATGGTCCCTGGGCTGGACCACGCCATTACCGATATTGGCGAGGCCAAAAAAGTGGCTGCCGAAATTGGGTTTCCGGTGCTGATCAAAGCTTCTGCCGGTGGGGGTGGCAAGGGCATGCGCATCGTCGAAAATGAAAAAGAGTTTGAAGATCAGATGAAGCGGGCGATCAGTGAGGCGACTTCTGCCTTCGGTGATGGTTCCGTCTTCGTAGAAAAATACGTGAGTTCACCCCGCCACATTGAGATTCAGGTGCTGGCTGATGAACACGACAACTACATCCACTTTTTTGAGCGGGAATGCAGTATTCAGCGCCGCCACCAAAAGGTAGTGGAAGAAGCCCCTTCCTCTATCCTTACGCCTGAGCTGCGGGAAAAGATGGGCAATGATGCACTCAATGTGGCGCGCTCCTGCAACTACACAGGTGCCGGCACCGTGGAGTTCCTCATGGACGCTGATATGAACTACTACTTCCTGGAAATGAACACCCGCCTGCAGGTAGAGCACCCTGTAACGGAACTGATCACCGGAGTGGACTTGGTAGAGCAGCAAATCATGATTGCGCGGGGCGAGCCTTTACAGATCAAACAGGAAGACCTCAGCATCAACGGGCATGCCTTGGAGCTGCGGGTTTATGCAGAAGACCCTGCTGAAAACTTCCTGCCGAGCGTTGGCACCCTGACCCGCTACCGCCGCCCTGCTGGTGAGGACATCCGCCTCGATGATGGCTACGAGGAAGGCATGGAAATCCCTATCTATTATGACCCGATGATTGCCAAACTTGTGACCTACGGCGTCAACCGCGATGCAGCCATTCAGCGCATGATCGAGGCTATTGAGATGTACGAAATTGAAGGCGTGGAGACCACCCTGCCCTTTGGTAAGTTTGTGTGTGAGCACGAAGCTTTCACCAGCGGCAAGTTTGATACGCACTTTGTCAAGCATTACTTCACGCCCGAGGCACTGGAAAAAGGCAGTGCAAAGGCAGCAGAAGTAGCTGCGCAGCTTTCTGCCTATCTGTCCAACCGTAATAAGATTTTGCTGAATGTGCCTAAGATGGATCATTCTGACTGGCGGGGAAGGTAACACTGGCCCGCACCCGGCTTCTCCTTTAAAGTGAAAGCCACAGGAACCCGCCCGGACAACGATCAGAGTCCCGGCGGGTTCTCTGTTAGAGCATATTGAGTCTGTATGTAGTGGGCACAGGAGCTATTTCCGACCCACACCCGGGATTCATCAGGGGTTCAAAGTATGGAAAGCAATTACCTTTACCGGTTGCCCCCACATGTGCAGGGACATTTCCTCTTCCACCGGTTTTAGGGTAACCTCTACGGATTCTCCATCATGCTTGAGCTGTTCGGGCATAACCACCGGTCGGTATTCCTCCCCGTTTTTTGCTACAATGCCCCAAAAACCTCCTTCTAAATTAAGGTGTTTGACCACCCCTTTAATCTTGATGTTTTTCATTCGGTAATGTTACTATTTTATCGCCCACCAACCGTTGCAACGTTTCGTTGAGGTTGGTAATGAGCTGGGATTGATGCTGAACGGTTTGCTTGAGCTCCTTCATTTCATCGTGCAGATAGCGTTCGATGTTCTGTGGAGAAGGCAGGAAGGGGCTGATCTTAGCCCGTACATACCAAACCTCCCGGATGTCCCCAAGGTTCAGTTGATAGGGTTCATAAAAGTTATTGTCTGAATGCAACTCCAGGAAATGCTTCTCCCTGAGGTGGTTAAAAACCCGCTTGACTACCACATCCCCACGGGTTACGATTACGTACACATAGTTGTCTTTGATCCCGCTTTCCCAAAGCGTGGGTTCCAGATAACTGCAAATGACCTTGTCGCCCTCAAACAGCGTCGGCTCCATACTGTCGCCGGACACATCAAAGGAACGGTGGGTACCTACTTTGTATTTGTAATCGGGCAGCGTGAAGTGCGGCAATTCCTGAATAAAAACCGGGTCAGTCATATCGGCAGCATAGCCGGCTTGGGCAGGCACAGGCACATGCACGATCCGCTCCTCTTCATTGGCGCTCGTCACGATGGTCAGTACCCGGAAGCTATTGTCTCCCTCTTCGCTCATGAACATGGGGCCCTCCCCGGTGTAGATATAGACCGGGTTGATTTTGTATAGCTCCACGGCTTTTCGTAGCAGTTCTATCGTTACATCGCGTCTCCCCTTCAGGATTTCACTAAGGCTTTGGGGCAAATAATCGAGTGACAACGCAAACTGCCGACTTGAACGCACTTGATTTTCTGCCTTTAGTTTATCGTGGCACTTGACGAAGCGCTGGGTAACAATATTATTCATAAGCTGATGATTTGCAACAAAAATAAAATTTCTATTCATAAAATGAGTAGACACCCTCATAAGTTTACCAAATAAGTTATACCAGCAGCCCAAACCCCCACCAGCAAAAGGCTGACGCTACTGTACCGTAATCGTTCCGGGTTCGCTATCCAGCCCGATCAGTTCTTCTCCCAGGTTGACCACCTCAATAGCGGTAGGCTCACCGATAATTTGTACCGGGCTCGACTGACCGCTCGCCTTCGCTTCAAAACAAATGCTATAAAGCGGGTTGCCGGCACTGACGGTCACGCCCTTAAGGGCATTATCAATCCAAGCCACGGGCATGAGGCCTTCCTGCACCTTGGTGGTACCAAAATTCTGTATCGTCAGATAAGGCAGCCCGAAGTCTTTCAGCCCTTTGAAGGCAAGGACATCCGGGTCCCAGGCAACGGTATACTGCATAGACAGCAGGCTGTTGAAGCCCCTGCCCCGTACTGTCGTACAAACCGTCTCACCGGCCTTTGCCGTTTGATCGTCAATACTTAAGAACAGTACTTCGTTGCTTTTGGGGGGCGTGTAGAGGGAAGGCTGTGGCCTGGCTTCCTTCTGGGCGGCCGTTGTAATTTCTGATTGGGCTGCCTGCGCAGTTGCGGCACCTGCCTCCGTGTTGGTGTTGGAGGTATCGCTTTGGCAGCTCCACAGCAACGCCATAAGGATGATAATAAATGTAAGTCGGATTGTCATTGGTCTGTTTTTTTCTGCAAAGGTAATCGGGTTCGGTTTGGTAGCGAAAAAATCCCCCCCCAATCCTCCCGAAAAACGCTGCCGCCCGCAAACTAGAATAGATAAGCCGTGCGTTAGGAAGACATGTTTCTATGATTTCACAAAATTTGGTACATTGCACAAAATATTTGCAGCATGAAGCCCCTTTTTCCAATTGCAATTTTATCTATCGTTTTACTTTCCAGCTGTGTGACCAAGAAGGAGTACCAGGAAATGGAAGAACTCAAGGCCTTCTACGAGCAGGAAGCTCAGTCTACAGACTCCCTTCAAAACGAGTACAACAAGCTGGCCGAGGAAAGCCGGCAGCTCGAAATTGAAGTCCGCAATACCCGTCTGGAGCTGGAAGAGTACGTCGTCACCAACAAAAGCCTGAACCGCAGCTATCAGGATGTACTCCAACGCCTTGACCGCATCCTCGACGAGCGCAATGAGCTCGACGAGACGGCCTCCTATGAAAAAGTAGCCATGCAGCGCCAACTTGCTCTGCAACAGCAGGATCAGGACCGCGACCGGGAGCGCCTTGAAGGCCTGGAGTACGAACTCTACCAAAAGGGCAACCGCCTGAATACCATAGAGTACGACTACAGCAGCATGAAAGGGACGCTTCAGGAGCGCAACATCCGCATTCAGGAACTGGAGCAGATGCTGAACCTCAAAGAAGACAATATGCGCGGGGTACGGGCAGGGCTAGACGACCTGGTGCAGCAGTTTTCTTCCCGCGGGCTTAGCGTGGAAGACCGGGGCGGCAAACTTTATGTTTCCCTGAGTGCAGAGTTGTTGTTCCCGAGCGGAAGTACCCGCATTGACCCTTCCGGTAAGAGTGCTTTGCAGCAACTGGCAGCTGCACTGAAGAACAATCCTGATATTGATATTCTGGTGGAAGGCCATACCGATTCAGACGGCAGCGCCCTAAACAACTGGAACCTGAGCGTAAACCGGGCCGTATCCGTTACCCAAATCCTAACACAATTCGGTGTTGACCCGCAGCGCCTTACCGCTGCTGGCCGAGGTGAAAATCTGCCGGTTGCCACCAATAAAACAGCAGCAGGCAAAGCCCAAAACCGCCGTACAGAAATCGTTATTTCGCCTAAGCTCGACGAAGTGTACGAGCTGCTCAGTAACTGATTTCTATGTTCTCATACCGGCCGCTCTACCTGATTCTTGCCTGTTTGCTCTGTGGCAGCGCAGCTGTGGCTCAGCCCCGTTGCGCCTTGTCTGCCCCGGCAAGCCCTGTTCGGGAGGTGGTGCCTTCCCTGGTCATGCGCGGAGCCGTCATCATCCCGGTAGCCGTGCATGTGGTCTGGCAGAATCCGGAAGAAAATATCTCTGATGCACAGATTGAGTCCCAGCTTGAAGTACTCAACCGGGACTACCGCCGGCTGAATGCCGAAGCCCCGAATGTGCACCCGCTCTTCGATGACCTGGTGAGCGATTTGGAAATCGAATTCTGCCTGGTCGCCATCACCCGGACTCTCACAACCGTTGCAGGCATTACCAATACCTTTTCGGGAGGAGCACGCCGCTTATGCCATACCGACCTCGGCGGCCGCGATGGCTTTGACCCGGAACGATACCTGAATATCTGGGTGGCCGGGCGTAGCGACGGTGCGCTTGGGTCTGCCACCTTCCCCCAAGAAGGGCTCGCCAAACCCGAAGAAGACGGGCTTTATATCCGCCCCGATGCCTTCGGTACCATGGGCACGGTTGCTCCGCCCTTCCACCTGGGGCGCACCTGTACGCACGAACTCGGGCACTACTTCAACCTGCAGCACCTCTGGGGCCCCAATGAGGACAACTTCAATTGCGACAAAGATGATGGCATAGCCGATACCCCGCTTCAGGCCACTACCTATCAGGGCACCTGCCCGGCAGTCCCCTTCCCTTCCTGTGGCTCCCCGGATATGTTTATGAACTACATGAATTTCACCCACGATGCCTGCATGGCGCTCTTCACCCCCGGGCAGAAAGCCCGCGTACTAAATACCCTGCAAACCTACCGGCAGGGGCTGCTCGAAACGTCCTGTGCCCCGGTTTCCACTACCGCCCCTCCCCTGCCGGACCGCCCTGAAGTACGCTTGCTCAGCAACCCCGTTTCTAACCTTGCCAGCATACAAGTTCCCGGAAATGAGACCGCACTCCTGACAATTTTTGACTTTAGCGGCCGTTTAGTACAGCAAGAAAAAGCAACAGGCCCTGTCATTGAGCTTAACCTCAGGGGCATTTATGCAGGAATTTATTATATAAAAATCCGGTATGGCGACAAAATACACCTCAAAAAGCTTATTATTGCCCGGTGAGAACGATGGCGGTGGCGGTAAGCGACGGCCGGGTCTTTACGCTTTAATTTGCAAAAGCAGTGCACTGGCAGGCCTTCAAGCTGTAACCAACCTGAATTGTTGTATTATGGCAATGAACTAGCGCAATCCGCCAAAATGATGCCGTGTTGCCATTATCCACTGCTTAAACCAAACCTTCGTTTCCTGATGAGTATCAATCCTCTCGTTCCCCCCAGGAATCTGGGCTTCCTTCTTTTTTTCGGTACGGTCCTGACCTTGCTCCAAAGCTGCGGCTCCGCTGCCAATGCTTCCCTGAGTAAGCTAGAACCCCTCATTGAAATGAGCAAGGGCCCCTGCTATGGGCGCTGTCCGGTGTTCACCCTTACCATATACGAAAATGGCATTGCCAGCTACAAGGGAGAGCGGTACACAGAGCGGCTTGGCACCTTTGTCAGAAAGCTGGAAAAGTCAGAGATGGAACGCATCCTGGGCGAATTCGATCGCGCCAACTTCTCGCAATTCCGCGACAGCTACCGGGGGCGTATCCCGGATATGCAGAGCGTGACCATTTCTTACCATCAGAGTGGTAAAAAGAAAACCGTCACGGGAAAAGAAATCCGCCCCAATGCAGTCAAATGGCTGGAGTCTCAGCTCGACCAAATTGCCCACGCTGAGGGCTGGATACTCAAGGAAGCACCGGAAGAACAAGTACCAGACTTCCTCATCCCCAATGAGCTGCTCGTTGAGCTGAGTGAAGAAAGCGACCCGGAGGAATGGGCTAAAAAGTATACCCATACGGATATGACTTTCCTGCGGCCGCTCAACGATTCCGGGTATTGGATTTTCTCCTACGATGATGAGACCATCACACCGGACCAAATGCTGGAACAGGTGCGGAATGACGAGGAAGTCATCAGCGCAGAATTCAACAAGAAAATCTACGAGAACCTCGAAGACGAGGAAGAAAAAGAAGATAAAGAAACGGCTAAAGAGCAGGCTGCTCCTGCTGAAAGTGGCACGCAGAGCAAAGGCAAGCCGAAATCAGGCAAACAGCAATAGATTACTGCTTCAGGCACCTCAGCAGCACCCCTAATTTGTAAAGGTCAAAGGCCCGCAGATTAGGGGTGCTGCTGTTTAGGAGGTGCTGCTTCAGTGCAGGCTCTAAGCGGTGAAGGCCCCAGGTTAGCGGACGGGTCAACTTACAGCAGGACAAGCGCTCATAAGCGCGGAGCAGGCGGGTTTCCCGCAGGCTGCCTTCCCGGTAGAGAAAAGCCAGGTTTTCAATAGCCTGTACCGACTTGCGGAGGAAAACATCCCCCGGCTCCAGCCCGGCATGAATCAGCGGATTGTCCAGATGCAGAATAGGAAATCCCTTTTCCCGCAATTCCAAACCGAATAAGGTATCCTCATGCCCGTACTGCAGCAAGCGCTCATCAAACTGAATGGGCTCAAACAATGCCTTGGGGATGAGGAAGTTGTTGGTCATAAAGCTATGGTAAGGCTGCTTTTGCCGTTCTGAAGCCGTTTGCACTTCCCGCTGCCGGCCATAGTGCCAGTGGAGGCGCAACTGTGGGTCATCTGGAAGCGCCGGTTGATAGGCACGGCCGCCGTAAAGCAACCGCCCCGGCGTACACTGCGCCCGGTAGCGCTCCAGGTAATCCTTGTGCGCCACTGCCGAATCTCCATCCATAAACAACAGGTATTCATACTTTGCGGCAGCCGCCAGACGGTTACGAATGCGGGAACGCCCCAGGTTTTCGGGCATCCGGCAGTAGGTCACCTGCTGCAGCGCACCGAGGGGAGCATTCAGCCGCTGGAATTCAGGAGCAGAGGCATCGTCCCAGCACAGGATTTCCACCGGCCAGAAAGCAGCTGCAGCTTGTTGCCGCAGGGCCGTCACTAAAGGCCTGACATCATAGTTGTAAACAGGGATGAGTATTGAAAGTCCGGATTCAGCCATAGATTGATACGGTCATTAGACTTGATGCGTCAGGGGATTATTAGAGGGTTAAAATGGCGCTTTCCTTCCCGCCGTGGGCTGCCCGCCCCGGCAGCCATTCCCTACGCCAGCGTGAAGCCTGAAAGCTCAAAATTAGGCATTTTTTTCGGCAGCCCGTTTTACCCGGATCGGCGGAATAATTTGTAATTTTAATTTTCAGCAGTCATTCCGTCTACAATCCAGTTTGCGCCATGAGAAAACCACTACTTGCCACTATGCTGCTTTTCGGCCTGCTCAGCGGATTGCCGGCTCAGGACTTCATCCTGCAGGGCTGTTACTGGAGTTGCCCGGAGGATGCCCCTGGCAGTTTGCCAGACAGTGCCACTCTTGAATTCTGGGTAGACCACCTCACCGTGCAGTCTCCGGAATTCACCCACGCTGGTTTTACCGCTATCTGGCTGCCCAACCTGACGGCACAGGCTCCCCAACAAGTAAAAAAGCTGATTCAAAATCTCAACAGGCAGGGGCTGACGGTCATTGCCGAAGTAGACCTGAGGCAAGACTCGCTGGGCACCCTCTCCGAACAAGGCACCGCGCTTAACGATGCACTGGGTGTCGCTTCCTTTAGCATCACCGACCGGGCCCACTTCCCGGCTGAGGCTTTCGCTGCGGACTTTAAAGCCCTGCTCGAACGGGGCATTGAGCCGAAGTTTATCATCCGCGGAAGCCCGGACTTTGACCGCTCTGGCCAACAAGTCCGGTGGATGCGGAATACCCTGAAAGCTCTGGGTGAGAAAGCCCTTCCCAAACCTCGTATTTATGACTATCAGCTGCGGGAAGCACTCCGCAAAGCCTGCTCGGATACGACCTATGATGTGCGCAGGGTTTACCGTTCCAGCATTCGGGACACCTCTGCCCTGTCGGGGTACAATATCGTGACTCTGGCTAACCACCCCGCCTACAAGAACCAAAACGCACAACCGGCTGACTACGACAACCCTATTGAAGAGCCTTTGCTCGCCTATGCCTATTTGCTGACCAACAATCAAATTGGCCTGCCCTCTGTTTTCTACGGCGATTACTTCGGTGGCGACTCTGAGCTGGTAGAATACGCAGAGAAGAAACCGCTCCGCGCGCATATTGACCAACTAATGGCTATCCACCGGCAATTTATTTTCAACTCTACTCTGGTGGAGTATCTGAATGCCACTGACAGTGGCAAGCGGTCAGCCTACTACAGTGGCGACTCCACCCGGGCCTTGGTTTTCCAGCTGGAAGGCAACAGCACCCCGGCAGGCCTGCAAAGCCGTACACAGGGTGCCAGGGATGTGCTGGTTGCCATCAACTTCGGCAGCGACACCCTTTCTTTGCGGCAGGAAGTCAATACCTCTAATATCAAAGCTGGTGATTACTTCACCGATGTCACCGCCCAATCCCTCTCCCAAAAGGCGATGTTATTGCCATTCGACTCTCTGGATGCGGAGCCTTCCGCCGTGGCCGTGCGGGTACCGCCCCGATCCTACGCCGTGTGGGTACAGGGCAGGGCCCAAAAAATTACACCCAGCCGCGTTCAGCTTACCGCCAACCCTTATCCGGATTATATTGAGCTGAACTGGGAAGTCGCCTACGAACGCAAAGTACTGGGCTACCAGGTTGAGCGCTCCGTCAACGATGGCCCATTTGAGCAAATCGGGCAATTGCCGCCCCTGGCCAATGAGAATGAAAGTGCCTCCTTCCTCTTTCTGGATAAGGATATTTTTCAGGGGGAAGACCTGCGCTACCGCATCAAGCTGATCGACAAAGAAGGCAGATTTGAGTTCAGCCCTGTGGCCCAGACCACCCCCGTACAGCGCGACCTGAAATTTGAACTCATCGAAGCGCCGGAGCAGCATTCCTGCACCTTCAAAATGAAGAGCAACTATTCGGGGCAGGGGCAACTGGTGATTTACGATGCCAATGGTGACCCGGTCTTTGAGCAGCCCCAAACCATAACAAAGGGAGATAATATCACCAGAGTGGACCTGTCCAGATTGGATAAAGGTATCTATTACCTCCGCTTTCATGCAGAAGAGCGTGCCCTGTGGAGCACCAAGGTGGTCCGGCTATAGGTCCAGTAAGCCTTCTGGCAGCTCCATTTCCACCTGTTCAGCCTCCGGATTGATCGCTTGCAGGAAGGTCTCATTTAGTGGGATCAGCACCTCCCGGCCCTGGTACGCTACCAAAGCTATGATTTGCTCCGGGTATTCCTCCACGGCGAGGATTGTCCCTAATACCCCGCTATCGGCGGTCACGACGGTAAACCCTTCGAGCAAGCGGAAGTCGTCAATCGTGAGCTGATCATCCACGGCTTCGGCAGGCAAGAGCAGGTCCAGCCCGGTTAGTTCCCTGGCCGCCTCCTTGGAGTCCATATCTTCCAGTTTGATCACCAGGGGCTGCTCGAGAAGGATGCCCGCTGTGAAGTAAGGGACCGGGCTGCCGGCCACGGGCGCAAACAAGACCTCCGCTTCCAGGACTGCGTCAAGGTACGGGTCTTCAACCAGCAGGCGGATGCCGCCATTCAGCCCGTGGGTTTTACCAAACCGGCCGACTTTAGTGTAGGATGTTTTTTGCATTGCAGGATACCTAAACGCCTTGCCCCGTTTTAGAGCATGTTTGGAGCGGTTTCGTCATGAAAATCAAGGATTTATGGTTCTGGCAAAGTCACTAAATTTGAGTTTAGCGGGCTAAATGAAAATTTAGTGAGGAAGTCAGAGCTTGCCCCGCATTTCTGCGGGGTTCAT
>NZ_JAVJSK010000043.1:0-50444 GCF_040219495.1 Phaeodactylibacter sp. | reverse complement strand
TAACCTGCCATGCTTGGTATTTACAGAAAACCTGGGGCGCAAAGCACAAAATGCCGCTGCGTTTTTACGCATGGTATCTTATCGTCATACTAACCCAAAATGTGTTTTCGGTCAGCCTGTAAGGCTAAACTCCGGTTTTCGCGCCTCGTCTAATCAAAAAATTGTTAGTTTTCGACTAGAAGACAAAAATCCCAACACGCTCTTACTCCTGCCGCCGTTCTCCCGGATTCACATGCCGGGCCTTTATCCGGGCACCTTCCCGTTTGGCAGTGGCGCTTTTTTTGATGCCCCAAAGCTGATCGCTGGCGTGGCGCATGGCTTTCTTCAAATCCACGATCGGATAGGGATAGTCTTTTCCAAGCTCAAAACCCAGGAATTGCTGCTCAAGGGGCGGAATCTCCCACGGGGCATGGATATGCTCGTCGGGCAGTTCGGCAATCTCCGGGACCCACTTCCTGATGAAGTCGCCGTGCGGGTCGTGCTTTCGGGAGTTGAACACGGGGTTGTACACCCGAATGGTGTGAATGCCGGTAGTGCTGGCCTGCATTTGGAACTGCGGGTAGTGAATGCCTGGCTCGAAGTCCAGAAACTGTTGTGCCAGATGATGGGCGCCGGCCTGCCAGGGTTGCCATAGGGTGTGGGTGAGAAAGGAGACTAGCATGGCTCGCATCCTGAAGTTGATATAGCCGGTGGCATTAATACACCGCATCGCTGCATCGGCCAGCGGAAAACCTGTCTGCCCGGTCTTCCAGGCAGTCACTTTTGTTGCATCAGTTGTTGTGCGCAGGTGATTGAATGCGGGGTTGAAATTTTCGAATTCTATGCGGCACTCGCTTTCGAATTTTTGGATAAAGTGGTCGCGCCAGCGCAGACGGGAAAGAAAGTTGTTGAGGTCCCGCTTATCAGTTACCAAATGCCGGTGCTGCCAACTGTACTGATAAGCCTGCCGCAGGCTGAGGTTACCCCAGGCCAGATAGGGCGAAATCCGGCTGCAGGACCGGCGGCTGGCCAGGGGCTTGGAGATCAACCGTGAATACCCCTGAATCCTTTCGCCCTGGAAAAAGCTGCGCAAATATCGCCACGCATTCCGCTCGCCACCGGGCTGAAAAAGGGCATCCGCCTGCTGGTACTGCATGGGTAGGGGCGGCCCCTCTAATGCTGCCCGCAGCGAGGGGGGGACCGTTGCCAGCTGAAGCTTATTAGGAAAAAAGGACTGCACAGGCGTCTCAATATAATCATACCAGCGTTCCCGCCACCCATTCCGGTTAGGGCGGCCTCGCTGTACACCCGAAAATGGAAATTCCTGCCAGCTTATTCCGTTTTTGCGAAACCAACGGGCACATGCTATATCCCGGTCGAAGGTAGTTTTGACTCCAATCTCTTCGTGGCTGTAAACGGTATGTATTTCAAAATGCCGCAGCAGGTCTTCGAATAGGGGAAGTACTTCCCGCTGTGCAATGAGCAATGAGCCAGGCAGGCGGGCTTCCATACATTGCAAAGATTGCCAGACAAAGCGCCAGTGCCGCTCGCTATAGTCGGGGTGCTGCAGTAAGCCCGGCTCAAAACAGTAGAGCAGGATCAAAGGCCTGCCTGCCAGTGCCGCGGCCTGTAAAGGCGGGTGGTCGTGCAGGCGAAGGTCGCGCTTCAACCAGACAATGTCTATTTCAGGTTTCGAACGGCTCATAAATTAGTTAACAGGAGGGGGCATTTTTTGTTATCGCAATATCCAGCAGATAGCCGGGCGGTCCTTAATTTTACTTTGCGATTATTTTTTTACAAAGTCCAGACATGTTTTTAAGTTGTTGATAATTAGATGTTTATGCTAAATCTTTCTTCTTTGATGCTGCTTACTTAGCAAAAAAGTCCGCCCAGGGGAACTTAAGCCGTTTATTTTGATGTTAGTGTCGTTGTTAATCCAATATTAATTCTGTTTTATTTTAAAGCACCGTATACCGTATGGTTCGGGGAATTCGTATTTTTATCAAAAATCTATCTTGTCAATGAAATGGCGAAAACTCAACGGCGAAAAAATTCAGTTGCCTGTTAAGGAAGCCGTAGAGAAAACAATCCTGAGAGAAAAAGCAGCCGGCCATCGCCTGAAGGTGTGCATTGGTTCAGACTCACAGGTACGGGGCACTCATATTGAGTTTGCTACTGTGATCGTTTTCCTGCGCGAGAAAAAAGGCGGCTTCATGTTCATCCACAACACGCGGGAGCGGACTGGTATGGGCCTGCGCGAGCGTATGATTACGGAAGTAGCCAAGTCAGTAGAAGTGGCTTACAATCTTTGTGATCTTTTAGACAAGCATAATGTCGAGCTGGAAGTCCACGCGGACATCAATACCGACCCGGAGTTCCAGTCGAACGTGGCACTCAAGGAGGCGATGGGCTACATCCTCAGCATGGGCTTTGTGTTCAAAGCGAAACCCAATGCCTTTGCGAGTTCTTCCTGCGCCGATAAAGTCGTATAACCGGACCCGGGCTTTTCCGCCCGGGTTTACTTTTTTCGGGGGTCATCAAAAGGTACAGCCTTTAATTTAGGTTCGGGTACTGGTTGGATTTGGCGCTCAAATGCCACCATTCGCTGCTCCAGTTCCCGGGCTTTTTCCCGGAAATCTTCCATCAGGTTCGTGGTCTCGTTTGGATCCTTTACCAGGTTGAACAACATCGGGCCATGCGGTTCCAGGTGCTGCCGGTAAGGATTGTCCAGAACCGGGCGCATGTATTTCCAGTCGCCGGACCGTATACTGCGCAGGCTCTCATTAAAATAAAAGAAGAAGTCACGGCTCTGCGGTTCTCCATCCTCAAAGAGCCATTCGCTGATATCCCGGCCATCGTAGGGGCGGTCATCGGGCAATTGTCTGCCTGTGAGCCGGGCAAAGGTAGGCAGCCAGTCGGTCATAAGCATGGGCTCGGCGATATCCTGTGCCGGTTTGATTTTACCGGGCCACCAGGCAAGAGTCGGAACTTTGACTCCGCCTTCATAGGTAGTTGCTTTGTGCCCCCTGAGCCCACCGGTCTTCCCCCCGCCCTTAGCAGCCGGCCCATTATCGCTGCTGAAGACGACCAGGGTGTTTTCAGCAATACCAAAGTCCCTAAGCGCTTTCAAAATCTCACCCACACTGCGGTCCAGTTCCTGCACCACGTCCCCGTATTTGCCGTAAGGCGAAGTCCCTGCATACTCGGCAGAGACATGCAGCGGTTTATGCGGGAAGGTGTGCGGGATATAGAGGAAAAAAGGCTGCTCCCGGTGTCGCGCGATGAAGTTGATTGCCTCAGAGGTGTACCGTTGGGTAAGCGTAGGCTGATGTGCCGGCTGACTGATGATTTTACCATTGCGCATTAGGGGCAAAGGCGGGTCTTTGCGGGGCTTCCACTCCATATCGTTGCTGTACGGAATGCCGAACCAGTAATCAAAGCCATGCTCCATGGGCAGGAAAGGCGGCAGGTGCCCCAAATGCCATTTGCCAATTATCCCTGTTGCATAGCCAGCCTCTTTGAATAACTCCGCCATCGTGTATTCGGTACTGTCAATGCCCTGAAGGCTGTTGGGGAAAAACACCCGGGTGACACCGGAGCGCACCTGATAGCGGCCCGTCAGCAGGCCCGTACGGGAAGGAGAGCAGACCGGAGATGTAACATAGAAATTGGTGAATTTTATGCCTTCTGCCGCCATCTGATCCAGATAAGGCGTATGGATGGAGTCCGCGCCGTAGCAGCTTAGGTCGCCGTAGCCGAGGTCATCGGCGTAGATGAAGATGACATTTGGAGGTGGTTCCTGCAGATCGTAGGAAACCGGCTGGCCCCAGCCAATAACCGGGGCGATGAAGCAGAGCATACACCAAAAGGGAAGCCATTTAACAGGAGCGTATCTTTTCATTATTCCGTATGTTTTGAAAGGGTCATTCAGGTAACTAATAGTTTAGCCGGTTGGCATCTACTGTTGGCTGCGACCGGGTTTTAATGAGTACAAAATAGTCAGAATCATAATCGCTCTCGCCTTCCACCTCCACACCGATTTTGGCTAATTGCGGAGGTAGGTCAGCCGGGATTTGATACCGGATTCGGGGCCCTTCTAAATTCTGATTAGAGGGTACCTGGTCAAATTCCCAGGAGCCAATTTGCTTTCGTTTACCGTTGGTAGTCAGAAACACCCTCACCTGACCGCTTTTTAAAGGCTCATGCTGGTCATTTAATAGCCAGAGGTCGAAAGCAAGTTTTCCGCCCGCCAGAAAGTCGAACTGTTCAAACTTTGCCGAAGCGAGCACCGGGCGCAAAGATACTGAAACTGCTTCAAAGGAAGGCTTTTTAAGATTAGGGTAGGCAATGATGCTGTTGTTTGCTGCGGTAGGCCAGGGTTCGTTCAGGCACCAGTTCAAGACCATTGAACAGTACGGTTTTTGGCGGCGGCCTTCTTCAAAAATGGCTTTGTAGCCGATCGCCTGCAGTGTTTGACTTTGCCAGACCAGCTCCTCCAGATCTTCGGCGGGGCCAAAGTAGCGCTCCAGTGTCTTCAATTCCGCCCAGGAACTGGCTTTCCAGGCTTTGAATGCGCCATGCACCACCCAGGACGGCGTAGGCGATACGGGGAATTGTTCTTCAGGCGGTATGATCGATTTCAGGGTGTTGAGGGGGGCAAGGGAGGGCATGCCAAATTCTGTGTAAGCAGTATTCCGGGCCTGGCTCATCCGCTGGAAGACGTCGAGGCCGTCATCTTCATCGTAAAATAAATAATGGCCGTGGCCCACTCCAAATACCGGAGAAGTATTGATGTAAGGCGTATGCGGATCAATGCGGTAGCACAGGCTGTTCAGTAACCTAAGGGGGTGAGATTGCTCAGTCATGCCCGACCAGTTGTTGAACAGCTCATTGCCGCCGCTCCACATAGCCAGACAGGGGTGCTGGCGTACGGCCTTGATGATGGAAGTGGCTTCCTGCTCCAGGATTTTCAGGTAGTGTGGATCGTCTGGGTAGGGGTTGCAGGCTAAAGGGAATTCCTGCCAGACCAGGATGCCCATTTCATCGCATTGTTCAAAGAATGCAGCTTTGTTGGTAATGCCGCCGCCCCATACCCGGAGCATATTCATGTTGAGCTCCTGAACAAGTTCCAGTTGCTCCCGATACCGTTCCGGGGTGATCAGTCCGTAGAAAACTTCCGGGTGCACCCAATTGCTGCCTTTGGCAAAGATGATCTGATTGTTGAGGCGCATAGTGAATGGGGGGACACTCCTTGATTTGGGAAAGTCCATGGGTTCCGACCAGGCCCCTTCATTCATGACCAGCTCTACATTTCGGAAACCGACCCTGGCTGTTTCCTGTGAAAGAGGTCGTCCCGTTTCATCCCTGATTTGGAGTTGTGCCGTGTAGAGATAGGGAGAGCCATGGTCGTAGGTCCACCAAAGTTCGGGCTTGTCCAGAGACAAATTTAGCTGCTGCTTGGGAATATCAATTTTACCGGTCTCCCTAAGCTTCACCGCTCCATTAACATCTTTCAGGGTCCATTCGAAGGTGTGGCCTGCCGCTGCGGCTGTGGTTTCAAATGAATAGCTGATGTCAGCTCTGGACAGCTCTGCGTTGAGCTGATAGGTAAAATCGGTGCTCAGGATACGGGCTTTAGGCTCGATGCTGATACCCGTTTCATCCCAGATGCCAACAGTGACCAGGCGGGGATGCCAGTCCCAGGAATACGTAACCGGCGGTTTTACGGCCATGATGGCCTGCCGCCTGCCTTCTGATTGCCCTTCTGCCTTAGGAATAGGGTAGATAATGACTTCGAGCGTGTTCTGGTCTTTTAATGCTTGATCCAGGACCAGGCGCACAGGCGTAAACATGCCTTCCTGGTGGTGGAGCTTCTCTCCATTCAAAAGGATATCAAATTCATAATCGATTCCTTTTGAGAAGAAAACCAGTTCCTCATCAGCTTCCACCTGAGGTTGGGAAAAGGAGGTTTGGTAGCACCAGAATAAATCCTCGAGTTCTTTGTAGGCATCAACGTTGGTTCCAATTGAAAAGTGGGGCAGTTTTTCCCCCTTCTGATAGTCGTGCTGCACTGCACCGGGAACGGTGGCCGGGTAGTAGGTTGAAGGGCGTACAGTTGCCTTTTCCATGTGCCCAACCTGCCATTGCAGCTGAAGGGCCTGTTTCTGTGATTTCACTTGCGCATAGGTACTTAACGCGCAGCAGCAAAGTGCCATAATGATGAGGTGTTTCATGCTCGTTAAAATGTCATGGTTCTGCAGGCCATCTAAGTTCAATATTTTTAACCTTGGGTTTAAGAAAATCAGGGCATATTGAGTTTGAGTAGCACAAACTGCGCCGCCCGTTTGTCATAGGGCCGCTTTTCCTGTTTAGCAATGGCCTCCAGTTTTGGCCGGAATGCTTCCAGTTCTTCCGGGGAGAAAATTAACGCTTGATCAATGGCATAGGAACGAACCATAAGATCTTCGTGCGAAGACCAGTAATCGAAGAGTTCGAATGCCCGCTGTCTTTCCCCGATCTGGTAAAAGGCACCTATTAGGGCAATATGAACGGGTGATTCCCGGTCCGCAGCAAGCTGCTCCAGTTCCGGCAGCAGGGCTTTATGCTCCGGTTTAGGACTGCATCGTATCGCCTGTAGTGCCCAGTAGCGGAAAGGCTGGGAAAGGCCAAGCCAGGTCCGCAGGGAATCCACCGGTTCCGCTTCCCAACTGCTGGCAGCTTTGGCAACTTCCAATAAGCGGGCGTAGGGGTAGTCGGGTTGCGTAATCCGCTCCCGCCAATCTATGTTGGCTGTTTCAGGCCGCAGCATCTCCGGAATGAGCCCCAGGTCGCGGGTGCTAATCATCCACTCATCCAACAATTGGCTCAGGCTGTCTCTTACGGCGGTAAAACTGGACTGCCCGGATAGGTTGTCAATATTGTGCGGATCAGTGTTAACCAGGTAGAGTTCTTCGGTCGCTTTAGGTTGCCAGAACCGGTTTTGGATGGGGTCGCAGCGGTTATTCCGGCAGGCTCCTTCCCAGGAGCGCTGTGAGGCGGCCCGCCACTGATAGTTGACATATTGCCCATTCGGGCGGTAAGGCATGAAGTTGCGGATGTAGCGATATTCTGGTGTCCGTACCGCTCTGCCCAAGTCGATGGTAGCGTCCATGCGTTCCTTGAAGTTATAGATGGCCGGCTTGGGGGCTTCAGTAAAACGCCCGAGAAAAGCTTTCCCCTGCATGTGTTTCGGTGGTTCAATACCTGCTAATGACAGTACGGTAGGCGCAAAGTCTACAAAGCTGACCATGCGGTCGGTCCGTTGCCCCGCTTGGTACTCTGGGAACAGGGATTGGTACTTTTCAGGCATCCTCACGATAAGCGGGATGTGCGTGCCCGATTCGTACAAGAACCGCTTGCCTCTTGGCAGGGCACCACCGTGGTCGCTGTAGTAGAAAATGATCGTTTCTTCGTATAATCCGTCCGCTTTGAGCTGCGCTAAGATTTCGCCCACCTGCTCGTCCATCTGCATCACCCGGTCGTAATACTGTGCCCAGTCTCTCCGGATCGTATCGGTATCCGGGTGATAGGGTGGCAGGGGAACCTTTGCCGGATCATGTACCAGTGGTTCTTTGTAGTTGTGAACTTGACTCTCGTGGGAAATCCCAATGTTGTGCACGTGGAAAAAGGGCTGGCTTTTCTCCCGGTTACTGTAATGTGCCGATTCGCTGGACGCATTCCAGGTATCTGGCTGGTTCAGGGTATTGTAATCAGTCTTTGAGCGGTTGGTGCAGTAATACCCTGCTTCCCGGAGGTAATTCGGAAAGAAGCGCACGTCCGGATTGATATGGTAGTAACTGCGCATGCCAGCGGTGCCCATCGCACTGGCGTAGGTGCCGGTAATGAGTGTGAACCGGGAAGGGGCGCAAACAGGGGCACTGGCGAAGGCATGGTCAAAAGCCATCGCATTGTCAGCCAGGCGGTCCAGGTTAGGCGTGGTGGCAAATTCATCCCCGTAACAACCGAGCAGGGGGCTGTTGTCCTCGCTTACGATCCAAAGGATGTTGGGCTTTTGGGGCGGTTCTGCCAGTTGGGCGGTAGAGGTCAGCAATTGAAAAATAGGGAATAGCCAGAGCATAAGGTCTTAATTTTCATTAAAAGAAGGACGATTTTAGCAACGTACTGTAATGACCTGTCCAGCAAACAAGCAATATTTTTTATCTTTCCTGCAAAAGCAAACCCTATGACACCATTTATCGCAGAATTTATCGGCACCTTTTTGCTTATTTTACTGGGCAATGGCGTGGTTGCCAACGTTGTGCTACAAGATACCAAAGGCCATCAGGGGGGGTGGATTGTAATTACGGTGGGCTGGGCAATGGGTGTCTTTGTTGGCGTTTTTGTAGCTCAGGACTATAGTGGTGCGCACATCAATCCGGCGGTAACGGTCGCTTTAGCCATAGCGGGCAAATTTGCCTGGGGTAAAGTTGGCGGTTATGTACTGGCGCAAGTCCTGGGTGCCATAGCAGGGGCCAGTTGCGTTTGGCTGACTTACATTCAGCATTACGGGGCAACAAAGGACCCGGTGCTCAAACTCGCCACTTTCAGCACCATCCCTCAAATCCGGCACAACGGTGCTAACTTTTTCTCTGAGGCGATTGGCACATTTGTGCTCCTGATTGCCGTGTTTTTCCTCACCGGCCCCAATATTCCCGTAGGCGACCCAAGCCGTCCGGTCGGACTGGGCTCATTGGGGGCGTTACCAGTAAGTCTTGTGGTTTTGGCTATCGGTCTCAGCCTGGGTGGCACCACGGGCTACGCCATCAATCCGGCGCGTGACCTGGGGCCACGTATCGCCCATGCGATCCTGCCCATTCAAGGCAAAGGAAGCAGCAACTGGGATTATGCGTGGATTCCTATTGTGGGGCCACTGGCTGGCGGTGCTTTTGCAGCATTCCTGTACGGGATATTACAGGCATAGATATATTGAATGACAAAACCCCAGATAATGAAAACAAGATTGCTATTGATTGCTTTCCTGGCCTTTGGAAGCACTACTTTATCGAATGCCCAGAAGGATTCAGCAGCGGCATCCCGCCCGTTTTACGATTATTTTTACTTAGAAGGGAATTTTGGCTTTTTCTCGGTAGATTTAATCAACTATGTGTATATGTCTAATGCTGGTATCGGTTTGAAAATTACGCCTCATCATTACCTAGGGGCAGAATTTACTGGCTTTGGAGCCAGAGGTTCAATACAAAGTGGATCCGCTTTAGGCGGTTGGGGGCTGCAGTATCAGTACCGTTTGCGAAAATGGTACTTCCTGGTAAGTGGTGGCGAGCTGGATAAGGTGGACTTTTCAACATATCTCCCCTTCGAGTATACGTATACCGAAACTCCCGACCTGCTAACTTATTTCCGAATAGGTATTAAACATTGCTTTTGGGGGCTGCTCTGTGTGGGCTGTCAATATGCACAAAGCAGTTCCTTTAAGGGCTACATTAGCGATTTTCCAGCGCCCGGCAAGCCAAGGTTTCTAAGGTGGGAAGGCCCGGTGCGGTCCCTAGCGCTCACATTTGGTTTCATGTTGCAAAATCCTCCCGATTAATTGTAAGCAACAATGGTTAAGGCCAACCTAAGTCTAATCAGCAACACTGTTTTTTGAAACCTCTAAAAGTGAGAACCATGAAAACAAAACAACTCTTGCTGGGCGCTGTCTTTTTGCTAGGATCCCTAAATATCCTTCAAGCACAAACCGATGAAAAAAGAGCGCCAAGGCCCTTTACAGAGCATATCTATGGAGAATTCAGTTTTGGGTGGCTTAGAGTTGAAATGACGAACTGGATGTCAAATTTTGCGGTAGGCTACAGAATAACGCCAAACGTTTATCTTGGCGTGGAGCGAGTTCCCGGGTTTTCGTCTCAGAATATTGGTCGTTCCCATGGAGGTAGGTGATGGTTGGGGGATACAATCTCAGGGTGTGACGGATTTTTGATGTGCAAAAAGATACGTATCTTAAAGCAAAAATAAGGTATGAGCGCACGAATAGTAAAGCAAGATGGGGGTAAGGTCACGATTGAGGTAGATATGGAGCTTAACGGCAGCATGCTGAGCCAGGAAGAAGCGATACAGCTAGCCCTAAACGAAGCAGGTAAACTCGCCACGCGCGCTGCCGCCGAGCGTTTCGATACGGATGGCACCGCCATCACCCACAAAGGGCAGCGCCTTTCGAGCAAGGGGCGAAAAAAAAGTTAATGTCCACACCTTACGGCAAAGTCTGTGTCAAGCGCCACGTCTACCAGCCTGTTTGTGGCGGCGTGTGCTACGTGCCAGCTGACAGAACGGCAGGCATAGTAGGCAAGTCGACGCCACGGCTGGCTAAGCTGCTGGTCAGCGACTATTGTGAGGGCTCCGCCAGGAAAGTGTCGGCCCGGTTTAAGGAGCACCATGAAGTCGAAGTGAGCAAAGACCTTGTGCGTGATGTGAGCCTGCGCATCAGCCGCCACGCCAAAGAAGTAGAAAGCCGCTGGTCTTACGCCATGCCGGAAGAGGTAAACCTTTGCGAAGTCAGCTCAGTGAGCATAAGCCGGGACGGTGCGATGGTGCACCTGCTTGACGGTCTGCCTGGCAAGCCTAAGCGCAAACCGGGCTACCGGGAAGCGATGTGCGGCGTAATCAGCCTTTACGGACATGAGGGCAAGTTGCTGCACTCTATTTACTTGGGGGTTGGCGCGCAAGAGAAAAAAGGGGCTTTCACCCATCTGTTGGAAGAAGAGGCTGAGCGGCTTAAGGCACAGTTCGAAGAGGCTGGGCTACGGCCGGTTCACGTGGGGGTTGCAGACGGGGCGCCCGACAACTGGACACAGCTGGAGCGGTTATCCGACTACCAGGTAACGGACTACTACCACGTCACTGAACGGCTTTACAAACTGGCTGCAGTAATGCCCCTGCCCTCCAAAAAACGTGCGCAGTGGGTAAGCCAGCAAAAGAGTACGCTGCTGAACGAGCCGGGCGGCGCAGCCCTCGTTGTGGAGCGCGCGCGTCAGGCGGCTGCGGGTGTCAAGACGCAGAAGCGGCGCGAAATCGCCCGCCAGCAAGTTGTATATCTGGAAAACCAGCAGCACCGGATGAATTATTTTCAAATGCAGGAAAAAGGGCTGCCTATTGGTTCCGGCACCGTAGAGGCAGGGTGCAAGACGCTGATCAAAGCCCGTTTGGGAGGTAGTGGCATGAGGTGGCTTAATGTGCATGCCGATGATATGCTTATCGTCCGTGCGCTCAAGCTGTCTGCGGGCAGATATGAGCAATATTGGAAAAAGAGAATGCGGTATGCAGCTTAATAATTACATCAAAAATCCGTCACACCCCAATCTCAACTGCGCCTGGGTAAATGGTATGCATTTGGAGGCAAAGGGTACTTATGTAGTGCAGGTATTGGTACTGATGGTCCTGAACTAAATTTTACTTACGAACTGCCTTCCTCCTTTTCTTATTTTCGCTATGGCATGAAGTATTGCTTTAATCAGTGGTTTAGTCTGGGCTTCCAGTATGCGCAGAGCGACTATTTTGATGGTTATGCTGTAGACGATCCACCACATAGTGGAGGAGATATTCGTCCCTGGAGCTACCGGATAGAGTGCCTTACCATTAATTTAGGGGTGATGGTTCAGAAGGTGCCTAAAAAGAAGCATAAGAATTAAAAAGCGTGGTTTTTGTTAATCTTGTGCTTTAACCGTCACATCATAAGGGCCGTATGTACCCACACTTTCCTTTGGCCAAAAGCAATGAAACCAGGCGTCAAGCCGGTATTGCCCGGGCTGAAGCGGGACATCATCAAAATGAAAATGCTGGGTGATACTGTCCCGAACCGTTACATCCCGTTGTTCAGTTCCCACTTTTAGATTGAGGCTGCCGTGCCCGGGCAGTTTTTCATGGAAGAACAGCTCAAAGTCGTACTTCCCGGACTTCGGTACTTCTACGGTCCAGTAGCCATGAGCCTCCGGGCTGCCCCACTGTTTGATAGCGGGGCCTTTCCAGTCGTTTCGGTTGAGGCGCACGGGGTAGCCCTCAGGAGAGTGTAAGGCTACAGGGTGTTCTTTGAGCAGGGCGGGAGCTGCTTTCATCTCTGCCTGCCAGTCCAGGAAGCGTTCGGACAGGTGCTTAACGACCTCGGGATACTGCTCACTTAGATCTTTGGTTTCGAAAGGGTCTGTGCGCAGATCAAACAGCTCAAAATCATCCGGCGCCTTTTCAAACCGGTACTTACCCACCAACTTAAAGGAATCTGTCCGTACGGCCATATTATGAAATCCCCTCGGATAACCCCGCTGCCACTGGAAAAACAGGGTGCGACCGCCGGCTACAGCTGCCACTTCGCCGGTAAGGGCAGGCATAAAACTCCGGCCATCCAAAGTCGCTTCGGGCGTGGTGCCCGTGAGTTCAGCGAGGGTGGGGAGGACGTCAATATGGGCGGCAACGCCGGCTATGTCCCGGGCTGCACCAAATCCTTTTGGGAGATGCCAAAAAGAGGGTACCCGAATGCCACCTTCGTACACCGACCCCTTGCGCCCGTAAAAGCCTGATTTGTAGCGGATCTGCTGCGGGCCGTTGTCCGTCAGAAAAATGAGGAGGGTGTTGTCGGCAACCCCGGCATCTTTCAGCGCTTGCTGGAGCCGGCCTACATTTTCGTCGATATTGGACACCATGGCATAGACCTTGCGGGCGGCTTCGATGTCTTTTTCCGTCATCCGTTCAAACTCATTGGACCCCTGAATGGCGAAGGTATCGAAAGGATAGGGTATATCACGGTAACGTTCGTAGGCTTCTTCCTGCACTTCCAGCGGCGTATGGGGCGTATTGAAAGCCAAATACAGGAAGAAAGGCTGATCGCCTCCGGTTTGGACAAAGTCAATCGCGGCATCCGTAAAAACATCAGAGCAATAGCCTTCCCCCTGCACCACTTTCCCGTTATGCTCCAGCAGTGGGTCAAAGTAGCTTTGCCCTTTCCGGCTAAAATTCCCGTAGCGGTCGCCGGGTTGCTCCAGCCCTCCGGCAGCGTGCACCAGTGCCTCATCAAACCCCTGATCGTTGGGCCGGTAGGGATAGTTGTCTCCAAGGTGCCATTTGCCGAAGGCGCCGGTGCGGTAGCCTGCCGTTTTCAGCAGTTCAGCGATCGTTTGTTCCTCTGCAGCCATCGTTGCACCTCCGGCATAGGTGTCGTATACGCCGGTCCGCAGCCCGTAGCGACCAGTCATGAGGCTGGCCCGGGTAGGGGCACAGACCGGAGAAACATAAAACTCGGTCAGGCGTACACTGTGCCGGGCAAGACTATCAAGCACCGGCGTATGAATAAGCGGATTGCCATGATAGCCCAGGTCGCCGTGCCCCTGATCATCGGTAAGGATCAGGACGATGTTGGGGCGGTCCGGGGCGTTTGCTTCTGCTTCCGGGCGTAAGGTAAAGCCTGCAAAAAGCAAGGCAGGTACAACGAAGGAGATCAGATACTTCATACAGGGTTACTTTTCAAAGCGAAGCCAGCGGCCGCTGTAGCGTTCCAGTTCAATCGGTGCTCCTAATTTAAGGGATTCGCCGGTAATGGCATCGGTAGCGTTCCGGTACTTGTAGTCGAAGTCCAGTTCGACCTGTTTCGCTTCTCCATCGTTGAGGAGGAAATAATGGTCTGCTCCAGGTGAAGCCATGCGGTAGACAATTGCGCCTTCACACCGGTAGAATGGCTGGTAATCAGCAAGGGTATGTCTGATTAGCCGCTCTTCTGCTGCCGTTTGGCCTGGCTTGAAGCAGTCCATAGAGGCCTGAAATCCGAGAATGACCGCGGTGCCTTTGCCCAGTTTGTTTTCAGTGATTGCCGGGTCGCCGGTGTGATAATGCTCGACTACTTCAGCAGAAGTCGGCGTCATATCGAGGGTGAAGCCCTGCAGAGGCTGTCCTTCCAGCCGGTAGTCCATGTTGATACCAGCGTATTGATAATCATTTATGGTTACGCCAAACAGCTTTTCAAAGGGGGTGCCTTTGTCTGAGTAGAGCAGGGCACCATTCTCATCATACCAGGCAGAGGGCATGTCTATGACTACCCGGCCTCCATTCTCTACATATTCAGTGAGGATACCAATGATCTCCGGATCAATCGCGATCACAAACGGCAGATAGATGGCGCGGTAGCGCCCGGCAAGCCCATCGCGGAGGTCTGAAGGCGTTACATATTCGTAAGGCACATTATGGTTGATGAGTGCCCGGCTTACTCCGGTGCGGGCATCAATCGGGAGTTGCTTAAAGATATCTCTGCCCTGTATGGACATCGCTGCCCAGTAAGCTTCGTTTTCCCAGTCGGTGTACACTCCAACAAAAGGCTCCTTGTGGCCCTGCCAGATTTCATCACGGTACTTTTGAGCGGCTTTGCCTATGGCACCAGCGCGGATGGCCTTTTCGGTTACTTTATTGTGGCGGTCAAGCAGAGCGTATTCCCCGGCTTCCCATCCAGCGGTGCGCATGCTCCATGACCATAGCCCAAACCCCTTGTAGCCAGCTGCAAGGTAGGTGAGCATGAGCTGTGTGATGATACCTTCGTCCACGGTAAAGCCATTGCCACCTTTGCCGCCACTGAACTGCTGCGGGCCACCGGTAGACTCCCAGGTGGCTGACCAGCCGCCCTTGAAATAATCGTGGGTAAGCGCCGCCTGCATGTACACGGGGCGAGTGATTTCATGCGCCACTTCGTCAAAATGCCAGGCCAGGTGTATGGAAGGGTAGAAGGAACCGTTTTGGGTCATCAGCTCGGCGATACCCTCCATGTCAACTCCCCGCCAGGAGAAGGGCAGAAACATACCCATTTCGCCTCCCGCCCGGTAAGGTGGCACCGGGTCAAAGGCATTGTGGCGGTCAATTTTATTTTCCTGCGTCCACTTCAGCCGCATGTCGGCTTTAAAGCGGAAGATATCGCGCAGGTGCCGGTATTCTTTATTGGGGATTTTCTCCCAGCGCTCATTGAAGTCCGCCCAGGATTCAAAGGGTTTGCCACCGGGGGCGAGCAAAACGTGGTACATATTGTAGGCATGGTTCAGGCTATCGATATGACCGTATTGTTCCCGTACCCAGTCCAGAAAGACGGGCTTGATTTCATTGGGCAGATTAGGGCCCACGCCACCGGTATTGGGGTGAGGGATTTTGTCGGGCTGGTAGTCTCCCGTGGCCTGCACCAGTTTTTGTCGCCTCAGGATACGTTGCCGAAGCACCTCAGTCTGATAGGCTTTCATTTTTGGGTGTTCCCGGGCCTCCCTGATGCTCATGTCGGCAGGTAACCCGGCAGCTTGCAATACTTCAGCTGTAATGGGAGCCCAGCCAGCTTCTCCGTACCACCAGGGGATAATACCTTCTTCCAGTGCGATCAGCGCCGATTCTTCGAAGGTCATACCGTTGGGCGGAAAGAGCTGTTTGGTGCTGGTAAAGCCGAGTTCCTTCATAGTGCGAAAGTGCCAGCGGAGTTCTGCTTCTCCCTCACCGGGGCGGGGCAGGTAAACAGCCCCCACTGACATGGGAGCGAGCTCCTTGAAGTAGGCTTGTTTTTCCGAGTAGTGGAGCTGATCGTACCGCTCGGTCTGATAGTCGTGGGTGTCTTGTGCGTGCAGAGTGGCCCCGGTCAGGAAGCAGGCTGCCGTCAGCAGGAAAAGTATTGGCTTATTCATATGGCTTAATCAATGATTTGGATGTCAGAATTATGGAGGACATATTTTTTTCGTTCCGGGCCTGAGGGTTCGGCTGATGGGGCTTTGATTTGGCCCCCTTTCAGGTTTTTGCCCCAGAGCACCGAAAACTCGGTCTGCCGCGCGTTGCTGTAATCCTGCCGGTGTATGCGCAGGCTACCATTTTCTATCCGCTCGGGGTGGGCCCATTTTTCAGGGGTGGCCTCGGTGGTTGGCCAGAAAACCTGGAAGTTATCCAGTTGGAGGCCTTTCACGTTATCTGCTACGATAGCAGCTAATGCCCCCATAGCCTCCGGGTGCCGGTCGATCTTCGGGAACTGGCTGCTGCCGGAGCCTTCAACCATTGGCCTGGGGTCTTCAATCATGGGGTAGCGCAAAGTAATATCGCGCATGGTGATGTTCTCCAGGAATCCACCATCAGCAGCGGTGAGCAGAATGCGGCCTTCGGTCGTAGCGGTGAAGTTACTGATGGTTACATCCCGGATTCCGCCAGCCGGGCTCTCCGGATTCCGCTTTTCCACCATAAACTGAATGGGGCGGTTGAAGATGAGCGGAGCGTTGGTATTGGCCACGATGTTGTTGATATTGATGCGCTCGTAGACAGCACCCTCACGGACATACAGCCCTACGGCACGGGAAGAATTATTGACCACGCAATTGCTCATGGTCACATCCGTGATGTCCTTAAACGATTCATTGCAGCCAAGTTTTAGTCCCACACAAAGCGTTTCCAGCACACAGTTGGTGATGGTTATCCGATGGCAGGACCGGCTGTCTGGCGTGGTTTTCAGGCAAATAGCGTCATCACAGGTTTTGATATAGCAATCTGAAATTATGACATCTGAACTGCCTGTAATGTCGATGCCATCTGAGTTAGGGCTATATAGGTTATTGATGATGTTGATGCCGTGGATTTTGACCAGGTCGCAATCGTGGATATGCAAATTCCAGCCCCCTCCGGTTTTGATCGTTACGTCTCGTACGTACACATTCTGTGAGCCGGTCAGTTCTATCAGCGGGCTTACTTTTAGGTCTTTGGCCATTATCCAACGGGGCACCACCATATTCCCTGCTGCATCTGTTTCGAACGGATTCCAAAACGCTTTTCCATTTCCGTCGATGGTGCCTTTGCCTTCAATCGAAATATTTTGCTGACCCTTAGCAACGATAAGGTGAAAAGGCTGCCGGTCTTTGTTGTGGCCCCAGGTCATTTCGGTGTAGTCTTCAATATTTGGAGAACCGAGCAGGGTGGCTCCGGCACTAAGATGCAGGGTGGTATTGGATTTAAGGAAAACAGTACCGCTCTGCCAGGTGCCGGGAGGGATCATGATTTTTCCACCACCTGCCCTGGCAGCCTCATCAATGGCCTTTTGAATGGCAGTGGTGCTGAGGGTTACTCCGTCACCGACTGCCCCATAGGCCGTAATGTCATAAGTGGACTGTGCGGGCAGGAGCTGGCTGGCCAACAACAGGGGCATAATAACCTGGTAAAAGGAATACCTCATTTTTGTATTTTGGAAGAGGTACATTAAGCAGGGGATTTGTAACAAACTTTGAAAAGATGACAATAACCCATTGGAATACCCTTTATCCAAAAAGTATGCGGTACGCTATATTTCTTCTGTTGATCATGTGGTCTGCCAGTGCCGGGCTCTATGGGCAAGCCTACGGTGACCGGGGCTGGGTTTTTGATGCAGGACAATACGACGCCCGTTTCCCGGATATGTGGCACTGGGCGCAGGCGGGGGTACAGTGTGGTATCCCCGAAACGGATGCTTTCCCGGTTATCGACACCCTTACCGTTGGTATGGATTTACAGGGCGCGATTGACCGGGTGGGCGAACAGGGTGGGGGAGTCTTACTGCTGCAGGAAGGCGTCTATCCGCTTCACGAAACATTGGAGATGCGCGACAGCGTTGTCCTTCGGGGCATGAGCCGCAGTGGGGTGGTGCTCAGTAACCAACTGCGGGGGCCTTTCTTTTCCAGCCCCTTTGAGAATGTTACAGGTGTGCGTTTCCGCAACGTGAAGTGGGCAGGGTTGGAAAACCTGACCCTGGATTACCATGCTGTGGAATTCCTGCCGGTATCCCATGCCTACTTCGATTATCCCTGGCAGAAGGCTACTTTCAGGAACGACCCGCAGGGCGACCGGCAGTTGTATGTTACGCAGGTTGCTTTCGCGAATGCCCGGAATGCATGGGTCCGCAATTGCCAGATATTAAATGCCGGCACCGACCCGGTCCTGGTACTGGAGTCCGCACACATCAGCATCACCCAGACCCGGGTTGAGGGGGCCTATAACAAGGGCGGACGTGGAAATGGCTACTTCAATATTGAGCAAAACAGCCGGTATGTGCTCATCGCGGCGGATACCGTGAAAGCCATCCGGCATTTCGCGCTACAGAGCGGCGCAAAGTATAATGTGGTGGTGGGCAATTACTTTGAGGTGGATGTTAATTTTCACAACGGTGATGCGGGGCATAACCTGATAGAGGGCAATACCATCCGCATACCGGAGTGGCATTCCTGGCACTGTTTCGGCCGTGGGGTGCCCAAGCATCATCGCCCGCCGGGGCCAGGCAATATCCTGTTCAATAATTTCACGCAATACAAGACGCGTATTCCCGGCAAACGCGACCGCATTACGGAGTACGGAGACTCGATTATTTACACTGCTGTTTTGCCAGCAGATACGGTTGAAGCATGGGGGCAGCCACAGGTCGTTCACCATTATGGCCCAATTGACTTTAAGCGCATGACGCACCGTCATCAGCTTTACCAGATGAACCCTGCATGGGACGACCGGAAATCCGTATTGCCTTTGCAGCAAGATCCGCCCCGGGGCAACACCTTATACCCGGTTATTTACAAAGGGGCGGAAACATCCTGTTGGTGACCCCTTGTTATCCCGGCCAGGCTACTGCTTTGTTTTCCCGCATGGCATCGATAGCCATACGCACGCATTTGGCGGTCGTCGCACCGGTCCGGACGTTAGAAGCGGGCTCCCGGTTATCTCTTATACATTCGTAGAATTCCTGGAAAGCGTAGTGTGTACCGCCCCAGCCTTCCTGCTTGTGCTCGAAGCTGATGGCGTACCTGTCCTCTTGTGCGCGATTGAGCGTGGCACCGGAAACGCCGTCGACCATGCCCTTTTCCTTTTCGTTCAGGGGTTCGAAGTAGATCCAGCCCTCGTCTATCCCCATTTCAATAGTGCCTTTGCTGCCCCTGAATTTCATTTGGTACCCTTCGTGCGCGTTGGAAGTCAGCGCAATGCAGTTGACCTTCATGCCGTTGGGGTAACGGAACAGGGAGTTGACGTTATCGAAGGTTTCCCGGCCGTCTTTCCAGTAGTCGATGCTCCCAAAGCCGATAGCTTGGTCCGGGTGGATATCCAGTGCCCAGTTGACAAAGTCAATTTGATGGGAATGCAGCTCAGCGGTCAGCCCACCGGAGTATTCGGTATACATGCGCCAGTTGATCATACGTTCATACTTACGCTTGGGTACCGACCGCCTCCAGTCCCCGTTGCGGTTCCACTGAATATAGACATTGGCAATTTTGCCGATTTTCCCGCTGCGGATCAGCTCGGCAACCCGAAAATAAAGCGGGTGGTACCGGTACTGATGGCCTACCAGAAAAATCTTGCCATTGTCTTCAACCTTTCGGACCAGTTGGTCTGCTTCCTCCATTTGGTAAGTCATCGTCTTCTCGCAATAGACGTGCTTACCCGCTTCAGCAGCAGCGGCGGCCATTTCGTAGTGCATGGAGAGAGGGGTCGCGATCAGCACGGCGTCCACCTCAGGGTCCTCCAGCAATTTCCGGTAATCGGTATAAGCTTTGGCTTTTGGATCTGCATTCTCCATTGCGTTATTGAGTCGAAATGGAAGAATATCGCAACAGGCGACAGTTTTGAACTGAGGCATATTGTTGAGTAAGCGGATGATGCCGCCGCCCCGTGCCCCGGTGCCAATGACACCGAGCTGCAGGGTTTCGTTTTTTGAGAAAGCCCGGGGTGCAAGGCTTAAGGAAGGAAGGGCAAGCCCTGCTGTAGCGAGGCCGCTTTGCTTGATAAAGTCTCTTCTGTCCATTCGCTTCAAGTCCATATCTTTGGTTACAATAGGTTTAAAAACTAGTCCTGATCTCCATAAAGGCAAACAAAATATTACTATAAAAGGGAGGAGGTGTCTTGTACTATGTTACCCTTTTTTTTTCCATTTTGATCATCTAAACAACGAAATAATAATGAAAAACGGAATGCGATTGTTATGCCTGCTCTTTTTTTTGAGCAATTCTATTAGTTCTGGTTTGATCGCTCAATCGAATGATAGTTGGCGTGATTTGTTCAATGGCAAGGACCTGAGCGGTTGGGAAAAGCGAAATGGAGAAGCTGATTACACGGTGCAGGAGGGCGTAATTGTAGGCGTTACTCAAACCAAAACGCCAAATACATTTTTGTGTACGAAGGAGACCTTTAGTGATTTTATTTTAGAGGCTGAGATTTGGGGGGATGCGGCAATCAACTCTGGTATTCAGTTTCGCAGCAATAGTCTGCCGTCATACAAGAACGGGCGGGTACACGGTTATCAGGCAGAAGTAGACCCCAGTCAGCGCGCTTACAGTGGAGGTATTTACGACGAAGGCCGGCGCGGCTGGCTATATCCGCTAAGCCTGAACCCTGAAGCCCGTACCGCTTATAAATTGGGGCAATGGAACAAATACCGCATTGAGGCAGTGGGGGACGAACTTCGGATTTGGGTGAATGGCGTTAATACGGCTAATGTTGTTGACGACATGACAGATTCAGGTTTCATAGGGCTGCAAGTGCATGGTATTGGAAACAATAAAGAAAAGGCGGGCCGGGAAATTCGCTGGCGGAATATTCGTATCAAGACGAAGAACCTTGAAGAGGACCGCTGGCCGCTGGCACCCCACGCTATGGAGCTCAATTATACGGCTAATACGCTAACGGAGTATGAAGTCAGTAAAGGCTGGCGCCTGCTTTGGGATGGTAAAACAACGGAAGGTTGGCGCAGTGCCCGCGCTCAGGATTTTCCCCAAAAAGGTTGGGAAATCGAAGAGGGCGTGCTTACTGTTTTGGAATCTGACGGTGGGGAGTCTACCAACGGCGGCGATATTATCACCCGTGACAAATTCAGCAGCTTTGAACTGATGTTGGAATTTAAGATCACAGAAGGGGCGAATAGTGGGATCAAGTACTTTGTAGATCCGGAAATCAATCAAGGGCCGGGCTCTTCTATTGGGCTGGAATACCAGATTTTAGACGATAAGGAACACCCGGACGCCAAAAAAGGGGTAAAAGGCAACCGCACGCTGGCTTCCCTGTACGACCTGATCCCTGCCGGGAACCTTTCTGTCCCCGGCCGCAACAAGCCGTTCCGGGGCATCGGGCAGTGGAATCAGGCCCGGCTGGTGGTAAAGGGCAATCACATCGAGCACTGGCTTAATGGGTTTAAGGTGATTGAATACGAGCGCAATACTCCAATATTCCGGGCTTTGGTGGCGTACAGCAAATATGAACAGTGGGCCGGTTTCGGAGAGTTGCCACAGGGGCATATTCTCTTGCAGGACCACGGCAACCGGGTGTCTTTTCGCAGCATCAAGATTCGGGAGTTTTAAAGCAGTAAAAGGGGGCTTTGCTTCCAATGAAAGTTAGGGCCTGATCAGCGTGCGGGGTTAGTTTGTAAACGAGGCTATGGTCAGGCCCTGCTCAGGGCTATGGGAAGGCTGGTTCTGCCAAATATGCTAATTCTACGTTAAATCTGCCATTCTATCAATATATTCGCGGGATCTTTGGTTGAACGTAGTAGATGGAATCACAAGATTCAAAACAACCGCAGGAAAAACAGCCGGTATCCCGCTCATGGCTGCAACTGCTATGGCTATGGACAAAACGTCTGGTCATAGGGTCTATCTTGTTGGTTTTGACCTTATCCGGGGTGCTCCAAATCCCAGCTGTCCAAAATTATCTGGCGCAGCGTGTGACTACGGCTCTCAGTGATGCCATGAAGACCACGGTGTCTGTCGAGCGCCTGAATATTACTTTCCTCGACCAGCTGGTGTTGGAAGACTTCTACGTCGAAGACCTTACCCCTGGCGACACCGCTATCTTTAGCAAGTATCTGTACGCTGACTTCAGTCTTAACCCTTTGGTCTATCTGCGGCGTGGGCTGGTGATTCAGGACCTTGCGCTTGATAGTGCAACGGTGAACATCCGGAAAGCAGCGGATGACGATTACAACAATATGCAGGTGCTGCTTGGGCGCTTATTTTCTCCCGACACCTCAACCGCGCAAAAAAACAGGCGGCCGTTCTATTTGGATGTAGAGGGGCTGACCCTGAGCAAAGTCCGGTTTTTGAAGGAAGATAAAGCCCGGGGGCAAAATCTTGATATCTACCTGGCGGATGGCTCTGCTGTTTTTGACGAGTTTTCTTTGCCCGATCGTACGCTTCATGCAAAGTCGGTTATCCTGGAAGGCCCTTACGTGCGTATTGATGAGTACGAATACGTGGTGTGGCCGCAGGATACGGTATCGGCAACCGGGTCTGCATCGGAAACTGAGCCTGAGTTCCCGTTTTTTGCCACGATTGGTGAATTTGTACTCAAAGACGGTAAGTTTTCGCTTCACAATTGGCGCAATGACCCCGAAAATGCCGGTCCTGTAGGGGAGCTGAACTATCAGCATTTGGATGTCTTCGATATCAATATAGGCATCAATGAGTTCTCCTTCTGCTCGGACAGCCTGGATTTTTCCGGGCAGGTGGAAGAGTTTAACCTTCGCGACCTGAGCGGGTTCGTATTGGAAGACCTGACCATTGGCAACGGTAGGGTTTGGAACCGGGGGCTTGAGCTTTACGATTTGCAACTCAAAACGCCCTACAGTGATATTAGCGATACGCTCATCTTCCGGTATGATACCTACGAGGCCTTCAAGTCCTTCCCGGATGAAGTGGAAATGGAAGCCCACCTCAGCAATGCCTCGGTGACGCTCAAAGATATTATGACCTTCGCGCCCAAGCTGAAGTCCAATGCCTTCTTTTGGGACAACCGTGACCGCAAGCTTTACATTGATGGGCTGATAGAAGGGACGGTCAATGACCTCGATGCGGAAGACATGTACCTGGCTCTGGAAAACCGACGGCTGGTGGCGCGTGGGAATCTGCGGACCCGGGACCTGACCTATCCTGATTTCCGCACCATCAACCTGCAACTGGACGAGCTGCGGACCAATATGACCGCTCTGCGGCAGTTGTTCCCCAAGTTCCGCCCCCCGGAAGCCTTTGACCGGCTGGGCTGGCTTTACTTTACAGGGCGATTCGACGTGCTGTTCTCGGATTATATTGCTTACGGGGCTCTCAACTCTGCCCTGGGCGGCGCTGAGATGGACATGAAAATCCGTAATCTGACTGGCAACCGTGCAGAAGCCTCCTACAGCGGAAGCCTCTCTTTGGTGGATTTCGATTTGGGTGGGTTCACTCAAAACGATGATCTGGGCCTGGTGAGCTTTTCCTCAAGTGTTCGAAATGGTAAAGGGTTGACGGCAGAGACGGCAACGGCTGACCTTAGCGCACAGGTGGAAAGCTTCATCTACAAAGGGTACGATTATACCAATGCCAACCTCACGGGACTGCTGAAAAAGAATCAGTTTTCGGGCGACTTCTTAATACAGGATGAGCACATTGATTTCTCGTTCAACGGGCAGGTGGATATGACAGATAGCGTGCCCCGGTTCAACTTTTTCGCTTCGGTCAATCAACTGGCGCTATTGCCCCTGAACCTGAGCGCGAAGGACATCACCCTCTCCGGCGATGTCAGCCTTGATCTTCAAAACAGTACCTTATCTGAGTTGGAAGGCAGCGGCCGGGTGCAGGGCGTTAAAATCTTATACCGCAACCGGGACACGATTCAGGTAGACTCAGTGGTCTTCACCTCTTTGTTTGACCCCGGGGGGAGAAAGCGGTTCAGCGTGGAGTCAGACCTGTTGAATGGGTATTTGCTCGGTCAGTTTGACGTGCTGGATATCGGCCCGGCACTGATGGATTATCTGGAGCGCAACCACAGTGGGTTTTTTAACCGGCTGAGGATGAAAAAGCCACGTCGGCAGCCCAAAGGAAATAAATTCGTATACGACTTTGAGGTGATAGACACCAAAGGGATTCTGGCCCTCTTTGAGCCCAATTTAGGTCCGCTGGCAGACGTTAATCTCAATGGATATTTTGATAACAATCGGGATTCTATTGTTATCCACCTTGATGTGCCCAGGTTCCAGTACGGAGAGGTCGCCCTGAATAATGCAGCCTTTTACGCCCGGTTGGTAGACTCTGCCGGCTCTATCAATTTTAGGGTGGAAGAACCGGTACTCAACGATAAAACACACCTCGCTCCGGTGCACGTGCTGGCTGATCTTGATCATGACACACTGGATATAGGTCTTGCTTATCAGGTAGAAGGTTTGTCCATGCTCGACAACCTCAACCTCAATGCCGAGCTCTACTTACAGGACAGCTTGAATTTTCAGCTACGCTTTAAGCGGTCTAATCTCGTTTTGCTCAAAAAACCATGGGAAATAGAACCGGATAACTTCATCACTTTCCGCAAAGGGTATGTGAAAACCGAACACTTCCGCCTGAAAAATGAGGAGCGGGTGATAGAGCTTCAGTCTAAAGGTGAAAAAGGGCTGCAATTATCTCTCAGCAATATTGATTTTTCGTTTATCGATGAAATCTGGGATTACGAGGAGCTGGACTTCAGCGGCCCCTTTGATATGGTGGCAGAGGTTGACAATATCTTCAAAATGACTGACCTCACGGCAACCGTCATGGCTGATACCTTCCTCGTCAATGATGAAGACTGGGGCGCCCTTCGCCTGGACGCCAATGCAGCCGATCTGAAAAGCCGCTTTGAGGGCTACCTGGTCATTACCAAGGACACATCGCAGCTGATTGCCGAAGGATTTTACAACCCTCAGGATACCCGCAGTGCAAGGCGGGGAGGCGACAAGGAAAAAGCGAAGTACTTTAATATCGACCTGGATATTACGAGTTTCCCGGTAGATATCGGGGAGTACTGGCTGGAGGGGACTATCCAAAATACCATTGGTTACTTTGATGCGAAAGCCAGTATTTTCGGTTTTCCCGGAGAGCCGCATATTGACGGGGAAATTAAGTTGAGGGGTGGAGCAACGACGATTGATTTTCTGCAGACCCGGTACTTTTTTGATAATGCCAGGATTGAATTGCGGGACTTTCTGTTTGATGCTACCGGGGTAGTCGTTAGGGATAAATACAAAAACACAGCGACTATTACCGGAGGGATCACTCACAATTACCTGAAAGACCTCGGCATCAGAGCTGAAATAGATACGGACCGGTTTTTGGCTATGGATACGGACAAAGCGGACAACGATCTGTTCTACGGGCACGCCCTTGGAGATGGAGAAGTAACGTTTAACGGGCCACTCCGAAAAATTGATATTTACGTGAATGCTACGGTAGGAAAAGATACCCGCCTGGTCATTCCGGTCAGCTCCGGCAATGATGCTTCCGAGCTGAGTTTTATCAATTTCAAAAAACAAGAGGTGGAAGTCCCGCTAGACCAAAAGAACTCAACTGAACTGAATGGCGTCAGCCTGGAAATGGACCTCAATATAACCGAGGAGGCGCAGGGTGAAATTATATTTGATGAGCAGGCTGGTGATATCATCAAAGGCACCGGGCGGGGCAATATCCGTATTCTGGTACCCCGAAATGGGGAGTTCGAGATGTTTGGCGACTACACCATTGAGCAGGGAGAATATCTCTTTACGCTTTATAATGTAGTCAATAAGGATTTCGATATCAACCGGGGCGGGGTGATCTCCTGGTCGGGCGACCCCTTTGAAGCGCAGATTCGCCTGGAAGCGGAATACGCAGGCTTGTCTACACCGGTAGCTAATTTCATTCAGGAGTACCTCATTGACGCGCCGGATGATTTGAAGCAGGGCGCGAGTCAGCCCACAGAGGTGGAGTTGACGATGGAACTGCGTGGCGACCTGCTGCGGCCGCTTATCAACTTCGATATCGACTTCCCGCAGCTGGTAGGTGGCCTGAAGACGCTCACAGACAGCAAGATCCGCATTCTCAAACAAGACCCTAACGAACTCAACCGGCAGGTGTTTGGGCTAATCGTAGTTGGGCAGTTCCTGCCTTCTGATATTGCCATTCAGGGAGCGGATATTTTCTACAATACCGTAAGTGAATTCGTCTCCAACCAATTGTCTTTACTGCTTACGGAGTTGTTTTCGGAGTTTTTTGGTGATCAGAGCGCGTTCTCCGGTATTGATTTTGACATCGCCTACAATCAGTACCAGGCCAATTTAGGCGAAAGCCAGGATTTTCGGCGGGGTGATGAGTTTCAACTGCGTATGCGGCAGGAGTTTTTCAACGACCGCCTCTCTGTTTTGGTAGGGGGCAATGTGGATATTGGAAACAGTGCCCGGGTGCCAGATGCGAGTGGTACATTTGTGGGCAATGACCTGGTGATCGAGTATGTGCTCAACCGGGACCGCACCCTGAAACTCCGCGTCTATCAGCGCCTTGAGCCCGATATTGGGGGCGGCAGCCGTTTGGAAGTAGGTACAGGATTAAGTTACCGGAAGGAATTTGACTCCTTTGGTGCATTTATTAGGAGTTTCCGGCGTGCTGCGAAAAGGGTAACCGACTGAAAAGGACTGCTGTTATTGAATCCTGTTTACGGTACCCCAAATCATTTTACCGCAAATTTTCATTCCCGCCTTTTGCAGTGTTTCCAGGGAAGCCAGGTTATCGATCTGGCAACGGGCAACGGGCAGGTGTCCGGATAAATAAGTGGTTTTCTTCAGCTCCTGGACAAAATAGGTGCCAATACCCCGCCCTTGATAGGCAGGGTCAACACTCATGTGCAAATCCGCATAGGGGGCGTTGTAATTGGCGATTAAGCCGCCTTCAGCAACTACTTTGTCTCCCAGCAAAAGAAGATAAGCCCCGGGTGGATCCGTATGCCAGTGAATGTCTTCATTTTGTCTGCGTGGCCGGAAAACAGTACCGGGCAGATGGTGGAAAGTCACATGGTCATCATTTAAGAGCCAGAGTTCCTCCTGAATGTTTTTGCAAAAGGAATAAGTGATTGCAGTGAGTAAGTGCTCATTGGTTTGGCACTCGACATACCCGGCCCGGGACGCCTCCAGAAGCCTTTTGAAGAAATGGCGGGCGTGTTGTCGGTAGCCGGGAAGAATATAAAACTCAAAAATGCTGTTCCGGTCTTCAATTTGCTCCATTCCCTTGACTGCACCGTACCCTACGAGCTGTGCGTCAAAAGTCAACTCAAAATAATCCGCCCATCCTTGATGATGGCAAATTTCATAAGGTACCTGCCCTTGTAAGGTAGCCAGGAACTGGCGCCGTAAAGGTTGAATGTGGGAATAAGGTTTGGATGTCGCTTTGATTTTTGAAGGCATAGAAGGGCAATATAGCGGATACTGTGGAAGTGATGAAATCAAATTTTATCATGCGTAAAGAATATTACTCCTGAGGTAAAAGGCAACCCCTAAAATACTCGCAAAGAGCGTTAGCCATGATACCCTCTTTTTTTGATCCAAAAGAAGGAGGAGGCCGGCGTACTGTAATGGAAGGACGTTACGTGCAAAAGAAAAAGGGTCTTCATATATAGCACAAGACATGATAATGGCGAATCCGAAATTGAAAAGGAAGATCAGACTTGTAGGTTTTCCTATCTTTGACGGGTGTTTCCAAAGATGCCAGGAACTTTCCAGAGCAATGAGCAGGACCGGGATGATGGCCACCCACCATAAAATAGGGTCCGGGCTTTGCAGGAAGCCTTTACCCATTCCGAAAAAGGGCCAGTCGAAATGTTTGAGTAAAGTACCTGTTGAGTGGTCATTCCAACTGAGAACAAAGCTCCAGGCAAAATATACAAGGAACGGGGCCAGAAGAATGGCCGATTTGCCATACCGGTATTGCCTGAAAAACGCCCACCCATAGCTCACTACTCCGCCGAGCAAAAGAAATACGACCGTCTCTTTGGTGAGCATGGCAGCAATTCCAAAAGCTGAGAAACTCCAAAGGTGCTCCCTGAAGAGAAAGAACAATGCAAATAAAGCGAGTACCATTGCCATTTGATCTGCTAAATCTCTGTAAAGGCACATCCAGGCCCCGATGAACAAAAGAGAGCCAAGGCAATAAACAGGAGGTGCGTTAAAGGATTTGGCCATAAGAAAACAGGCTGCAGTGCCCAATCCGATACAGAGAATGTTAAGCAGTACCAAGATAAAAGGCAAAACTCCCTCCTTGCCTAACCCGCTGATGGCCCAGGCGGTCAGTGGATAACCGATACGTTTGGCCCTCAGGACCGGATTGTCAATACGAACCCCCTGATGAGACTGGCTTTCCAACTTGGACAGCTTCAGCGGGTTCTTGATGGTTTTAGCGACCGTTTCCAACGGGGATAATGCAATAGCATAATAAAATTGCCCGTCATATCCGCTATGTGCATAGGTCCGGATTTCCGGATTGTCGAATGTCGCGGATACATTTCCCTCGCTAATCAAAGCGAAACTACTCCAGTTGTGGTCTAGTAGGTCCCAGCGCAATACAGTAAGAAAAGATGCAAGGAATAAGGAAAGCGTTATCCACAAAATCCCCGAACTTCGGTAAGGCTTCATCTTAATATCAGATAGTGAAACAATAGAAAGAAACAGATTCCAATTTCTTCGGCAAGCAATATAATGCAATCTAAACCATACTTAGCTTTAGACGTTACATGATCTTATTATAAATCATAGAGAAATCCCATATAGATGAATCACATAAAAACGCTTGGCGAACTCAAGCAAAGCGGCTATCAACCGCGTTCTATCAAAGAGGAGCTGCGGCAAAATCTAATTCAGAAGTTTCAGGCTAAGGAAAAAATCTTCGATGGTATCCTGGGCTTTGACGATACGGTCCTTCCAGATATTGAAAGAGCTATCCTGTCCCGGCACAATATTCTTTTGCTGGGTTTGCGCGGACAAGCCAAGACCCGCATTGCGCGTTTGCTGGTCAACCTGCTGGACGAATGGATGCCCATCGTTGGCGGGAGTGACCTGCACGACGACCCGCTGCACCCGATTTCGCGCCAGGCAAATGCCATTATTGCTGAACACGGAGACGATACGCCAGTGGAGTGGGTCCACCGCAATGATCGTTACGTAGAGAAGCTGGCTACCCCAGACGTAAGTGTGGCCGATCTTATTGGTGATGTAGACCCCATCAAGGCTGCCAGCCTTAAGCTGTCTTACTCCGATGAGCGGGTAATCCACTTTGGGTTAGTGCCCCGTTCCCACCGAAGTATTTTTGTGATCAACGAGCTGCCCGACCTGCAACCGCGCATACAGGTGTCCCTGTTCAATATTCTTCAGGAAGGAGATATTCAGATCCGGGGTTTCAAACTGCGCCTGCCACTCGACATTCAGTTTGTCTTCACGGCCAACCCGGAGGATTATACCAACCGGGGCAGCATCATCACACCGCTGAAGGACCGGATTGAAAGCCAGATTCTGACCCACTATCCAAAAACCATTGAAATCGCCCGCCAAATCACCAAGCAGGAGGCGGACCTGACCGACACGCAGCGTAAAACGGTAGAGGTGCCGGATCTGCTGGAGATTTTGCTGGAACAGGTGGCTTTTGAAGCCCGCGACAGCGAATTCATCGATGATAAGAGCGGGGTGTCTGCCCGCCTGACCATCTCGGGGTACGAAAACCTGGCCTCCACCGCAGAGCGCCGGATGCTGATCAACGGAGAGTCCACTGCTAAAGCCCGGATTACAGACTTCTGGGGTGTTGTCCCTGCGGTTACCGGTAAGGTAGAGCTCGTCTACGAAGGCGAACAGGAGGGGCCCTATGGTGTGGCGATTAACCTAATTGGTAAAGCCATAAAGAAATCCTTCCTGGCGCATTTCCCAAATCCGGATAAGCTGAAAAAAGGCCAGGAAAGTGACCCGTACGGCACCATAAAAGCCTGGTTCTCCGGAGGCAACGAAGTAGAGTTGCTCAATGATAGCAGCGAAAAAGATTTCCGCAAAGCCCTGGACGAAGTTGCTGGCCTGCGCAAGCTGGTCGAAAAGCACCTGAAGGTTTCAGGAACAGATGCCTATCCTTTCATGGAGCTGGTGCTGCATGGCCTGGCGGAGCTCAGTATTGTCAATAAAGACGTGATGGAGTCCGCTTTTTCCTTCCGGGATATTTTAGCCAATATGCTCGACGACGATCTTTTTGATGACGATTACGATAATTAATTTGACCTTTTGTTAACCCTGTGTTAACTTGACGGGAGGTTGGAGCATCGGCGCGCTCCAGTCTCCCGTTTTTATTACCAAGCAACCAAAAAAATAACCATATGCTCTTAAAAATCAATCCTGATAATCCGGAGGGCCGCAAAATCAGTCAGGCGGTAGATGTACTTCGGGATGGAGGCGTAATCATTTATCCGACCGACACCGTCTACGGGCTGGGCTGCGATATCTATAACTCCAAAGCCGTTGACCGGATATGCAAATTGCGGGGGCTCGACCCCGTCAAGGCGAGGTTGTCCTTTATCTGCAAAGACATCAGTCAGGTATCCGATTATGCCCAACAAATTGACAATACCGTATTCCGGTTGATGAAAAAGCACTTGCCGGGCGCATTTACCTTTGTGCTCAACTCCAATAACAAAGTGCCTAAGATGTTTAAAAACCGGAAGCGCACTATTGGAGTACGGGTTCCGGACAATAATATCTGCCAGGCTTTGGTGGATGAGCTTGACCGGCCGATTCTCACCGCTTCACTCAAAAGTGATGATGAGATACTGGAGTATTTCACAGACCCTATTGACATTTATGAGGACTTCGGGAAGCAGGTAGAGCTGGTGATTGATGGCGGCATTGGCAACAATCAGCCCTCCACGGTAGTCGATTGTACCGGTGCGGAGCCTATCGTGCTGAGAACCGGTACCGGGATATTTGAGATCTAGAAGCGTGTTGGGATTCCCCTGACCGTTACTTTGTAAATCGGCACAGCTGCTAATAGTGGTTGTGCCGATTTTGTTGTGCATAGGCAGTTTGTGTTCAAAACGACAAAACAAAGGCTTGTTTGAGTGGATGAGGTCGTTATCTTTGCGTTTGCTTTTAAAATAAAACTGCTGCATGAACTTTAAGCAATTACTTATCCTGCCCTTTGTGCTACTTGCCTTTGGGCTTTCTGCCCAACAAAACGGAGGAGTCGTAAGGGGCAATATTTACGATGAAGAATCCGGGGAGCCTATTATCTATGCAAATGTCTTGTTGCAAGGCACTGACCTTGGTGCCAATACGGATTTGGATGGCTTTTTTTCTATCGGTAACGTACCGGAAGGAGAATATAAACTGGTAGTGACTTACCTGGGCTACGATAGTCTGGCCGTTGACGTTAAAGTCAAAAAAGGTGGGATTGTCTATGAAAGTATGATGATGGCACCGAGTGGTGTAGAGCTTGCGACGGTCAACGTTTCCAGCCGTCGGGAGCAGGCCAGGTCTGATGTCAAAGTCTCGGAACTGCGTGTGACTGCCAAGCAGATACAGTCGCTGCCTTCCACCGGTGGAGAGGCGGATATTGCACAGTATTTGCCTGTACTGCCTGGTATCATCGTCTCCGGTGATCAGGGCGGGCAGCTGTACATACGGGGCGGCTCGCCGGTGCAGAATAAAATCCTGCTGGACGGCATGACGATCTACAACCCTTTCCACTCTATTGGTTTGTTCTCGGTTTTCGAAACGGAAACGGTGCGTAGTGTGGATGTCCTTACGGGCGGCTTCAATGCCGAACACGGCGGGCGGGTCTCAGCCGTTGTGGACATCAAGACCCGGGAGGGCAATAAAAAGCGGATGAGCGGCCTGGTGTCTGGCAGCCCCTTTCTGACGAAAGCGCTGATCGAAGGCCCGATCAAAAAGCTGGATGATGATGGTGGGGGAAGTACTTCCTTCATCCTTACCGGTAAGCATTCTTACCTGGATCAGTCGTCCAAAATACTCTATAATTATGCGGTAGATACGACCTTTTTCTCCTTTGCTTCTCAGGATACTTCCCTGGCTGATATTCCGGAGATCGGGTTGCCGTATACTTTTACCGACCTTTACGGTAAGCTCTCCTTCGTAGGGGATAATGGCAGTAAGCTGAACGTGTTTGGCTTTAACTTTACCGACCGCTTTGATTTTGTGGGGCTGGCTAAACTGAACTGGACCAACGTTGGGGGCGGTGCCAACTTTACCCTGATCCCACCCAACTCCAATATCATCCTCAATGGTACCGTAGCGGTTACCGATTATGATATTTCTCTGCAGGAAGCCGATGGCAACCCCCGGCAGAGTGGGGTGAGCAGCTTCAATGCCCTGCTCAATTTCACGTACTTCGGCAACAAAAACCGGTTTGACTACGGCTTTGATTTTACCGGGTTTAACACAGATTTTACCTTCCGGAACTTTATCGGCTCCACCATTCAGCAGAAAAGCTTTACTACGGAGGTGGCCGGTTATTTCAAATACAAGCAGCGCCTGGGCAACCTGATTATCGAACCCGGCGTTCGCCTGCACTACTATGCTTCTCAGTCTGAAATGTCGGTTGAGCCCCGATTCGGGCTGAAATACAACATCACAGATTTCCTGCGCATCAAGTTTGGCGCGGGCGTTTATTCTCAAAACGTCATCAGTACGGTCAACGACCTGGATGTGGTCAACTTCTTCATTGGCTTCCTGGCGGGCCCGGAAGAGACCTTGTTCAAGCCGGCTTCCAACGAACCGGTGGATCAGCCCCTTCAGAAAGCCATCCACGCGATTGGTGGGGTGGAGATAGACTTAGGCGATCAACTGACCGTCAATGTGGAGCCTTACCTCAAGCGCTTCACCCAACTGATCAACATCAACCGCAATAAGCTGTCTGATTTCGATCCGGATTTCATTACTGAAACCGGCGAAGCCTACGGTATTGATCTTTCTGCACGCTACGAAGCCCCGAACATGTACCTCTGGGCCACGTATTCTCTGGGCAGGGTGACCCGGGATGATGGCAATCAGGTCTATCCTACGATTTTTGACCGCCGCCACAACATCAACCTGCTGGGCGTTTACACCTTCGGGAAGGACAAACTCTGGGAGGCGAGCCTGCGCTGGAACATGGGCTCCGGTTTTCCATTCACCCAGACCCAAGGCTTCTACGAGCAAAACGACTTCAGCAACCTGCTCTTTACCAATATCCTGACCGGCAACTATAACCTTGGCACCATCCTGACCGATGAGATCAACGGCGGGCGCTTGCCTTTCTACCACCGTCTTGATGCTTCGGTGAGGCGGACGATTGAATTTGGTAAGTACACCTCAATGGATATTACGGCGAGTATCACCAACGTTTACAACCGGGAGAATATCTTCTATGTAGACCGGGTGACCAACAGCCGGGTGAATCAGCTGCCGATTTTGCCAAGTTTAGGAGTGCAGTTTAACTTCTAAACTCCCTGTAAAAAGGTACCCTTGAAAGCGGGGCTGCAATTCCTGAGGGGATGCAGCCCCGCCCTTGGTTTACCAGGCAACGATCTGAAAAGTCTCCGTCCCCACTTCAGTCCGCACATTCAGCAGGTATAAGCCAGCCGGTAAGTCTGGCCAGGGGAAGCTATATTCGAGGCCTTCAGTTTTCGAGGAAGCCAGGATTTGCCCGGTACTATTGTAAAGTACGACCTGTCGTAAAGGCTTTCGGCTTACAATACGCATCGGAGCTCCGGCTTGCAACGGATTAGCCGCGAGGAGCTGAATCTGGCCAGGGTATGGCTCCTCCTGGGTAGCAATCGGGAAATCAGACTGTAAAAACAAAACCAGCCCATCGTGGTCGGAAGCACTCAGCCCATTGCTGGTATTGAACTCAAAAGCTACCGGGAAGTCCGCGTTGCCCCTTGCGTATTGCATGCCATTGGCTGTTAGCCCGCTGAGGTTGCCGGTGAGGCAGTGGTCGAGCGCTTGGGCATTGCCTCTGAATACGTAGGAGTAGCGCTGTTCTGCCGGCAGGCTGTTGAGCTGATCGTCCAGTGGTGTGCTGACGATATTTAGCGGGGTGAACTGTGCCCCCAGCGTTGGTTGCCCGGCAATCTGATTGAATACATCCACATAACCATCAGTAAATTGGAATGCATTGAAGTCCCCGACGACGACCAGGTTGCCGTTAGCCTGCAGGTTTTCTACCATCTGGGCGATAGAGATGGCCTGTTGGTGGCGTTTATTGCGTACAAAACCCGCTGAACTGCCTTCTATTCCGATCAAAGACCGGATGTGCAGATTCAAAACCTGTAGGGTGATGACCGGATCGGTGGGCAGTTGCACCTGTAGCAGCAGGGGAGGGCGGTCGTGTAGCAGGCCACCACTGAAGGTGAAAATTTCATTAGCGCCCAGAGCCGTGACCTGCACGTTGGTAAAATCCTCACGGACGAGGTAGCCCAGCTTGAGATCCAGGCTGGTAGGAACGAGGTAGGCATTGTAACGCGCTTGTGGGTTTTGCTGCTCGACGTAGTACGCGAGGTTGTTGAGGGCCGTCAGCGACCCCACCTCCTGAACGGCGAGTATATCTGGCAGGCGCATTTGCTCATTAATGTAGCGGGCAACCTTTTGGTATTTGGTTTCAATATTTTCTTCCTCTTCCAGCAGGAAGAGCGTGTTCAGGGAGCCCACCGTGAATTCGACCGCGGTTTTGGCACGCACCGCTGCTGCGTCGGGGCCGGGGGTGATGTCATAGTTTTCCGGCAAAACGAGCCAAAACCGAGGGTTGGCTTCGATCATAACCCCGGTTGCACTTACCGCACTGCCCGTTTGTACAAAGCGGTTATTGGGTGCATTGAGCCCGTTGGGGTCCATCCAAAACAACTCAGGATTGCCGTCCCATTCCGGTAAGCCATTGATGCCCGGCGTTTCAATGCCCGGCTCCCGGAACACGCGCTCAGTGCCGATTCGGAGAGGGATGTCCTCAAAGGAAGTGCTGGGGCCATTAGCAATCGCCTGAAAACTGACCCGCATGCCCTCCACCCGCTCCAGGCTGTGCACAGCAGAAAAGACAGGAGAGGGGAGGTCTGTGGTAAGGGGGACTGGCGGGGGCAGCAGCAGGTCTTCACCGGTATTGGTGATGGTGAGCCCCGGACCGGCCAGAATCGTCAGCCCGTCTTCTTCGTACACGGTGCCCGTCACGTTGACGACATCCCCGGGCGTACCGAAGTAAGCATCCGCGATGATCAACCCCTCTGATGTAAGCGCGTTGTTGTCGTACGCGCTTTCCGGGGCCTGCAGGACAAAAAAGTTATCTCCGCGTGCAGTTACGATATTGCCCTGCAGGCTGACGAGCTGTCCGGACAGGGGGCTGACGTTCCCCTCACCTTGCACTTCGTGAATAGCATAGACGGGTTGGGCAATTGCCTTGTTTAGATTCGTTCCAAATAAACTGAGTGCTGCCAAAAAGGGCAGGAGAAATTTTACCATTTACCTTTAGGTTTGTTCATACACTTTTACCTGGTGCAGCAGGCAACGAATGCAAAATCAAAGCACCTTTGCTGAACGCCTACCGGTGATAACCGGTTCTGAAACTGAGATACTTTGTTAACGACCAACTGACGGGCGATTGGTGGCAGTTTTTTGCCCGGAGCCTTTCCGTACGTTACGAGCCACAGCTGCATTTTATCTGCAAGTTATATTTGATGAACACCACAGAACAGAAAACCTCCGTTTTTGACCGGGCATATGACCCTGTAATCCAAGCCGCTGTAACATTCGGCGCTGTCATTCTTTTTATACTCACTGCGAAGTTAATCAATTTGACAGGGTTGATGGACATTCCTCAGCGTTTCCCGTGGATGACCGCAGCGTCCTTCATGCTGTTGTTTGCTATGGGCAATAGTGTGTTTTCGCTGGCTTCGGAAAATATGCTCAAATACTGGGGGCGAAGCATTTACAGCTACCTCGGGCTGGCTGCACTGTCAGGTGTGGTGGCTTATTTTGCTTCTTCCATGTCTATTGATGAAGCAGGTTCCTACCGTTGGATTTACCTGGTGCTCACGGTGGGCTATCTGGTTTTCCTGGGTATGATGGCTTTCATGCGGCAAATTGTGGATTTTGCGCAGAAAGAGGAGTGGAACCATCCCCGAATCCGGCGCAACACCAAGAAAAGAGGAAAAGGAAAACAAAACGGGAAAGACTAATTGCCGTTTCGTTTCCCTTTTGGGTATTAGAGCGTGTTGGGACTTTAGTAATCAGCCTGCAAGCTACACTTTTTTGCTTATACTTCGTCCCGAAAATCCTTCCCGCAAACTGCAGGACAGGCTATCTAGCTAGGGCTAAACTCCGGTTTTCGTGCCTCGTATAACCAAAAAATGGTTAGTTTTCGACTAGAAAACAAAAGTCCCAACACACTCTTACTTAAGATTAACTTCAAATTTCTCTCCGGGCTTGAAGTCCATAGAAACTGAGTTAATGCAGTAACGCAGTCCGGTGGGTTTTGGTCCGTCTTCAAAAACATGCCCCTGATGCCCGCCACAGCGCGCGCATTCCACTTCGGTTCTTACCATCCCCAGCTTTCTGTCTTTCACCAACTTTACATTCGATTCGGCGACCGGTTTCCAAAAGCTCGGCCATCCCGTACCAGACCGGAATTTGGTTTCCGAGGAGAAGAGTGGAAGCCCGCAGCCTGCGCAGACGTAAAGGCCTTCTTCTTTGTTGTCCCAATACGCTCCGGTAAAAGCGCGCTCTGTACCATCCTGCCGCAGTACGTAGAAGGCTTTCTGGCTCAATGCAGCTTCCCACTCGGCCTGTGTTTTAACGACGGCTTTCAGGGTGTCGCCATTCAGGGCGATAAGCGGGCCGGAGTTACCGGAAGACTCCATTTTACTTGCCTCCGCGTCAGAAGACTGGGCCTGCCCGCATGCGGTTAAAAGCAGGAAAGCAAAAACAGAACTGTATGACAATAATTTCATGGTATATTATGTATTGATGTTCGTTACAGGAGAAACACAAAAGACAAGGTGGTGTTGTGCACAAACTTGTCTGCAACCGGATATTTCAGGTAGTTTTTAGCTCCGGTTGATTTGAAATAGCGACTCCTGCCGGTCAAAGCCTGCAGGCAGTAGGGTGTAAAAAAGCAGGACAGGCCGATTATTTAAAGTAAACGGGGTGCTTGAAGTTATACTCCTTAATGAAAGCTTTGACTTTGTCCTTTCGTTTGCCTTTGGCGGCTTTGTATTTTTGATAAAACTCGGGGTCTTGCTTAAATATCTTTTCCACTTTACCAGGGCGGCAGCGGAAGAACGCGCCGGTTTCGAAGTCAAGGACATATAATTTCCCCGTGCCTTCCTTTCGCGATGCCTTGTATTCATCCCCGGGATTGATGAAGGAGGAGTAGCGGTCGACCTGATCCACTTCCTGCAGCAGGCAAATTGAGCCAATGACCTCAAACTGATAATTGGTGCGGTAGTACATGTCTTGTCCGTCTGGGCTGTAGCCAAAGATAGCATCGGGAGTTAGGTATACGATTTCGTTGTTCCTGGGGAAGCGGAATTGGTCGCGAGCGAAAAGGTATTGGAAAAACTTCCGGTTCTGGGGGTCGATATCAACGATGATTTCCTCCGGTTTAACCGGCGTTTGGGCTTTCCAGTCTGCCAGGGTGGGGTAGATGCCGCGCTCGAAGGTGAAGTCTGCAGTATAACGCTGCCGGTTTTGCCCATAGAGTACGAGCACAAAAAATAAAAGGCTGGATACAAGTGCTGTGCGTAACATATTGTCAGTGGTTTACGATCATTTAGAGCTTATTTGGAGCGGTTTTGTCATGAAAATCAAGGATTTATGGTTCTGGAAAAGTCACTAAATTTGAGTTTAGCGGTCTAAATGAAGATTTAGTGAGAAAATCAGAGCTTGCCCCGCATTTCTTCGGGGTTCATAAAGCGTTGATTTGCAATAGTAACACGCTCTGACAAAACTAACGTTTTACAGTATCGCAAAATTTCTATTGACCAGGCGGATTAAATTTTATTTAAGGTGAGTTCTCCACGAAGTGCACTTCAGCCGGGCGCTCGGCGGGTTCAAGGTAGATTTTTACAGCAGAGAGGAAGCTTTGACGGGCATCAGGGGAATCGGCCTGTAGAGTAACGGCTGCCGTAATGATGGTTCGGTCCACTTGCTTTTTGGCAGACAGCTGGCAGTGCTGTACTCCCTTTATGGCCTGAATCCGACTTTCCAGGCTTGCCAAATCCACCAGCCGGCCAGCGATTTTCAGTTTTTGGTCCCGTCGGTTCATTACCACAAACGCATTATCCCCGGTGGGGCGCACCCGGTCCATGAGTGGATAGGCTTGCCCGCTTTCCCGGTCTAGTAGGGTGGATGCCCCCTGTAGGGACCAGTACGGGAATAACTCAAAAGGATCAGCAGCGTTTTTCCGGAGCCCGACACCTGCGGTTTCGGTTGCACCGTACACCTCTGTCATATCTACACCCCGGTTGAGCAGGTCCTGGAATACAGGAGGGGCAAGCGGTGCCGTTGAACACACTCCCCGTGCACGGATAGGGTGCCCGGGCATTGCCCGCAGCAGGTGCGACCAGGTGAAAGGCGTACCAACGATCAGCGTGTGCGGAGGAAGGTTGTTCCAGTGTACTGCGGATGGGAATACAACCGGGATATTCAGGGCCTTTGGCAATGCAATCGTGTAGAGGTACCCGTAAATGGAGGCAGAAGGAACCAATGGAACGATAGTGGTCGTACCTGAAAAGTAAGCCTTCAGGAAAGCCACCTCCCGGTCAATGAAAGATTGGTGGTGGGTGATAGGTTGAGCCACTCCGGTTGTGCCGGAGGTCAAAAACGTAATGCTTTCGCTTTTTTGAGCTCTGCCGTTGACGCACTTCTGAGCCCATTCGTCTACGGAGTAGGAAGCCAACAGGTAGTTGTCAGGACTGGTCTCCATCAGGTGGAAAAAGGCATTGACCTGCGCAGAAAGGTCCATGACCTGTATGGATTCCAGTTGCAGGTCATCTTTCAGGTTCTGCCCCGGGCGGTAATCTTTTTGGTTGCCGGAATAGGCCTGCCCCTGTAGCCGGTGGGCCAGGTCTATAATCAGCCTTCTGGTATTTTCAATGGTCCAGATCATTAAAGTTTGGGTAGTTGGATGTCAAATATGGCCCCTTGGTCATTACGTACTGTAATGCGGCCGTTGTGCCCCTCAATATACTGTTTGACGATAGCCAGGCCGAGACCGGTACCATTCGCCTTGTTTTTGGTGATGAAGGGCTCAAATACTTTCGGTAATATTTCATTGGGTATACCGGGCCCGTTATCCGAAATAGTGATTTGGACATACTCAGGAGCTTCCACTATGTCTATCTTGATTTTGGGCCCGGCAGTCTGACTGTTGCTAAGCACATCAATAGCATTGCCAATAAGGTTGCTCAGGCTTCGTTTCAATTTGCTGCCATCCCCTAATATTTCTAGTTGCTCAGGCATGTCTACGGTTATCATAACGCCGTGGTCGGGGGTGCGGTCCTCACAAAGCTTGATGGCCTGTTGCAGTACGAGCGTGAGGTCAACGGGTTGCTTTTGCAGCGGTGTTTCTCTGAGGTAATCCAGGAAGTCGTCAAAGATTTCGGAAGCCTGATTGCCCGCTTCTCTAAGCATGGCTGTGGCTTCAGAGTCAGCGCCCTGTGCGTCCAAGATATCCGCAATGAGGGTGATGCTTTTGATCGGTGTACGCAGGTCGTGCATCAACATGCCCACAGCGTTGCCGGCGGCTGAGAGCTTTTCTTTTTTCAGCAAGGCTTCTTTGAGCTCTGCATTGTGTATGGCTTGTGAAGCATTGCTCAGGAAAAGCTGCAAGAGGTATAGTTTTTCTGTGCGCAGCTTGGAATCGTCGGGAAGCGCTGCAAAAACATCGTAGGGTGACATATGGGCCGTGATGATGTTGCCAATTTGTACCACTTTGCCTTCTGATCTGGGCAAGCCCCCCAGTTGTTCTTTGACCCTTTCAATATTTATGGAGTCTATGGCATTGCCCACTGATGCGAGGGGCACATAGTGGCCTTGAGCATTGAATTTGCCCAGGAGTGCGGTGTCGGTATTGATGTACATAGCCAGCTGATCAACAATATTCTGGAGCAGGTGGTCGAGTTGCTTTTGAGAGAGGTGGATATTGCCAATGACGGAAATCAGGGCTTCCAGGTTATTGAGGCGGTTGTACTCATAAACGGCTTTGGTTGCGAGTTGCAGGATTTCTTCCGATGCATAAGGCTTCACATGATAACCCACGTTGTGCCCGGCTTTGGAAATGATGTCTTTTATGGAATGGTCAGAGTAGGCCGTGACGATGATGATTTCTGCCTTTTGATCTACTTGCCGGATGTGGATCGCTGTTTCCAGGCCGTCCCAACCAGGCATCCGCATATCCAGGAAGATAGCAGCGTAGGGTTGACCTGCTTCCAGGGCGGCTTTAATCATCTCATAGCCTTCTTTGCCATTTACAGCCAGGTCGACTATAAAATCAGGAAATTCATCGCTCGTTTTCTTTTTGACCACAGTCGCTTCCGCTTCATCAAAAAGCACGCTTGCAGCAGCAGATAACCCTGCATGCTCCGTTTTGGCCTGAGGCTGTAGAATCTGACGGATATTATCGCGGACCATTTCTTCGTCGTCAATGACGAGGACTCGGGTATTTAGGAATTGTGCAGGCATTGTTGTTGTTTATGGTTTGGGTAAAGGGTATTTGATGGTGACTTTGGCGCCTTGGCCGGCCCCCGGGCTATCTATGTCAATTGTAGCATTGTGCGCAGCCAGGATGGACTGACTGCCATTTAGCCCTAACCCTGAGCCAATGTTTTTGGTAGTAAACCCACGTTGGAAGAGCTTTCCTTTTTCCTCAGGAGGAATACCGATGCCGGTGTCCTGAACTGTAGCAATAATAGCTTGCTGATCCTGTTCTAACCGGAGGATCAGCTGATGGTTATCCCCCCCCTTTTGATCAATGGATTCTATGCTGTTCTTAATCAGGTTGAGAAAGACCTGCATCAATTTAGTCCGGTCGCCTTTAATGGGGGGCAGTCCGTCCGGGAGGTAGGTTTGTATCGCAATATTGCGTTTTTCGAGGGTAGCCAGTTGCATGGCCAGTGCGTCACCTACAATACTTCTGAGGCTCACCAGGGTACGTTCGTTGTTATCCACCTTCAGGTACTGTCGCTGAATATTGAGGATGTCCTTCACATGGGTCACGATATTCATTTGATCGGTAATGGCGGTTTCCATCTTTTTAAGATGCTCTTCCTGCTCTTCTCTGAGGGCATTGACCAAGCTAAGCATAGCACCTGCTTTGGGTGCCCCAATACCTACCGCTAAATCAGATTGATTAGCCTCAATAAACTGCGCCAGTTTTTTGAGCATAAGGGTATCGCTGTTGCTGTTAAGTTGCTTGACTTTGGTCAGGTAGGCCCCGAAGCCGACAACTGCATTCCCAATATCGTGGAGCACGCCCGATATTACCTCAAATTTCCCACGCTCTACAGCATGTTCCTGCTGTATTTGGAACAGTTCCTGCTCCTTTGTATACAGCTCTGTAATATCATCAATGATGAAGAGGTAGTTTTCCTCTGATAACCGGTTGATGGTGAGGATGAAGTGCTGACTAGCGTTGTCATTCCCGTCCTGTTGACTGACTTTGAAACGTTCTTGCTGAATTATGTTGCCTGAGGGCTTTGGGTAGGCTTTTATAGCCTCAATAGCTTTCGGGAAAAGCGCCCGGAGCAGGTCAAAAAGGTTCTCGCCTGTCAGGCCTGCCGCCACAAAGTGCGGCATCAGGAATTGAATGGCCATCGCGTTCATCTCCTGCACTCCGCCTGTTGCATCCGTTTGCACCAAACCCACCGGGATTTGATAGATGATGGACAACATTTTCTGGTTCTGTGCCTTGATATTCATATCATCAGCGTTTTTCAACCAAAAGGTACATAAAAGGGCTGTCGCTTCTGAGCAGCCTCAGGCGGACGGGAGTAGGCTTCATGACGTAAGTGAAAATATAGTCGACTGTCTCGTCCACTTCGGGGCTGTTGAATTTGCCCGCAACCATGAAGTTGTTGGTGCAGGGGGCTATTTCGGTAAAGAAGTGTTTACCAATGGCTTGCGCTGGTTGCACACCGGTGTAACTGGATTCCCTGACGTTATAGGCTTGTATGATGCCTTCGTAGTTCATTTTAATAAGGCCGTAGGGAAGTTGGTCGAGATGTTCATCTGATTGCTGGTCCAGCCAAAGATGAAGGTCTTTTGATTCGAAATTGTGCATATCCAATAGTTTTAATTTGTCTTCACATCGAAACAAGACAGATCTTCTTTTAAACAGTGTTTAAGGGCAGATCCGGCATCCCGATTTTACTTAGAGCTCACAAAAGATGGAGCATAGATGCTGGGGCGAGGATAAGACCATAAATATAGCGTTTTTTCAGGTGATAAAGGAATATTTTAATCTAAAAAGCCCCATCCGGAGCAGGTTTAACGCACTTAAATCCAGGGAGTGGCTAAAAGGCCTTACACCGCCCGTGAAGCAATGTTGCTTTGAAGCCTGTGGGCTTTTCGCGCAGGCCCTTTGGCTATGCCTGTGCCCGCCTGTTTGGCAGCCTTGCCTGCAAATAGAGGGGAGCAGAAAAAACGGGTGTCAATTTTTTGTGTATTCTGACTTGGAGAACTTTAATCTACATCCGAATTAAGCTCAGCAGAAGATGGGCAAACCAAATCTTTCCAAGTATATTCGCCAACAGAAAAATCTGAAAATCATGTTCCGCACTATTATAAGCCCAAAAGAGTTGTACGACAAACTGGAGCGCCAGACTTGGGTGATCATCGATTGCCGTTACAACCTAGGCCATCCGGACTCCGGCGTGGAAGCTTATCAGAAGAGCCATATCCCCGGGGCCAGCTACGCCCATCTCGACAAAGATTTGTCGGGTAAAATAGTACCTGGTCAAACAGGTCGGCACCCTTTGCCATCAATGGTCAAGATGACTCAGCGATTCTCCAGCTGGGGCATCAGTGATGGTATTCAGGTAGTATTGTATGATGACCGCTCCGGCGCAATTGCTGCAAGGCTATGGTGGATGTTGCGCTACCTCGGGCACGATGAGGTGGCGGTGCTCGATGGGGGCTGGAGAGCCTGGGAGCAAGGCGGCTATCCGGTCGAAACCGCTATTGTGGGGGCTGGGCCGCGTGTGTTTAAACCACAGCCTCGTGAAGATTGGACTGTAGATGCGGCACACATTGAAAAGCGGCTTGGTGATGAAGATTTTCTGTTGGTAGACTCCAGAACACCGGAGCGCTACAAAGGAGAAGATGAGCCGATCGACCCGGTCGCCGGGCATATACCCGGTGCCACTAACTTCCCGCATACGGCTTTGGTCGACTCAGATGGCGCCTGGCTGGAACCCGACGAACTGGAAGAACGCTTTGACACCCTCGTTGGCCATGATGAAGTAGATGAAGTGGTTTTCTACTGCGGATCGGGTGTTACAGCCTGCCGCAACTTACTGGCTCACTACCACGCCGGACTGGGCGATGCCAAACTTTATCCCGGCTCCTGGAGTGACTGGATCACAGACCCTAACCGACCGGTAGAGCGTAATTCCTAGCTGCTTTTTTGACTGGCTTTGCGGGCTTTCTTTTGTTCGTTATTGCTTTCGTAAATGCAGTAGTTCTCGTACCGTACCGGGTCCTTTTCTGCCCAGATGTCCTTGCCGATGTTGCATAGGGTAATTAGCTCATCATAAAGCCGGTTGCCTTGCTCCACCCGGCGCTCGACCGAGATGTCCCGGTCGGCTACTTTATCCTGCTGTATGTTTACTGACTTTTCAAACTGACGGGTCGCCTCCGCCACCCTGCGGATGACGTTTTCATTCACGCCGGTTTCTGCCAGGAAGTCCAGCTGCTGACGGGCTACCCGCACCACACGCCGCCCACAGAAGATCAGCTGCGCATCGGTCATGTCTCCCATTTTGGCGGTACCAAATTTGCGGTAGCGACCGCTCCGGTTGCTGTATTTGATTGCGACCCGGGTCATCAGGCTTCGGATGGCAGACTTGAGCTGCTCCGATGCAGTATACTTTTTCTCCGTTGTCACCATCTGATCGCCCAGTAGCTCATCGTCATCTGGCAATTCGCCAAATTTATCACAGAGGGCTTTGAATTTTTTCAACCGCTCAAGGGTATACCCGTACTGCTCAAATTGCTCCCGGTCCCGATTCGCATATTTGATGCGCTCCAGGCACTGCAGGTACAAATCTGCATCGGGAAAATTATATTGCCGGTTGGTTGATTGCTTCTTCATCTGTCCATCATTTGATGCTAAAGCAAATTTATGTCCTCTTTTTGATAAAAACAAGTTTTTGCTTGAATGAAATGTCTTGGTTTTATTTGGGTTTAGCATTTACTCATCTATAGTTTTCCTGAAATGTTCAACCCAAAAGTATATACTCAAAGTATTATCTTAGTAGTAGTTAACCTCAGACAATGCCAGCTGTATCATTTTACGGTTGCGTGCTACCTGAGAATTATCATCGGATCAATCAACAAACCTCATCACCTTACCCTTAAATCAAAACGAAGAACCATGAAACGAATCCTTTACCTTGGGTTTTTTCTATCGCTATTTGGTTCTCTTTCTGCCCAAACCACTACCCAAACCATCCGCGGGACGATTGTCGACAAAGATACCCGTCAGCCATTGATTGGCGCTGCGGTACAGGTTACAGATGTTGAGCCCGCTATGGGCACCGTTACGGATATTGACGGCAATTTTCTGTTGGCCAAGGTACCTACCGGCCGGCACCGCATTGAAGTCACCTACCTGGGGTACGAGCCCTACATCGTCGAGGATGCGATTCTCAATTCTGCCCGCGAACTGGTACTGGAGATTGCCCTGTCGGAATCGGCGGTCATGGCAGAAGAGGTGGTTGTGACGGCCCGCAGCCACGGCAACGAGCCCCTGAACGAATTATCCATCGTCAGCACCCGCTCCTTCTCCGTGGAAGAGACACAGCGGTACGCCGCAAGTGCCAACGACCCCATGCGCATGGCCCTGGGCTTCTCCGGTGTGCAGGGCAGCCGCGATGCCCGCAACGACCTTATTATCCGTGGTAATCCGGGCTTCGGCCTGCTGTGGCGGGTGGAAGGCATCGACGTGCCCAACCCGAACCACTTTGCGCGGCGCGGTGCCTCCGGTGGTGGGATTTCCATATTTAGCGTAAGCATGCTGAGCAATTCTGACTTTTCCACAGGGGCTTTTCCGGCCATGTACGGTAATGCCTTTTCCGGTGTATTCGACATTCAATTCCGGTCGGGCAACAAGGAACAGCAGGAATATTCCATCCGTGCCGGTATGCTGGGGCTGGAATTTTCGACGGAAGGGCCCATCAAAAAGGGGAGGAGCTCCTACCTGTTCAACTACCGGTACTCTACGCTTGGCATTCTCAATGCTTTAGGCATTCGGCTGGTGAGCCTGCGCGACAGCAATACCTTTCAGGACTTTTCCTTCAAAACCGACCACAGAAGCAAAAATGGCAAGCATATGTTTTCCTTCTGGGGCATGGGCGGGCTGAGCGATGAGCGCCGCGACCCGGCAGAGGGGGGACCGGAGGAATGGCAGATTTATACCGACTATCTCACCCGCGACTTTGATACGGATATGGGGATTGTCGGTTTTTCCCACAGCTATCTGATTGATGACAAATCCTATCTGAAGACCAGCCTGGCGGTACAGGGGCAGCGCATCCTTTATCAGAATGACACCCTCGATCAGAATGAGGTGCCCAGCCTGATCAACGACGAACTGTACTATAATAACCGCTTGACCCTGACCTCCTATTACAACCGGAAGCTTTCTTCCAGCGCGACCATGCGGCTCGGCGCCATTGCCACCCGGATGGGCTACGATTACGACTTTCGGTATTTGGTGGATGATGCCTTCACCACTTATGTAGACGAGGAAGGAAGTACCCTGCTGCTACAGCCTTATGGATACGTGCGCTGGCAGCTTCATCCCCGGTGGACCGTGAATGCCGGGCTTCACGCCATGTTTTTCACTCTGAATGATACCTGGAGTGCCGAGCCACGCTTGGGCGTGCAGTATCAGGCCGGGCCGGGCGCTACCCTCAGCCTTGCTTACGGGCTGCACAGCCGGATCGTCCCTATGGCATCCTACTTTACGCAAGTGAACGGAGAACAGCCCAATCAGGACCTGGACCTGGTGAAATCGCACCATTTTGTACTGGGGTACGATCAATTGGTCGGGACCAATAAACGGCTGCGGGTGGAAGCCTACTACCAGCGCCTGTTTGATGTGCCGGTGGCGGCAGATATCAACAGCACCTTCTCCCTGCTCAATCACATTGACGGTTTTGCCACCCGCAACCTCGTGAGCGAAGGCACGGGCACCAACTTCGGGCTTGATGTGACCTTTGAGCAGTTTTTCAGCGACCGCACCTTTTATATATTGTCGGGTTCGCTTTTCAGTTCCACCTATGAGGCACTCAACGGAGCAACCTACAGTACCCGCTTCGACAACACCTTCGCCACCAGCTTTATGGGCGGTAGAGAATGGCCTACCGGGCAGCGGGGCACGATACAGGGCAGTGTGCGACTCATGTACAACGGCGGGCAGCGCATTTCTCCCATTCTGAGCCCGGTGCGCGACCCCAACGACCCGCTAAATCCTATACTGGACGAAGCCAATCCCTACAGCATACGCGTAGACAACTTTTTCCGCCCTGACCTGCGTTTTGCCTACCGCCACGATAATGAGCAAAATGCCTGGTACATCTCCCTTGACGTACAGAATTTTATCTCCCGTCAAAACCAGGATGTGCTCAATTATGACTTTGATCCGCTCCTCGGAGATTGGGTCTTTGGCAAGCTTGGGGGTATTGTCCCCGTTCTTACCTTCCAGCTCGACTGGTAGCAGAACCGCTTCCTAAGGAGTGCTGCACAGTGCCCAATCAAAGCCCCCCGTAATCTAGATGCCCACTTTGAACGGGAGGTTTTTTCTTTTCTTTGTACAGGCAGGAATGCCAGCTTAGCGACAACTTCATAAAAAAGGGAATAGGAGTTGTCTTATTGTTATAAACCGTTGCCGGAAATTATTACCTTTAGTACGTATTAATCCCATTTTACAAATTTTTTAAAGGTAAAATTCCATGAACATGAAACAAAAGAACGGCAACAGCGCGTGGACGGAAACGACGGTTTTAACCGCCCAACCCGAGCCACCGTAAGGGTACACCACCTGCAAATGGTGTGATGTACAGTATCCGCCAAAGGCTGAGCAACTTCCGGGTTGTTCAGCCTTTCGTCTTGGGGCTTGCGCCTGACCTGACCCTTTTTGCCCCCCTCTGCCTAAAAGATCCGGTAAGCAATCCCGACATAGAAAACGCTTCCCTTGATATCCAGGCCTTCGATAAGGTTTGTTACAGCCTGTGAATACCGAAGGCCGATCGTCCAGTCTTCAAAAACCTCGTATCCTATCCCCGCATTGACTGCCAATTCAAAGGTCTCGAAATTATCCAGGGCCAGCGATTCCGGTACAGACTCCGTTGAAGATATGGTTATGATGCCCAATTGCGGGCCCAATTCACTGTAAAAGTCCCCTTCTATCCATTTCAGCATCACCGGAATATTGATGTACGACAATTTAAAACGGCCATTGCTTTTGGACTCTTCTCCCTGCAAAGACCAAATGACTTCCGGCTGCAATTTCAAAGATTTGGACAGCTTGAAATTCATATAGCCCCCGATGGAGTACCCTTCTTTCCGGTCACTTTCGGGGATCGCATCATCGCCAATGAGTTCGGCAAAGTTGATGCCGGCCTTGATGCCATACTGAGTTTTGTCCGAGTCCTGAGCGAAGCCCTGAAAAGCGAGGCTTAAGAACAGCACAGCGGTGAGGAGCGGTCGTGTTTGCCGCTGGAAAGAGGCGGGGGTGTGTTTTTGCATGTGTTGGCGTTTTTTGTGAGTAAATATACGGCACCTTCGGTTTTCTTTGCCAGACTTTTTGATGCCAACTGAACGATACGCCCTACTTTAGCGACCAGGAGAAGCTTTGCATAGGCTGGAAACGGTACGAGATATCCAACCACTCTCCGCTCGCCATAGCCTCTGCGAAGGCGGGTGGGCAACGTCATGGCCGTGCTCAATGACCGCAAATACTACAAAGACACGGATGCCGATGACGAAGCAGAGTACTTCGACCCCGTATTCATGGCCGCTACTGATTATTACCCATTTGGCTATGAAATGTTGAGCGCCATAGCAACAGCCATCAATGCCGCGAAATCCCGGCGATTTGGCGGGGCCGGGCCGAAAGTATAACTTTGGAGACTACCGCTACGGTTTCTCCATTCCAGTTTGGGGTGAAGGGGCCCTAAACTGGAATCCGGAGAATGATTCCGACGGCGAGTTGCTCCGTCCGCCATAGCAAGGCGCAGGCGGAAGTTCTTTGACGCACTTTTACCCGCCGAAGCCCAAAAGGCGAAGGTGGGATGATTATGGGTGCCACGAACCTTTGGGGTAGGGGCCCTAAAGGTGAGTCATAACCCGGTGATTGGGCGGTTTTTGAGTGTCGACCCGTTGACGAAATCTTATCCTTCTTGGACACCATATGCTTTTGCTATGAATAGAGTTATTGACGGGGTGGATTTAGATGGATTGGAGTGGAAATCCAATCATAAGTGGAATGATGTAATTGGGGATAGAGAACTTCAGAATATTTATGGTACAGAGACCGCAGGCAGAAAATCGTACTCCATCATGGGAATACAGATATATAGTAGAAGGGTGCAAGCTTGGGAAATTCATCAAGGTAAAACATATGTTGACTTATGGCAAGAAAGTGTCCGTGGAATCCAGAATAGATATTTTAATGAGGGGACCCGAATTGATTGCGCAAACTTTTGTTTTCAAGTTCTTACAGAGTTTGCATATAATCACTCTCTTCCGATATATATAGATGATTTCAAAGGAGAGGATACAGATCCTACGTTTAGTAATGATGCTTATGGATTCACAGATCCCACATCTGGAAAATTCACTCAATTTGAGGAAGGCGATTGGCAAGGGTTTGCATCTAAGATTGGTCTGTATTATGGAGGTCCTGATATATGGTCTAGGTATAGTAAATTTACTACTACAAAGGCTTCTCTATGGAAAGGCGATGGTTCAATGGAGTTTACCGGGGCGCAAACCAAATTGTCGCATAGCCATAAAATCGTATATTTATGAAAAACAATATGGACAAGGAAAAATTCCTAGCTTTAGCGGCCAAAAAATATGAGCATATCAACGCACTGACGGACAAGCCGACGATGATGGACTATGAAAAAGGTTTAGTCGAGATCATGCAGGAGCTGGGCCGTGAAGTGGCCCAGTCACAACTTGGAGGCCAGGCCCAAGACCGTCGAAAAAAAAGAGGTACCAATCCACCTTCGGGACAATCGAAGTAAGAAAAGAGCACCCGTTTATATGCGGTGCCAAGCACGATTTTGCCATATCGCCACTGCTTCAAAGCCATATGTTAGAGTTTGCAAATGCGCTTCCTTTCAAGCCGGCTATGTCATTACTCCAAACGGCCCTGCCCGCTGCCCGGCTAGGCTCTAGCCAAGCTCAGCGGCTGGCCCAGCACTTTGGGGCATTAGATGCAATGGAAGAGCTTTTGCAGAGCCCGGGCTTCGACATGCCAGTGCCGGCAGAGGCTGCCAGTGGCAAAAGCGTGCTGTATATCCAAGTCGATGGAGGGCACCTGCTGACCGACGACGGCTACAAAGAAACAAAGGTGGGCAGGCTGTTCTGCGGCCAGCACATTAAGCAGGTTTCGTCTGACGATGAAGAGGTTATGCTGCGCAACGAGCTGGAGCATTCGGATTATTTGGCGCACCTCGGCCATTATAAAGAGTTTGTAAAACGGCTGGACCCCCTGATAGACAATCACCTTAGCAAGCACCCTCATGCGAAGCTGGTAGTGGTAAGCGACGGTGCCGAATGGATTGAGAAATGGCAGTCGGAGTGTTACCCGCAAGCGCAGATAATCCTTGACTTCTATCACGCAGCGGAAAAGCTATGCGAGTTCGCTGGCATGGTTTTCAGCTCGGCAAAAAAACAAAGAACAATGGATTGCCAGGCGCAAAACAGAGCTGCTCGAAGGGCAGGCCGAAAAAGTCATACTGGCAATAAGGACAAAAGCCTCGGGCAGGCGCTGTGCCATTGTTGACAAAGCCGAAGCAGTCATTCAGTATTATCAGAAAAACGGCTACCGCATGAAGTATGATGAATACCGCAAAGCAGGCTACTGCATAGGCAGCGGCGCAATCGAGTCCGCCATAAGCACGGTCGTCCAGCAAAGATGTAAACTAGTAGGGCAGCGCTGGACTAAAAGGGTGGCTGCGGTATTAAATTTACGAGCGGCTTTCAAGAGCGGTAAACGGGATGGCATCCGGCAGATCATCAACAAGCAAATGGGGCACTCTTGGGCTGCTTAAGCGACAATTTGGTTTGCGCCCATTGGAGGGGTGGTGGTTCAGCCCCCTAAGAATCGGACAAAATTCTATTAGTGAATAATAATCATTCGTGATGGTATTATCTTTGCTTTGCGAGAACACCAACGGTGACGATTGTACCGAAGGTAGTAATGCGTAGGCCTACCATTACG
>NZ_JAVJSK010000042.1:0-41149 GCF_040219495.1 Phaeodactylibacter sp. | reverse complement strand
GAATTTAATTGAAGACCCCGTATACCGCCTGGCAGGAGAATAGCTTTATGAGCGTGTTGGGACTTTAATAATCAGTTTGTCCCGCTTCCTGAAACGGGACACTTTCCCGCCTGTGTCTCGTCGCCTGTGGGCTTTGGCCACCGGAGACCGAAGTGTTCGACACGCAGGCAGGTTTGCTTATACTTCGTCCCGAAAATCCTTCCCGCAAACTGCGGGACAGGCTATTTAGCTAAGGCTAAACTCCGGTTTTCGTGTCTCGTCTAACCACTAGTTTTCGATTAAAAGACAAAAGTCCCAACACGCTCTAAAGGCGGTTGTAAAAATCCAGCGCTTCGGTAATTGGGCCTGCATCAGCGGTTTGGTTGACGGCCACTGTGCCGGCTTCAGGCAGCAGGCTAAAGTTGATCGCCTGCCCTTCATTCTTTTTGTCGTTGCCCATTAGGCGCAGGTAGACCGGGTAATGGGCGGGGTCAAGGGCCACCTTGCTATACACTTGGGTCAGGTAATCCGCTATCTGTTCGAGCTGTGCTTTTGGCAGGTTTTGCTGGCGGCAACTCAGAAAGGCCTCGCATACCATCCCGATAGCGATGGCTTCACCGTGGAGCAGGGGGGCATCCGTTTCCAAAGCATGCCCTTCAATGGCGTGCCCGATGGTATGCCCGAAGTTGAGTGCCTTGCGCAGGCCTTTTTCGAAGGGGTCCGTTTCTACTATCTGTTTTTTGATATTGAGGGAGGCGGGGATGATCTGTGCCCAGTCTGCCTGCCGGAGGTTGGTGAGGCTTTGTAGTTGGCCCCACTGCGCGGCATCGGCAATAAGGCTGTGTTTGATGACTTCCGCATAACCACTGCGGAGCTCCCGGTCGGAGAGGGTGCTCAGAAAAGCAGGGTCTGCAAGTACGGCCTGTGGGTTGCAGAACAGCCCGATGCTGTTTTTGACTTGCATAAAGTCCACGCCTAGTTTGCCGCCGATAGAAGCATCGACCTGAGCCAGCAGGGTAGTGGGAATTTGTACAAAAGGGATGCCGCGCTTAAAAGTGCTGGCGGCAAAGCCACCCATATCACCAATCACGCCGCCACCAAGGTTGAGCAGCAATGCATCGCGCCCGGCACGGTGCTCCATGAGTTGCTGCCAGATGTATTCACAGGTACGCAGGTTTTTGTGTGCCTCCCCGCTGTTGATTTCAATGACGACCGGGTTATAGGGCTGTACGACTGGTGCGATGAGGGGCCAGCAGTGCGCCTTCGTGTTTTCGTCGGCCAGCACAAACAGCTGGCTAAACGCTTGTTGTTGCAGCGTCCGGGAAAGTGATTCGGCAACCGGGCCTATGTGGATAGGGTAGGTGTCAAGGGCAAGTGTCTGCATAATGATGGCGAAGTTTGGAGGGCAAAGCTAAGGTTTCCTTTCCATTAATTGGGCTTCAGCAATGGTGTGATCGGGAGGCGACCTGTCGGCGGGCGGGCCTAAAGCCGGTCGATTTGCTGCAGGAACCAATCTTTTTCTGTCAAAGGCTTCATTTGCTCAATGTCCGTTTTGAGTTTAGTGACCTGCTGCTTATCGTAGGGGCTAATCCTTACGAGCCGTCTGGCCAGGCGGACGATGTTTTGGTAATTGGCCTTATGGTAACCGATGACCTCTTTGCGCCGCAGGTAGATCTGCAGGCTTTCCAGCAACGATTCGAGCGCATCATATTCATCCAGCTCATAGTAAATTTGGAGGAGCATGGTTTTGGCACTCAGGTTGATGAGGATGTCATCAAAATCGGATTGGGCCAGCAGTTCCAGCGCCGGGCTGTATTCGCGTTTGGTAAAGTGCAGTTTGGCCATGGAAAACTGCACAAAGGTATTCCTGTACTTTGGCGACAGGAACTGCTGATACTGATCGATGAAGCTTTGGATCCAGCCAAACTGCTTGAGCGAGGTGCCAAGGTTGACAATATTGCGGAAGGTGAAATGGGAAAGGGTATCGTATTCGATCAGGATCTGATTGTCAATCCCGTTTTTGTAAAGGTCGAAGAGTTCGGCCCGCATATTGTCCCGGCCGGCATTAATTTGTGCCACACAGTAGTTGATCGACATAAGGTAGATGTCTCTGAGCTCGTACTGCGGGAAGAGGTGCATGTGCTCCCAGATGGCGTCCCTGAGCTTGACGAAATATTGCTCCCCGGTACCGATAGGGCTTGTGATCGCTTTGTAGCCGTAGAAGTAGATGGCGATAGCCGGCAGGTGGAGCAGGTTTTCTTTTTCCACGTAAGCGAGGATTTCATCGAGGAGGCCAATGCGGTATTTGGTTTTATATACCGTTTGGTGAGCGGTCATCAGGCAGGCCTGGCGCAGTTTGTCTGCTATGAAAGTCAGGTCGAGCGCATCAGAAACATCCTGAAGATTCATCTCGGCAGTCCGCTTTTTGCCCTCATAAAAGGAGTACTTTTCGAGTTGGAGCAAATACTCATTGCGCAGGAATTTTTCGTTGCGCAGGAGTGACTTATCCTGCTGGCGCTTTACGCTGTTGATGGCTTTTTGGAAAGCCCGGTCCAGCCTTCGCTTTCTGAAAACACTCGACAGGGCCATGCGGGCCCGCACTTCGTCACTTTGCTGTTCCTGATAGATCAGAAATTCCTCTACAGATTTCAGCAAAAAGTGCATGGTTTGACGTAGTTTAGCATCTTCATAGGCTTCTTCCGGGAAGATACGTGAAAACACCCTTTCTTTCTCCAGAAACTTCTCCTCATAAAGGTGTTGCCCTGCCATCAGGTACTCAAAGAGTTCGACCACATCCTCCCGGTGATTATGTGCCGGAGAATTTAGCCATTTGCGCAGTTCTCGTTCCTCTTTTTTGGACAGGGTGCGAAATATGAGGACTAAGTGGCTATTTGTCATGGAATAGGCTAAATTTAAATGATCAACAAACAGGAGTTTGTTTTTTATGTATATTTTGTTGATTAACAGATTTTAAAGTCTTTTTTGTAAGAATTTACCGTAATAAAATTACACTTTTTTTTCAACAAATTCGCTTTTTTGTCTTTGATTCCCTGATGAATTGTAAGCACTTTTGTATTGGATGAAAAAGATAAGCCGCGCTTCAAATGGTAGCTTTGAATAGACACAAAGGGTGCACCCGGTTGAAAATCAGAGCAGTAGGCGTTGGCTATGCTAGCTTAGTAAGCGTTGCGCTACGACAAAATTAGAGGTACAATCGCTTTGTTTTCACCATACGGCCTAAAAATTTCATTAATGACGACTTCAAACTTTTTTGCTCCATCTAATCGATTACGGATAGCCTACATGCTACTCGTGGCGGTCCTGTTTTGTGCTCCGCTTGCCCCCTCATTTGCACAAGGCTGGGAAAAGGTTTATGGTGGCGCCTCGGAAGATTACGGGCAGGTCATCATCCCTACTTCAGACTGGGGCTTTTTAGTAATCGGGTACAGTGAGTCGTTTGCCAATGGTTTTGACCAGGACTTTGATATTTTTGTGGTCAAGGTGGATGTAGATGGCGATTTGATCTGGCAGCAAACTTACGACCCTGCTTTCCACGAAATCGGCAAGGCTGCCTTAGAGCTGGATAACGGGCACTTCCTTATCGCTGCCGATGTTTCCGCCCAATCCACCAGCGGGCCATTTGACCTGATGCTCCTCGAGGTGGATGCCTACGGCAAGATGCAGGATTCTGTCTCTTTTAACATAGAGGGTATTCCCAGTCTGCGGACAAATGATATAATCGCAACAGCTGATGGAGGCTACCTGGTGGTTGGTGCTGCCGACTACCTGGCGGAAAAAGACGATGATATTCTCATCCTGAAAATTAACGCTTCCAAGGAGTTGGAGTGGTACAAAACCATTGACTCCGGGGTGAATGAACGCGCTAATGCGGTAGCGCAGGCTGGTGATGGTTATGTGCTCACAGGCCGGGTTGAAGGTGCCATCCCTCCGCCGGCGGGCTTCGGTAGTGATGTAGTCACGTACCGGATTGATAGCGCCGGTGAAATTTTGTGGGAGAGAAAAGTGATTACGGAACACGATGAGGCCGGCAACGATGTTTTGGTGGATGATGAAGAGAATATTGTCATTGCTGGATTTACAGAACAGGGCCCGGATCTGGGGGTCTGGAAGTACGATAGTGGTGGCGAAATGCTGAACACACAGCTGTTCAACTTTTTCGGGAAAGGTAACGTCGGTGAAAGCATCATTGAAAGCCCGGAAGGCGGGTACGTGATTGCCGGGTACACGGAACTGAATGATTCTAATGTCAATCAGTTGATTCTGGGTGTAGACAAAGAACTTAACCTCCTGTGGAGCAATGATAATGGTGATTTAGAGACCACGGATATTGCCCTTGATGTCGCTCCTGCCAAATCCGGTGGGTATGCGATGGCAGGCTGGAGTGGGCAGTCTGGTTTGTTTGTGACCTACATGACCCTGATCAAAACGGACGGGCAAGGGCAGATCACTTCCAACTTCATCCGGGGCCAGGTTTTCCATGATATTGATGTGGCTTGCGACTTAGACCCGGGCGAGCCAAGGCTGGAAGGCTGGATTGTCCGTGCTTCCGGTGCTCAGGGGACGTACTTCGGTACAACTAATGCGCAGGGCCGGTATCAAATCCGTGTAGATTCCGGTTCTTATCTTGTAGAAACCCTCATCCGCAACGACTACTGGGAGAGCTGTTTCCCAGGTGGTGTAAATGTTGGGTTCAACCAGATTTACGATACCGTTAGCGTGAATTTTCCGCTCAAGGCAAAATACATTGACTGCCCCCTGATGGAGGTGGATGTTTCTACGCCCTATCTTTCCAACTGTAGCGATATTGAATACACGGTTAGCTATTCTAATGAAGGCACCGGAGGCACCGATGGTGAAGCAAGGGTAGAAATACAGTTGGATGCAGCGCTGGCCTTTCAATTTGCCTCGCTGCCATTTACCTTTGAGGACAATACCTACACGTTCGAGCTTGGAGACATACCTTATAATACCGGGGGGAGTTTTACCATTAATACAGCCTTGGATTGCGACTCTATTGTAGTTGATCAATCGGCTTTAGTTGCAGCACGCATTTTTCCAGATACCCTTTGCACGCCAGCTGATCCGGGCTGGAACGGAGCGAGCGTTTCTGTTGATGGCTTGTGTGAAGGCGAGGAGACGGTATCCTTCCGGCTGGCTAATACCGGCAACGCCGCGATGCTGACGACCAAGAGTTTCTTCATCGTCGAAGATGATTTAATGCTGCTTACTAATGGTTTTGACCTTGACGAGGAGCAGGATACGACCATTTTAGTGCCTGCCAATGGCGCGACCTACCGGATCATTGCCGAGCAGGTCGACGGTCACCCGGGCAGCAATTTCCCAACCCGTGCGGTAGAAGGCTGCGGTACGGACGAGGATGGCGGCTACAGCGTAGGGTACGTGACGCAGTGGTCTGAGAATGATGCGGACCGGGCGGCTTCCATTCATGTGGATGAAGTGCTGGGCATCGCGCCTGATGCGGCTATGATCGCTCATCCGAAAGGTTGGCAGGACTCCCTTATTACAGCGGAGACGGAGCTGACTTACCGGGTTTTCTTCCGCAACATCACACAGGATAGCGTGATAAGAGTGGTGGTGCGCGATACCCTTCCGGAAGCATTGAATATGGCTAGTGTGCGCTTTGGTGCAAGCAGTCATCCGGCCACTTACGATGTTTATGATAATGGAGTGATCAAAGTAACGTTTGAAGACCTTGAGCTGCCGGTAGGTGGAAGCAACCCGTCGGATTATGCCTTCTTTGAGTACCGGGTGGCGCAAAAGCCCGGCAACCCTCAGGGGACGGTGGTAGAAAACAGCGCTTTGGTCATTTATGACTACAACACGCCGGTATACACAGGCCATACCCGGCATGTGATCGATGCACCGACGTATGGGGATTTGCTAGAGGTCATTCCGGTAGACATAGAGGAGCCGGAGTGGGCACCTAATGTAGAGGTGGTTGCGTTCCCTAACCCTGCAACAGATTACGTGACCCTGCAGGTCCGTGGGCTGGAAGGGCAGCATGAGTTATCCTTCACTTTATTGAACCTAAACGGGCAGCCATTACGTTCTGTAGAAAACAGTGGTAACCAATGTACTTTCGACCGGAAAGACCTGCCAGCGGGCAGTTATATTTATCTGGTCCGTGCAGATGGGCAGAAAATCGCTGCCGGAACGTTGATTATTCGTTAACAAACGGTTAAAAAGAGATTACCGCTGATACTTTGTTATTTATCAGCGCGTTTATAAAGATGTAAGACTTAGGTCGTCTTATTTTTATTTCATGAGATTATGATTTGTTATTAGTGAGAGGCTCTGCCATTACGGCAGAGCTTTCTTTTTATTCCTCCTCCAGCTTTACCGGAAAGTAGCTTTCTCCTGTCAATGCCCAGCGCTCATCATAGACACTTCGGTAGACGAGCCGGTAGTCTATATCCACTTCGTCTAAGAGCTGTAAAAATCGATCTGTGCTTTCCTGGGAATTATCCACCTTGAATATTTCGATTCTTTCATTGGGAGAGATGAGCTGCCCGGGTACGATATTGGAATGGTAGATATTGCTGACTTCGCTGAGTTCAGGAACCTCCTGATAAAAGAATGTTGGCAGATCCATTTGATAAGCTGAATCGTTATAAATAACTATCGTGGAGTCGACAATTGCCGGACCTATCCCTTTATTGCTGAGTACGATGGAGAAGTTGGGTCCTCCGTAGTTGGCATTAGCGATCATGAGGTAAGGCATGGTAGACTTGAGCTGAGCATTGCGCTGCAGCTCTTGCTCCTCTCTCATAAGGTTGGTTTGGTAGAAGAGGGCGATTAAAGACATGAGGCTGATCATAATTGCGCTGGTGCTCATGATTTTCTCTGTGCTCCAAAACCGCTTTTTCTTTTCGGCACCCTGAGGAAGCATTGGCGGGCGTGCTGCTTTTCCGGAAGCGGAGTAAGTCTTTTTTAGGCTCATAGGTTCGGTAAGGCTTAGGATTCAGTGCTCAAAATAAAAGGAAAACCTGGAATACAGAAGATTGGAAATCGTCTTTATTTCCGGCAGAAAGCACTCCAAAAGACTTGAGGCAAGCTTTTTTAAAAAAAATTAGGGAAAAATGGAGCTTGTTTTTGATCTAAATCTCAACAAGTATTATTGGGGTTTTTACTAGTTAATATATTGTCTATGAATTATTTACGGGTATTTTTTTTGATAAAGTGAGTTTTTTTTGCTGTTTATTTTTCAACAAAACCTCTTTTTTGTCTTTGTCTTAGGTGAAGAAAGCCTGCATATTTGTAATGTAATCAAAAGGAAAGGGGCTAACGACAAAGCCTCAAAAAGAAAAGCACCGAAAACGATTGGTGTTGAAAATTGAAAGAACAGATCAATGGTAAAGTGACTAACATCAAACTGAGAGGCTATCCCAAAGGCTACGAACAACTATTTAAGCCAGTTTTTTTGTTAAAACCAACTTCAATGATACTTTACCAGCGGGCGGCAGTGTAGGGGAGATTACCTACAGTTCCCAGAGACCGATTCATATCCCAAAAACTTTTACTGTGGGGATAATTTTCTGATACTGCTGCCCATTCTTTCTTTGACATTATTACGGTTTATTTGCTTGCGGCAGCAACAAAACCGTTTTATGATACAAGGTACCATCTCTAGCCTCAAAGCTCGGGATAAACAGCCGGATGTACTGCTCAGAAGGGGATGAACAACTAACGAGCGTACGCTATCATAATCCCAAATGCCGTGGGTTCCTTGCCGGATCGAATAACAACTGGCAAGGAGCTCCAAAACAACTAGAACAACATCAAAATATAGATTTGTTTGTAAGAATTAGGTCGTCTTATTATTTCATGAGATTATGATTTGTTATTAGCAAGAGGCTCCGTCGCAGACGGAGCTTTTTTTTGTTGTAGGTCGTCGTAAAAAAGTAGGTCGTAAAAGGTCGTCTTACTATCTCATGTAAATAATAACTATCTCAAAGTTATAAAAAAAATATATCTGACCAAGCATTTCTGCTGGCCTGCCCGCTGCTTTGGCTCCGCTTCTTCCCTTTATGTTTGTATTTTTTTAATTATAAATTGTTGACCTTTAGCTGGTTTTGCCCCGATTAGGCCGTTTGAAAAAATATTGCCTGTGGCGGCAATTTTTTTGAGCGCGGAGGGATGGAAGGCTGTATTTCTACCCGATTTCAGGTAGAAAGTTGCCTGAGCAGCCAAGTCCTTTCTGCAACGTTGGGGCAGGCTTTTATTTCATCGGCAAGCGCCTCCCGCGCATTTTTTTCACCCGGTGGTAGTTCCTGAAGCTGCCTTAGAAAATGCAGCAGGTTCAGGTAGTTTTCCCGGTGATAGCTAAGGGCTTTCTTACGGCGGATGAATTTTTCGAGGGCGTGCATTCGGGCTTCCAGGACATCAAAGGCGCTGGTTTCGTAGAAAAGCTTCAGCCTGACCGTACGAACAGAGAGCTGTAGCAGGGGTTCCCCAAAGTGTACCTCGTTCAGGCGTTGAAGTGCGGCGCCATACTTGCCTTTTGCATATTCTAGCCTGGCTTTGCAAAAATGGTACATCTGATCCGCCCTGTTTACGGGCATGGCAGCCCGGTAGTGCTCCAGAAAGTTATCCACCCATTCGTAGTCCTCCAATATGAGCCCAAGGGTAGTGATGTTCCGGTAGGTAAATGGCGAGAGCTGCCCCTGCTGCAGCAGCAACCCTTTTTCCAGCCCCAGTTTGTAAAGCTGTAGTTGGGCCTGTAGGTAGGCACTGCTGCCGAGATTATACTGCCGGGTACAGAAATTGAGGGCCAACAGGAACATATCCTGTAGTTCCTCTGCCGGGAAAACCGCTAACTTTGGACCGGAAATAAGGTCAAGAAAAGCATCAAAATGCCGGGCAGCATCAGAAGATTCATGCAGGTAGTGGTAGCTGTGGTAATAGGCTGCGACCGCTGGTTCTTGCAGCAGAGGATTACCGCGCAGGTGCTGTAGTAACTCCTCCAGAAGTGCAATTTCATAATCAGTCGGGAAGACGAACTGATGGCTTTTGGCCAGACAGGCCTGCCTAAGTTTAGCGATGCAGTAGAATATATTGAGGTATTGGTCTGCTTCATGCAAATTAAGGGATGAGGTCCTTTTTTCTTGTGCCCGCTGTCGGTAGGTCTCATCCGCAAGCAGGTACTGATCCAGGAAATACCTGCTGCTGCGTTCAGGTGAGGTGCTGAGTTGCCGTTGGGCCTGGCGGAGCGCTTGTTCGAAGTGCTTGGGCAGCTGTCGTTGCCGGTAGGCCTGCGGCACGGACCAGGGCATTTCGGTATCAGACTTTTCCACTTTCCAAAAGACTTCGAGGAGTTTAAACAGCTTGCTCATTAGCAATCTTATCCGATGGTCATCATAGGGCAGGGCAGGGTACAGTTGCTGATGCAAAGCCGCCTTATCCGGTGGCAAGCCCTTTTGCCAGCAACGCTCAGCAAAGGCATCAAAAAAAGCCGTGACCATAGGCTGTGAATTGAAGTAGGGCGACTGCACAAACAAGGCAAACCGATGCCGTTCCTCTGATGAAAGCGTCTCGAGTGCCTGCCAGAGTTTACTGTTTTTCATGGGCTGAAAAATTAATTGCAGAGACAAATTATGATTTAAAAACTAAGTATTGTAGTGATTTAAGTTTGATATTAGTATTTTTTAAAGAGACAAATTGGCGAAAATGTCATTGTGCGCTTACTAATAAGCCCTGATATTTGTAGCGTAAAGAAAAATCAAGGCTCATGAATACGCGACACCTTCTCCTTTCGGCACTTTTGTCCCTGTTTTCGATATCGGGAATAGCGAACACGGCACCTGTATCCGGTACGATCACCACGCACTGCGGAGACCCTATGCCCGGGGTGACCGTTCACTTTGGCAGCGAACTGACCGCCATCACCGACCAGGAAGGTTTTTACCAAATTGAATTGGAGACCGGGCAGGATTACACGGTTTATGCAAGCCTGGACGATGAAATGATGAATGGAGTAGACGCTGAAGATCAGCAGATTATTGCCAACTCGATGTTCGATTCCACCGGGAGCTTCTCACTTACGCCCTATCAGTTGCTGGCAGGGGATGTTAATAATTCAGGAAGCGTGACCACGTTCGACTTAATTGGAATCACTCGGGGGCTAGAGGGGATACCGGACGCCATTATGGAACCTTACTGGTCCATACTGCCTGCTGATTATGATCTTCAGGACCCTTCTAACCCCGATTCGGTATGCCCGCCTCTGGTTATCAATGTTGATAGTACAGATGGTATTGAAAGGCTTGATTTCATTGGGGTGAAGCGGGGCGATCTGGACTGCAGTGCGGAATTACCCTTTGTCAGCCCGCCTGTTGTCGCGCTGTCCGGGCAGGTGTACCTGGATGAGGAAGCCCTTTGTTTCCCCTCCGACACCCTGACCACCCTAAACGGTATCCACCTTCAATTTTGGGACGGGCAACAGCATTTCTATTCCACAAGTGATGCGCAGGGTGCCTATTCGGTCGAACTTCCTCCGGCAACCTACGAGGTGCAACCTTTGATCCCCAACTTACTGTGGGAGTCCTGCCCCAACACAGTTTTGGAACTGGAAGAAGGAAATGACCAGGATTCGGTCAACCTGGGTTTGCAGGTAGCAGAAACCTGCCCGTATATATTTGCCTCGGTCGTTTCAGAATCCCTGGCACCGGGAACCACTTCCACCTATACGGTCTATTACCGGAACGAAGGGACTGCTTTGGCTAATGCGGCCGCTGCACAGCTTAAGTTTGACCCTGCACAAACGGTCGTAAGCAGTAGCATACCCTACGTACAAAATTCAGATGATGTCTATGTGTTTTCGTTAGGGGATGTAGCAGTCATGGAGGCCGGAAGCTTTACAGTGGAGGTCGAAATGGCTTCAAATGTCTTACCCGGCAGTACCTATTGCCTGAATGCAAGTTTCACACCGGATGAGGTTTGTAATCCTACAGACTACAGCTGGGATGGATCGATATTGGAATTGAATGCGATTTGCGATGGCGATAGCGTGAAGTTTACGATTAAAAACACGGGATTGGGCATGGGGGAGCCCCGAAGTTATGTAGTCATAGAGGACGATCTGGTCATGCTACAGGAAAACATTCAGTTAGATGCCTTTGAAACGTATAAATTTAGCCGGGCAGCCAATGGTACGACACAGCGCCTGCAGATATCTCCAGCGCCCGGTTGGTATAGTCAGCCCTCTCCGGGACTGGCGATTGAATCCTGTGGGACGAATGCCCAAAACGGGAGTAGTACTGGTTATGTAGTCGATTATCCCAATCATAATGGTGCCCCTTTTACTATTCAGTATTGCAGGGAAGACTCCAGCCAGGATACTGTTAATGTCGGTATTGTTGCCTATCCAAACGGAGAAGGGGAACAGAACCTGGTCTTGCCTGGCCTGCCTATTGTCTATGAGGTTCGGTTTCAGAATGAAAGTGACAGTTTATCGCAGGGCTTGGTCATTACAGCTCCGATACCTGAGGGGTTTTATTCATGGTCTTTCAAGACCGGTGCCAGTAGCCATACCTGCAGTAGCTCGATTACGCCGGACGGGCAGCTGCGTTTTGAGTTGGAAGAGCTGTTGGTAGCCGGCGAGCAAGGGCATTTAAGTTTTCAGCTGAGGCAGCGCCATGGCAATGCTGATGGGGAACAATTGATCATGCAGGCGGCCCTGCATTGGGGCAATGGGCAAGTGGATACGACGAATGCCGCTCTGCTGACGGTCATGTCAGGCTTGTTGGATCCGGACTTTGGTTTTATTGTACTGGGAGCAGATACAGAAGATAATGAACCGCTAACGATGCTGGGCGGCGCATTGCTGCTGGAAGGCGATACCCTTCAGGTTGATACTACATTTGACAACCAGTTGCGCTTTGATTTCGTCGAAGTAGGCATCCCCTATCAAGTTTCGCCCTTTCAGGGCGGTTCCTGGACTAACGGGGTGACGGTTTTTGATATGGTACTGATTTCCAAACATATTGCAGGAGTAGGGCCGCTTTCTACACCTTACCAACTTATTGCTGCTGATGTGAATCAGTCCGAAAGTATCACCATCATGGATTTGATAGCCATAAGAAATGCTATTTTAGATCCGGAGGACAACGGCGTGGTCGGTGTTCCCGCTTGGGTTTTTGGGAATGAAGCCTATGTTTTCCCTGCTCCGGATAACCCCTGGTATGGTATTCAGATTGATAGTAGTCTGTGGAAGAGTTGTTTAGAAGACGTATATGCCATACCATATGGAGGGCCTCCTATCGCATCTATTGATGATTGTATTGGTATAAAAATGGGAGACGTCAATGGAGATGCCACCGCTTTCCAACAGTCGCCCGATGAGCGCTCAGCGGCAGACTGGCCCTTGGTTTGGAAGCCTGTAAGTAATGGCGGAGCTGCGCTGGCCCCGACCCGTGAAGGCCTGTCAGCTTCCGGCTTCCAGCTGTCCTTCCGCGGGCCGGAGCACTTGGCTTGGGAAACCAGTCAGGGCTTTCAGTTAGAAGCCCAATATGCAGCTGGTATCTGGCGCCTGCTTGCCTATCGGACTACTGATACCCCTTTAATCGAGGGTCAGCCCATTTTGCAGATCAATAACACCCCGGAATCACTTGAGCTGGTCGATTCGGGTTTCAACCGTGCCTATCTTTCTGATGGCACCCTGCTAAAGCCGGTAATTGCAGCCTGCGAAAAGGAGAATCGGCTGACAGTCGCCCCCAATCCGGCGCGTGACCGCCTCACCGTGCAGGGGAAGCAGCAAGCCGCCGGTGTGGTAGCCCTGACACTCTTCAATCCACACGGGCAGCCCGTGCAAGCCCGCCAATGGATGGTAGGGGAATACTGGTCCGGGGAGCTACAGGTGGGCAGCCTGCCCGCCGGCTTGTACTGGCTGCAGGTGGAGACTGTTGATGGGGTATTTGGGGAGCGGGTGGTGGTGCGGTGAAGCACGGCGCTCCCTTGCGCTGCCTGAGCTCTTCAAAGTATTGCTGGTGTAGAGCTTAATCCAGGGCGATGCCAAGAGCTCTGCCCCAGCTTTTCAGGGAAAACCTGCCGAATTCCAGGATAGTGGTTTAATCGGATCAACTGCGATAATTGTAATACCGATGACAACTCATCCCAAACAACTGGATTTTTGGGTGAACAGGAGTTAAATTACACTACTCTTTTGATATCTCTTTCACCCCAGGCAAACTTATTGCCCCAAATCATAAAGTATGAAAAGCGCTTTTCTAACCATCCTGTACGTTGCCCTCTTCTTCTCCCCCGCCCACAGCCAATGGGAAGTCAAATACGTGGATACCGACTTCCCGGGCAGCCTCCACGTCATTAAAGCCATCAATGACTCCACGCTCTTTGCTATGGGGGACTCGTCGGCTTGCTTCCGGTCTTATGATGCCGGGGAGTCCTGGGAGGGATTTGACACCGGCCTGGATATGGATTTCCTGGATATTGAGCGGCTTGGAGACTCGGTGCTCCTCGCTGTAGGAAGGGAGCAGATGGTAAGGTCCACAGACCTTGGGCAGTCGTGGTCTGTGGTGTACTCCGATGAAGCCGAAGCGTTTCATGCCATAGCAGCTGTTAGCGATGCCGTAGTTCTGGTCGCGGGCTATGCCGGGATTTACCAGTCCACAGATCAGGGGCAATCCTGGCAAACGGCATGGTCTTTGGAAGGGGCGGGCTACGAAACAGGAGAAATCAGCAGTTTACACTTTGCGGATCAGCAGGTGGGGCTGGCAGCAGGTTATGGATATGCGGAGGACATCCCCGGAGGTTTGGACCGCTTCATTTTGAGAACTACGGATCAGGGGACATCCTGGGTGGCAGGTACCGACCTGGGGGCTGATTTTCTGTTTGCACCCGGCTTGGATTTTACCGACACCCAAACGGGATATCTCCATCTGGACAATGGGCAGTTGTTCAAGACTACAGATCAGGGCATAAGTTGGGACCTGCAGGGCGGAAATTATGGTGACGTTACGGATTTGAATTTTATTTCCCCGGACCGGGCTTTTTCAACCTGTGCGCACCTGGTATTTACAGGTGACTCCGGGCCTGAAGGCACTATTTTGAGTACTGCAGATCAGGGCGTGAGCTGGGAGGTCTTACCTACTCCGGGTATTCCCTTGTTCGATGTTGATTTTCAAAACGATTCGACCGGGTTTGTCGTGGGGAAATATGCCCTGATCATGAAGTACAATGCCGATATTGAGGGCATAGCTGGCGCGTACCCGGACTTTCCATCCTCTAGTTCTCACCCGGAGGCCAGGGGCTTTAGTATTGAGGTCCTGCAAAACCCGTTTCAGGATTTCATTCAGCTGAGTACGGAGCAGAAAGGTAACCCTGATATCCAGATTACGCTATTTGATGCGACCGGTCGTAAAGTCATGGTGCAGCAGATGAGCCATGGGACCTTACAAATTCCCGCGGACCATTTGCCGAAAGGGTTGTATTTCCTGCATGCCCAGTCTGCGGGCGGGGCGAAAACGGTGCAGTTGGTGAAAATGTGATTGCGAAGATCTATCTGCTGGTGTTGCCAATTTTTCCCGTACTTTTGCGCTATATTCAACCGTATTATGGCAGTACCTGAGATCGTTTTCCACGTTGGCCTGGGCAAGGTCGCTTCCACTTATTTGCAGCACCGCTTTTTCCCGAAGCTGCAAAAAATCCACTATATCCCCACTAACCGTTACCGGCAGGTGCCGGACATCATCAAAAAGGGGAAGTACGGGCGGTACTTCGTCTCCCGGGAGTTTGATCAGCAACTGGAGCGGGAGGTCAGCTGGTTTGCATCCTACTATCCGGAGGTAAAGCCTATTATTATTTTCCGGCGGCACGATGGCTGGGCGGCTTCTCAGTACCGGCGTTATGTGAAGAACGGCGGGCACCTGCCCTTTACCGGTTTCCTGGATGTGGAAGGGGACACTGGCTTGTGGAAGGTCAATGATTTCATTTTTTACAACCACATTGAGCAGCTCGAAAAGCACTTTACCCATAAGCCGCTGGTCTTGTTTTACGAGGAACTGCGGTCTGACCCCTGGGCGTTTTTTGACAAAATTGCCGGTTACGCAGATGCTGCCTACGAACCAAAAGAGGTTTCGCTCGCCAAGGTGCATACTTCCTACAAGGAGAAGGAACTGAAGGTCATGCGGAAAATGGGTAAATACATCTTTGGAGAAGAGCGTTCGACCACTAAGGGGCGCACTCTGGTAGGATGGCTGCGCCGGCGAGGGCAGATGCTGGCCAGCTACGCAGTGCTTTACCCATCAAAGCTTTTGCCCGAGCGTTTTGTAGACCCTGCCCCGCTCATCCCACCGGAGGAACTGGAAAAGGTACGCGACTTTTTTGCGGAGGATTGGGCTAAGGTCAAGGCTTATGCAGAGACATCCGCTACGGTGTAGCACGTTACAGGTGTCGCAGCCCGGACGTCGGGCCCATTTTATGAAAGCTAAAAATGAGGCTTCGACGTTAAAGGCACAGATCAAAACGATAGAACCATGAAGTATTTCCTTACCCCGCTACTGCTGCTGTTCGTGATACATGTGGCCTTTGCCCAACCTGAGCAGGGACAGTCCATTATACAAACCTACACCCCTTCCCGCCTTTTGCCGAAAGGGAGCTGGGAAGTTAAGCTTTTCAATAATTTATACACGGAAACCCGCGGGGCCAACGAAAATGGGGAGGTGAGTGACCGCCCCCGTGCGACCTTCCTGACCAATATCCTGGAGGGCTTCGTGGGGGTGTCGCCCAATGCGCGGGTCAATGCCGGTGTGATTGTCAATTTCCGGTCCTCCCTGATCTCTTCCGCAGAAATGGAGCACCCGGCCCTTGATGCCCTGCGGTACGCCAACAATGAGGAATTTGCGAGAAGTGGGGTGTCTTATGTTGCCCCCTCTGTGCGGTTCACGCCCTTTAGGAGCCTGCCGCGCTTGTCCTTTCAGTCCTCACTAATGCTGCCTGTGTTTGAGGAGGAGTCTGTTAATGGAGTGTTTTTTGCAGAACGCAGTACCATTTGGGCCAACAAAGTCTACTACGACCACTCCTTTGGGAATGGAGACTGGCAGTTGTTTACGGAGCTGAGTTTTGATTACCTGTTTGGGCCGGATGAAGAGAGCTATGCCAACGACAGCGGCTTTATGCCTGTGTCTGTTTTTTTGAGCTATTTCCCCAGTTCTAACCTTACCTTTTATATCAATGCGCAGCATGCCCGGCGGATTGACCTGGGCAACAACTTTAGTCAGCACTTTACACTGGCCGGGGTGGGCGCGAAGTATCAGCTCACAGATGCCCTGAATCTGGAGATTTCGCATGCACAGTTTTTGTTTGGCAATAGCTCGGGCCTGGGTGCAACCTACAATATCGGCTTCCGTTATGTAAATTTATGATGCGGCTGATTTTTTCTCTTTTATTGCTCTTGTTTAGCCTGTCTGCCCTGCGTGCACAAGGCATGATTTTGCGATCCGTGGAAACAGAAGGGCTAAAGCGTACCCATCCCGGGTTTTTTTACGGCATTGCCGGGGCCGCGCCCGGAGATACGGTCACCTGGGAAGCGCTGGAGGAAATGCGGCGATGGCTGGTATTGCAACCGGCTTTTAACGCTGTGGCCTACCACCTGGATACCACGGATAGCGGGCTCCACCTGCGCTGGGAGACGGAGGAAGCGAAAACAGTACTGCCTTACGCCGGGCTGTGGTCTTCCAATGATATCACCACGGTCATTGGCGGGCTTTCTGAGTTCAATTTCCTGGGGCGGGGCATTAGTGTGGGGGCTTACTATCAGTACAACCTGCGGCATAGCCTTGGGCTGTTCTACCGGCACCCGTTTTTGGTGGGGAAGTTTGGGGCGGAAGTGTCCTACACGCTTTGGAATTCCTATGAACCCCTATACAAAGGTCCTGCTACAGCCTGGTACGACTATTCCAACTCCAGCCTGAATGCCACCGCGTTTTTAACGCCTACCCGGCGTCAGGAGTATCAGGTGGGCATGAGCCTTTTTCAGGAAGCCTACCGGTTGGGTACCGTAGCGGAGGAAGACCGCCCGCTCTTTCCGCGCGAACTGGATATTGGAAAACTCGGTATCCGGGCCAACCACTTCTACCGGGGAGCCGTGCCCCACTATTTCTACTGGTCGGGCCTGTCGGTGGACACCTACTCGCAAGTGGTGCTTGATGAACTGGGCTCCGAGCCGTTCTACATCATCCGGCAAGCCTGGAAGTACTACCGACGCACCGGCGAGCGTGGGAATTGGGCGCTGCGCTTCACCTGGGGGCTGAGCACTAATGTCAATACGCCCTTTGCGCCCTTCGCACTGGACAATCACATCTCTATACGCGGCGTTGGCGACCGCATCGACCGGGGCACCGGCATGCTGACCCTTAACACGGAATACCGGTATACCCTTCTGGAAAACAGGCAAATCGGCTTGCAGGCAGTGGGCTTTGTGGATGCCGGAAGCTGGCGCCTGCCCGGTGGCACTTTTAGCGATTTTGCCGACCCGGAAATCATACGGCTGCACGGTGGGGTAGGAGGGCGGTTCATCCTAAAGCAGTTTTACAACACCGTCTTTTCCGCAGACTACGGGCACTCCCTGCGAGGCACCGGGATGGGAGGATTTGTGCTGGGGCTGGGGCAGTATTTTTAGCGTTGAGCAAACAGTTCGCAGAGTAGAAAAGCATGCTATTTGTATTCGTAGATGGTGAACGCTTCAATCTCACCTATATTTGTGTAAATAAACAGTTCACTGGTTTTTCGTCCTTTCTGGTAAGTAGTCAGAGATTTTCGTCCATTGAAATAGGACTCAGTTAGCTGGCCACTTGCATTATATCGGAAAGGGTAAGTGGTGTCAGTAACTAGGTCTCTACGAGACAAAATATTTCCTTCGTTATCCAAATTATCTTGGTAATGCAAACTAATAGACCCGGTTCTGTCCATACTTTTGTGCTGAAGTAGCTGAAAGTCAGTATTGAGTTGATAATAACCCATAAGCTGCTCTTCATCGGAGCCCATCGCATTTTCGTAGGAATAGTAATCAATTTTTCCAGACGCTTTGTCCTGTATAAGTATAATCGTTTTGGGAGGCATCATTGCTTTCAATTCCTCTTCAAAACCAATAAATTCTCCGGTAGCTTCAGGGACCGACTTATATGTAATAGTATCGCCATGCTGCTTGGGTACCCACTTCTCTATGGCCATCCCATTGTTGGTGCGGAGCGTATCAAAAATCCATTTGGTTCGATAACTTATCTGAAGTGCCAGTTGATCATCCTCCAACACTTTGATAGGTCGGTTTTCTGAATCAAAATCGAACACTTTTGTGACCTCTGTGACGATACGCTGTCCATCTGCAAGAAGTCTTACGGTCTCCGTTTCTATTCTGCCGTCCTCCCGGCATGTCAAAGTGAAAGACCTAGATGGCTGACCATTAGTGTTATACATCGTACGGATGATGGTATCATTACTACGAATCTCTTCGACACCTCGGGACATCAGATACAACGCTACAGATTCTCCATTGAAATCTATTGTGGTGTCAGGTGCGGATTGACCGGAGGTGGAGGTGGTGGTATAAGTGATGGTCAAAATAGAATCCACTCCTGCTGGAATGTGTTTAGGCTCTTGCAGTTTTTGCAGGTAGCTAATGAGGCACTCCTGCTGGGTATGACCTATAACATTTAGGGACAAGGTGAGCGCAATCAGCATTAGGGTTTTCATGTTATAGATTTTTCGTAAAATTAAAGCTTTAAATCTAAAAGCTTAACCTTTGGCGCATCAAAACGAGCCTTCCAATAAAAGTCCGGAACAGGAAACACCTGCCTGGCTCATTCGTGTACAGGAGCAAAGCTGGGAACCGGAAATCCTGGTTTCCGGTATTGTGCTCTATGGGCTTTTTCAGTTGCCGGCATTGCTGGAGCAACTGCAACACTTTCTTAGCCATTTCTCTTTTGAGGTTTTTTCCAGTGGTACGGCCGATGAGAGCATGGTTGCCGTGCTCAAGGTCGCTAACGTGTGGCTTATCGGAGGTTTTATGGTACACCTGCTACTGCGCAGCATCTGGGTGGCTCTGGTGGGGTTGAGCTATGTGTACAAAAATGGCGTGGATATTTCCAGACTGAAAATGGGCGAATCTTACAATCGTTTGATTTTCAAAGATGCGCAGTATACCCGAAATATTGTCCGTCTGGAAGAGATTTGCAGTACCACTTTTGCGGTCAGCTTTTTGTTGTTTATGCTGCTCCTTGGAGGATGTTTTTTTCTCGGTGTAGTAGTGGCTCTACTCGCTGCCTGGTTGTACTTTTTCCCGGATCGGGCAGAGCAGCTAACTACGCTAGACCCTATACTCGGCATCATTGGGGGGATTTACGTACTTGATTTTTTAACCCTGGGGCTGTTAAAGCGTATTCCTTATTTCTCAAAGTTTTATATGCCCATCTACCGGGTCATGAGCTGGCTGACACTCTCTCCTTTGTACCGGAAAATCTACTACGGACTTGTCAGTAACCACGCAAAATGGAAGTCGGTACTGGCTATTCTGATTTTTATGAGTGTTACGGTATTACTGTACAGTGGGTTCAGGCTAGAGTCCAATCCGGCTGATGCACTGACATTGCGGCTTCCTGATTCGGCAGAGCAGCTGATGTATCCCGGTAACTACTCGAATTGGGCGGGTGATAAGCCCTCAGGTCTGATACAGATTCCTTCTGATGTGATCGAGAGCAATGTCCTAAGCGTGTTCGTGGTCCACAAGTCGACCTACGAAGACCGGTACATCAAACCTTCATGCAGTTACGATTCCCGGCAGGATTCCATAGGACATGATACGCTTGTGATGGATTGCCTCTCCCGCTTTTATAACTTACAGCTTGATGGTGAGCCTGTAGAAGCTGAGTATCTGTTTACACGAAAGCAAAAGCCCTATCAAGTGGGGTTGCAAACCTATCTGGATATCACCCATTTAGAAAAAGGATTGCACAATCTTGAACTTTACTTCCAAATTCAGGAAGAAGGTGACTCGGTCAGGTCACAACGGGCTGCCAGGGTAGAGTTTTATAAAGCACCACCCTCCGTGCAGTTGCCGCGGCTCAACTCCATGCTTTCTCCCGAGCCCGATATGGAAACCCAATAACCGCATCGGCAATCAGGATTTATTAGGGTATGAGATTTTTGTATCAGTCTATCATAAGGAGTAGCCTTTTGCTGTATTTTCCGGTAAAATGGAAGATTTGAAATATATCATCAGGGCAGTGGGAGTAGCTCCGTTATTGCCTTCGATGGCTGCACAAGGCAAGCGTATCCGCGAATCGGTTCCTAAACTTCCTCCTGCCTCTGGCCCTGAGGGTAGAGTGGAGAAGGGTAGCGGATTGCCAATACGGGTAATAGCTTTGGGCGAGAGTACCATCGCCGGTATTGGAGTGGAAACCCATGCGGAAGGCTTCAGTCCCGCAAATAGCAGAAACTGATATTGACCTCATCGTCATCGGGCTGGGCGGCAATGATGCTTTTCGCCTCAATCCACCCTGGCGCTGGCGCCGTAACATCCGGGAGCTGATTACCGCCTTGCGCCAACGCTTCTCTGAAACGCCTGTCGTGTTTACCAATATGCCTCCAATCATAACAGTTGTTCGATGAGCTTCGTCAGTTTTTCTTCTTCCGCATTGCTCACAGGAATATCAGCGAGTAAGTCCTCCAGGATATGCTTTTTCAGGGCAGTGGCATCTTTCTGCGTTTTAACAGACAGGAAAGTGGTAACGACTGGCAGGTCCAGCTCAGTGAAATCGGATAGCTCCTCCCCGGTCAGTTTCGGAAAACGGATGGTAGTCTTGAGTAAGTTGAAAATACGATTTTTGTATATGCCTTTGTCAATGCCTTTCTCCAAGCCTTTCTCCAGGCCTTCTTTTCGGCCCATTTCCAGTAATTGTTCTAATGTGCTCATCACATTCGGTTTTGTCTTGAATTCGGTATTTTCCAATTGCTTCAGAAATTGTCTGGGTGATCGCTCTGCCACGCCTAGGATATATGTAATAACGGATAATACCTGATCGCTGTTTTTTGCTCCTTCAAAGATAACCTCAATATGTTCAAAGATCAAGTCTTGCCTATGCCGCAGCGCCATCGATAGCATCGTGGAGCGGAAGTAGCTGAGCCTCAGCTTCAGCAGCTCCTCCGGTGGCAGGCGGTGCGCATCTTCGATTAGGAAACGGAAATCAGGCATATAGGGCTGTAGCACTTCGTAGGCGGGGTGGGCTTTAAAGAGCTCATGCACGGTCTTTGGCTGCCAAGCCGCCTTCCCATTGTAAAACAACAAGGGCAATACAGGCTCCAATGGCTGCTTTTTAGCCTTCGCTTGCTCGCGCAGGAGCAGGAAAATATAAAGCCCGATTTGCACTGCCACATACTCATCTGGCTCTGATTTGTGCTCGAAAAGAAGGCAAAAATGAAAATGCTGCTCATTTTCACCTTTCAGTCGGCATCGGAAGACAACATCAGCGCTAAATAGCTTCAGGTTAGGGCGCAGGGCCTGTGCATTTTGCTGTTGCAGCGTGCTGAGGTCCGCAATGGCTGCGATCTTTGGATAAAAATATTGCAGGTAGCTTTGGGCAACCTCCGGGTCACTCATAGCTGACTTGAAAAAGCGGTCGTCTGGCTGATGTATTTGATAGTTCTGGGGCATGATACAGAGATTAATGCCTCGCTAAAATAAATATAAAGTTTTAAATTTATTTAAAATAATACAATTTTTTTTAGGATGCGTCTTTTAATCCAGCGGCAAGTACACCCTTTTACCCGTTTCAGCAGATTGCACAGCCGCCTGCAAAATTTCCACGACGATCATATTATTTTCCAGAGAAGACAAGCTCATTTTGTCATAAGGTATGGTTTTCCGGACCAGGGCTGCTAAAAGTGCAAAAGGGTCATCGTAGGGCGCCGTCCGGGCTGTTGCCGTTTGGGGCTCAAAGGTGGCGCTTTCCGGTAGCCGGACTTTCAAACGGGTGGCATCGAGTGCAAAGGCGGCACCGGATTTCCCGTAGACTTCCATGTCTTTACGGCTGTAGGGCCAGTTCCAGGAAGCTTGGATGATGGCCTGGGCTTCGGGGTAGGTGAGCACAATGGTCGCTTCGTCGTCCACTTTGGGGTACAGGTGGGGCTTGATTTGCTGGGTGACCGCAAAAATGGACGTTGGGCGTTCTCCTTTCATCAGCCAGGTTGATAAATTGGCGCCATAGCAGCCAAAGTCTATAATGGCACCCCCGCCGTTCCACTTCGGGTCGCAGAGCCAGTCGGTGAACTCCGGGTTGCAGCCGATTTCAATCGGCCCTTCATGCCCGTCGTGGATCACCATTTTACGGATAGGGCCCAGAACGCCTTCATCCGCGAGCGACTTGACTTTATGATTGGAGCCATACCAGGTGGTTTCATAATTGGTCAGCAGTAAAATATTATGTTCCTGTGCCAGGGATTCCATCTTCCGCGCATGCTCCAGATTCACGGCCAGCGGCTTTTCCACCATAACATGGATGCCTCTTGGCGCGCAGGCTTCCACCGCCTCCAAATGCCCGTAGATGGTATTGAAAGCGGTAACGGCTTCAGGCTTTGTTGCTTCCAGCATACTTTCCAGGTCCGGATAGACCAGGTCCATAGAAAAACCATGCTGTTTGGCATAGCGCTCCGCCAGCTCCCGGTTGGGCTCGGCAATACCAACGATTTCAATATCCCCGCGTTCTGCCCGCCCGAGTATCCAGTGTACATGGGTGTGGACCAGGCCGGCAACGCCTACGCGAACGGGAGGCTTTGGGGAGGGCTGCTGTGCCAACATGCAGAGCGGTAGGAGCATTAGGGTAAAGGGCAGAGACTTCATGAAAAATTTATATTGATATGGAAAGCTAATGTACAAAGAAGGTCGTAGTCAAGGGAAACCAAAATTGAACTGAGCATAGAATATGGCGACTTTCATCATTGCAGTCCTCGGTTTATGCACCTATTTTTTCAGCGATAACGGCTCATTTGTTTTTAATGCTTTGCAACCATGAAAACGCTTATCCTGGGCTTCGCCCTTATGGCGATGGGATTGAGTATGTATGTGCAGGACCTTAATCCGGAATACTACCTGATTATGCTCTGGTCGGTGATTGGTTTGTTGGGCGGCTGGTTGGCTGTATCTTTCTTAAAAAACCTGAGCATATCTATTGTGCCCTAATGGTGCAGGGGCTAAAAGTCAGACATGACCAGGCTTCACCAAACTGCGGTGCCTAATCATTACAGGTCGCCAGTATATGCCTCTTTTGGGTAGAATAGCTTGCATTTATGATTGGACACGGTTTTGGAAAGTGGATTTTTCCGGCGTTGCTTGCCGGGCTGCTGGGCTGCAGCCCGGCAAAGGACCTAGGCAAAGAAAGCACTGCACCACCAAATATCATCCTGCTTATGGCTGATGACCTGGGGTGGGGGGATACGGGTTACAATGGGCATCCTGTCTTGCAAACGCCTAATCTGGATAGTATGGCTGTCGAAGGTGTGACGCTCACCCGCTTCTATGCCGCCGCTCCCGTTTGCTCACCTACCCGTGGCAGTTGCCTAACGGGGCGTCACCCCAATCGCTATAGCATTTTTAGCGCTAATGTCGGCCACCTGCCTAAAGAAGAGCTGACGCTGGCAGAGCTGCTCAAAGCACAGGGTTACCGAACCGGCCATTTCGGGAAGTGGCATTTAGGGACCCTAACCCGCGATACGCTTGACGCGAACCGTGGTGGGAAACCACAGTTTGCCGACGAATATGCGCCACCCTGGCTGCATGGATTTGAAACCTGCTTCTCCACGGAGTCTAAGGTACCCACCTGGGACCCCATGCGCACCCCGGAAAAGGCTGCCGGAGGTGTTGGGAGTCAGGGGCTGGGAAATCATTTCGGTACCTTTTACTGGAATGAACTGGGCAAGCGTGTGGGGAACAACCTGAAAGGCGATGACAGCCGTGTCATTATGGACCGGACTATTGATTTTATCACAGAAGCGGCTGATCGGGAAGAGCCTTTCTTCGCCGTTATTTGGTTTCATGCGCCGCATACGCCGATGGTTGCCGGGCCGAAGTATCTGGCTCAATACGAAGCGTATGCTGAAAATGAGCAACATTATTACGGGTGCATATCGGCTATGGATGAACAAATCGGGCGCCTGAGGTCCACACTGAAAAACCTCGGTCTGCGCCAGAATACACTCACTTTCTTTACCAGCGATAATGGTCCGGAGAACCGTAAAAGCCGACCGCGGAGCCTTGGCATTACCAAAGGATTAAGCGAACGAAAGCGTAGCCTGAAGGAAGGGGGCATACGGGTACCTGGCCTGGTCAGTTTCCCTGGAATATTACCCGCTGGGCAGACGGTTGACAAGCCTTTTTCCACCAGCGATTACTTACCCACTATTTTGGAACTTACAGAGATTGCCTATCCGGATGACCGCCCCCTGGATGGCAAAAGTATGCTGCCCTGGCTGAAAGGAGGAACCGATAAGCCCGCTCCGCCCCTGTTTTTTGACTATCAGGAGCAGATGGCCATCATCGATGGGCAGTACAAGTTGTACAAAAGTGGAAAAGATTCTCCATTCGAGTTATACGATTTAACCACAGATCCTGCGGAACTGAAGGATCAGAGTGAAGCGAATCCTAACATAAAAGCAAAACTGATCAATGCTCACAAATCCTGGAGAGCTTCCGTTAGCCGTAGCCTCAAAGGAGCTGACTACCAAAACAGATAACCATGCGAAACATTTACTGGGTAGGAATATTGATAGGCATGCTGGGCACCCTAACCCTGACGGCTCAAAATCAGCCGGAGCGGGAAGCCTGGCTCAGAGATGCGGGGTTTGGCATGTTTATCCACTGGAGCGTAGATGCACAGTTAGGTACCGTCATCAGTCATTCTCTGGTGGGGGCCTCTGAAGATTACACCCGGCGCTACTTTGAGGAATTGCCCAAGACTTTTGACCCTCAGGCTGCCGACCCGGACCGTTGGGCCCGCCTGGCAAAGCTGGCAGGTATGAAGTACATGGTTTTGACCGCTAAGCATCATTCCGGATTCTGTCTTTGGCATACGGAGACTACGGACTTCAGTATTGAAAATACGCCCTACCAGCGCGATTTTGTGGCCGAATACGTCAAAGCCTGCCGAAAATACGGGCTGGCGGTTGGGTTATATTTTTCTCCGGAGGATTTTCATTATTTGCATCAGCAGGGGGAGTTAATTAAGCGCGGGGAAAAAGGGGATCGCCCGGCAGCAGCCAACGAACGCTATATTGACTTTGTAAAAGCTCAAATGAAAGAGCTGCTCACTCAGTATGGGCCCATTGACGTATTGTTTTTTGATGGGAAGAAGAACTTCCTCATTGATGCGCTGAAGCCCTATTGCTGGTCGCTCAAACCGGATGTGCTCATCACTCGCGGGGAAATAGAAACCCCGGAACAGCACCTGCTCGGCGTAGCTTCGGACCGGGTTTGGGAGGCCTGTATGACGATGGGCACGCAGTGGCAATTTAAGCCAACCAATGAATCCTACAAACCGACCTCGCAGGTCATTCAGCTCCTGGCTGAAACCCGGGCGCAGGGTGGAGCCTTATTGCTCAATATTGGGCCGGATGGCTTTGGGGAACTCCCTTTCGAGCAGGAACGCAATCTTACAGAACTGGCCGCCTGGTACTTTATCAACCATGAAGCCATTGATGGGGTGGAACCCTGGCCGGTTACGCACGAAGGGGATATTTGGTATACCAAAGCCAGAGATGAGGATGTGGTGTACGCCATCCTCGGAGGACAAGGGGAGTGGCCGAGAGGCGAGCGGAGGGAATTCCTGCTGCACGCGGTAGCGCCTACTGAGAAAACGAAAATTAGCGTACTGGGGCAATCCGATAAATGGGTGGAGTATATGCCCGAAGTGGATGCCACCTCCCGCTTCCGAAAAGCAGAAAAAGGGATAGAAGTTTCCGTTGTCCGGGCACAGCGTATCTACAATAACCACCGCTGGCCGAATCCAGTTGTGGTTAAAATGGAGCACGTAAAGCCTGCATTTATACCTCCGGTTATTCGGACGTTGCCCGTTGTAGCCGGGCAGTTAGAAGGAGAGTTGGTCGCACTGGGCGATCAATCAGAGGTGCAGATTGGCTTCAAATACCGGCTCAAACCCCAGCGGTTAAATGATATCACCCGCAATACCGATTGGCAGACACTGGATGCCGGAGTGCTAAAGAAGAAAGGGGCTTTTCAGGCTCAGTTGCCTGATTTGCCATCCGGCAGGTATCAGGTTAGGGCGATTGTACAGCATGATTATATTTCTATTGAAGGGGCGATTGAAGAGCTGCTCATACCCTGATTTTTTGAACCAAACAGAATAACCATGACGAGATTGATCTGCTCAATAATTTTGATGGCCTTTTGTGCCCTTTTCTGCCAGCCTCAGCTCGCCGCTCAGTCCGGACAGCAGGCCGGGGCTTCTCCCAATATTCTGTTTTTGTTTGCTGATGATATGCGGGCCAGTACCCTTACCAATCCGGCAATCAAGACCCCCAACCTGGACCGCCTGAGGTCCAGCGGCATGCTATTTGCGGAAGCGCACATTATGGGTGCAGATAATGGTGCGGTCTGTGCACCAAGCCGGGCTATGCTCATGACCGGCCGGCATTTGAGCCGCCTTTTGCCGAAAGGCTTCAATATTCCGGATGATCATGCGCTCCTCGGAGAAACCCTGCAGGCTAAAGGCTATGATGCCTTTGGGACTGGTAAATGGCACAACAGCCGGCATACTTTCAACCGGAATTTTAACAGTGGTGAGCATATATTTATGGGCGGCATGTATGACCCCTGGAATACGCCTTTATACCATTATCAGCCTAATGCGGTTTATACAGACCGCCGCCCGGTTATTCAGGATGACCGGCACAGCAATAAAGTGGATACGCTTCCCGGTGAGTATGTATTTGGAGGTGTTCATGCTTCCGAAGTATTTGCCAATGCAGCGATAGGCTTCATTGAAAGCCGCAGCCCGGACGATAAACCCTTTTTTCTGTACACGGCATTCACGGCTCCGCATGATCCCCGGAGTATGCCCCCGGAGTACCTGGAATGGTACCATCCCGACAGCATAGCTCTGCCACCTAATTTTATGCCTGAGCATCCATTCGATAACGGGCAGTTGGTTATCCGGGATGAGCAGTTGGCAGATACGCCCCGGCAACCGGGAGAAATCAAACGGCATATCCTGGAATACTATGCCATGATCAGCCACCTTGACGCTCAGATAGGGCGCATTCTGGAGGCTTTGGAAAAGTCCGGTCAGCTGGATAATACCATCGTCGTATTTGCGGGAGACAACGGGCTGGCAGTAGGGCAGCATGGGCTGATGGGTAAACAAAATCTTTATCAGCATTCGGTCAATGTGCCTTTGCTCATCGCCGGGCCGGGTATTCCGCGGGGAGATTCAACCCCTGCCTTATGCTACCTTATAGACTTATTCCCCACTTTGTGTGACCTGGCAGGGGCAAAAGTGCCGAATGAGCTGGATGGCAGAAGCTTGGTCCCGGTGATCAAAGGGGAGCAGAAAACCGTCCGTAACGTCCTGCATCTTCAGTACAAAGACCTGCAGGGAGCGATTCGAAAGGGCAATGAAAAGCTCATCCGGTACTGGGTTGATGGAGTGGAGACACTACAACTTTTTGATCTGGAGCAGGATCCCTGGGAGGTTCGGAATCTGGCTGGGCAATACCCCGAAAAGGTCAGTGCTTTGAAACGGGAACTTTTGGAATGGGATAAGCACTACGGTCTGAGTAGCCGAAAAAGTCAAAAATAACAGAGAAATGAAAAGCATAAATACCTGGATTTGGGCAGCCTTCGCCCTGTGGCTGAGCAGCTGCAGCCCGGAAGCCCCGCAGTACGATCTTATTGTTTATGGCGCGACCCCTGCGGGTATTATTGCGGCAGTAACGGCTGCGGACCACGGTGCACGGGTACTGCTGGTGGAACCAATGCACGTGGTGGGCGGCATGAGCACAAGCGGGCTGAATACCGGAGAGAACGAGCACATGGTTGATGATGCCATCACTGGCCGGGCCCGCGATTTCTACATTCGCCTGGGGCAGCTTTACTACGATACGGCCTACTTCCAAACCTTCGGTAATGGTCGGAATCTGGACTTTCAACCGGGTGATCCTGCCTTTTTCTTCGAATCGAAACATGCACAGGCACTTTACGAAACGATGATTGAAGAGGCTGGTGTTGAACTCATCACCGAAGCCCATCTCACTGCAACTACGGTCGAAGAGAGTCGTATTCAGGAAATAGAGCTCAGCAACGGGCGGCAATTTACAGCCCGCTACTTCGTAGATTGCAGCTACGAGGGCGACCTCATGGCACAGGCCGGCCTGCCATACAATTACGGCCGGGAGCCCGTCGAACAATACGGGGAGTCGCTGGCAGGGCTGCGCCTGATTGACGATACCCTCAGCGCACGCACGGTTGATGCTAACGGGGCATTACTGCCTTACTTCAATCGCTACGACACGCTGGTCCCTGGTAGCGGGGACAAACGGGTTATGAATTACAACTTCCGCCCGATTATGACGGAGGTGGACAGCATCAAAGTGCCAATTTACCGGCCGGAGCGGTACAATGCTGCTGACTATGACTTTCTGGCAGATTTCCTGGCTGCTAATCCGGAGACCCATATCTGGGATCTGATCGGCCGGTACCGCCGTGGAGCAGGCAAGTTTGAATTCAATAATCAGCAAAAAGCACTGGTCTCTCTGGGGATGTTTGGTGCCAACGAAGGCTATACCGATGGAGACTGGGCAACCCGTCAGGAGATTTACCAGCTACATAAAGACTGGGCGCAGGGCTTTTTGTATTTCCTGGCGAATGATCCGAGAGTGCCCGCTACTTTGCAGGAAGAAACCCGCCGGCATGGCTATGCCAAAGATGAATTTGTGGACAATAATCATTTCCCCTATTATCTCTACGTCCGGGAAGGGCGGCGTATGCTGGGGCCACAGGTGCACACGCAGCACGATGTATTCCGGGACCGGCAAAAGGAAGCCTCCATTCTGTTGGGCTCGCATTGGGTAGACAGTCATCATGTGCAGCGAATCGCCCTTTCTGACAGTACCTTTACGAATGAAGGGCGGATTTGGGAAATCGTGCTGTTGCCTTTCGAAGTGTCCTATCACACCATTACTCCCCCAAAGTCGTCAGTAAAGAATCTCCTTGTGCCGGTTTGTGCCTCCTTTAGCCATGTTGCTTTTTGTACCTATCGCCTGGAGTCCACCTGGATGCAGGCAGGGCATGCCGCAGGGTTAGCCATCGTTCAGGCACTGGAGAAAGATGTAGCCGTACAGGACATTGATATTCCGGCATTACAAAAAGAGCTGATCGCCGAGGGTATGGTCATCGAGGCGGATAGTATTAAAGTCTACGATGATTATGACTGGATGAAGGGGCACCGCCGCTACGGGCACCGCTATAAGCGGATGTATGAGGCTTATGGTATTGAGTTGGAGGGGCTCTAGCTCAACTCCAACTCCAGCCATACTCTATGCCGGCAGGGGATGCCATTTTCAATAATGGGCTCGGGGTAATTTCTCGTAAAATAATGCCGGTCAATACGCAGCATTTCAAAGCCAGCTTTTTGGTAGAAGGCCAGTTGGGAGATACTGGAATTGCCGGTGGCAACCTGTAGCCGCCTGAAGCCTTGTCGCCTGGCTTCCGCAATAAGGAAGTGCAATAACTGCCTGCCCAGCTCTCTGCCCTGCAGATCAGCCTGAAGGGCTATGTTTTTGATCTCTGCAGCAGGCAAAGGGCTGCCGCAACACGCTCTAAAAGACACCAGGCTCACTGACTTTCTCCTCCCAACAAAAAAGGGCGCTGATCAGCGCCCTTAGAAGTGATTTTAATTAGTGGAGGAAGGGGGATTCGAACCCCCGACCTCTTGCATGCCATGCAAGCGCTCTAGCCAGCTGAGCTATACCCCCGCTTTTAGCGATTGCAAATATAAGTGCTTTTTGGAAAAGGCGCAATACCTGGGCTAATCTTTGCGCTCAAAAATTACAACATAGTCTCCAATATTGGCCACCCGGTCGTAGTGGGCGGCCCGGTAAACGGCGAAACGCTCGGTTTCCACCGGGTAGCGGAAGACCATGAAGCGGGGCCGGGCCGCTTCGATTTTGGCAACTTCCAGGGGCACATCAATTTCCATAGCCTCAATGTGCTTGTCCATCCAAAACAGGGAGGGATGGACGTAGGGGAGGAGGGGCAGCCGGGCGGTCAGGAAGTAAATCGCCTGATCTTCCTGTGTGTAAATGGCCTCGCCGGGCTTGATGCGCTCATTGATATACGCTGCGGCGTAGCGCACGTTGTCGGGGCGGTCGAGGTAGTCTTTCTTCTGCAGGAACAAGTGGGTGATGAACAGCAAGCCGAGCAGAGGGTATCCAATTTTAGGGTTGCGCATCCACTGTAGCCATCGCGGTACCGCCTGTCGGGGCAGCCCGAAGAACTCACCGGCAAGGTAACTGAAAGGCAGCATAAACTGAATGTAATAGTGCCCGAAAGCATTGCCCGGTATCAATACCGACAACAACACAAGCGCGGACCAGATCAGGCCAAACTGCCGGACGGTCAGGTCTGTCTTTTTGTGCCAAATGCTGACCACAAATAATACAGTAACAGGCAGGAACCGCAAGAAAAACTCAAAAAAGAAGACGATATAATGGATGAATGCCCGGGACGAAGGATAGCGCCCGGCTACCGTAATGGAGTTGAACCAGAACCGGTCAAATTCTCCAATTTGGTAATAGTACCCGACCACTGCTGCAAATGGGAGCGCTGCCCCCAATGCCATCGTCAGTGCCCGGCCGAGTGCTCTGACAACGTTGCCCTCCCGCCGCAGTGCCTGGAAAAGGAGAAAGCCCCCAAAAGCCAGCCCATCAAAAAGTACCACATATTTGATTACGAAGCCGATGCCGAGGAGCAGCCCCGCAGCAAAAAAAGCCAGAAAAGAACGGTACTTGAAAAACAATAACAGCGCCCCGGCCGTAAAGAGGTTGAAGTACGTTTCTGTATTCGGAGAAACGCCATATCGGGTGTATAGAGAGTTGAGGATCAAATAGATAATGCCGGCTGAAAGAGCCGCTGCCCAACTGCTGCCTTGTATGCGCTTGGCGCGGTAGAGTAGAAATGACGTCAGCCCAAGCACCAGGGCGGCAAACAGCCGGTACCCCCAAATCGCATTGCCCAGTAAGGATTTCAGGGCAGCGAGGATCAGGAAAATACCGATAGGTTTGGTGTCGATGTAATCTACCTGATAGGTGTAGCCCTGCGCAATCGCATCAGCAATAACGAGATAGGTGGATTCATCGTGGTCAATCACGGAGGGGAAAAATGAAATAAGGCGGATGGCTACCGCAACAAACAGGAAGATGCCCAGTGCTTTGGTCGAGTCGGAAAGTTGCAAAGTTTGAGGTGGTTCGTTTTGTAGCTAGCGATAACACCGCAAATATAGGATAATTAATCCTCGAGGTCGCGCATTTTTCGAAGGAGCTGGTCAATTTTTGCTACAATATCGTTTTGATCCCGGCGCTTGAGCTGCACTGCTTTTCGCGCCAGCTCTTCACTGCCGGTTCTTTCCTGATGCATTTGGGCCAGCAGGGCTTGTTCGTCGCCGGATTCCCAGTAGCCGCTTTCGTCCTCCACTTCCAGGTCGTGCAGGTACTTTTCCCGGAGATAGTGCAGGAGCTTGACCACCACGGCGTGCACTTCAGGGCCCGCTGCCTGTGTGGTGACGGTGATCCAGGTTGGGGTGACGGCGTAGTTGTCGGCTGCGCTTACGGCTACCTGAAGGGGCGAAGTAAGCACGCCAGAGGCTCCGAAACAAAAGTACAACGGGTCGCAGGCTTCGTGAACATTAAGAACAATACCCTTCAGCCCCAGGGCGCCAACGATGGTATGGGCACCTGCGCTATTGCGTTCTATCCGGGCGTCAGGTTTGCGGTCCCAGTGCCCGTCTAGTACGCTGCTTTGCCAGTGCACGGACCGCCCGATATCCTCAAGCTCATCCAGCATGGGCGCTAATTGCCGTTTATCAGTTAGGGTGCCGCGGTAGTGGAGGCTGAGTCCCATGAGTTAGGTGGTTTGCAGTTGCGGTATGCGCCGGGCGATTTGTTTGGCGATGACCGTGCCATGGTCCCTGGTATTCTCAATGAACAGGGAATTGGTCTTCATGCCTGCGCAGACGACTCCGGCGAGAAACACATTCGGCAGACTGGTTTCCAAGGTATCGGGATCATGGCAGGGTATGCGTGCTTCATCCTCCGGGATATCCAGTCCAAGGCGGTACAGCAGGTCGTAGTTGGGGCGGTACCCCGTCATCGCCATCACCCAGTCATTGGGCAGTTCCACCTCGCCTTCCGGGGTTTGCAGCACTACTTTACCGGGGTGAATAGATTGAACGGTGGTATTCCAGTAGGTAGGGATGCTGCCTTCTTTGATCCGGTTTTCAATATCCGGCTTAATCCAGTACTTCACGCCTTTATAAATGGCATTGCCGCGAATGGCCATAGTGACCTTCGCGCCTTTGCGCCATAGCTCCAGAGCAACCTGGCAGGCCGAGTTGGCCGCACCAACGACCAGTACTTCCTGCCCGATATACGGGTGGGGATCATCATAGTAATGCCTGACCTTGGGAAGGTCCTCGCCCGGTACGCCCATCATATTAGGGGAATCGTAGAAGCCGGTCGCAACCACCACCGCTCTGGCCTGATACCGCCCCTTCGAGGTAGTGATCACATAGCCTCCTTCGTGAGGTTCCATGCTCATGACGGGCTCATAAGTCTGAATGTTGAGGTCCCAGGTCTGCTGAATACGCCGGTAGTACTCCAGTGCCTCCCGGCGGGTGGGTTTGTCCGTGTGAGAAATAAAAGGCACCTTCCCGATTTCCAATCGCTTGGATGTGGAGAAGAAAGTCATGTTATCCGGAAAATTGTAAATAGAGTTGGCGAGTACGCCTTTTTCGAGTACCAAATGACTGAGCCCTTCTTCACTGGCCGCTATAGCACAGTTGAGCCCCGTTGGTCCTCCTCCGATAATGACTAGATCGTAATTTTCCATGATTGTCTTCCAATTTTTTAGACAATCATTCAACGCAAGAATGGGGGGCAAGGTTGTTAAGATTGGCCTACCACTTGCTGTAATATACTTTTGAACAGCCGTTCGGGCTTAACGGGCTTTAAAACGTAGTCATTGATTCCGATGGACTGGCAGCGCTCTTGTTCCTGTTTGGATTCGTTGGCGGTTAGGGCAATGATAGGGGTTTTAGAATGGCCCCTGATTTTGATAGAGGCTTGAATGCCGTTGAGTACAGGCATTTCAAGGTCCATCAGGATCAGATCATAGCTGTTCTGGCTGGCTAGTTTGACCCCTTCCATACCATTGGAGGCTAAATCGACAGCTACTTTGTCGGACCAGTTGGAGAGCATGCGCTTGGTTGCCAGGCGGTGCAGGTCGTGGTCTTCTACCAGCAAGATGCGCAATTGCTGCAAGGGTTTGTCAGGCAGAGACTTTGGCTGCTTATCCGGGGTGTCAATGGGAAGTTCAACTTTGATTTCAAACTTCTGGCTTGTTTTACGGACCAGCTTGATCGTGCCGCCCATAATGGAAGTGATCTGCTTCGCGATGATTAGCTGTAGCATCCGGCTGGATTCCACGCTATGGTCTTTAATGATATCCTCATCCTTCATCAGCTCAGTGGCTTCGTCCGGGTCAAAGTCTTCCGACTGGAACATGCATCGGACGAGTAGGTGCAAATTAGCGTTGCGGCTGCCCCGTACCCCCATCGAAAGCCTGATTTTGGCATCAGGAATAGTATAGTTGACTGCCAGCTCTATGGTGTTGTAAATGAGCTGAGTGAGCCGTTGGGGGTCACTGATAATGGTATCAGGTAGCTTCTGAGATACGTCTAGTGTGAGCTCACTACCTGACTTTTCAGCTCTGATTTTGGAGATGTCCAGAACAGTTTTCAGCATGTGCGAAACCTGGATTTCCGTGAAGTTTAGGTTCACCTGCTCGGTGCGAAGCGTACTCAGGTTGATCCAGTTATTGAGTGCGAAGCTGAGGTCTTCTAAAGAGGACTTAATGCCCCTGATGTAATCTTTCTGTTGTTGCTGAAGCGAAGTTTCTTCCAGCAAATAAATAAAATTGATCACAGAGGCGATCGGGGTCCTCAGGTTGTAAGAGAAGTCAGAAAACAGGACTTTGGGATTACTAGTCTCCGGTTTGCCCGGTGCAGGCTCCACACTTGTATCACTTGTATCGGGCTTGTTGGGCGTTTCAGCGTCTGTATCGGGCTCACCTTGAGTAGTCGGATTAGCAGGCTCAGAGGGCTGATGTGAAATGTCCTGAATGCTGCCCAAGAGCATCATCTGACTGTCTTTTTCTACGTAGCTCACTTGCGCATTGACCTGTACATGCCTGATCAGCTTGCTATCAATCACAATCCGGTGGTTGATGGCATGAGGCTTGCCGTCCCTCATCGCTTCTTCAAAGAATTGCTCAACTTCTGACCGGTCATTAACATGAACGTACTTAAGGTATTCGGAAAGAGAAGGGACAAAACTCCCGGGGTGGAATCCGAAAAACCGGAAAATCTCATCGTCCCAGTGCATGGAAGTGTCAACAATATTCATCTCCCAACGGCCAAACCTGGCAATCTTGAGTGCACGGCGCGTTCGTTCTTCGTTCTTACTTAAATCGTCAGCTTTTTTCTGAAGCTTGGACTGCGTAGCGAACCGTTGAAGCGAGTAGTTGATGGTTTTGACGAGTAGGCGGTGGTCAAAGGTGCCCTTTACCAAAAAATCCTGGGCTCCGGCTCTTACCGACTGAATGCCCATGATTTCGTTTTTGTAACTTGTCATGACAATAACCGGGGTATCAGGCGCCTTTTCCCGAAACTGCTGTAAAGTCTTGAACCCGGACACATCTAGTAAATTGAGATCTAATAATACAATCTCGGGTGAGCATTCCCAAAGCTTTTCCAGCCCTTCTGATAAAGAGTCAGACTTGAATAAGGTGTGTTTGTAATTGGCTTCCTTAAGGAAAGCCTCAATCAGAACAACGTCTGAATCGTTATCTTCGATGATTAAAATTCTCGTACTACTATTGCTCATAACCATTAACCACTTCTTTCCTTAGTTTTTGTATACCTGTTTTCCACTTTGTGCTGCTTGTAAAGGCTATAATACTATCCGGTCTGTCTGCATATTTTAAGCGCGCATCATAAGCGTGCATTTGTAATATTCAAGTCCAGATTCGGTTACAGCGCCAATAAACCACTAAAGGGTTCAGGTCTTTATTCTCTGGCACTTACCTTAGCAACGTTACCTTGACTGTTTAAACCTGCAACAGTAAGAGTAAGTACCACCAATAGCTGCATTCTTCTGAATGCTTAGCGACGCGCAACAAATAACTGTCTGCTTTCCAGGAGTGCTTTTTCCTTTATCCGGCGTTGAAGAACCGCTACCCTTAGCCCCGCTAAGGGCAGGAATCCCGCAATGCTGCGGTGCAGGCTTTGACTAAAGAAAAAATCACTGCCCTGGCCAAACATGACACTTATTAATCGCGCGTCGCTTAAGACTATGTTTGGAGCGGATTCGTCATGAAAATCAAGGAGTTGTGGTGCCGGCTAAATCTTTTTTTGCGCGTTTGGCGGACCAAATGAGCTAAAAAAGGTGAGGCCAGAGCCTGTACCGCATTTCTGCGGGTTTATAAGTCCTTGATTTGCAATAGGAGCAAGCTCCAAGCATAATCTAAATAGTGTTTCACGGTAAGTTCATAACCGAAACAACGGTTTCAGCTCGGCTATGTGTGCATCCGGTCTTAAGATGTGTTAAGTTAGTCGTAACCGGTGCTGATTTATAATCGGCAGGGAAAAGTACAACCAGTGGGTTTACGAAACCTTGGTCGGTAAAATCGTTGTAGAAAGCCAGAAGTCTTCTATCTTATGAATGATTTCAAAAAATTTATCAAAGTCGATCGGTTTGTTGATAAAGCAATTGGCATGTAAGTCGTAGCTTTTTAAGATATCTACGCCTGCGTTCGAAGTGGTGAGCACAACAACAGGAGTACGTTTCAGGGTCTGATCAGATTTTATGACCCCAAGTACTTCCCGGCCGTCCCATTTAGGTAGGTTCAAATCCAGTAATATAAGATCAGGCAATGGCGCATCTTCGTAGGGGGCCTCCCGGCGTAAGTATTTGATGGCTTCAATGCCATCAGTTACTACATCAAGCTTAATGTCTTTTTTACTTTCCCTGAAAGCTTCTTGGGTAAGTCTGACATCCCCCGGGTTATCCTCAATGAGCAGGATATTGTGTGCTTTTGTTTTGTTGACCATATTACCAATTTCACTAATTGGGTTTGAACTCCGATTCTCAGCGGGCATTATCTGTCATTGCTAATCCCAAAAAGCAAGAGACATGATGCTGCGTGAGCCGTTGTCAATTGTGTGTGCTATATTTTTTTCGAGCTTTGTAGCCGTAAGGCAATGTAAAGTTAGGATTATTTTGACAAAAAAATGAAAAGCGGACGGCTTAATTAGCGTTTTTCCTGTCACCTTTTTGTAGTCTTTGGTCTGCCAGGTGTTTTTGTGATATTCGGGACAGCCGGGCAGGCTGTGCTTTTTGCTCCAAAAGAAGGCAACTCCTGAGCGGTAGCGGCACTTTTCCCTTTCGAGGCCGTTAAAATAAGCAACCGTACGATAGCAAATAAGCGGTCAGGGGAAAATCCAGCTGCAGCAGGAAAGACTTCAAGTGCTTACCACAACAAAGATCAGCGCTCCTAACCGGTAGGCTAAAAAGCATAAAACTGAAAACTCTCCCGATTTCACATTGGTGGAAAGGAAGGGCTTGCCTATCTTTGCCGAAATACCTGACCGTTTATGCTTGAGATCAAGTCGCTTCACGAAGCCTTTGAAGCTTACCGCCAGCAGCACACGTTCGAACAGCCCCCCAAAGGCCTTTATGAGCCCGTAGAGTACATTATGTCTTCTCCTGGTAAGCGGTTAAGGCCTATCCTCGCACTCATGGGGGCGGCGCTCTTCAAGGGCGACCTGTCTAAATGCCTGCCAGTGGCTATGGCGGTAGAAATATTCCACAATTTTTCGCTGGTGCATGATGATATTATGGATGAAGCCCCCCTGCGCCGGGGGCGCCCCGCTGTACATGCCAAATACGGACTGAATACAGGTATCCTTAGCGGTGATGTCATGCTGATCTATGCCTACAAGTTCCTCGCACAGGGGGCACGTGCGCCAGGAGAGGTCGCTAATTTGCTGCAAGTGTTCAATGAGGTGGCCATTGAAGTCTGCGAAGGTCAACAGTTTGATGTTGATTTTGAGTCCCGGGCTGATGTCACAATTTTGGAATATATTAATATGATCGAGCTCAAGACTGCTGCCCTGATCGGAGGGAGCCTTCAAATGGGCAGCATCACTGCCGGTGCCGATGAAGCCGCTCAGGCTAAGCTCCGGTCTTTTGGCCGCAATATCGGAATTGCCTTTCAGCTGCAGGATGACATCTTGGACACCTTCGGCGACCCCGAAAAGTTTGGGAAACGGGTGGGGGGAGACATCCTGCAAAACAAAAAAACATTTCTGATCCTGAAAGGGCTGGAATTGGCACAAGGCGAAGCTCATGATACCTTGCACCTGCTGATGAGCACTACCCCTGAGGACGAGGCGCACAAGGTACAGACGGTCACACAGTTGTTGCGGGATCTGGACATTCCCGCCTGGGCAGAAGCACAAAAAAAGAAGTATCAGGAAGCAGCATTCGGTGCCCTGGGCGCATTGCAGGCACCCGAAAGTGGAAAACAACAGCTCCGCGCCTTGTCTGAACAGCTACTGGTGCGGGAGTCGTAAACCAAAGTTATGGGCAAAAGAAAAGGAGCAACCACCGTAAAGTGGCTACCCCTCACACTATGAAACACTATAAGTTAGTCTGTCTGAGGTACTATGCCTGTGTATTATCACCGCACATAACTGTACAGGCTGAAAAAGGCACAGCACGACGAAATGCTTAGACTATGTTTGGAGGTAATTTACTTTTGAAAAGTAGTGATTTGTGGTTCTGACTAACAGTTTTGAAGGAAGTTAAGCGGATTAAATGACCGCGAAAACCGGACGCCATAGCCTGCCCCGCATTTCTGGGGGGGTACAAAGCACTAATTTGCAACGTAAAGGTCGTTCCAAACACATTCTTAGGCGTACTCCAAATCAGAGTGCCTAATACCACGATGAGTTAGCATAAGGTAATTACCACAAACCGGAAGGAAGGCCGGGAGGGTAACAGCCTTTGTTTGTTGTGTAGTTTTACTGGACTTGAAAACGGTTAATTTAACCGCATCATTTCAAATGTATCAACAAATTTTAACAATTACAAGAAAATTTTGCCATTCCACCATTCTTGCTCAATTGTTGCAGCCTTTTTCTTGTAGAATTGGATCGCAGGCTCATTCCAGTCTAAAACCTGCCATTTCGCCAAGCGGCAGCCTTTGGCTCTTGCGGTTCCTAAAAACGCTTCAAACAGGGCTTCCCCAATACCTTGGCGCCGGTGGGCTTCCTGTACCACAAAGTCTTCGAGGTAAAGCATTTTCCCCTTCCAGGTCGAGTAGGTCATGTAGTATAGCGCCATGCCTACCACCGACTGCCCGGCTTCTGCAACCAGGGCTTCAAAAACGCCTTCCCGGAAGTCGCGCTGATAGTCCTCCAGTGTGGCGGTGAATTCGTGGGCAGCTTGCTCATATTCAGCCAGCTCCAGTACCAGGTTATGGATGTCGGGCAAGTCTTCGGCGGTAGCCTGCCGGATATTGATCTGCATAGGTCGTTATCTTAGGATTTCAAATTGCTGACAGTCAGAAACAGGTTGTGCTTTCGTATCTACGGCGTCCACACGGGCGTGAGGCGGGCCCTCATGGCACCAGTTGATCCACTTTTGCAAATCGGCTTCAGGGCCCTGCCCAACAGCAGTGACGCTGCCATCGGGCTCATTCTTAACCCAGCCGGTAATGCCAAGCTGTTGTGCCTTTTCCCGCGTCGACGCTCTGAAAAATACGCCCTGCACCTTACCTGTTATCCGGAGTTTCACTTGCTGCATAGCATGGTGGTTTGCGTTCATGAACTCTAATATACAAAAAAGGGGCTGCGCATGGCAGCCCCTGAGAGATTGAGGTTGTTCGCCATTCTGAGCATGGCGAAGGTACAGTTACTGTTTAATCACTTGCTGTGTGAATGTCTTTGATGCATCCGTAACCTGCAGCAAGTAGCTGCCTGCCTGCAGGTGCTGCAAGCTCATCTGATACTGTTGCCAGCCTGCCGCTGTGGCTGTCTGTGTGCCCCGCATCAAGAGCTGCCCGTCCAGGCTAAATACGCGGTACTCAACAGGGCCAGCTTCCGGAACGTAATGCCCGATATTCAACTGTTCCCGTACGGGGTTCGGTGCAACCTGAGGCATTACCTCTACGGGCGCTGCCCGTTCCAGGCCAGTAATAACCTGCACATCGTCCTGACGGTAGCGTGGCGCCTGTCCCGCTTCAAATACCGGCAGGTATAAATCTGCGGACTTGTGACCGCCCCGCCACAATTGCAGGTAGTAAGGCTGCCCTGCTTTCAGCGCCTCCTGTAGGTGCGGGGTCGATTCATCATCGCCCCAGACCGTAAGGGCAAAGTGCTGCCCTTCGTAGCGGCTGCGCCCGAAAACATGGCCTTCCGCATCGGTAACCACAACTTCATCGCCCGGTAGCAACCACCGGTTGGCCACTGTAGCAGGTAGGATAAGGGTGGCGCTGTTGCCGGTAGGTAAGAAGTTGTAGGCCGCCCGCTCTTCCAGTGCCTGTTCGCCCGGAGCATCAGGTGACGCATACAGGGCATTAATGTTAGGGTCGATCAGGGTGTTGGGGCTGTAAATCAGGATGTCAGGGCCGGTAAGCCGCAGGTGGTAGCCCCGCCCCGGCATCATATTGCCAATGTCGTCGATGTTCAGGGTCGGGATATAGGTATCACCCGTACCATTTTTGGCAATCAGCAGGTTGGGCCCAATACCTGACAGCTCACTACTAATAGGAGAGGGGCCGTCCTTAAGGTAAGCCACGATCTGCCAACCGGAGCTGAGCGGGATTTCAGTCTGTGGGTCCATTTGTTCGCCGGTCAGGGTGAGCACACGGGTGTTGGACATCTTGACCTGATACCCCTGCAGCATATCCCAGGTCCCAATATCATTGATGTTGAAGGTGGGGATATAGGAGTTGCCCAGGCCATCTTTTACGATGATCACATCGTTATCTACCGGGCTGAAGATCTGATCCATCGCGAGATCGGGGGGCATCACGTAGCTGGAGATGGTATTCCAGCCTATATCCAGGATGATGTCCAGGGAAATGTCCAGCGTCACCGTCAGGCTCACCAATTGGCTGATGCCGTCGCTGGCGTAGCTGTCCGTATGGCTGATGAGAATGTTCGTGGGTGCATAGGTCGCTGCGGCCTCATAAGCGGTGGCCTCAGAGGTGCGCCAGACCATAACGGTGAAGGTTTCGCCCGGTGCAAAGCCATCTTTTTCCGGGGTTTGGCTGTCGTCGCCGTACACGGTGATGACGGTGTTGTTTTGCGGGGTCCACTGCCCGTAGCCGGCACAACGCATGGTGTCGTTGTCGGTGTAAAAGAAACCGATCCAGTCATCCGTAGTCAGGGGTTGCCCGTCAATGCTGCTTAACAGGTCGTCGGGCACAATAACGCTGTGGTTGTTGCCGGTGACGGTAAAAGTCCAGGGGGCGCCCGTTGTTGGAATGTAGATGCTGTCGAGTTTGCTGAGCCCGTCCAGCGCAAAACGGTTGGTATGAGAAATGATATTGTCGATGGGGGCGTAAGCGCCCTGCGCATCCAGCGTATCCTGTGTCAGAGCCTGCAGAACGCGAAGCTGGAAGAACTCTCCTTCATCACACCACTAGACATTTTGAAAAATCAATTGATATTGCCCCTTGGTGATTTTGCTTAAATATCGTTTAAACTGTGCCAAGTTCAGCGCCCTGCGTTTGAGTATATCGAGCCCTTTTAGGAAAATCGATACAGCCCTGTAC
>NZ_JAVJSK010000041.1:0-12256 GCF_040219495.1 Phaeodactylibacter sp. | reverse complement strand
ACCCCATAAGCTTTAGCTTCATCCAGAATCTCCAGCTTCTCCTTTTTGCTGAATTTCCGGCCTCTGTTTTCTTGCTTTTCCATATCTAAATCTCTAAAAAAGTTTTTAGACTTTTGTCAGAGTATTTAGGGGGCTGTTACATACCACTTTCCTAACCCCGGACTGCCCTCCAGCCCCTATCGTCATCGATACCGGCTACTGTGCAGGCAGTTCATTGCTGTGGGGGGACAGCCTCATCAATGCGCCCGGCACCTATACCTTCCCTGCACAGGCGCTGACGGGCTGCGACAGCACCACCGTGCTCAAAGTAGAAGCCTATGCCCCGGTTACCAGCTTTGTCGATACTTTTTTCTGCAGTAGCAGCGATGGGCTGCTTTGGGGGGACAGCCTGTTGCCACAGCCAGGGGCATACACCTTTGCCTACCTCAATGAACAGGGCTGTGACAGTACCGTACAGGTTTCGCTAGCCCTCGCCAATAGCAGCTTCAGCGCCATAGACACCTTTTATTGCGAAGGAGAACCCTTTTGGTGGGGCGACACCCTACTGCCTGGCCCAGGCCTGCACACCCTCGCCTACCGCTCCGCAGAGGGCTGCGACAGCACCCTGCAAGTCACGCTCCAAGCCCGGAACAATAGCTATGTTGAGCTGGACACTGCACTTTTGCCAGGAGCTGCTTTCATGGGCAGTAATTTCTACACGGACACTACTTTAACGCAGTTGCACCCGGCTTCCAATGGTTGTGACAGCCTCACCACCATCCACATAGAGATCATCTCCAATACCAGAGCTGCAGCCCAGCCTTCGCCCTGGCGTTGTTACCCTAACCCTGCCCGGGGCCTCCTCTGGGCGGAAGGCCCTTCACCCAATGCCCGGCTTCAGTTATGGTCTGCCGGAGGGCAGCGGGTTGGGCTTCCCAAACATAGCCTCCCTACGCCTGAAGGGGCAGAGCGGTACAGGTATGCTTACAGCATCTCCCATTTGCCGCCGGGGTTGTACTGGCTGCAGATCACCTGGGAGGGCGGGACAGCTTTGGAGAAGGTGGTGAAGATGTAATAGCCTGGTACGGCCAGGGCGCTGACCTGGCTAGTGCGACTAGACCGAAATAGTTGACAGTCTTTTCACGCTTGAGCGCTTACTAGCGTTGGGCGTTAACTCTCAAGTATCTACGGCTCAATCCACTAGAAATATTTATATAGATTGCCCGTTATTTAATACCTGACAGACCACTAAATGCTCCGGGGCGTTGCAGGGCTCAAATGCCTTTAGCTTGCCCTGGCCCGCCTCGTACTGCAGGCCGCCTACACCAAAAAGCACTTTCAGCAGCCGGATTTGGGGAATTTGGATGGGCTGGAGTTGTAATTATCACCGCACCAACGTCACATCCCCCTGCAAAGTCTGCACCGCTTCCTGCCGCTCTACCTGATACTGCATGAGGTAGAAATAGACCTCCGTAGGCGCAGGCTCCCCGTCCTGCTCGCCATCCCAGGGCAGGGTGGCGTCCGAAGTTTCATAGACCAGGTTGCCCCAGCGGTTGTAAATGCGCAGCAGATAATTCAGGAAGACCGGTTCTTCACAGTCGCTCAGCGGGCCGAAGGTATCGTTGGTGTTGTCGCCGTTTGGGGTAAAGGTATTGGGCAGCGCAACCCTACAGATACTGGTGTCACAATCTATGGTCGCAATGGCGATGGTATCCGCAACCGTCTCGCAGGCTGTGCTGATGGTCAGGCTGTACAGGCTGTCCAGGCCCACTTCAATCGCTGTAGCCGTATCGCCGGTAGACCAGGCGTAGGCTGCATTGGGGAATTCCGGGACGGAGAGGGTTGCTGGTTCGTCTTCGCAGAGGGTTAGGGTGTCCTGCTCAAAGGCGAATTCGAGTGGCTGCGTGGCGAAGATATGGTCGGAAAAGTTAGGCAGGCCGGTGTAAGGAATATTATCGCTTTCTGGCAGCATAAAAACATCCGGCAAAAATAGCGGCTCCGGTGTATCCGGGCATTCCAGAACAGACAGGGTTGGCCCGCCGCTCAGAAAAAAGTCGCGCTCCAGCAGGTAAAGATTCCCATCTACAGCCATTTGCATATGCCCGGTCAGGCGGTTCTCCGGCAGGTTAGCGATTATTAAACGGCTGTTGGCTACCCCTTCTGATTCAAGATCATACTGCGTCAGTACCCGACCGGAAGGTGTATCCTCCACAAAGTAGAGGAAGCGGCTGTTGGGTGAAAAGGAGGCTGCGTTCAGACTAAAATCCGGCATAGGCGTCAGATCGATAATGTTGGTCGTATCAATCTGCCCGGTGGCATTATCGAAGGGAAAAACGGTGCCCGCGCAGTGCAGCCACTGCCCGTTGGGCGAGATATCGAGCTGTCCCGTAATGGTGCCGTCAAACGGGAAGGAAAGCGTATCCGTGACCCCTTCATTCGTGACCGGGAAGACCAGCAGCCGGTTGTTTTCCGGTGCCGCATCCACGATCACCACCCAATAATCAGAACCGTTCTGATGGATGGTGCCCGTAAGCCCCTCAAAAGCGGGTACGTGCACCCGTTGGTCGGCCACGGTGACGCCGCCCAGCCCGCCATTGAGGGCCAAATCGACCTCAAAGTAGGACAAGCCCCTACCCTGCGGCTGCCCCGGCACACTACCGCCGATGTCAAACTCCACTTCTTCCATCGTGAACAGGTAGTACACCTCATCTGCCCCCGGCTTTGGCAGTATCAGGGCGGACTGCGCTGCACTGAACCCACCGCCTTCGGTGCCGCCCATATCGTACATGACTTCATTGTTGCGGTTCCAGATTTTTCCGGAGGTCTGCCCCGATTGCTCCGGGTCCCGCCCACCGCCATTGGTATAGAAGCGTACGTTGCCCTCCGCATCCGAGACAATAGCGCAGCCTTCAAAGGCTTCCATCGCGCCCCCAGGCACCTGTACGGGATTGCCGCTAGAAAAGTCAAGCCCGGCAGCTGCACCAAAGTACCAAACCGTACCTGCATTCTGGGCAGAGAGCAACAATGGGAATAACAGAAAAAAGCAGAGCAGTTGTTTCATAGTCCTTTTCGCGTTTGTAGCCACAAAGCTAAAGTATATTCCCATTTCAGTCTTCAAATTCTGCTTATATTAACCGTCAAAAACCAGGCACTATGCCAAAAAGTGTAGCGATTATCGGGGCGGGCTGTTCGGGCCTGGCTGCCATCAAAAACATGCAGGATGCCGGTCTGACGGACATCGTCTGCTACGACAAGAACGATCAAATCGGCGGCAACTGGGTCTTCACCTCCGGGGAGTCCCACTCCAGCGTTTGCGAAACCACCCATATCATTTCTTCAAAAGAACTTTCTGCCTTTGAGGGCTTCCCTATGCCCGACCATTATCCGGACTATCCTTCGCATAAGCAGGTGCTGGCTTATTTTCAGGATTATGCACGGGCATTCAATCTGGAACAGTACATACAGTTCAATACGGCTGTTGAACAAGCGGTTGAGCTTCCTAACCACCGTTGGCACCTCACCCTTAGCGATGGCACCGAACGCACCTTTGACTACCTCCTGGTCGCCAACGGGCACCACTCCGTACCCCGCTGGCCCGACATACCGGGCACTTTTACCGGAGAGTATATGCATTCGCACAGCTTCAAGACTAATAGGCCCTTTGCGGGAAAGCGGGTGCTGGTCATCGGGGCTGGCAACTCGGGTTGCGACTGTGCCGTGGAAGCCAGCCGGGTCGCCGAATCCACAGCCATCAGCCTGCGACGGCCGACTTATATCATCCCGAAATTTCTGATGGGAAAGCCGACTGATACCTACAATGCCTTGCTACAACATCTCCCAAGATTACTGCGCGCACCCCTTCAAAAAGTCAGCCTGCAGCTGCAGATCGGAAAATACGAGCGCTACGGGCTAAAGACCCCCGATTATCCGATTACGGCCTGCCATCCTACGCTCAACTCGGAGCTCCTTTACCGCATCCGGCACGGCCAGGTGACCCCCAAAGCTGGTGTAGAGCGCTTTGAGGGCCAAACCGTCCACTTCTCTGATGGTAGCAGTGCGGCGTTTGATACCATTATAGCCGCGACAGGATATAAAATTGCCTTCCCCTTTTTCGAGCCAGGCCTCTTTGATTTTGAAAATGCCTACCGCATTCCACTTTACCTGCGCATGATGGCGCCCGGGCACCCCAATGTCTTTTTCATTGGGCTGGTGCAGCCGCAGGGGTGCATCTGGCCCTTGTCGGACTTACAGGCGCAACTGGCAGCACTGCATATCACAGGCATATGCCCATTACCGGACAACCTGGAACAACTGGCAGAAGCCGAGTGCGATGAAATTGAAAGGGAGTTCAAACAAGCCCGGCGGCACAGCCTGGAGGTCCATTTCCACCCCTTTGCCGACAAAATCCGGGCACAAATCAGAGCCGCCGCAGGTAAGCGACCTGCCGTACCTGTACAGGAAAGGAATTGACCTCCGGGATATCTTCGCCCTCGAAAGTTTCGTTGCCGGAAGTGCGGACAGGCTCGAGTTTCCCTGAGATGATTTCGTAGGTCATCACGCCCTCTTTGACTTCGGCTGTGCTCAGCAATAAGCTGCCCATCACATCAAACCGGCTGTACATTTTGCCATTGAGCAGGTATACATCCATTTCAATGGTATTTTGCTCATCGATTTTATACCAGCCCATTTTTGGACGGACCGGCTTGAGCAGGTAGTCCCGAAGCCCTTCTGCTTTGTCTTCTCCATAGATAATGCTGTAGGTGTAAAAGGAGTCCCGGGGCAGAATGTGCAGTTCCATCGGCAACTCCTGCTGTTTCCCTTGCAAGCTGTAGATTTCCAGTGTGCCTGCCCATTTTCCAATCCATTCCTGAGGCAGCCCCAGGCTGTCTAACGTATCCTGAGCGGCAAGCGGCTGACAAAACGCGAGGAACAATAAAACAGCACTGATTGATTTCGCTATCTTCATCATTCATTATTTAACGCCCACAAGATAACGTATGCGTCTCAACTTCCTGATCCCAATCCTGCTCGTTGGTACTTTTAGCAGCTTCGCCCAGTCCCCCTACTTCCAACAGCAGGCCGACTACCGTATTGATGTACGCCTCGATGATCAGGCGCATGTGCTGCACGGGCACCTCAACCTCATTTACCACAATAATGCCCCGGAAGCCCTCGACACCCTCTACTTCCACCTCTGGCCCAATGCCTACCGCAATCAGCAAACCGCTTACGCGAAACAGGCCCGGCGTATGGGCGAGACGGACTTCCATTTTGCGGCGAAAGAACAACTCGGCGGCATAGACTCCCTGAGCTTCACTGCGGATGGCGAGGCCGTAACCTGGAGCTACCACCCCGAGCATATTGATATTGCCATAATCATCCTACCCCAATCACTGCCCCCGGATGCACAGGTAGAAATTAACACCCCATTCCGGGTGGACTTGCCCTATATCTTCTCCCGCCTTGGCCATGTAAACCAAAGCTACTCCATCACACAGTGGTACCCCAAGCCTGCCGTGTATGACAACGAAGGCTGGCACCCCATGCCCTACCTCGATATGGGTGAGTTCTATTCGGAATTTGGCAACTACGAAGTCAGCATCACCCTGCCGGAAAACTATCAGGTGGGGGCCACCGGTACTTTGCAAAATGAGACCGAGCGCCAACGCCTGCTTGCACTCAGCCGGCAGCCGCTTCCTGAGGAAGCAAACGGGGCTTTTCCACCTTCCGCTAAAGCCTTCAAAACCCTGATGTACAGTGCCAAAAACGTGCACGACTTCGCCTGGTTTGCCGATAAGCGCTTTCAGGTACGCCACGATACGGCTACCCTGCCTTCCGGCAAAACCGTGGAGGCCTGGGCGTTTTTCGCAGCCGAAGACCAGGACTACTGGGACAAAGGGGCCTTTTACGTCAAGCGGGCACTGGAGTTTTATTCTGAGAAAGTCGGAGAATACCCTTATCCGCAGGCTACGGCCGTGCAGACCACCCTGGGCGCAGGCGGCGGCATGGAATACCCCATGGTCACTAATATTGGCGGGGTGAGCAGTGCGGAGTCGCTGGATATAGTCATCACGCATGAGGTAGGGCACAACTGGTTCTACGGCATCCTCGCCTCCAATGAGCGCGACCACGCCTGGATGGACGAGGGGCTGAACAGTTATTATGAAGCGCGGTATGCCCAAACCTATTACGCAGATAGTGAGGGCGACGGTGCCATTGACTACCTGTTGCGCAGCACCCCCATGAATGAGCGGGAGTTCGGTTACCTTTTCCAGGCCCGCCGGAATCTACATCAGGCTCCGGAAACCAATTCCAATGCGTTCAAGCCTATCAACTACCTCGTAAGCGCTTACATTTTGCCGCCACTGGCTTTGGATCTGCTGGAAGGCTACGTGGGCACGCAGGCCCTGGACAGCGCCATGCATGCCTACTACCAAAAGTGGCAGTTCCGCCATCCGCAGCCCGGAGATTTGCAGCAGTCTTTGGAAGAGGCCCTGGAGCAAGAACTGGACTGGCTATTTGAAGGGCTGATAGAAAGCAAAGGGCACATTGACTATGCCATTACCAAGGTTGAAAATCAAAGTCAGTCGTACCGGGTGGAAGTCGCGAACCGTGGCACTATTGAAAGCCCGGTTGCGTTGTCCATCGTAAAGAGCGACTCTGTGCTGGCTACCGTGTGGTCCAAAGGCTTTAGCGGCAAGCGTACACTACGCATTGAAAAGGCAGCCGGCGATTTGCTGGTCCTTGATGCGGAGCGGCATGCCCCGGAGCTCTACCGCCGCAACAACTCCTACCGGCTGGAGGGCCCGCTCAAATGGATCCGGAGGCCAGATTTCACCTTCCTCCCTGCAGCAACCAATGATACCCGGGGCAATTTACTATGGAGCCCGGTGCTCGGCTGGAACAACTACGATAAACTCATGGCCGGGATGTTTTTAGGCAATCATACCCTCCCTGAGCAGCGGCTGGAGTGGCGGGCGGCGCCCATGTACGGATTCGGAAGTGGTAAACTAGCTGGCCTCGGTGCGCTCCATTACAATATCTACCCCGGAAAAAATGACGTCCTGCACCGCATACGCCTGGGCATTACCGGGCAGCGCTTTGATGCACAAGTGGCTAACCTGCTCAACAGAGAAGAGCAGCTCGGCTACGAGCGCCTGCAACCTTACCTGCGCTTTGATTTTATGCCCAACCCCACCGACAACACCTACGCCCGCTTGCAGCTACGGGGCATTTGGGTACGCTCCGAATTCCTCGAATTACATGGCGGATTGGAACCGCCTATTCAGAATTACCAGACGCAGTGGCTACAGGAAGCCCGCTTCACCTACGAGCAGCGCCGGAAAATCAACCCTTATCAATGGACAGCTGCCCTGGAACATCAGGCCTTCGATGGTGTTTTTGGAGACCCCGAACGCTATGTGAAAGCTTCCTTTGAAATAGACTGGAACTTCAACTACAGCAAGCGGGAAGCGGTGCACCTCCGGCTGTTTGGCGGCTACTTTTTGTACAGCACCTTCCGGGATGCGCAGGTGGTTAGCCCGGTCGCTTTCAACCTTTCCTCTAACGGAGGGAACGATTACCGCTTCGACGACCTCTACCTGGGCAGAAATGAAACAGAAGGCATCTGGTCGCAACAAATCAGCCGTCGAGATGGTGGGTTCAAGGTGCCACTGCTCAATACCTTCGGCTTGGGGCGCAGCAACAGCTTCATGCTGGCGGTCAACTTCAAGGCAGACCTGCCCAGTCAGGCCATGCTGGGTATTCCACTCAAACCCTATCTGGACATCGGCTACTTTGATGACAATACCACAATTGGTGATGGCCCCACTTTTTCAGATCAGTTTATGTGGAACGGAGGCCTGATGCTGGAACTGTTTGACGAGCGCCTGGCGGTGTACTTCCCGCTCATCAGCTCCAAGAATATCGCCGATCAACTCGAAATTCGGGGCAATTACTTTACCCGCATCGGTTTCCAGCTTGACCTGCAGCGGATGAACCCGTGGAAGCTGCTGGACCGGCAGGAGTTGTAGCAAAAATACCCATTGCATCCCTTCACGGGGCAATGGGTACTCGGTTTCAGTCGGGTGACTTTAGCTTATTATTCTTCTGTGCAGTCCAGGCACTGCAGCCCCGCTTCGGTCATTTGCCAGGTGCTACCGGGGTTGTCGTAGATGCGGGGGCGGTAGTTCACTTTGTCTGCATCATCGATGTAAAAGCGGGTTTCTCCATCAAAGCGGATAAATTTGCCCACCGGTATTTCCACTATAGCCCGTACACCCTGTACGCGCCACTTGGTCCCTTTAGGAATCCTGAAGTAGGTGGGCACCGTTAGCGCATCCGCCGTGGCCTCTTCCTGGTAGTTGATGCCCGCGGCCAGTTCTTCGGCCATAGCCAGATTGGTACCCCGGGACTCCAGCCGTTCTTCGAGGACGAAACCTTCGCCATCGCCTTTACGGATTTCAACATCCACATTATCACTGATCATGGCATCGTGGTAGAAAAAGAGTTCGCCATCAATATTGAACTCATCATTGGCGGGCACGGCTTCATCAATTCGGAAATTGAGGGTGTCCGTAGTAATACCACTTAGCTCTACCCTGCGGTCGATATGCGCCTCATTGCTGAAATCGCGCGCCATGAATGTCAGTGCACCAAAAAAGCTGATGATATTCAGAATCCAGAATGCTGAGAGCGCTACCTGCCAGGGGCGGCTCATGCGGGTGCCGTACAACAGCCGGATGATGGAGAGCCCTGCGCTCAGCAAGACCACACCAATAATCATAAGGATGTTAAAGGCGCCAAGCATGGTCACCATAGGCCATTCCGGCGCAAAGTAATCAACGTAGGGCCAGAAAAAAACACCACCGGTAAACATGGCAATCCAGGAAGCCAGCAAGCTCAGAGCGACCAACGCACCACAGAGGATGAGCAGGGGTTTCCAGATGTTGCTGATGAGCTTAATGAGGACCGCAAAGACCTGACCGATAAAGGCCACAATTTGCCGCAGGGTCTCACCTAGTGCTCCCCCACCGGTTGCGCCTTTTTTTTTACCGCCAATCTCGGAGACTTTGTAAGAAATATGCTCTATTTCCTCCTCGATGATGCGCCCGATATTGGACACATTAATGGGCTCCCCACGCATGGCGAGGCGGTCGCTGGCCGACTCTGCTTTAGGCAAAATAGCCCAAAGGATAATGTACGCGGGCACACCAAAACCACCGGAGATCGTCACCACGATGAAGAGCAGGCGGATCCAAAGCGGGTCATTGATGCCAAAGTATGCGGCTATACCTGAGCACACCCCGCCGATGACTTCATCCTCGGGGTTGCGGAACAAACGCCGGCCGGTACGGTAATCACTTTCATGCGCACGTTTCCGTTTGGGCTCCTCACTCCCCACCGGTTCGTCCATAGGCTCTGCGCCGAAATCCTCAGGCGTGCCCATAATGACGATCGCATCTTTGACATCCTTAAGGATAACAATCTGCCGCTGCCCCATGCCCTCCCGGAACAGTTCTGCCAGGCGGGCTTCAATATCCTGTGTGATTTCTTCGTACCCGTCCGATTGCCTGAAGTGGGCATGTATAGTATTGAGGTACCGGGTCAGGTGCTCGAGAGCATCCTCGTCAATCGTAAACGGTACACCTCCCAGATTGATTTGCTGTACCTTATTCATTGTGGTTGATGTTTTGCGTGGAATGATCGACCGCCTGCACCAGGGAGCCCCAGGTCTGCAGTAGCTCTTCTAAAAAAGTACGGCCGGTTTCGGTAATGGAGTAGTACTTGCGGGGCGGGCCCATGTTGGACTCCCGCCAGTTGTACTCCAGCAGCCCCTGATCTTTCAGGCGGCTGAGCAGCGGATAGAGGGTGCCCTCCACGACGATGAGCTCTGAAGCTTTGAGCTCAGCGATGATGTCGGAAGGATAAGCCTCCTTCTTCGATGCAATCGCTAATACGCAAAGCTCCAGAACACCTCGCCGCATCTGTCGCACGAGCTGCTGTCGGGTTTTATCTAGATCTTTAGCTTTCATGTCCACAAATATAAGCCAAAACCAAGTACTATGCAATACAAAGTACCTTCCTTTGCCCAGTATCTTCTATAAACAACTACCTTGTCCCGATGAATACGCTCCCCCTTTACGGCCGAACGGTCAAAAACCAAGATTTAGAGCGTGTTGGGGCCACTTTCGGCGTATTACTATAATGCTTACCTTTGTAGCATTGAAACTGTCGGGAGCGTGTCGGAGTTTTTGCAATCAGCCTGCAAGCCAGGGCCAAAATCCTAACACGCACTCTAAGAAATCATCCTTATGAAACACACTATACTATTACTACTGCTTTTCGTCATAAGCGTGGCCGGGCTTACCGCCCAGCCTGTCATTGGAAACGGAACCTTCCCGCAAGTGGGTGACTCCCTACGCACATCTGTAGACAACCTGCCTTCCGGCATCGACCTGGAAAATGCCGGCGCTAATCAGAGTTGGGATTTCACGACACTGCAATCGACCTTTATCAATACCACCCCCGTGGTCACCGTACAGCAGGCAGAAGGCTACTTTGGTTTTCCCGGAGCAGACTATGCGGTGAGGGGCGAGAATGCCAACTTCTTCTACCGGACTACAGCCGGCAAGGCAGAAATGCTGGGCTTTTTTGGCCAGGATCCGGCAGGCTTAGGCATTGAAGGTATTTTCCGGTACGAGCCGCCACTCATTGAGCGCCGCGCGCCTCTGGAATACCAGGATGTCAACACCTCCGCTACTAATATCAGCTTTGCTTTTTCGGCAGATGACCTGCCCGCACAGATCACTGACCTGCTACCTATTTCGCCAGACTCCATCAGAATACGCCTTAATGCGGAGCGTACGGAGGAAGTGGATGCCTGGGGCACCCTGACGATCCCCGGGGGTATCTACGATGTGCTTCGCGAAAAGCGCACGGAAGAACAGCAAATCCGCCTGGATGCAAAAATCGGTTTCTTCAGCTGGTTTGATATCACCGATATTGTAATCGAGTTGTTGCAGCTGGAAGCCCTGGAGCCGCGTACTACCATCAGCTACCGGTTTATGAGCAACGAGGCTGTCGAGCCCATTGCGGAGGTACAAACCCTGAATGAGGGCGCTACGGTCTCAAGTGTGACCTACAAAGCGGGCACCATCTCCAGCCTGCGCCCTGTAGAAACCGCACAACCGGGTGTCTACGCTTATCCGAATCCGGCTATCGTGAATGTACGCTTCGAGTTTGCTAACTTACCCGCTGATCGCTATACCGTGAGTATATTCAACATTCTTGGAGTGAAGGAATGGTCGCGGCAGTACTTTGTAGACGGTGGCCGTACAGAAAAAGTGGATATCTCTTCACTGCGCAAGGGCACCTACTTCTACAGTATTGCCAACAGTCGGGGCAAGACCCTGGTGACTAAGCGGCTGATTGTGGTGAGGCCTTAGAGCATGCTTGGAGGAGCACTTCTGCTGACAACCAAAGTAACGCGCTTTTTTCCATTTAGCCATAACCACAACCCTTTGATTATCAACTATCTTTTGCTCCAAACACGCTCTTAGCGCTCCGGTGAAAGAGGGAAATTGGAAGATTTGAAACTAAAATAGCTCATGAATAAATATCTTTTTATCGGTTTGTTGCTGGCGGGCCTGCTCCACAGCTGTGGTAGTGACACCGCAAAGGAAACAGATAAGAGTGCCACGGGCACTGAAACGGCTCCTGCTCAAACTGTACAAGTGCCCAGTTATCCCAGTGTGCCAGCAGATACCATCAAGACCCTTTTTAATGAGTGCGACTACATCGACTACGTGTTTTACTACACCAACTTCAGCGTCAGCCAAAAAGAAAAGCGGGATATTCAAACTGCGGTGACCTATATTGCTTCAGAAACACCGGAGATCAACCCCAACTGTAAGCCGGTAGGGCGGGTATTCTTCCAGGTAGGTGGGGAAAACCGGGCGGAAGCAGATCTGTACTTTGACCAGAATTGTATGTATTACCTGTTTTACGAAGACGGTAAGCCTGCTTATGCCAACCTTATTATGCCTGCTGGTATTAACTTTTACAACAAAATTTTCCAAGGCGTAAAGTAAGAGCGTGTTGGGACTTTAGTAATCGGTCTGCAAACTACACTTTTTTGCTTACACTTCGTCCCGAAAATCCTTCCCGCAAACTGCGGGACAGGCTATTTAGCTAAGGCTAAACTCCGGTTTTCGTGCCTCGTCTAACCAAAAAATTGTTAGTTTTCGACTAGAAGACAAAAGTCCCAACACGCTCT
>NZ_JAVJSK010000040.1:0-38672 GCF_040219495.1 Phaeodactylibacter sp. | reverse complement strand
CTACAGGGTAGATCTAACGGATGGCACAGCCCAATCTGCATGGTCCTCAGAGGTGCATCCCGAAACAGGGCTAATCCGGCAGGTCGTTTCCCTGGAGGATGGGAGCCTGATCACTTTCGGGGAAACCTTTCAGGAAAATGGTCCAGATTGGGCAACCTTAATACAACCTGTTATTGCCAGACTTTCTCCTAGCAATGACACACAATGGGCTAATACCGTAGGCCAACCTAACGTGATCAATGGAAGAAACGGCTCCCGGGAGCTAAAACTGGTTTCGGACGGCAACATTGTGAGTGCCGGAGAGCACAGCACCTGGGTTGGAGGGTCGAAAAAGCTGGCCGGGTGGCTGTTTAAGTTTACGCCGGAGGGGGATACTCTGTGGTCCCGTTACTATCTGCCCCCCTTCGACTTGTCAGGCGAAAATGTTTCCGGGCAATTTGGCCGCTTTGGAGAGCTGCCCAATGGCGATCTGGTAGTTGGGGGAAAGTCACGCGGAGATGGGGACAGAAATTGCTGGCTGGTCCGCACCGATGCGCAAGGGTGCCCAAGCCTGGACTCCTGCGCCTATGTGATTACTTCTGAGGAGTGGACCCCACCGCTTTCCAGTTCACAGCTATCCGTCTTCCCCAATCCCGCCTCCCGCCACCTCACCGTCGCCTGGGCGGGCGCAGCGCCCACAGGCACCGGCTACTTCACCCTTTACAATATGCAGGGGCAGACAGTATGGTCAGTAACAAAACCATCTTCGCAAAAGATGCCGCTGCAGTTGCCGGAGCTGCCACCGGGTGTCTATGCCCTGCGCGTGGAAGTGAAGGGCCAGGCTTGGGTGGAAAGGGTGGTGGTTCGGTAACGGGCTTAGGCGCGGGGTTCTTGTGCTGTCCCTCCTTTGCCTATTGGCTACGGCCGGGCAAAAGGTGCTGTGGTTTTATGGTGCTCCCGGCTTCCCAGGCTGGTCAAAATGGCGCGTCTAAGCCAGTTAGGGTGTACTTTAAGCCCAAGCCACCCCCGTGAGTACGCCCTAACTTTCACTTTGGCTAAGGTGTACTTTATGCCCAAGCCACTCCTCCGGAGTACGCCCTAACTTTCACTGTCGAAATTTTTCTTTGCATAGCCTGGCGCCTCCCGCTTACCCCGCCCGATAATACGAAGGCGCTACCCCAAACTTTTTCTTAAACGCCTTGGTAAACGAGCGCCGGTCAGAAAAGCCCAGCTCACTTGCCACATGGCTGAGGTTACCGCCCTCCTGCACGAGCCGGGAGGCCTTGTGGAGGCGCAGCTCCAGCACCTGTTGGTAGGGGGTAATACCAAAGGCTTGCTTGTAGGTGCGCAGCAGGTGGAACTTGGAAAGCAGAGCCGCTTTAGCCAGTTCCTCCAGTTGGATGTCATTGCAGTAGTTATCGAAAATAAACTGCCGCGCAGCGCAAAGGCGGCGGTACAATTCTTCCCGTGTCGACCGCCGCGTACAATCTATACCCCGCATCTCCTGCTCGGTACGCCAGTGCGTGCGCAAGAGCGCAGTAGCCACGTCAAAAAACACCTGATTGAAATCCAACTGCTCATGGGCGACGAGGGCCGGGCGCAATTGCTCCAGATAGCGGCCGAGTTTATTCTCATCGGTCCGGTAAATCTTTTCCAGAAAGTGCGGTGCCTTATTATTGGATTTAGGCGCCGGGTGGTCCAGCAGGTCCTCTACAGAGCGCGATAAGCCCGAGGCGGCTTCCTGAATCAAGCGCGGGCTCAGGTAAAAGCAGAAGCCTTCCACCGGAGTAGGATTACGGATAAAACAGTCGAAGGTTTGATGCCGGTTGACCAGCAAATATGATCCCCGCTGTAGGCTGACTTGCTGGTTTTTGAACAAGTAGCGTTCCGTGCCGATGTGCCCAAGCTTGATGGATAAGCCGGAATCGGTGACCGATTTTTCAAAGTCCCGGAGCCGGGAGTGGATAATGATATCGTCAAAGTTGAGGGGCGTATGCCGCAACTGTTCAGACATATGAATGAGCGGTTGACGGGCGGGTATCTCATTACCTGTTAATGGCGCCATACGGACTACTTTTTAGTGTTTTACCGGCATTAACCAGCACTAATACCGCCGTGGCAGGTACTACGGGCAGTCTTTTATTGTGACAGGATGGGTAACGTAGCCAATTGAAACTGTGCTGAGTTATCATCAGTGCTTTGTCGGGCATAACTTAACGGGGAATCTGTAGGATCTTATTCCGCTCTTCAAGCTTTACAAAACATCAGCTAAATATTGGGAAAAACGACGACTTACCAGGAATTTATCTATTAAGGCCTCCTTTTTACCGACGAAGAAGGGCAGCTTGGGCATGCCACCAAAAAAAATGCCGCTTTTGAAGATCAGGGTCTCCAAAAGCGGCGCCGAAAGTCCAGCTAAAACAAGCTCCTACTGTACCACCACAAAGGTAGTCTGCACCCGGTTATCTGCCAGAATGCGCAGTACATAGCTGCCAGCAGGCAGGTCCAGGTCAAGGGCTTCCCCGTGCCAGCCGAAACTGCGCTGCCCCAGGTTTTCCTGATGTACGATTTGCCCCTGCAGGTTGACGACCTCCATTTGCACCTCGGCGGCCTTAGGCAGGTCGTAGCTCACGAGCAGCTCGCCGGCAGTGGGGTTGGGCGCAACCCGGAGGTCAAAGCCATCGGCTACGGCCTCGTTCTGTGTAGAAGTGGGTGTCTCCAGTGGTTCCGTTGTGTACAGCCGGTACTCTCCGGCCTCTAGCGGCAGCAGCTGATTGGGCGTAATCACTTGGAAGGTTTCGCCAGTGAAATACTCATACCAGGTGCCCGTCTGTGTGAAGACTTGGGATAAACTTTGATCGGTGACGCCAAAGTTGGCCACCGCAACGGCGTCCATACTTTCGTGGCGCAACTTGATTTTCTTAGCGGCAGGTGCCAGGTCGTACTCAATGTCATCGGTGTGGAAGACATCGTAGGCTTGTGTGACCAGAATCAGATCGCTCATGGTTTCGTAGAGGTCACGCCGGCCTTCTTCTTCCAGGAAGTCCCAGCGGATCGGCTTGGGGCCTGTCCGGCAATCCTGATTGATGCTGCCGTCTTCGCAGTAATTGATTGAGAAGTCATAGCCCAGCTCCCCAAACTGCCAAAGCATCTTAGGGCCGGGGATGGTATAGAACATTGTGGCACCAGCGGCAACCCGGTCCAGAGCCGTTTCCAGCTCTCTCACGTTGTAGTCGCCCTGTGAACTACCGAACTCCAGGGCCTCGTACACCAGGCGCTCCTCATCGTGGCTTTCCATATAGGAGACGATGCCGGGCACATCCCAGCCCCGGTGGGTATAGGAGGCCTCGGAAAGGTTGGACCCAAAGCCGAGCACGGCATTTTTGTACTGAGGTTGCATATTGTTCCACATCAGCATACCTTCTCCGTAGGTAGCCATTTCCACTTCCTCTGCCCAGTCGCCCAGGTGCTCCATAATGGCATAAGATCCCGGCGAGGCATTCCACATTTCATCGGCATAGTCCTTGATGATGACCAGGCGGGAAGCGTCGTAAGCACTCCAGGCACCAACATCGGTGGTTTCCACTTGCGTAAAGCCTTTGGACAGGTCGAAGCGGAAGCCGTCCACCCGCATTTCTTCCAGCCAGTAGCGCATCGTGCGCTTGACATACTCCCGGGTGTGCGGACTCTCGTGGTTGAAATCGTAGCCCACGTTGAAGGGGTGTTTGGCGAATTCATTCAGCCAGGGGTTGTCGGGGGTGGGGCGGAAGTTATTCCCGTCCCAGTAGAGTTGGCAGAGTGGACTTTGGCTAAAGGCATGATTGTACACCACATCGATAATTACGGCCAGCCCGCGTTGGTGGCAAACATCCACAAAACGCTTAAATTCATAAATCGGACCGTAGTACTTGTCCAGCGCCATGTGGAAGGACGGATTGTAGCCCCAGCTGATATTGCCTTCAAATTCATTGACCGGCATTAGCTCAATGGCGTTGATACCCAGGCGCTTGAGATAGTCGAGGGTGTCGATGAGGTCGGTGTAGCTATGGCTTTCCAGGAAGTCGCGTACCAGCAGTTCGTACACCACCAGCCGCTCTTTAGGCGGGCGCTCGAAGTTGTCCATTTGCCAGTCGTATTCTGCCACCTGCGGGTCTACCAGGGATACAATGCCCTGTGCATTATCCGGATAAGCGGGCAGGTCGGGATAAACGTCTTCGGAGATAAACGGATCATTGCCGGGGTCCAGCACAATAGTGCTATAAGGATCAGCTATGCGGATGCTGCCATCAATCAGATACTGGAAAGAATACTGGCCATCGGGGTCCAGCCCGTCGATTTCTATCCACCAGTTGCCGGAGGCCGAGGGCGTCATTTGGTACTCCGTCAGCGGCCGGTAATCGTTGAAGCTGCCGAGTACAAAAGCGTGCTCTTTGTTGGGCGCAAACAGGTTGAGGCGGAGCGTGCCTGCTTCGAAAGTGATACCCGGCTCGAGCCCGGCCGGTACTTCCTCAGGGGCGATATCCAGGGGTACGGCGTAGGCGAAGTCGAGCACGGTGCTCTCCTCCCCGTTATCGATCATGATTTCCACCAGATGGGTGCCGGCTTCGCCAGCCACGAGGTTGTACTCGAGGAGGGCAGTCGTTTCGGAAACCAGCTCTTCCCCATTGTCTGTGACGGTTATCGTCGCTTCTTCAGAAACTGCGACCCGCACGGGGATAAGCTCTCCGGTTTGTGCAATGATGGCATTGCTGGCCGGGCTTTGGATTACGGCAGCGAAGCCTACGCCCCCTTCAAAAAGGTCGAGATAAATATCACCGCCACCGGTAGCGCGACCGGTTTGGTTACCGTCGGCATTGCGGAAGACGAATGCGATTTGCGCTACCGTCTCACTGCCCGGTACGTTGTAGTAGGCATTGACAGAAGGGGAAAAGGTGTAGCTGTAGAGGTTGTCTTCACCGGGCACCGGTGTCATTTGCCAGGCTTCATTGGCTACGCCCCAGGTAGTTGGCACGTAGCGCCAGTCTGCCGGGCTTGAGCTTAGATTGGTGACGACGCCGGTGTGCAGGTACACGTCGCACCCGCAGTTTTCGAGGCCTCCGTTGCCTTCCGCGGCATTGAAGAAGACCGTGACTTCATCTTCCGGTGTTGGGAATGCCGGGTCACTGTAAACTACCTGTGCCTGAAGTACAGGTAAAGCAAGCCCAATGAGCAGGAGCGGCAAAATAGATTTGAGCATGGTTGTCATTTTCTTTACGATTATTGTGGGATATGGTATTTGCTCTATCCAACAGGATAGTAAGGCTATCAAAAGTACACAAATCCTGGGACGCCTGCGCGCCGGATTTGACTAAATGCGGACAAATGCCGAGTGCTACAGGATTATACGGGGAACCCCAGGTGCAAAATCCGTCCACCGGTCTGATTGATCGGGCTCACGCTTTTACCAATGACCACCCCATCCTGAGGGGCGGCATAACGCTTGATAAAGTCCCCAAAAATATTGCGCAGGGTCGCTACTTCCTGCCCGGCTGTCACGCGGTCAGTTAAGCCTGGCTGCACGGTCAGGATTCCACCGGTGTCGGTATAAAGCCAGCTGGAGTCTTTGCACATAATGGCCTGCTCTTCCGGCTGATCCAGGGCTTCGTCTGTCATGCCGAGGTCCGCCAGCAGGTTGTGAATACCAGTCAGGCCCGATCGGATATGCCCTTTCTGAAAAGTATTGGGATTCCCGACCTCGAGGGTGATAGCGTGAATGCCTAATTCGTCTGCTGCCCCCCGGAGTGTACCATCGGAAGGTGGATTGTGGACGATAATCTGTGCGTTTTGCAGCAAGGCCATGCGCCGGGTCGTTTCATTGTCCATGTCTGCCCGGATGTAGTAAGAATTGACCCGCCCAAAACTGGCGGTATGTAAATCGATGAGGTAGTCAAATTTGGCAACAATCCAATTGATGATGCGGTAGGCATACACTTGGCTTACATTACCGTCTTCTTTACCCGGCATGATGTGGTTGAGGTCTGTACCGTCTATGAAACGCCGTTTTTTGCGCAACAAGCTCGGGAGGTTGACCACAGGCACCCCCACGATAGTACCTTTGAGCTCCCGGGCGTCAATTTCCCGGAAGAGGCGCTGTATGACCGGGATGCCGTTGAGCTCATTGCCGTGCACCGCGGCGGTCAGGCCAACTACAGGGCCGTCTTCTTTGCCTTTGGCTACTATGACGGGGATGAAAACAGGCATGCCCATGCCATCAGTGACAAGGTGCAGCCAAAATCGCTGTAGAGTCCCGTGGGGTATTGCTTCCAGGTCCAGCTCCCGGATTACCGGTGCATCATCGGGCAGGGCAGAATAAGTGGATTCCATATACTTTTGTTTGCTGAATGAAAAAGAGGCTGCAAAGGTACCCCAAAGCATAAAAAAAATTGCCCCGTAAATGTTCTTTATTTACGGGGCGAATGGGAAGTCCAAAATACGCAAAACAACCGGTATCTGCGTGGTTAGGTCAGGTGTAAGTGCCTACCCTTTCCGTTGGGGGCGTAAGCTTTAAGGGCTCGCGCCTTGAGCTGATAAACCGAACGGTACGCTTCCGGATTGTTCAGGAAAGCATCGACATCGTCTTTTAGGCCGGCGTCGAGCAGTGCGGCAAGCGGCTGCTTCACCTGCCAGATGAGGGGCAGTGCCTCGCGCAGCTTGAGGTCCCAGTTTTTGTAGTACAGGTCAAAATCTTCAGGCCTGAGCTGTCCCCGGCAGCAGTCGTGGGCGCACTGCAGGTCCATAGACTGAGTCAGGTTGAACAAGGCGTACTCATCAGTAATTTCCTCACCGGGCTGAATATCGCGGATGGCCATTTCGAAGCCGTAGCCGGTGCTCATCGTGTTACAGTTGCAGCAGTGATTGACGTACTTGGCGAAGTCCCAGCTGACGATGCGGTAGCCGCGCTCATCGGTGTAGGAATACTTCTCAATAGCGGTTTGCATTTCGGGATTATGATTCCGGTAGGCGTCCGGGCTGATTTCCATCTCCAGGCTGTCCTTAACATAAGTAATCGTGCCTTTGGGTAGAAACTGAGTCGCAAATACACCATAGCCTTTGTGATCGTCGATGTATTGCAGTTGGGTGTGTGGATGGATCATGTTAGAAAAATTGAACCTCGTCTTTGAGCCAGCCGGTGATGCTGCACCGTTCCCGGTGCGCGACTTCCACCTCGTGCTCAATGGCATGGCTTTCGAATAAAATTAAACGGCCGGCTTCCGGTAGTACCGTGATGGTGTTTTCTGTACCGTCTTCCCGGGGCAGGTAGAGTTTCAGGGCGCCGCCATCCGCTGTAACCCAGTTAGGGTTGAGGTAGCAAATAGCGGATAACTTGCGGGACTGAGCGTGCTGGAATACATCGAGGTGACGTTTGTAAAAACCGCCCGGCTGGTACACTGCAAAGTGCATCTCCAGGTCGCGAATACCCAGATAGCAAGTCCGGTTCAGGTAACGGATGAGTGCCTGCAGGCGCTCAAAGTATGGAATACAGGATACTGGCGGTTCAGCATGATTGACCCATCGGATATAGTCCCGTCGGATATTGCGGTTGCGCTGAAAGCCAGCTCCCTGCCCAATACCGGCCGGGCTGAAACTACCGTTTGCTTCTTCGGCGTGAATGGCTTGCAGGATGCTGTCGACTTCTGCTGCACTCAGGAACCCATCAATAATGGAGTACCCTTGTTCGGCAATTTCGAGGGCGGCCTGTTCATAGATAGCCTCCTGAAGAAGCAGTGTTACTTTGGTCATAGGGTTGTTTTTTAGCGTTTATTAATAAACGCTATTGCAGATTGACTTCTTCGCTCAGCCAGTACTGCGCATGTTTGTATTTAGGGGGCTTGGTAGCCTTGGCGGCTTTTTTAGGCCGTGGCGCCTCCTCATTTGGGGCGGCATGTTGCTTTGGTCGCCTTTTGTCTGTGGATTTACCTTTTCTGCTCATTTGTTTTTTTGAGCAAAAAAGCGTTTAAATTCTGAATAAAAACTGAATTTTGTGCCTGGCAATAAAAAATTATGCATCTTTTACTTATCGGCTTAGAATCCGCCCCTCTTACGGCGCTTCAACGCTACCTCAAAAGGCAGGGCTCAAAATGCGAGGTAGCCATTCAGGTCAGAGCGGCGGTACAGAAAGTGCTGCAGGTAGAGTATGACGCAGTAGTAGCCCTGGAACCACTGGAGGGCAGCAGTGCCCTGCGTTTAGGGCAGCTGATCCGGCAGCAGGATGTATACGCCGGGCTGCTCCTCCTCACGCCTTCCACGGAATCTCTCTACCGGATTGAGGCACTGTCGGCTGGATACGATGACGTGCTGTCCCTGCCTTATGATTTGGCGGAAGCCTACGCCCGCCTGAAAGCGATTGTCCGCCGCCGCATAGGCGTATATCAGCAGGAACTGAGACTAGGCGTGCTGATCATCCGGCCTGATGAGTTTGCCATCTTTATCAATGAGCAGCGGTTGGAGCTCACCAAAAAAGAGTACAGCATTCTATTTTTCCTGGCCCGCAACCGCAATCGCGTGGTTAGCAAAGATCAACTGATTGATTACCTTTGGGGAGAAGCAGCAGAGGAAACGGAGGGGTACGACTTTCTGTATGCCCACCTGAAAAACCTGCGCCGTAAGCTAAAGGCAAACGGTGCGCCTGATCTCATTGAGACCCTGTATGGGGTGGGGTATATCCTGCGGGCTAATTAAGAGCTTATTGGGATTTTGCTTTTGGAGCGAATGTAGCCAAATTTTGTTCTGATCTAGGCGTAATGCATTCAAGAATGGGATTAAAGGGGTCCCATTCCTGAATCACATAGCCTTAGCCACGTGACCAACCTGTCCGTGTCCCGTCGCCTATGGGCTTTGGCCACCGGAGACCGTACAAGACTATGGCAGGCGGGAGAGCAACGAAGAGCAGGACGAAATTTGGCAAGAGCAGCCCGAAGTGTAAAATCTCAACAAGCTCTAATTCCGGGCGGTGCTCAACAAGGTCGGTTCACCGCCCGTTACATCGAAGTACAACAATCAAACTATGGAAGTCGCAACAAAGAAAATAGAACTCCGCAACCTTACCCTCAATGACTATATCGGCCTCAAAGAGGCGATGATTCAAGCCTACTCGGGGGGTGGGGTGACGCACTGGAATAAAGCAGCTATCGAAAAACTGCTCAAGGTTTTCCCGGAAGGGCAGCTTTGTGTGGTAGTAGATGAAAAAGTAGCGGCTTGCGCTTTGTCTCTCATCGTCAATTACAGCAAGTACGGAGATAAGCATACCTACGATCAAATCACCGGTAATGAGACCTTCAATACCCATGACGAAAAAGGCGATGTGCTCTATGGTATTGAGCTGTTTGTACACCCGGAGTTCCGCGGCATGCGCCTGGGGCGGCGGCTGTACGATGCCCGTAAGGAGCTCTGCGAGTCTCTGAACCTGCGGTCCATTATTGCCGGAGGGCGTATTCCCAAATATCGCGAATATGCTGACGAGCTAACCCCCCGGGAATACATCAACCGGGTGAAGATGAAGGAAATCTACGACCCCACCCTTACCTTTCAGCTGTCGAACGACTTCCACGTCCGTAAAATTATTCAAAATTACCTGCCGGAAGATAAAGCCTCAAAGGAGTACGCCACCCTGCTGGAGTGGAACAACATCTATTTTCAGGAAGAAGAAAAACTGATCAACGTTCCTAAGTCGGATGTGCGTATCGGTATCGTACAGTGGCAGATGCGCCTCTTCCCCAACTTCGATGCCCTCATCCGGCAAGTGGAGTACTTTGTGGATGCGGTGAGCGATTATCAATCTGACTTCATTCTCTTCCCGGAGTTTTTTGAGGCGCCCCTCATGGCTGACTATAACCACCTGGGCGAGGCGCGGGCTATCCGGGAGCTGGCGGGTTATACCAACGCTTTGCGCGAAAAATTCACGGAGTTTGCGGTCAGCTACAACGTCAACATCATCACCGGCAGTATGCCCAAGGTCGAAGCGGACGGGCATTTGTACAACGTGTCCTACCTCTGCCGCCGCGATGGCACCTGGGAAAAGTACCAGAAAGTGCACATCACGCCCTCCGAGCGGGATGCCTGGGGGATGAAGGGCGGCAGTGAGCTGAAGGTTTTTGATACGGATTGCGGCAAAGTGGGTATTCTCATCTGCTACGATGTGGAGTTCCCGGAGCTGGCGCGGATTTACGCTGATCAGGGCATGCAATTGCTCTTTGTACCTTTCCTGACGGATACGCAGAATGGCTACAACCGCGTCCGCCTTTGTGCACAGGCCCGCGCTGTTGAGAACGAGTGCTACGTCATTATTGCCGGGGCGGTCGGTAACCTGCCCCGCGTCAACAATATGGACATCAACTATGCACAGTCGGCGATTTTCACGCCCTCCGATTTTGCATTCCCTACTAATGCGATCCGCTCCGAGGCTACGCCCAATACTGAGATGACGGTGATTGCTGATGTCAACCTCGAGCTCCTCAAGGAATTGCACGAATACGGTAGCGTAAACACCCTCAAAGACCGGCGCACGGACTTGTACGAGGTAAAACTGAAAAAGTAATGAGCCTGAAAAAAGGAGAAGACAAGCAGTTTGACGAGGATGTGCTGCGCCACTACGGGGTTAATCCGGCCTACGTGCACGAGTTGTACTTCCTGCAGGTGGAGCTGCTGAAGTTGCAAAAGCATATTCATGAGCAGGGACAGCGGCTCGCGATCTTGTTTGAAGGACGGGATACGGCCGGCAAGGGGAGTTCGATTGCCCGCTTTTCCCAGTTTCTCAACCCGCGCCACTACCGCATCGTGGCATTGGGCAAACCTACACTGGAAGAGCAGGGGCAGTGGTACTTTCAGCGTTACATCCGGCAACTGCCTAATGCCGGAGAGATGGTCTTCTTTGACCGCAGCTGGTACAACCGGGCGGTGGTGGAGCCCGTCATGGGCTTTTGCACACCGGCGCAATACGAGCTGTTCATGCAGCAGGTCAATACCGTAGAGCGCATGCTCACCGATGATGGCATCACCCTGGTCAAGTTTTGGTTTTCCATTGATGCCGAAGTACAGCGCAGCCGCATCGAAGACCGCCTGACGAGCCCGCTCAAGCAGTGGAAAGTCAGCCCGGTCGACCTGCTGGCTCAGGAGAAATGGGACGCCTTTACGGCTTATAAAGCCCGTATGTATGAGCAAACCTCTACCGAAGCCAATCCCTGGTTTATTGTGAAAGGCAATGAGCGGGAGCGTGCCCGTATCGCGGCTATGCGGCATGTCCTTTACCGTTTGGACTATGCCGGGAAGACGGAAAAACTGCAATCGCCTCCGGCGGAGATCCTGTGGCAGCACGGCTAACCTGAAAAGTTTCCATCAGCTACCGCCTGGCTCTTTTCGGGTTTTGCACTGAGCGCTTACCTGCATATGTCCTTGAAAATCCGTAACTTGAATAGTCAAATACGGTAATGATGAAAAAAATATACCTTCTGGCCCTACTCCTGGCAATAAGTCAGTATGCCTGCACGGACTTACAGGAAGACCTTGTGGGCGAGCTCACTGAAGAGCTGTCCATCGAGGGAAATGGCAGCACCTATGATTGTGCCTGTTACGACCCACTACAATTGGTTTATGGAGGACTGCGCAACACAGGCACGGCATACCACGGAGGCTATTTCACGCTGCAGGAGCTTACTTCTGATGAAATGGTGGTGGCTGTAAAGGGGAGCGACTGGTACGATGGGGGGACTTTGATCGACCTGCATCAACATACCTACGACCCGGACCATCCATTCATTGCAAATACTTTTCGGCAATTGTACAGCGCTATAGAGGAAATAAATGAAATGTTGGATCATGGGCATTTGGAAGCGGATGAGATAGCACAGCTCAAAGGTATGCGGGCTTATTTTTACTGGCGGCTTCTGGATCTTTTCGGCAGGGTGAAGATTGTGACGGAGCAAAGTCCGGACCCGCCCCAGGCCACCCGGGAGGAGGTTTTTAATTTTGTGGAACAGGAACTACTGACTGTATTGGGTATACCAGAGGTCAGTACGGGCATGGATATCAGTAACAGCCCTCTTTTAGAAAAGAGTGAGGCTTATCAGCTCAACCGTTATGGTGTCTTGGGGGTATTAGCCCAACTGTACCTGAACGCCGAAGTATATACGGGGACGCCCCGGTACGAAGCTGCAAGTATAGCCGCTTCGTACATCATCGACAGCGGGCATTACCAGCTTTGTGGAGAAGGCTGCGCAGTGCCTAACCTTGGCCAGCGTCAGGGCGTACCTTCTGACCCGGAACAGCTGACCGGCTATGCGGCCGTATTCGCACCCAATAACGATGGCAATCCCGAGCACATCTTTTCCATCAATTACGATGAGCACCTTGGGTCTGGGATGAATTTCTCACAAATGGTCCTTCACCCGGCCAGCCAATTGAGCTGGCACCTACAGGAACAGCCCTGGAATGGCTACGCCACCCTTGAAGAATTCTACAACAGCTATGAGGACGCTGACCTGCGCAAAAAAGCCAGTTTCCTGACCGGGCCGCAGTTTGATTTCTCCGGCTCTGCTGTCATCGATTACACAGAAAATGACGGTGAACTTCAGCTAAATTATACACCTGCAATCAATGAGCTGCAGCCCAATGCCCACGCAAAATCAGGTGCCCGGCCCGCTAAGTTTAGCTTTAAGCTCTTTGGGCGCAGGGAAATGGACAACGACTTTCCACTTGTCCGCCTGGGGGAGGTCTACCTCATCCGGGCAGAGGCCCGCGCCCGCCTGAGCGGCAACTGGGCAGATGCCGAGCCTGATGTCAATGTATTGCGCGCCCGTGCTGGTGTTGAGCCCTACAGCGGTACGCTTACCGCGGAGGAATTTCTGGCAGAGCGAGGCCGGGAGATGTTTCAGGAGGCGATTCGCCGGACTGATCTGATCCGGTTTGGGAAGTACACCGAAGTCTGGTGGGAGAAGCCCGCCTCTGAGCCTTATCGGGAGCTCTTCCCCATTCCACGAAGTGCCATCGGGGGAGACGCTGGGATGACGCAGAATCCGGGGTACTAAGGTCTATCCCATCATCGGGCACCCCTTCTCCGCTGCCGTCTTATAAAAGAAGTTGGGCTTCAGCTCCGTGGCATCGTAAGTCCGGTGGAAGGTGGCCGTCGTTGCCGGTGAGACCGGTGGTATGAGCCAGGTCCAGTCGCCATTGACCGGGCGGCCGTGCGACTGCTCAATGCGCTCGAAGTGGGCATGCTGTTCAGCGGCGCTGTGGTGGTCCACGACTTTCACGCCTGCCTGCGCGTAGGAATGTAGTACAGCGGCGTTCAATTCCACCAACGCCCGGTCTTTCCAGAGGGTGGCATTGCGGGAGGTATCAAGGTTCATGGCTTCCGCAACTTTAGGCAGAGCGTTGTAGCGTTGCTGGTCCGCCAGGTTGCGGGCACCAATTTCCGCCCCCATGTACCAGCCATTGAAAGGCGCCGCCGAGAACCGCAGCCCGCCAATGCTCAGCCACATATCAGCAATCACAGGTACGGCGTACCATTTCAAACCCAGGCCAGTAATCCCCGACTGATGAGGATGAGCAATAGGCACTTCCAGGCACACCTCCTCCGGCCACTCAAACCAAACCGGTGGGCGGCCCGCTTCCTGTACCACGAGGGGAAGGATGTCAAATGCGGTGCCTTTGCCCTGCCAGCCCAGGCTTTCGCAAAAGCGGGTAAAGGAGGCACTGGAAGGATCACCTAAGACACTGCCGTCCGGTTGCGCGTAGCCTGCATAGCGGATAAGCTGATGATTAAGGATTTTCAGGGGCGTACGGCCCTCGTGATCGGGTGGGAAAATGGTGATCGCCGACCGGATATTCCCCTCATTGGTGGCAAAGCGCAGGTGGTCGCAGAGAAGGCGAAAGGCCGTCTCTGCATCCGTCACCCGCCGGGCATCGAACACATGCAGGCTTTTCCAGTACAACCGGCCGATGCATCGGATAGAATTGCGCCAGGCTACCCGTGCCCCGAAGGACAGCTCTGCTTCGGTGAGCTCATACGTACCTTGAGTAGCGATATCTTCCATTATATCGGTCAGCCGGTTCTGATAAGTGGATTGCGATAGCGCCTGTTCTTTCGCATACAGCTGGAGAAATGCCCGGGCTTCCTGTAGTAGCGCCGGGCTTACTTTGATAGTTGTGCTCATAGTTTGTACCCTTTGGCAGGAAAAGTGTAACGGAATAATCGCGCTCCAAGTTGAAAAGTTTATTTTTCGATTTCATAAGTTTGTCAAAGCAAAAAACTAAAACCAAATAAACCATGCAAAACCAACCGCTCATAGAGTGCGTACCCAATTTCAGCGAAGGCCGTGACCCTGCGGTACTGAAGCAAATCACCGATGCCATCGAAGCGGTGGAGGGCGTCAAACTCCTGGACGTCGACCCCGGGAAAGCGACCAACCGCACGGTCGTCACCTTTGTGGGCGCGCCGGAGCCAGTCATAGAAGCGGCTTTCCAGGCTATGAAAAAGGCCAGCGAAGTCATTGACATGTCCAAACATTCCGGTGAGCACCCCCGTATGGGCGCCACGGATGTCTGCCCGCTTATCCCCATTGCCCACATCACCATGGAAGAGGTCGCCGAATGGGCGCATAAGCTGGCCAAGCGTGCCGGTGAGGAACTGGGCATTCCCATCTACATGTACGAAAGTGCCGCGACCAAGCCCGCCTGGCGCAATCTGGCTACGGTCCGCTCTGGCGAGTACGAAGCCCTGCCCGATAAGCTGGCTAAACCGGAATGGAAGCCGGATTATGGCCCGGCAAAGTTCAATGCAACCGCCGGAGCGACGGCAGTGGGCGCCCGGGACTTTCTCATCGCTTACAACGTCAACCTCAATACCACCTCGGTACGCCGCGCCAATTCTGTTGCCTTTGATGTGCGGGAGCAGGGCCGTGTGAAGCGGGAAGGCGGTAAGGTCTCCGGTGCAGTGCTTAAGGATGAAAACGGGAATGCCCTGCGGGAACCCGGCAAGTGCAAGGGCGTAAAAGGCATCGGCTGGTACATCGAAGAGTACGGCATTGCCCAAATTTCCATGAACATTACCGATGTACGCCAAACCCCACTCCACATCGCATTCGAAGCCTGCCGCGAAAGTGCCAACCGCCGGGGGATGCGGGTGACCGGCTCCGAACTGGTCGGCCTGGTGCCCCTGCAGGTCATGCTTGATGCCGGGCATTACTTCCTGAAACAGCAGCGGCGTTCCCTGGGCGCATCCGAAGAAGAGGTGATCAAAATCGCCGTCAAGTCCATGGGCTTGGATGAGCTGGCCCCCTTCGACCCCCAACAGAAAATCATCGAATACCAACTGGCAGAAGATACCCCTACGCCACTCCTCAATATGAACCTCCGCACCTTCTCCAATGAGACGGCTTCGGAGAGCGTGGCACCGGGCGGCGGTTCGGTGGCGGCCTACGTTGGCGCTCTGGGAGCCTCTTTGGGCACGATGGTCGCCAACCTGTCTTCCCACCGCCGGGTTTGGGACGACCGCTGGGCGGAGTTTTCCGAGTGGGCGGAGCGCGGGCAGCGCATCAAGGATGGGCTGCTGGCGCTGGTAGACGAAGACACCCGCTCCTTCAACGGCATTATTGCCGCGGTGCGCCTGCCTAAAGGGACGGAAGCAGAAAAAGCCGCCCGCCACGAAGCGATGCAGGAGGCCACCAAGTATGCCACCGAAGTGCCTTTCCGCACCATGGAACTGGCTTTAGAGACTTTCGACGTGTGCAAAGCCATGGCAGAAAAAGGCAACCCCAACTCTGCCAGCGATGCCGGGGTAGGGGCGCTGTGTGCCCGGGCAGCTGTGTACGGTGCCTGGCTCAACGTCCGCATCAATGCCGGCGATATTGAGGACAAAGCCTGGGTGGAAGCCAAACTGTCGGCGGCTCAATCCATAGCTGCCAGGGCAGATGCCCTGGAGCAGGAAGTGATGGGGCTGGTGGAGCGGCATGTGACGTGATGTGACTATCACTCCACCTTCAAAAAACGCTCCGCTGCCCTGACCTTTCCGCCCTCTAAATACTGCACCACATAAGCTCCCGCTGCCCAATCTTGCACGGGCACCACTAGCGTGGCCAGGGCCTCCCGGGCCGGGATACGCTGCAAAAGCCGGCCCTGCGCATCCAGGATACGGAAAGCCCCATCGGGGGCAGGGCGGGCACCGCGCAGCTCAAAGTTGATAAAATCGCGGGCGGGGTTGGGGAAAAGGGCGAGCTGTGGCGGGGTGCCGTGCTCCGGGGCCGTGCTGTTGGGCAGGTGGCAGCCGGGCACGAGGCAGCCGTGCTCGTCGAGCTTGAGAAGCCAGCCGTAGCGCAGGGGGTGGACGCCCCCGTCACCGGGCGGGTCTATAGCGCCGCAGACGATGTAGCCGCCGTCGGGGGTGGCTTTGAGGTCCATGGGCTCTGGCATGCCGGGCTCTTCGTCAATGAGTGTAAAGTGCCGTGCCCAAAGGCTATCGCCTGCATTGGATACTTTCATGACCCACATGCCATTAAGGGGTTCTTCGGCAGACTCGAAGTCGGCAATCCGACTGACACCAAGATAGCCACTGCTGTCCGTTGCCTGAGCGATTTTCACAATAGCGTAAATGGGGCCCATTGTCCGGCCCCTAAACTCCCTGACCCACTCCATCTGCCTATCAGCATTGAGCTTGAAGAAGCAGGGGTTCCAGTCTACGCGGCCGCTGCTGCTGTTGATAGCCGTCTCCACGCCTTTACCGGTGCCGACGATGAGGCCGCCGTCAGGGGTGGGGAGGAGGGAGCGGGCGTTATCATACAAATCAACCGAAGGTGTTGAATATTGCCAGTTAATGTTTCCTTGTAAGTCAATGCTAAGCAAATAAGATTGGAAAGTGAAATTTTCAGAAACTTGCCCAAGGTTGTTTTTTCCAGAACCAATGATTATTTCTTCACCGTTCCTAATTACCTGAGACATAGGTATATTTTGAAGTGGGCCTGAGAAAACTTTGCTGTTGATAATTGCCCCAGATTCATGCAATCGGATCCAGTAGATTTCAATGTTTGCCCCTCCCGGTGCCCCGTTAACGCCGGCCAAGGCTGAAAAGGAAGTATCATTTACCGGATGTATAGAATTTGCTGCGGAAATAAAATTTTCCTCCGGGTGGAAAGGGCTAAAAAACTCTTTAGTAAAGACGGTGTCGCCGTCCAGGTTGTATTTATAAATTACCGTTTTACTGATAGAGTCGGTGGTATGGCCCATGGTCACGAAGCTGGTGTCACCTACAGCGAATAGCCCAGACCCCCATGAACGGAAAAATTTATGAGGCGAGCCCAACGGATTTTGCCAAATAATTTGCCCCTGAAGGTCTAATTTCAGAAAAAGGCAGCCAACGGTAGCTCCGCCTGTAGTGTCTGTGATAGCTCCAACTGCATAATAACAGCTATCTGTCGGCAGAATCTTTGTCATGTTCAGAAACGGGTAACCTACATCTACTCTTTTATTGAAGGTAGTCGTTTGGCCAAAGGAACAACCACACCAAAGCAGTAATACAGCCCAAATTAGTTTTTTCATATTCGGCAGGGATTTTGAGCGCCGGTTCAATGATAATATTAAAACCGGCGCTGCTGGAAGGTTAGTCAATCAGTAAAACTTTCAGTGCCGGGGAGCGATAGGCACCTTGCTGCAGGATGCAATAGTAAAGCCCGCGCTGCTGCCCAGTGGTTCGCCAAATCTGCTGTCGGGTGCCCGGCCCGCAATTGAGCGCAGCGGTGAGCTTGCCCTGCTTGCCGCAGCGGTGCGGAATGGAAGGGGTCAAAAGCAGCATATTCATCATTTTAGGTTTAGGGCAGTAAAATACAGCTTTTTAAAGCGTGCAGCTGCCTGGTTGTGCCAAGCCGACTCAAGCGGCGATTATGGAATCGCGGCCTGAGATTGCAAATGGAGGCTTGCCTCTTGCTCACTCCACCTTCAAAAACCGCTCCGCTGCCCTGATCTGCCCGCCTTCCAGGTATTGCACCACATACGCCCCCGCTGCCCAATCGTGCACGGGCACCACCACCGTGCCCAGGGCTTCCCGTGCCGGGATATCCTGCAAAAGACGCCCCTGCACATCGAGTATGCGGAAAGCCCCGTCGGGGTCAGGGCGGGCACCGCGCAGCTCAAAGTTGATGAAATCGCGGGCGGGGTTGGGGAAGAGGGCGAGCCGTGGCGGGATGCCGGGCTCCGGTGCCGTGCTGTTGGGCAGATGGCAGCCGGGCACAAGGCAGCCGTGCTCATCGAGCTTGAGGAGCCAGCCGTAGCGCAGAGGGTGGACGCCCCCGTCATCGGGCGGGTCGATAGCGCCGCAGACGATGTAGCCGCCATCGGGGGTGGCCTTGAGGTCCATGGGCTCCGGGGCAAGCAGTTCCTCATCAAAAAGCGTGAAGTAGCGCACCCAGAGGCTGTCACCTTGTGGGGAGGTTTTCATCACCCAGGTGCCTTGCCTGAGCACTTCAATGGAAACATCGTCGGCAGTCCAACTGACACCAACGTACCCGCTGCTGTCTGCCGCTGCCGCAATTTTAACGGTGGAAAAAATAGGACCTCGCAGCGGGCTCCGGAATTCCCTTACCCACTCCATCTGCCGGTCGGCATTGAGCTTGAAGAAGCAGGGGTGCCATTCTACCCATCCGGCATCAAAATTTTCCACGCCTTTACCGGTGCCGACGATGAGGCCGCCATCGGGGGTGGGGAGGAGGGCGTTGGCATGATTGTATAATTCATTCGAGGGAGTGGTATACTGCCAAAGCTGGCTAAGGGATTCATCAAGGTGTAGCATATGAGACCTGTAAATGAAATTTTGCGATACGCTGGTAATATTACTCTGAGAGCCCCCCAGAGTTAAAGCCCCATCAGCGTGTACTAATAGAGATTTAGGAATATCAGTCAGAGGAGTGCCGTAATTATAGGTTGCTAAAATTTCTCCATTTATGTCTACATGAATCATGAAATATTCAGCATTGACTCCGTCAGGTTGAGCATCAACACCGAATAGGAGGAAGAAACCTCCCTGATTGTCCGGGTGCATAGCCTGAGCTGTAATAAAGGGCTCATCGGGGTAAAATGGGCTTTTATATTCTTTAGTGAGCAAGGTGTCGCCATTGCTGTTGTATTTGATGAATACCCCTTTTCTAATGGAATCTCGTACTATCCCTAAAGCAGCAAAGCTGCTGTCGACTGTTGGGAAAAGCCCTTCGCCCCAAAGTTCATAGTATTTATTTGGAGTGCCCAGCTGTTGAGACCAGAGCAGCTGCCCTGTTAAATCAAGCTTTAAAAAGAGGCTGCCTATTGTGAGTAAGCCGCCAGTGCTATCCGTTACAACTGCACTTGCGTAATAGCAGCTGTCGGTAGGAAGTATGGTAGTAAGTTCCTGAAAGGGATAGCCCGCATTTATCCTAAGATTAAATGATTCGGACTGAGCCAAGCCTTTACGTACTATCACTAGCAAAAAGAAAAAGAGTAGGTATCGCATTATATAAGGATATAAACAGCCAGAGCCATTGCTCTTTGAGTAGAGCGGCCGGCTCTGGCTGGAAGATTAGTCAATCAGCAGTACTTTCAATGCGGGAGAGTGATAGGCGCCTTGTTGCAAGATGCAATAGTAGACACCGCGTTGCTGCCCGGCAGTTTGCTGACTCTGTTGATAAATGGAATTACCGAGGTTGTAATGTCCACGGGCGGGGTATAGCCTCATTGTGTACGTTGCCATCACCGCTGTACCCACTTTACCCGCTGTACCGGGCGGTCTTGCTGATACAGCAGCACAAAGTACACACCGGATGGCTGACGGTCGAGCTGTATTTGCCCTCCTTGCGCTTGCAGTGGGTAGCGGGCGACCTCCTGCCCCAGGCTGTTGTACATCCGCACCTCGCCAGCTTCCCGACCTGGCAGGCGATAAGACAGCTGAGCAGGTCCGGCGGAGGGGTTGGGGAAGAGGTGTAGTTCTGTTGCTGCCCGAACTTCAGGAAATTTGCTGCTGGTGACCAGTAAAGACTGACACTGATAATCGTTCGTGTTGTTGAGGTCAGGATGGTCATCTGGCAGAGAAGCCCAGAAACATAACTCAAGTAAACTGTCGCTTGGCTCGGCAAATGAGGTGACCACAGGTGGGTACTCCAAGTCCACCTCCTCCCCCGGCATCAGACCAAGCTCCTCGAAGGTATGAGCGAACCGCTGAAAGAATGGAGTGACGCATTCCCTTTCCAGAGGGGGCAGCGCCAGGTTTAGAGTCAATTTATTGACTATGGTGTCGCTATGGTTACGAACGCTTACGGTAGCCCCGGAAAGCAGGAAATCAACCTCTTGGTCGGCGGAAAGAAATTCGAAGGCGTCAATACTAACGCCTTCCACGCCAACATCTCTCTCAGAGAAAGTTTCCGGCAAAGAAAAGCCAAACCACTTCAAAAAAGGTACTTTGTTCCCCTTTGCCGGTGAATCCCCGCCGTACCTAAAAGTACCCGCCAGCAAAATGCTGTCTCCGGATAACGCAACCTGCTCGTAGGCTGCTGAGGGCGGCAATGCGTATTCATTCAGCAAGTTCAGCGCCGCATCGTACCGCTTGGCTGTAAATACCGATTCAGCATTAGACCATAAAAGAATGACTACTTCTTCACCTCCTGCCTCCAGATCAACGATTTTCAGTCCCTCATCTATTTCTAAGGAATGCAGTAGATTTAAAGAGTCTGAATCGAACACTCTGACCACCCCTTCAAAAAACTGCAGGAACTTGTCCGGACCAAGCGTTCTCATTTCCGCTGTAAAGGATTTGGCCAAACTGGATAAGTCCTTTTCCAATAACACTTCTCCTTCCTCGCTCAACTTTCTAAGCCAGGGAATTGACACCCAGTGGAACCCGCTGGAATACACAATAACGTGATCGTCCGGTAAAACTGATGCGCTAATTATATACTCTTCTTCGTACGGATGTTGCCAGCTTACCTGTCCCTGCTCATTCAACTTGATGAGAAAATTGTTATCGTCCCTCTCCACTAAAATACTACCATCGGAGAAGCGTCCATCGTGAAATCTATGATAACGGATGCCCGTTACATTGATCTCCTCCTGAGTCGATAGTGTGGAATCTAAAAACTGAAAAGAAAAATCAGAACCTTGGCAAAACGGGCTTTTCTGAAAGGATAGGAATCCGCCATTTCCCCGCTCTCTTACCCCCAGCATATAGCCAATGTCAATATTCGGTACTGGCTGAAGGTGATAGTACCCGAGCATGTCAAGGTCTTTATCGAGCAATAAAAGTTTATTCCTAAAAATTGGAGCGCCGTTTTCCCTCCCTCTATTGTGCACCAAAAAGTGATCCTGCTCTGTTTGAATCAATGACCGCACCCCCTCGTAAAGGCCGAATTCATGCAGTATTCTTTTCGTCTGTGCACGTAGCGAAGTGGAAGAAAAAGCCACTGCTAGCAGTAAAAGTATTATGCGGTAAGCCATTTTCATACTACAATATGCCATTTAGTTACGAGAGGCGCATTCGAGCGAGCAGCTGGAACGCGTTGTGGTTACAATGTAGCTAAAAAACGAGATAGTGCCAATTCCGGTGGAATAAATTTAAGTGAATTAACGTATGGCTTTGCTTTGAGTTGCAAAAAGAGCTGGAATAACCTGTTTCACCCATTGAATATAGCGCGGTCTGTCTTTTTGGATATAGAGAAGGTACTGCTGAACCATCCGATGGCAATCCCTGCATGACACGCAAAAGAGCACCACAAAAAATCCCCTGTCCAAATACATCGGACAGGGGATCGCTTGACTAGCTAACCAGTTATGAACTACCGCGCATAAGCCACCGCCCGCTTCTCACGGATGACGGTCACTTTGATCTGCCCGGGGTACTGCATATCGTCCTGGATTTTCTGAGAAATCTGGAACGACAGCTCGTCGGCCCGCTGATCGGTTACTTTTTCAGATTCTACGATGACGCGCAGCTCGCGGCCGGCCTGCATCGCATAAGCTTTTTGTACGCCTTCGTGCTCCATCGCCAATTCTTCCAGCTCGCCAATGCGCTTGAGGTAGCTTTCAAGGATTTCGCGCCGCGCACCGGGGCGGGCACCGGAAATGGCATCACAAGCCTGAATGATAGGGGAGAGGATGTTGTTCATCTCTACCTCATCGTGGTGGGCACCTACGGCGTTGCAAATTACGGCGTGCTCGCCGTGCTTTTCGCAGAGCTTCATGCCCAGCAGGGCGTGGGACAGTTCTGTTTCCTCCTCGGCGACTTTGCCAATATCGTGGAGCAGGCCAGCCCGCTTGGCCATTTTCGCTTGCTTGCGGCTCAGGCCGAGCTCGGCAGCCATGATGGCACAGAGGTTGGCCGTCTCAATGGAGTGCTTGAGCAGGTTCTGCCCGTAGGAAGAGCGGAAGCGCATGCGGCCCACCATCTTCACGAGGTAAGGGTCAAGCCCGTGGAGGTCCAGGTCGATGACGGTACGCTCACCGATTTCCACAATCTGCTCGTCTAGCTGCTTACGGACTTTGGCCACCACTTCCTCGATGCGTGCCGGGTGGATACGGCCGTCGGCTACGAGGCGCTTGAGTGCCAGCCGGGCTACTTCCCGGCGGATGGGGTCAAAGCTGGAAATTACGATGGCTTCCGGCGTGTCGTCCACAACGATCTCCGCACCGGTAGCGGCTTCCAGCGCCCGGATATTCCGGCCTTCCCGGCCAATGATCTGCCCCTTCAGGTCGTCGGAGTCGAGGTTGAAGACCGAAACGGTATTCTCAATCGTGTACTCCGCGCACATACGCTGAATGGACTGAATAACAATTTTCTTAGCTTCCTTATTCGCAGTAATTTTAGCTTGCTCCACAGAGTTTCTGATGAGGGCCATAGAATCGGTTTCTGCCTTGGCTTTGACGGCTTCAAGGAGTTGCTCCCTAGCCTCCACTTCGCTTAGGTTAGCGACTTTTTCCAGCTCTTTGATGTGGCGTTCGCTCGCGGCTTCCAGTTCTTCGCGCTTGCGGTTCATCACCTTCATCTGCTTTTCCAGGTTCTCCCGCAGGGCGATGGCATCGGCTTCGCGTTGTTCGAGTTCTGAGCGCTGATTATCGAGTGCTTTGACTTTATCGCCAAAGCTTTTTTCCTTTTGGCGCAGGTCAGACTCGAGCTCTTTGATTTCCATTTTGCGCTCCTTGAGCTCGACCATCTCGTCGGCTTTTTGGCTGTCAAATTCAGACTTTAAGCGGCTGAATTTTTCCTTCGCCTCCTGGATTTTGCGTTGTTTGATCTTCTCGTTTTTGGCTTCGGCCTGAGAAGTGATCTTTTCTGCTTTTATTTCGGCCTCATCCATCAGGCGCTTGGCGGTCAGCCGGGCCTCTTTGACTTCCTGGTCTACGGTAGAGTTGATCTCGTCGACGCGTTTCTGTTTGGCACTTTTCAGGGCCATTTGAACGCTGATGTAGCCTATGATGGCTCCAACGACTAACCCAATAATGATTCCTATTCCTATATCCATAATTGGTGTTGATTAGTGATGCGGTGGCTTTTGAACCATCAAAACCGGTTCGTTCTAATGGTTTACAGGGCCCACCGAATTGTATTTGGTGTATAATAACCTTGTCAGCACGGGCCGCAGCGCTCCCAAAAGAGGGGAGGTGGGCTTACGCCAACACAGGGGTATTCCGGTATTTCAGGAAAAACGAGCGGCAGAACGCCGCAGCGGGAAAGGTTAGCGTTTACAGATCCCCTGCCAAGGGGGCTGCAAAGGCCTAGTCAAGCATCTGATCCAGCAAAGCTTCTAATTGAAAGAGTTTACCGGAAAGGGCGGGGTCATTGCCTCCGGAGTTTCTGGCTTTGTGCAAGTCGACCGCATAAGTCAGGAGTGCCATCGACAGGCAGTCCTGTTTGTCCTTATTGGTATAGGTCAACTGAAAACGGTTGATTTTCTCGTTGACCTCTTTGACGATCTTGCGGATGGCAGGTTCATCTGCCACATCTATTTTGAGTGGGTACGGCCGGCCGGCAATCAGCACGGTAATATGTTTCATCTCCTTGTCTTGCCCTCTGCTCATTCCTATTGCTTATGTAGCCACTCAATACAAGCGTTGATCTCTTCAATATATGCTTCAAGCTGTTGTTTCAGCTGATCTGATTGCTCAGGTTGTCCTTCCCGCTGCGTGTCCAGAGACCGCTGCGTTTGTTCCAACTTATGGGTTAAGGCACTCACTGCACCGCGTTGGCGGTCCAGGTCGGCCTTGAGTTTCTGGTTTTCTTCCTTGAGCCCGGCATTTTCCTGCTTCAGGCGCGCCATGCGCTGCACGAGCTGCCGGACTTTTAGTTCAATATTGTCAATGCGCTCTAAAAAGTTCATTTTGGGACTTTGGGTCATCATACTACCCTGCCTTTAGAGCTTATTTGGATTCCACACTTCGGACTGCTCTTGCCAAATTTTGCACTGCATTTCGTTGCTCTTCAGTCACGTAGCTCAGGCTATGCTCCTTCATCGCGCCTTATTCGGAACTAAATTTGGCGACGTTCGCAACGAAAGCGAAATCCCAACAAGCTCTTACTGACGGATCGTAGCACCAAGTTTGGACTCATAGTCGGCAATCAGCTGATTGACCACCTTGTCCACTTCCTTGTCCTTGAGCGTTTTCTCAGGGTTTTCAAATGTGAAGCTGACAGCGTAGGACTTTTTCCCGGCGCCGAGCTGCTCCTCGTTTTCGTACACGTCAAAAAGGTTGATATCCTTAATGAGCTTCTTGCCCACCTTGCGGGCAATCGCCACAATATCACTAAATTTTACAGAATTATCAATAACCAGGGCCAAATCCCTCCGGCTGCTTGGGAATTTGTTCAGCTCCTCGTAGGATAATTTATACTTTTTGCGGGCTTTCATGAGGTTGTCCCAGCTGAAATCGGCGTAAAAGACCTCCCCGCGGATGTCCATCGCCTTGACCAGCTTGGGGTTGACTTTGCCGAAGCGGACGAGGGTCCGCGGACCGCGGTGGTATTCCAGCCCGAAGGCCAGGCTGTTGTCCCGCAGCGCTGTCTCCTGATAGCCCTGCAGCCCGAATCGGGCGAGGATATTTTCCACAAAAGCCTTCAGGGCGTAGTAATCCGCATCGCCTTCGCGTACGCCCAGCCAGGTTTCCGGGTGGCGCTCGCCGGTCATGAACAGGCTCAGGTGCTGCTGCTCGTCGATCTTGTTGTCTCCGTGCTGATAGGTGCGGCCAAATTCAAACAGCTTCAGGCGCGACTGCTGCCGGTTCTGATTGTGCAGAATGGCTTCGAGCCCACTGAAAAGCATATCCGGGCGCATAATATCGAGCTGCACGGTAGAGGTGTTGTTGATGTACACCAGCTTGTTGTCGGCCAGCCCTTCGAAAATTTCCTTGTAGTACTGCGAGCGGGACAGGGACAGGGCCATCATTTCGTTGAAACCATTGGCCGCCAGGTAGTCGCCGATCTTGTCGCGCAGCAGGTTGGGGTCGGGCTGAGGGGCGATGTTGAGCCCGGTCTTGACCTGCTCAGGGATGGGCACTTCGTTGTAACCGTAGATGCGCAGGATTTCCTCAATTACATCGGCTTCCCGCGTTACGTCCGACTTATTGGTGGGCACAGCGACGGTGAACGTCTCCCCATCGTCTGCCAGGATTTCCATCTCCAGGGCCTCCAGGATGCTGTGGATTTTTTCTTTGGGAATGTCGATACCAATCAGGCGGTTGGTGTACGCATAGCTGACTTTTACTTCCACCGGTTTGACCGGGTTGGGGTAGAGGTCGGTGATGTCGCTGGAAATTGTTCCTCCAGCCAGTTTCTTCATCAATAAAGCGGCGCGCTTTAGGGCGTACACCACGATATTGGGGTCACTGCCTTTTTCGAATACCTTGGCCGCATCGGTGCGAAGGTTGTGGCCCATGCTTGTGCGGCGTACCCACTTGGCGTTGAAGTGAGCGGATTCCAGGAAGACATCCGTGGTGTTTTCCGTCACGCCAGATCCTATGCCCCCGAACACGCCAGCGATGCACATGCCTTCGCCGGCGCCATTGCAAATCATAAGGTCTTCGCCCGTAAGCTCGCGGTCCGTTTCATCGAGGGTAGTGAACTTGGTGCCTTTCGGCAAAGCTTTTACGACAATCTTGTGGTCTTTGACTTTCGCCAGGTCGAAGGCGTGGAGGGGCTGACCGAGCTCGTGCAGCACAAAGTTGGTCACGTCCACCACATTATTGATGGGCCGCAGCCCGATGGAGAGCAGGCGGTTTTTGAGCCAGTTGGGGGACTCCTTAACAGTAATGCCCTTTAGCGTCAGGCCAGCGTAGCGTGGGCAGGCTTCGGCATCTTCCACCTCAATGCTGACCGGCAGGCTTTGGTCATCCGCTTTGAAGCCGTCGACGGAGGGCAGGTGCACGCCGTCGTTGTGGCTGTGGTTGACTTTGAGGTAGGCTGCCAGGTCCTTAGCTACGCCCAGGTGGTTGGTGGCATCCGAGCGGTTGGGCGTCAGCCCGATCTCGTAAACGTGGTCGATTTCGATATTGAAGTACTCCCGTGCGGTGGTGCCCACTGCGGTGTCTTCCGGCAGCACCAGGATGCCATCGTGGCTCGTGCCGGTGCCCAGTTCATCCTCGGCACAGATCATGCCTTCGGACACCTGCCCGCGGATCTTACCTTTTTTGAGCTTTAGCGGCTCTTCGCTGCCAACGGGGTACAAAGTCGTCCCCACGGTAGCCACCATCACTTTCTGTCCCTGCGCTACATTTGGCGCACCGCAGACGATCTGCAGGGGCGTTTCCCCACCTACGTCCACTTTGGTCAGGGACAGGCGGTCGGCATCAGGGTGTTGGCCACATTCGAGGACATGCCCCACGACCACACCTTCCAGTCCGCCGCGGATGCTTTCCACCCGCTCCATGCCTTCTTCTTCCAGTCCAATACCTGTGAGCATAGCCGAGACTTCCCCGGGGCTATGCTCTATATCGATATACTCTTTCAGCCAGTTCAGAGATACTTTCATTGCTGTAGTTTTGTAAGGGCACAAATATACTGACGAATGGGGGATTTACAACCTATATGGAGGGGGAGTCCTCACAAATCTGGTTCTTTGAGCTGATTTTGGCGATAGTCTGCCTTTTCACAACGTTAAAAAAGGGTTAACCCGTTCCGGGAAGCAAGCGGGAGGGCCTTTCTCAACGTTTTCGTGGAGATTTCAGCCCGTTTTTCGCAGGGAAGTGCGGGGAAAGTCGGAAGTTTGCACCTCATGGAAGAAGCTATGCCATTATTGAACCCGAAAATATACTGTATCGCACTGCTGCTGCTAGTGGCTTTTCCGGTATTTGGGCAACAGCCCGCCGCTCCGGCACAGGACACGGCTAAGCAGGAAGTGGAAGTCGACCATGCCGACCTGTTTGAATACATTCAGTCGGGAGATACGGTTATTCAGAAGCTCAACGGCAACGTCGAGCTGCGGCAGGATAGCGTGTACATGTACTGTGATACCGCCCGTATTGAGAACCAAACCCGCGTGTATGCCAATGGCAACGTCATCATTCAGCAGGGGGATTCCCTCAATGTCTTCTCAGACTCTGCCGTTTACGACGGGGCGACCCGCATCGCCGAGCTCTACGGGGATGTCATACTGGAAAAGGGTGATCAGCGCCTCTTCACCGACCGCCTGACCTACGACCTCAACCTCAAGCTGGCCACTTACGAAAACGGCGCCACCCTCACCCTCGACAGCACGCAGCTGACCAGCAAAAAGGGCTATTACTACGTGGATGAGCGGCAAATCTACTTCAAAGACAGCGTCGTGGTAATCGATTCGGCCTTCACCCTGCTTTCAGATACCCTCGGCTTCAATACAGAAACAAAGGTGGTGGACTTTCTGGGGCCCACCCTGATCGATAGCGATACGACCAAGCTGTACTGCGAAGACGGGTTTTACGATACGGAAAACAACGTGGCAGAGTTTACTAAAAACGCGCAGTATCAAAAAGGCGATCAGCTCGCTGTGGCTGATACTATCCGCTACGACGGCAGCCGGGATATTTATATTCTGCGGGGCAATGCTATTTTTAAAGAAAACGCACGCGAAGCTTCGGCCGATGTGATCGAATACAATCAGGAAGCCGACCGCACCGTACTCGTGGGTAATGCCCGCTACAAAGATGACAAACAGGATATCGCTGCCGATGAGATCGTCTACGATGCCAAAAAGGAGACCTATTCCACCCGCGGCCGCTCCCGCATTAGCGATCCGCCGCAGCTGCTGGAAGCCGATCAGGTGGACTACAGCGAGGAACGGGGCATCGGCATCGCTACCGGTGCTGTGATTTGGCGGGACACCTCTGCAGACCTGACCATTATGTGCGATACGGCCGATTATGACCGGAAATCGGACTACCTCAAAGCCTTCGGAGGGCGCAATGGCCGGCCTATGCTCATCACGATAGTGGACGGGGATTCCTTATTTATGGCATCCGATACCCTGCTGGCACTGCAGGACGTTTTCGATACCCTGATTGTGGAGACCGTCATTACCGTCGATACGCTATGGGCTGATGCTCTGGCCACAGATACTTTGGTCATAGACTCCCTCATTGCCGACACCCTCATCACGGAAACCCTTGTCACCGACAGTGCCCGTCTGCTGCGGGCCTATCCTGATGTGCGCATTTACAAAAGCAATATGCAGGCCATCTGCGACTCCCTGTCTTACAGTACCCGGGATTCCACCTTCCGGCTGTTCCGGGAGCCCATTGTCTGGGCGGATACCTCGCAGTTTGATGCCGATACCGTCAATATCTTACTCAGCAACGGCAGTATAGACCGCATTTTCCTGCGCAATAACGCCCTGATCGTTAACTCCCCCGATGAGATCATGTTCAATCAGATAAAGGGCAAGTACGTGACCGCTTTTTTCGAAGAAGAGGAACTCCGGCGTATGGCAGTGAACGGTAATGCCGAATCGGTGTATTATGCCCTGGACGACGCTGGCGGCTATGTGGGCGTCAATAAGACGATATGCAGTGAGATGATGCTGTACTTCGGGAATAACGAGGTGGAGCGGATCAAATTCTTCAATCAGCCCAAAGCGGAGATGCTGCCGATGGGGCAGACCAATCATAATACCTTAAGGCTTGACGGTTTCTTTTGGGAAACGCAGTACCGGCCCGACAGCCTGGCAGATTTGTTCCGCCCGGAGAAAAAACGGGTGCTGAAGCCCCTGCCCAAAGCGGCTACCCCAGCTGCGGACTCTTTGGCGCAGGATAGCCTCGGGGTACCACCTTCAGCGATGGGGCTGGACGAGGAGGCTCCGGAAACCCCGGCAAGCCCGCCTGGAGACCCTGCCGTACCCCCTGCGCAAGGCCTGCCGGGTTCCGCTCCGGCGGCCACTACGGAACAACCCCCAACACCAGAAAAACAAAACGACGAGCAATAATGATGAAAAAGTGGATGGTATTCATGGCATGGTTTGGAATGGGCATTGGGCTGCTGGCCGCACAGTCTTCACCAAAACAGCTGCTGCAAGCCGGACATAATGCTTACCACGACAAAGATTACGAAACCGCCATCAGCCGGTACGAAGCCCTCCGTGCCGAGGGGTACGAAAGTGTGGGCCTCTACTACAACCTCGGCAACGCCTACTACCGCAACGGCAACCTGCCCATGTCGGTCCTCAACTACGAGCGTGCCCTCCGGCTCGACCCCGCCAATGAGCAGGTACAATCCAATCTGGCGTTGGTACAGGAACAACTCGAAGCTTCGAATATTCAAATCCGGCAATCGGGCGTCGTCCGCACCTGGCTTTCCGTGCAGCACCTAATGCGCACCCGCGGCTGGGCCGTGCTCGGTCTCCTCCTGTTTTGGCTGGGCGTAGGCGGGCTGGCCGCCTGGCAATTCGCTCCTCAGCGCCGGCAGCGCAAAGCCGGTTTCCTGGCAGGTATCACCGCCCTGTTCCTCTGCCTGTTGCCCTTCGGCTTCGCCTACGGTCGGGCGCAGCAGGAGTTTTACCACCACAAAGCCGTCCTAATGGCAGAAGAAACACCCCTGCACGTGGCTCCCGATGCCCAAAGTGAGCCCGTCCTGACCCTCTACGGCGGCGAGACTCTGACCATATTGGATGAAATCAGTGGCTGGTATAAAGTGGAGCTGAGCGATACGACGGTGGGCTGGCTGCCTAAGGATTTGGTGGCGGAGGTGTAGGGGAGTGTCATACTATTTCAGGGGATGACATATGTCTATCCTTTGCACAATAAAGATAATCTGGTTCGGTGGCTTGATGCAAGTCTTAGCCTTTAATTTCATGGATTTAGACCTTGATTCGAATACGGTAGTAGTATTTGAGTATGGTATAGGTAGAGGCTGGACAGGGTTTGGCAAAGAAGGAGAAGAGCTTAAATCAGCCACCTATATAGTAGATAGCTTGAAAAACATCAACAAAAGAGATTATAAGCTACCAATTGAAAGGTTTGAAAATAGGGATCATTAAAAAACAGATGCTTTATGCTGGGGCTTTTCAAGGTGGTTGTGACAAGTCCATTTTCGATGTGCGAAGGATACCCCTGCCTTGTTATAACCAATACGAAGTGGTCACCTACTGGCGCTGACGACTAGCACGGGGAACGATAAATGCCAGGTCGTTGATCCAGACATTCATCGTCTGGGATCTTGGATTTGCGACATCGGCCACTGACAAAGCGTAGTTTGTAAGGGCAAGCGTAAGCCTCTTCCCAGCCTAAATGCTGACCCTCCTGCCTTTAAGTACAGTCTCCGGTGGTCAAAGCCCACAGGCGACGAGACACGGGCAGGTATTGAGTAGGTTTGCCGTGGCCAACCAATTAATCGTCAGTATAGAGCGCCCCGATATCATCCCCCCCTCACCACCAGTCATCTCACACATTGAGCCCCGGATCGGCTACCTGAAAATAGAGGGGATCGCAAGCAGTAGTGATGACTTGGTGCAGCATGAATTGCAGCGCAAGAAAAACCAGGGCTACCTATGGGAAACCCTGACTACCTTACCAGCCGGAGAACCTATATACTTCGAAGACTCCACAGCTTCCTATCAATACAACTACGATTACCGGTTACTGGCGGAAGACGATGCAGGGCTCAAATCCAGCTCTAAAATATTGACTGCCCGTCCCTTAGCCAGCTCGGTTCGGGGCGAGATTTTGAATCTGCGCTTGCTTATACATACGATCTTAGAACAAGATTCTGCGGTGCTAACCAATCTGCCTGTATTAACGGTCAATCCTTCCAGTAATGTATTTCCAAACAATCCCCAAGGCGCACAGCCTGGCCAACAATACCTTTATGGCCGTGGAGAAGCTGCGCTGGTCTGGGAGTTCCTTGAACAAGATGGAATTTATGGTTACCAAATATACCGTTCCGCATCCGATGGGGTATTACGGCCCTACCGTATGGTCAGGCCGGATGAAGGCGTCGTTACACTCGAAGTCTTTCAGAAAATCCAGGAACGTTTTGGTGCACAGTCAGGGATCGACTCCGGCATCGTTGACGGCAACCACTTTTTCTTCTTCGACGGTGGGCTAAAGAAAGGGACCGCCTATACCTACCGGGTCGAAGCCCAGTACATTGATGGTGCAGTGTCCCCACTCTCTGAATCAGTCATTGTGATCTATTAAATGAAAGGACTATGATGCGACTCCAAATACTATTTATCGCTTTATTCCTGTTGCCCTGGTTGAGCCAGGCGCAGGACTGTGCGGAGGCTACCGTGCTCAGCCCCCAGGAAACCATGCTCACCGTCCCGTCCTTAAGCCGGGTAGCAGCGGATACCCCACCCCATCCCAGTGACTGCCGGGCTGAAGGGTTGCCTGTCACTCACCCGGCATGGGTCCAGTTTACGGCCCCGGTAGATGCCCGCTTGGCCTTCGATCTCATCCCCCTCAATGAAGGGGATGACCTCGACTTCATCCTCTACAAAGTTGAAGGGGACGATTGCCAGAGCCGCACAGCTATACGCTGCACAGCCGCCGGGCCAAATATTGGAGGCGCTACCGCATTCAGTACGCCCTGTATGGGCGCTACCGGGCTCAAAGCAAATGTAGAAACCAATGCTGCCGCTTCTGGCTGTGATAATGCCGATGGAAACTACCTGTCCCCAATCACAGTGCAGGCTGGAGAGACCTACCTGCTCTGGGTCAATAACTATGCTTTGTCCTCCGGGAACCGCCCCAGCGGGCAAGCGGATGGGTTTACCCTGCTACTGGACTTTGATCAGGCAGCGCTGGTCAGCGAAGCTGATATCCTGTCCTCCCTGCGCGTCTTCCCGAACCCGGCAACCGATTGGCTGCAACTGGAACTGCAGCTGCCCGCTGCTACCCCCATAGCCGCCACCGTACAGAATGCGCTCGGGCAGCAAATCACCACCGCCCGCTACGATGGCACTGCCGGCAAACACACCTACCCTTTGTCTACTGAGAAGTGGCTGCCCGGGCTTTACTGGGTGACCGTGGTGGTGGATGGGGTGCGCCGGGTGGTGGTTGTGGAGAAATTATAAAGAAAGACTAAAATTGTAAAATACTATGGTCCGAATTAAATCGCTCCTCTTCCTTTTCAGCCTCTTTATTCTCGGCAGTACAGGTCAATCCCAAAACTGCTTCATCCAGCTTGATAATGCCACCGGTCAATCCTTTACCTCTGACGAATTGGCACAGCTAGATACCGCAGCTTGTGCACTGCGCGAGGTCTTCCCCACTGAATTCCAAAACGATTTTGCGGTATATGATTTCGGCTTTTACCTTCATCAGCAGGGATATGAGGGCGGGATGCCACAGGTCTTTCAGGACAAGATTGCTGAAGTGGAGCAGGAATCACCGTATTTTTTGTTGTTTGGTCGGGAGTTGAGTAATAATAGTGGGCTGGGCCGGATTTGGGTGGAGGTGAGCTTGCCGGAGGAGGGGAGCTTTATTTGTTACGAATCAGATTACTTTGATGTCCTCCAATTTAAAGTGCAAACGGCTGTAGCCCAAGCATTCGAGCTAGGTTCGGCAGCTATCGCTGAAGAAGCAGGTATCGAGAAGCTTACTACTTTTGTTCAAGATATTGTTGAATGTTGTGATCCTGGCCTGAGAAATTCTTGCTCGCTTTGTAGTTGGACATATAATGATGTTATAGACTATTATGATTATGCGGGGTTCACTACTTATGACTGCGAAGTCACCCCAAGCAGCAATGGCTTAGATTCACTATGCTTATGCAGTTATCCGTATCAAATTAATAGCAACGTTCACGGATTAAGTAATGGTGAAGTTCAACTTTCAGTCAGTTATTCCAGCTTTCAACTGGAGGACGGCACTGGGGCCGATGTGAACACTTTGTTCGATTTTTTATCAAGTTTAGGCGAAAGCTACTCGGAAGAGGGGCAGGTGTTTTTTGCAGCTATAACTGACCAGACTATGTTTTGCTCAGATAGTGGTGATCCCTCTTTGCGTTCAGGCGGAGGCGCAGGAGCTGATAAATACGCGCTTGAAGCTAGTTTCGCGGCTAGTGACGTTGGGATATGGTATAGTGTGGTGTATACTGATAATGTGGCTAAGCTTGCCGTGAAGACGAAGGGGATTTATCTAGAGGGCGCTCTGTGGTTATTAGGTTTTTGCAGTGAACATCATGCACACCCGGATGCAGGACCTTATGCTAAGGTAATATTTGATCTAAAGAACGAAGATTATCAAGTCAAATATGAAAGGGGCGAAGAGCTATTTGAGGAGTTGTTGAATAATCCATCGTTTTTTGTAAATTGTGGTGATCCGCCGAATGCTATTTCCGATTGGTCAGATTTGGCAAGCTTTGTACCGCCGCAAAACGTATTAGATAAAATTGAGGCTCAGGGAGAAGGGTGGGATTTGCAGCGTATTACTCAATATTCAGGAGCCCCTTCCATTAATTTAGATTATTTTTCAGTTTTGATCACGGAAATGCCATTTAAAAGTGCAAGTACTACAGAAAAGTGGGAGCCTCAAGAATTGTTCAACTACTTTAGAAAAAATATCAATGAATTTGTAGATAATAGTAACTCGGAGTTTCATCCTCTATCTTTTTTGGACGAAGCCTTATGGCTTTCTGACAATCCATTGGAAACTATTATTTCAATTGATATTAAAACACCCATATTAGATGTTTCAGCTTTAGGAGATGATGGCTCAGTTATCTGCTCGCAGTATCAAGAAGGGTGTTGTTGGATATTTTCTACTTTAGAAGCTCCTAATTTTCCTTTAGATAGTGATCTTGATGGGTACCATCCTGTTAGTGGAAACAGGCAGTTTGGTTTTATCGTGGATTCAAATGGTCATATGACGATTTATACAAAAGGGGCTGATAGACTATTTTGGCCGATAAATTCTCAATTTGGTCCTCCTAACAACGTTCTTGCCTCTAAAACAATAAGTTATGTTTTAGAGAAGATAGGTTTCAGTGGTGCAGATGCACTTTGGAGCAGCATGGTTCAAGGTGTGGCAAATTTTGTGAATACGCCTGGTTGGGGAGGTTCGGCAGAGGTGCAATTTCCAATAATTAAAAGACCAGAGTACCCAGGTGATGTATATCAACTTCTATTACAAGACTATCCAATCGATAATGTTTCATGTTGTTGCGACTAATTGAACGTCAAGCCCATCGTATTTTCTTTGGTGCAATACTTGTACCAAACTTAGTTTTATTGTTTAGTTTGGTGTCATTGCTTTGGAATGAGGCAGGTTGGCTATATTATTCCATTTTTTATTGGGTACTAGTTTATATCCCTGGTATTTACCTCTTATCTTGGTTATACTCATTCTTAATAGTTCCCCTTTGGGTGAAGTTTTTTAAAATTTCGTTTGAAGTCAAATATCTGTTTTTGCTCTATTTGTTTAACGTGGCAATAGCTGTTGTAACAATGATTTTGTTGACTGGAGGATTAGGTGGAGTTTTAAAACATACTGGTGATAATGATTTTTGGGAGTTTATTTTTTTACTAGGGTTGGTTTTTTTTTCTATGAGTTGGTTCATGGTAGGCGGATGGGAGAAGATGAAAAAGTGGAGAAACGCGTTCTTGAGTTTTTGGCGAGGGGACTGACCCGATCCCCCGCTGCCCGCAGCATGCACACCAAACCTAAGCCTCCAGCCACCACAACAAAAAGATTAACATAGAAAATAAAATGGCGGATCTACACGAACTGCTCAAGCAAAATATACAATTGCCGTGCACAAACTAGTTACAATCATTTGTTGGTTGCTTTGCATGTTTTCACCATTGCTTCATTCTTGTAAAAATGTTGCTAATCAAAAGGTGAGCATTGAGCTTACAGACAAGGAGGCGATAATAAATGCAGCGATATCCTACCAGTTTATACCTCGCCAGGTTTGTGAGCAAGATTACGATGATTCTTTTAGTAAAGATACTTTTGAAGCATTCTTTTCGGAGTATAGCATACCTGCATTTGATACTATGCCATGTTATTCAACGCTATATTTTTTATACAATGATCACAATTTTACAGAAAGAGAATGTGTCATAGTGGATGTGGGCGTTTTAGATAGTATGAAGATTAGTCAGCTATTTCCTGCTGAAAGTGTTACCCGAGCGAATATGTTTTTGGGAAGGAATAAAAAAGCGCTGAACGAAAGCATAGATTATTCAAAATTGGATTTTAGCAAAATGGGTGGTAAACTTATCCGTTCTGGTGAGCCCTGCGATCGTCGTCACGCCTCAATCAGTTGTTTCCTATCAGAGGTCTACGTTGATGAAACGGGGGAAAAAGCGGTTTTGTATATGAGGCTATTCCTTTCTTCTGAATACAAATACGTGCACTACTTTCATAAAGTAGGTCAGTTGTGGCTGTTGACCGTTAGAGAAAATGTTTTATACGATTCTTAGTGAGACACCACAGCTGAAAATGCCGATGTTGCTAAAAAAAGCTAAAATTAAGATTCACCTATTTTATTTTCGTGCAGCACTTCGATAACTTTTTCGCCAAGCGCATACAGGTGGAGGTACTGGATCCCTTAGACCGCCGAATTGCCACAGCTACCTACGATAGCGCCCCCCCCCCGCTACGATGGCACTGCCGGCAAACACACCTACCCATTGTCTACTGAAAAGTGGCTGCCTGGGCTTTACTGGGTGACCGTGGTGGTGGATGGGGTGCGCCGGGTGGTGGTTGTGGAGAAACTTTGATGTTGCATGTTCATTCAGCAGAATGCCTCTTTGTTAAATTATTTTTCATAAAGCTTTAGATTTCATGGTTTTTTCTAAAAAGACAGAAAAAATTGGATTTTTGAGCTGAAAAGCAAATGATATGTTTTCTAAAAAAAATGCTTTATTGTTCTTTTTTCTTATGGCGAAAACACTCATTGTATTTTCTCAGCAGCAGTGTTATGAAATTCGTCAAACAGATAGCGGAGCAGCAGATAATTTATATAACTCAATATTGGAAACTGAAGCTTGTAATATAAAATCGATTTTACAAGATATAGGAATGTCAGATTTTCGCATTGTAGGGCATGACTATTATCCATTATTAGCTTATGTCGACCCTTTTGATTATTATGACCAAGTGCATGAAAATGCGGTGGCTACACTTGACCAGGAGTTATCCAGCTATTTGCTTATCGCAAAAGACCATTCAAAAAACTCAATACTGAAATATAGGGTTGAGCTAAAGCTCCCGCAGGGAAGCGGCGTCCTTGGGGCCCTATCCCCATTTGAAAGAGAAGCTATAAGGAATGAGATACTTAAAGCTATCAATGAAGAAGGAGAAGCCCAAGGATTTTATATTACTAATAATGCTACGATTGAAAGGGAGGGTTTGGCTATTTTTAAGACAGCACTTGAAAATTTGCAAGCAGGAACTTTTAACCTTGGGAACACGATGGGAATTGCCGGGTTTACAAGTTATGCAGTCAAGGCAAACGAAACCTATGATAGAGCAAGCAATGGGGCATATTTTGGCGCAGGCGTCAATCCTAATGATCACGTATATGATTATACTGGCTTAGAGGTATCAATAAACGGTAACGCTATTTTGCTGCGCGATATGATTTCATCTACGGCAGGTGGAAACAACTTTATACTTGAAAATTTTAATCGTTCATATATTGTCACAGATAGTGACAACACAACCTCAGAACTTGATCAAGCTGAACAATCTTTTTTAGGAGACGGTCGTCATTTTGTGATGTGGATTCACCATAAAAAGGGAAATGAAAGTGCAGGAGAAAGCGACTCGATGTATGTCAAGTCTCGTAATAACCTGACTGAGATAGAAGCAGAAATAATAGTCAGCAATTACGTAGAGACTGTATTAAATGAATGGTTGCCAGAGATTGAAACGAGTGGTGGCGTAGCTTTACAAGGGGGAGGAGGAGAGAGCAGAAGTTTAAATTGTTCCTTAAATGCTCAATGGGGAAAAACCTGCCTTCTTGAGTTTGTAAAGAATTCTGGTCAGAGCACTGCTAATAAGTTTAAATTAGGTATTGCAGTAGGGGTATTAGATGGGTTAATCGCTACTTTAAAAATAATATACGATTTATATGCAGTGCCGAAAGGCTTTTGGGATAGTACCGTCGCATATTGTAAAGATTTATGGGTGCATTATCAAGAGCATGAAAGCCTAACTTCTGTTTTTGAAAAAATTGAAGGAGATATTGATATTGCTCTTCAAACAATTAAAGAGCTTGTTAATGTCTATAACCAGATTGTTGAAAAAATTTCTGCAACAAACATCTATAATGCTTTCCTTGGTATTGTTACTGGTATAGGAGAAGCCATTCTAGATTGGTTCAATAATGAATTATTAGCCTTAACTCCCGATGCTGGCTATGGAGTAGGAGTAGTTGCATTTGACGTGATTTTAACTGTTTTTTCAGGGGGAGGCAGCATCGCTGCGAAAGGAGGGAAATATCTGACTGGTATTGCTAGCTACCTCAAAGGGATTATACAAAGCCCGAAATCATCAGTAGGCGCAATGCTGTCTAAGGCTTCTAATCAATCCGCCAATATTGTAGGCTTAGGAGCTAAAATTAATCGGTGTAAAATTTTAGGTAAGGGATGTTTCATAAAGGACACCCCGGTGTTAATGGCTAGTAATTCTTTTACGGACTCAGGTAAAACTTACGCCTTAGCAGCAACTATGCCTTTTATGGCAATACCGATACAGGAGGTTCCCTTGTTAAGCTGGACAGTTGCACATGAAACTGTAAACCAGCAGAATAATTTAATTGTATCGACAGATGAAGATTTTTACTCTGGTACGCTTAGTGAAGACTCCTACACCAGCCCTCAACAAAGACAAAGAGACCGATACAAACTAGACGATACCAACTGGCACGAAGTCATCTTCGAGGAAGTCCATGGCACCTCCACCGCGAAACTAGCCTTGCACACCGACTGGATCACCCAAAGCGGCTACCAGCTTGACGCCATAGTCAACATGAACCTCCCCGAGCAGGGCATCTCCGGCCCCTTCCGCATCACCTCCATAAAGCACATCCTCCCCCAAAAGCGCCCCGAAGACGAAGACGCCGGCAAAGGCTTTGTATTCCGCCCAGTAACCGGTATCTTTACACACCAGTCTAATGACGTTTGGACCCTAGAATTTGACAGCGGCGACACCCTGGGTGTCACTTCTAACCACCCCATCTACTCCACCACCGCCCAAGACTGGCGCCTGGCCGGCGAGCTGGCCATAGGCGAGCAAGTCCTGGCCCACGC
>NZ_JAVJSK010000039.1:0-56060 GCF_040219495.1 Phaeodactylibacter sp. | reverse complement strand
TGGCCGCTTCCAGCTGGAAACGGCGGACGAAGCGCTGAAATCGGGCAACGAGTACCGCATCGCCTTCACTGCGCCACAGCTGGCAGCCATCGAAGGCTTCCAGGGCACGCTGGAATTTGATGCGCAGGCACTGGAGCTGGTAGAGATTATCCCGGGCATCGCTAAAGAAGGCCACTTCGGGCTGACGCAGGCGGCACAGGGCCGGGTAGCAATGAGCTGGAACTGGGCATCCGAAACGGTGGTGCCAACGGACAGTGAGCTGTTCACGCTGGTACTGCGCGCCCGCACGGACGTACAGCTGAGCGAAGCCCTGGGCATGAGCGATGCGGTCACCCCACGGGAGGCGTACGGCAATGGCGGCACCTTTGAGGATGTGGCGCTGAGCTTTGGGCAGAACAGTATGGCATCTGATGAAGCCTACTACCTTGGCCAAAACCAGCCGAACCCTTACCGGGGCACAACGATGATCCCATTTGAAGTGCCTGCAGAGCAGACGGTAACGATTACAATAAGCGACGTGGCAGGCCGGCTCATCCGCTCCTATGAAGTGGATGCCGCAGCCGGGCTGAATACGCTGAACGTAGAACGGCTAAAACTGGCAGCAGGGGTATACGAATACACCATGACTGCTGGCCGCTTCACTGCCACGAAGAAGATGGTGGTAGCCGACTAGATAAAATGGAGTGCCGCCCCTGACTTACCTGATTCCGGGCAAGTCAGGGGCAATGGCAGCACAAGCTCCAGACCATTAATTTGTGCAATTAATTACGGAAGGAGGTTGGGTGATGTATTCATCCAGCCTCCATTTTTTTTAAAAAAATACTGGCTCTGGGAATTTTTCTCTCCCGCCTGCTGTATGTATGTCTGACAACAGCAAACAACCCTTCATAAATACATCAGGGCGTATAGATTTTACGCTCTAAGGAAGTAGGCCATATTGTATCCGAACCGTAGTAGCGTTTCTGTACAGCGCTCTGGTGCCCGCCTGTTTGGGGTAGGGTATACCGTTTGGTGCGATAGGGTTTATGCAAGCATCTGGATACTGCGGTCGATGGTTCGAATCCATCTGGCGCTTAATCGTGCCATAGTTCAGCTGGTTAGAACACAGTACTTGCTTTCACGGGGCTTTGCCCTGTACCAACCGCCATTTTGGGCAATGGACTGATAATCCATCTGGAAGTTCTCAGGTTCTTCCCTGTAAAAAACCTGGACCGTACGTGCAGCAGCGGATGCCCGTGGATTTTACAGTCAGGCTGTAAGCGATTCACTATCCGAAGGGCTACCGGTTGGGCAGGATACCGTCTGCCGGAGGCCGTGCACTTGGAAAGATTTTGGTACTTCTCCGGTGGGAAACTACCGTGCAATGTACTGAAAGTCTTTTTCGTAGCGCTGTGTCATGGCAGGTACGCCTGCTGAACTACGGGGCTGCGGGCTAAGGCGATTCCTGGTGATGGGCCAGGATTGTCGGCTCAACTGTACAGATTGCCACAGACTGAATGCCGGGCTCGTATCCCTGGGATTGAGGCGCCGTTGCTGTACGTTTTGTAAGGAATCAAAACTTTTAAATAGTTCACAACTGCAAAAAACCAAGTCATGAAATTCGTAACGATCAGCCGTCATGAGATTGGTCTGTTATTCCGGGCCAAGTCCTTCGTAGGCGTGCGCCTCGAAGGTTGGCATGTAGTGGGCTGGAGGCAGGAATTGCTGGTGTTCGACCGGACAAAGCCATTGGTCTTGCCCATTGACCTGAGCATTTTGCTGGAGGATGAGCGCTTTCGGGCTGAAGTCCACCTGGTAGAAGTAAGGGACTACGAGCGTTGCCTGGCGTACCGGGATGGGCTGTTCGACAATCTCTTATCGCCAGGGCGCTATGTCTACTGGAAGTCTGGCATTGAGTATAACTTCCGGATGGTAGATACCCGCAAGGATGAAGTTGGGGCCGTTATCGAACCAGAGTTGCTCACCAAATTGGTGGTTTTCCGTCAGGTACACCGGTATGATGTGGCTGCTTATGAGACCGGGCTGTTACTGGTTGACGGTGAACTGAAGCAACAGCTGTCTGCCGGACGGCACTACTTCTGGAAAACGGCTGAGGACTTGAAAGTGCTTCTGGCCGACCTAAGGGTGCAGACCATAGAGGTCAGCGGGCAGGAAATCCTCACCAAAGACCGGGTGGGCATCCGGCTCAACTTCCAATTGCAATACCGGATCACCAATGTGGAGCGGGCATTGCTGGAAGTGAGTGATATGCCCCGCCAATTGTACCTGTTGGTGCAATTAGCGCTGCGGTCTTATGTGGGGACCCGGACGTTGGACGAACTGCTGGCTGGTAAGGACAGCGTCTACAACAGCATCCGGGACGAACTGGCTCAAGCCGCTGAAAGCCTGGGGGTAGCCGTCTTGTCCGGAGGCCTGAAGGACATCATCTTACCGGGCGAAATCCGGGAGATCATGAACCGGGTCCTTGTGGCTGAAAAGCAGGCTCAGGCCAACACCATCCTCCGGCGGGACGAAGCGGCTGCCACCCGTAGCCTGCTCAACTCCGCTAAGCTGATGGAGGACAACGCCATGTTGCTCCGCCTCAAGGAGATGGAGTACGTGGAGAAGATCGCCGAGAAGATCAACAGCCTTTCTGTCTCCGGTGGCGGACAGGTGATTGATCAGTTGCGCGAGCTTTTTATCGCGGATAAAAAGTAGACAAGGGTTTACTGTAGGGCTGCTCCGTTTGGGGCAGCCCTTTTTCAATTCGCTTAGAAATCAAAATCCAGGCGCATCGTCAAATTACGGGGGGCTTCCATAATGCCCGGACGGGGCGAGTAGGCCTGGTTGAGCAGGTTGTTGAGCAGCAAGGACAGTTTAACAGACTCTGTGAGCTGATAGCTGCCCCGGAGGTTGACCACGGTAAAGCCCCTGTCGTTGCGCTCCCGGAAGTCCTGAAGCCCGCTGATGAACAGCAGGAATGCCGCATCAATGGCTTCGATCTGGCTGTTGTAGAACGTCTCAACGCCAAAGGACGCCTTTTTATAATCCGCTTGCAGGTCGAGCTTGAACAGGTGGCGGGAGCGGTACTTCAGGATATTCTCATCAATTGAAGAGTTATTGGCGTTGATTTGCCCCTGCGTACGGTCTTGTCCGGCAGGCACTCGGATGGTGTCGAAGGCTTCAAAACGCGGGTCAACGTAAGTGTATCCGGCGAGCAGGCTTACCGGCAGGCCTAAAATTTCGCCTCTGCCAGCGGCAGTGATTTCAAATCCATCAATCTGGGTGTCCCCGATATTGATGGCCTGAAAGCTAAAGCCTACGATATTGAACTCCATCATATCAAAGTAGCGGGAGCGGAAAACCGCAAAGTCCAGAAACCCTTCAAAATTGGAAACCCGGAAGCCTTGCTTTGCCCCTAATTCTGCGGTCCAGCCTGTTTCAGATTCCAGAGTGGGATTGGGGACAATGCGCAGAGCGCCGGCTTCTGTCACGATATACTTTTCAGCTACGGTAGGGTAGCGGTAGCCCTGTCCCCAGCTCGCCCGCAGGAAGGTTGCCTTGCCTGCCTGATAGTTGAGCCCGAGGCGCGCTACGGGTTTGGCTTCTTCTTCATTGGAGGGGTCCACAACTCCGCCATCGTATTCAAAACCGGGATTGCGCAGCACATTGCGCTCGTAACGCAGGCCTAACGTAGCATTCAGTTTGCCAAAGAACTCCTTATCGAGCTGTGCGTAAGCCGCCAGGTTGCGGGAAGTAAAGGTCGTGTCTCCGTACAACTCGGCTTCGATGTCAGTACCGGAGCCTACCAGCCCGGCAGTGAAGACCATATTGGCCGCTGCCATCCGGCGCTGAAACTGGTACTCCGCGTAGAACATATCGGAGAAGTTGCTTTGATTGAGGTCATTCTCGTTATTGATATTATAAAAGCGGCTCAGGATGCGGTGGCGGTTGTTGGCGCCATCGTAGTAGGTGACGGTGGGGTCGATATTGTAGCGCAGGCGCTGCCGCCCGCCCAGGGTGTTGGGGGCAGGCTGATAAGCGGCGGTGTCACTGGCCCAGTAAAAGAAAGACGCCGTCTCTCCTGCATTGATATTGGCATTCAGCCCGATGGTCAGGCGGTCATTGGCGCGGTAGCGGGTGCTGAAATTGAAGCGGCCGGTACGCCGGAAAGTCCCTTCGTTGTAGCCTTCTTCATTGAGGTAATAACCGCCGAGCACCAGATCAAACTTGCCCATTTTACGGCGGTGGGCCATGCTGGCCCCAATGGTCCGCGGTGCGGTGTCCCACCACTTCAGGCGTTCATCTTCCGGACTGAAATGGTGGGTGTAAAAAACCGCCGCCTCGGTTTCCGGTTCAGCTGTGGCATAGGCCGTGCGCACGTTGATGATGCCGTTGAGGGCCGAGGAGCCGTACAAGGCAGACCCTGCACCTTTGACCACCTCCACTTGCGCGATATTTTCTATAGGGACGTCATCCCAATTGGGGAACCCCGCATCAGCAGAAAGGATGGGGATGTCATCTACAAGGAGCAACACCCGGCTGCCAGCCCCCTGTGAATACCCCGAGCCACCGCGGATATTGGCCTGCCCGTCGATGATGGTCACACCGGGCAGTTTTTCCAGTGCCTCGTCAATCGATACTTTGCCGGTGTTTTCAATCAGGCCGGGCTGAAGGACTTCCAGCGAAACGGTCACTTTGCTGAGGGGCTTGTCAAACTTCCCGCTGGTAACGGTTGCGGTTTCAAGAATGGTGGCCCGGGGGCTGAGGGGGAGGTCAAGCTGTGGGCGCTCGCCCGCGTCGAGGGTTACTGAGGCCGTGTAGGTCTCGTAGCCTATGTAGCTGGCTTTAAGCTGATATTCGCCGGGGCGTATCTTGAGCTCATAGTAGCCATCAAAATTGGTGACGGTGCCGGCCTCTCCCAGGCTAATAGTGGCGGCAATCAATGGCTCTCCGGTCTGTGCATCGGTAATACGGCCAGTCAGAAAAGCCTCCTGAGCCGTCAGGAAGGAGGCGCAAGGCAGGAAAATTAGCAGTAGGAAATACTTGGTCATATGCAATGAGTTAGATACAGCACCGGTCGAAAGTGGTGGCTGTGGATGATGTCCAAAATGTTCAGGGTGCTAATTTCAGGGTGTGTGGAACGACAAATGTAAGGCATTGGGCTTATTTGACAAGCAAGTTGGCCGAAAAAATCGCTTTGCACGCAGCCGACACATTCCAACAAATCTCTCCGGCTTTACCAAAAGTTTCCTAACTTCGTCAACTGAATTCTTTACCAAACAACACGATTATGAATCGAATTGTACTGATTTTCTTGGGGGTTATCCTTGCGGGCGTTGGGTACGCGCAGGATTGCCAGCCGGACGAAACCGTCCCGGATTCGGTGGTGGTCTCCCCACTACCATACAATGAAATGCTGCGCCCGGAGGGAGGGATTGCAGATACAGCCTGCGTGGGCAGTCCGTATGAGTTTATCTTTACTTTCAACATTCCTGAGACCTATGAGGTGATACCAGGCCTGCCTATTGCTTTGGTAGATGTGAGCATTCCTGCGGAAGATGGTTTGGGTAACCTGCCGGCTTCCATGGACTACGTTTGTAATCCGCCTAACTGCGTGTTTGCAGCACAGACCAAGGGTTGTATTATCGTATTCGGTACGCCTACTGCTGATGAGGTAGGGACGCATGATCTGACGATCGCTGCTGATATTAATGTCGGGCAGGTTCTTGGTGTAACGCTCCCTGGTGACTTGGAGAGTGGAGGACACTACTACCTTAACATCAAGGAAGAAGGGGGGGGCAACTGCTTCTCCAACACCAACGAGGACTTCGCAGCCGACTTTGGGCTGAGCAACCGCCCAAACCCATTTGGCAACTTTACGCAAGTGGTGGTGGATGCGAAGCAATCCGGGTTGTACCAATTTTTCGTTGCCGACCTGCTGGGCCGCGAAGTCCACCAACAGCAGATTCAACTCATCGAAGGTGAAAACACCATCGACTTTGACGGCAGCCAACTGGCAGAAGGTATGTACCTCTACGGTATTACCGATGGCCGCCACGCAGCAACTTCTAAAATGATTATCAACCGGTAGTAGCAATACCGTTATCTCCAAGAATTCAGTCCTTCTGATCGGAGCGGGGTGCTGCCCACCCTGCAGCGTGAAGCCCCGCTCCAACACCCTACAAAATTTTATTTAACTCCAATCCGTTCTTGTACAGCCATTTGTGCTTTGCAAGAACTGTTTTGGTCGTTCATTTAAATCAGAAGGACATGAAGTATCTATACCTAACCTTAATCTTTTGGGGCCTTAGCCTTTCGGCGAAAGCCAACTGCCCCGGCTGCACCGTCAACCTGCCTGCCCTCCCTGAGGATACCATCTACATCTCAGCTGCTACGGACGGGCAAGTCGGCCAATACTATGTTGAAGACCTTTCATTCCGCCTGCCCCAGACCACCACGCCTGTAAATGCTACAGACCCGGACACACCTCCGGGATTGCCCATTTCGGAAATGACGATCAGCTCAGTCGCTAATGTGCCTCCCGGGCTACAGTGGGAGGCTAATCAGCTGTCCTTTGACGTAAGTGAAAACACCGATGGCTGCGTGCGCTTTTGCGGTACGCCGCTGATCCCCGGGCTGTACGAGGTGGAAGTGATCATCTCTGCACAGGTTTTGGTCGCTACGCAGACCTCGGCAGTGACCATCCCTATCCTGATTCTGCCGGGACAGGCGGTTTCAGAAGGCTTCACCATCGACAACACCTCGGGCTGTGGGGAAGTGGTGGCGAATTTCACGAACAATGTCCCGTCCAATGGTACCGATGGCTTTAATTACATCTGGGACTTTGGCAATGGCAATAGCTCTGAGGCGGAAAACCCGGCTGCACAAGTGTACGATGCTCCGGGCCAATACGGCGTGAGCTATCAGGTGATTGTGGACACCTTTGGGCATCAGCTCACCGAAGTCGTGGTGACGGATGTGGACTGTAATGACCTGTTTGGGGGCGCTCCGGACCTGGTGCTGGAAGTGTACAACCCGCTGGGCGTTAAGGTGTTTGCCTCTGATGTGGTGCAGAATGCGAACCTGCCGGTTGTGTTTAACCCCGGCACCTTTATAGAAGACGGGCCCTACCAAATCCGTGTTATCGACGATGATCAGGGGCTGGACGGAGGCGATGATGTCTGCGGCGTTTTTGGCTTTGTGAAAACTTCCAATGGCGAGTTGGAAGACGATGGGGCAACGGTGGAGATCAACATCATCCACCCGGTGGATACCATCCGCTCCGAAGGTCTGGTGACCGTCTTTGAGCAACCTGAGCAGCCGGAACTGCAAGGCTACGACGGCGAAATGCTGTGTGAAGGCGACTCCCTGACGCTGCTGACCAACTACACCGAAAATACACAATGGTATCAGGACACGGTGCCTCTGCTCGGTGCCAATGGCGATCTGCTGCCGGTTGGCGAAAGCGGCTTTTACTGGGTGACCTACACCAATGCCGATGGCTGCAGCGCCACCTCAGATACCGTTTTGCTCGATTTCAATGAGCTGCCCGAATTCCCGGTCTTCCAAAATGACCAAAACCTTCTTTTTCTGGTAGCCCCGGAAGCCTTGCCGGAGCCCTACGAATTGCAATGGTTCCTGAATGAGCAGGCACTTGAGGGCGCTGATGGGCTGGAATACTGCATCAGTGTATCCGGGAGCTACACCCTGGAGGTGGTCAATCCGCTGACTGGTTGCAGCCGGACGTACACGCAAAGCATGGTTTACGACCCCGCTTTTCCCAATTGTATGCCGGTTGGGGTAGCAGAAGCTGCTTTGGAAGGCTGGAAGGTGTACCCGACGCTGGTTGCGCCCGGTGCCCCCGTATGGATAGCAGATGATGGGCAGTCCGGTCCGGTGGAGGTCCGTTTGCTCAATACACTCGGTCAGCAGTTGCAGTCCTGGTCCTTTGAAGCCGGGTTAAACGGAAAGGCTACCCGCCTGTTGCTTCCTCAAACCGCAGCGGGCGTTCATTATTTTTGGGTGCAAACCCGGGAGGGCAGTAGTAGTTTCCCAATTGTCATACAAGGACGGTTGTAAAGGTGCTGTTGTAAAAAAGATTGTACGTTAACCATTAAAACATATGAAAAATCATATATTGAGGGGCTAAACAAGCAAGAGCAACATAAAACGGATAGGGCGCAGTGTTCCGTCTGTACCAGCTACTGATTTGGTACTCAGCAAAGTATCTGAAAAAAGCGTAGCTTTACGGCCTGAACACTGTACATAATCCCAAATTCGGTGACGGAACCGAAAGTCTAAACTGAGCATGCATGAATTTTGGTTTCCGAATAGGAGACCCAAATTCATGTAGACTCTAATCCAGGTGTTAGGTAGTCGGTACCCGGTGGAATATCCCACCACACTCTTGCGAACCCTGAATTATGACAGTTGAGATTAGAAGAAAAGAAATAGGCAACCTTCTGCTTGAGAACATTCCTGATATACCCGTACTGCTGAAAGACAGGCTTCAGTTGTACCAGCAGACCCGTGAGGCCGCTCTGGCTGACTGGCTGCCGGATGGTAGTGGATTGTTGATCTCTACCCGCTTTGGGGAAGCCGCTCAGATACACGAAGTGGTCCGTCCGGGGCACTTCCGTAAGCAACTTACCTTTTTTGACGAGCCGGTCTACATCGCCCGCACCTGCCCCGATGCTGACCGTCAGGGGTTCCTGTTTGCGCGGGATACTGGTGGCAATGAAGCGTTTCAGCTCTACTTTTATGATTTGCGGAAGCAGGAATACCAAATGCTGACGGATGGGGAATCCAAGCACAGCAGTGGCGTATGGAACCGGGAGGGCAGCGCCTTTATTTACAGCAGTACCAAGCGCAACGGCATTGATCAGGATTTGTACCTCTACGATCTGGCAGGCGGCACAGGCGAACGACTGGCTTTTACCGGTAAGGGCTATTGGTACCCGGTCGCCTGGGCACCGGGCGGGCAGTATGTGACCGTCATCAACTACCGGTCGATCAACGAAAGCCACCTGCATATTCTGGATGTGGAGACCGGGCAACTGCAAACGATACAAGCAGATCCTAATATTGCCTGCCGCTCCGGTATATGGTCGGCAGATGGCCGGCGGATTTACTACACCTCTGATGCGGGCAGTGAATGGCGCTGGCTGATGGCCTATGATTTGGAAAGCGGTGCCACGCAGGGCATCACCCGGGGCTTGGGCTGGGAGGTGGAAGGGCTGCAGCTCTCTGCCGATGGGACGCAGCTTGCCTTTGTGATCAATAAGAACGGGATTTCTGAGCTCTATCTGTACCATACGGCACAAGATGAATACAGTAAGGTAGAAGTATTGCCAACGGGCGTGATTACGGATATGCGCTGGCACCCCAAGACCCTGCGCCTGGCGCTGACCATCAATACCCCGCAGGCTCCGGCCGACGCTTATGTGCTGGATGTAGAAACGATGGACCTGCAGCAGTGGACCTTCTCGGAAGTGGGCGGTTTGGACCGCAAAGGTTTTGTGAAGCCACAGCTCATTCATTATCCGACTTTTGATCAGGTAGCTGGCAAAGACCGGGAAATTCCCGCCTTTTACTACCGGCCGGAAGCGAAAGACGAGCCTGTGCCCGTGCTGATTTACATCCACGGCGGCCCGGAGAGTCAGTTCCGCCCCGGCTTTTCACCGGCTTTTCAGTATTACCTCAAAGAGCTGGGCGTAGCGGTGCTGGCCCCTAATGTGCGCGGCTCGTCGGGCTATGGGAAGCACTACCTCAAGCTTGATAATGGCTTTAAGCGGGAGGATTCTGTGCGGGATATAGGGGCGCTGCTTGACTGGGTTGAACAGCAGCCCGAACTGGACAGCCGTCGTGTGGCGGTTATGGGCGGCTCCTACGGCGGGTACATGGTACTGGCGAGCATGTCGCATTACAATGACCGCCTTTGTTGCGGGATCGACATCGTAGGCATCAGTAATTTTATTACCTTCCTGAAGAATACCAAGTCTTACCGCCGCGACCTGCGCCGGGTGGAGTACGGGGACGAGCGTGATCCGGCTATGCGCCGGCATCTGGAGCAGATTTCGCCCACCACCAACGCTCATAAGATCACCAAGCCCATGCTCATTGTGCAAGGGCAGAATGATCCGCGTGTACCGGCAAGTGAAGCCGAGCAGATGCTGCGGGCCATCCGTAAGAATGGGGGAGAGGCCTGGTACCTGCTGGCTAAGGATGAGGGGCATGGCTTCCGGAAAAAATCGAACCGCGATTTTTACAATCAGGCGGTAATCTTATTCCTGCAGACTTACCTGATGCAGCCGCTGGAGGTGGCGGTGCCTGAGGCGTTGGTGACGACTTAGGGCTTTGATTGTTCCTGTTTCAGGGGTTTTTCCTTAAGATTTTATTGAGAGTAGGGTGCGACTTCTACGAAGTCGTTAGGGTTTGTTATTGCGTGGATGAGTAAGGTATAACTTCTACGAAGTCGGTGGGCTTTGTTGGTGTGGGATTAGTAAGGTGTGACTCTACCTGGCTTCACCGTGCAGACTGGTTCTACGAATTCGGTGGTTTGCGATGTTGCCGGGGATACAAAATTATAGGTAAGCTCTTGAATAAGTGTGTATAACAAATTGCACAAAACAGAAAGGGACCACCTGCTATCAATACAAGGGGTGCAACACTCTGCATTTAAGCGAGGTAGCTGCTGGGGTAGAGCTTCCCGCTCTGCTCCAGCTTATCCACGAGATGCATAGGCAGGGCGCTCAACTCTACACATCAGAAGCTTGTTAGGTGTTCTGTAGTCGATTGGCCGAATTCTTAGATGTGCGGATCACGGTATTACCAATTTGCCTGAACCAGGCCAAAACCACAAATCAAAGCTCGAATGGCGATAGAAAAATCAACACCGGCTTCCGGCCTTTCCAGGAGAGGGGCTCCCCTGGCGGCTTCCGCTGCCCGGGTGGACATGGACCTCTTCTTTGAAGCCGCTCAAAACCTGTATGATCCGGAGGAGAATCCCGAAGGGTACTTCACCCTAAATGTGGCGGAGAATGCCCTGATGATCCCGATGATGAAGGCGCGCATAAATGAAATTTTGCAACAGGGAGATGTTCCCGAATGGGCCTTCCAGTATACGGATCCGAATGGGCACCCGGAGGTCCGGGAGACCGTAGCGGCATTTATGGAGCAATACCTGTGCCAATGTCCCATTGCGCCTGATTCCATCGCCTTTTCTGCCGGTGCTGCAGCGACCATAGAGGTGAGTACGTTTATGCTGGCGGACGAAGGGGATGTGGTGGTGATTCCAGCCCCCGCTTACCCCATGTACACCAATGATGTGGGCTTGAAAAGCGGATTGCAGCGCTACGATTTGCAAACGCATCACCATCCTGCCGATCATGGTGACCTTTCCCCCCTTACCACCGTACACCTGGATGCTGCCTGGGCGGATATCAGCGGGCAGGGGCAAAGGTTCAAAATCCTGTTGCTGACCTCACCGGATAACCCTACCGGCTGTATGTACTCGGAACAACAGCTGAGGGAGATTGCCGAGTGGTGTATTGCGCATGAGGTGCACCTGGTTGTCAGTGAAATTTACGGCTTGTCATTGGTGAATATTGAGGACGATGAAATCCGGGCAGATTATACGCCGGCAACGGTGCCTCAATCTTTCGCACAGCTTATGGCGGAGCTTCAAAGCGATTACCTGCACCTCTGGTACGCCTTGTCCAAGGATTTTGCCATGTCCGGATTCCGGTTTGGTATCGTACATTCTTTGAATGAAAGCTTCCTCAAGGGTTTTGGGAATGTCAATATCCCGCAGATGGTCTCCAACCTTGCGCAGTGGGTGATCGGGGAGCTGATGAAAGACCACGCCTTCCTGGAGCGCTACATCGCAACCAACAAAGCCCGGCTTACCGGGAGCTACAAAGCAGTCGTCAGGGCCCTTCGGGAGTTGGAAGTACCCTACGTCCCCAGCCGCGGCAGCTTGTTTGTTTGGGCTGATTTTTCCAAATACCTGAAAGAGGATAGCGAAAAGGGGCAGGAAGACCTTTGGATGGATATTTACCACAGTACCGGCATACTGCTGACGCCCGGTGCCGGATTCCAGCACGAGAAATACGGGGTGTTTAGGATAGTCTACACTACGCTGCCTTTGAGCCATTTGGAGGTGGCGCTGGAGCGGTTGAAGACTTTTTTTCAAGACCGGGCCAGTTGATTCACTTCCTTTCAGTTTTGTTTTTACAGAACTGTGGCAATGTGTCTTTTCTTACCATTTTTTGCAAATTAATAAATAGAAATTCTGACAAAATTCTGACTTATAAAAATATTTTTAGTTAATATTTTCTTAAAAAATCCGTGGCCAAAACAACATTTGCATTTCCAAGGTTAGGCGTGTCATTTTTCACTTCAAACTATGAATATGACACTGTCAAAGACCCTGTTGTCAGGAGCATTCCTGTTCCTGGCCACCATGTTCACGCACGCCCACGCACAGCAGAGCGCTGCCATTCAGGAGATGCTCGATCTCGAAGCCGATCAGTATTTTGCCGACCGGGACAGCGCTTACCTTGATCCCTACTACGGATTGAAAAAGCTGATTTATGGAAATAAGCGCTTTGCGGAGAACAAGAGTATCAAACCGCGTCAGACCGACGAAGACCTGCGCAACAACGAGCTGGGGCAGAAGCCTTTTGCTACGATTATTGGCTGTGCGGACAGCCGTGTGCCCAATGAGATTATTTTTGATCAGGGGGTGGGAGACCTCTTTATTACCCGTACAGCTGGGCAGGTGATGGCTGAAGCTTCTTATGGGACCATTGAGTACGCCACGGTAGTGCTGAATACCCGTCTGATTGTTGTTCTGGGCCATGAATCCTGCGGAGCTGTAAAGGCAGCTATGCAGCTGCCGGAAAACCCTCCGGGCCACGTGGTGACGCTCATCAATGCCATTAAACCCGCTTCCCTTTACGCGAAAGATAACGCAAAAGGCGAGGATGACATGCTGGATACCGCCGTTCGCAAGAATGTACTGGAGCAGGTTGAACTTCTCCGGGGTCTGGAACCGGTACTGAGCCGCAAGTTTGCAAGCGGTGAAGTCCTCATCGTCGGCGCAGTGTACAACCTGCACTCCGGTCAGGTGGAGTTTTTGGAAGAGACGATCAAGTCACTGCCAAAATTTGTTCAATAGCCTATGAAAAAACTGCTGTTACTACTGCTGTGTGCATGGTTTGCCAGCCCGCTTGCGGCCCAAACTGTTGAAGAAGACAAACTGGGAGCCTGGTACATGTACTTTTACAATGCCAGGTTTGGAGATGGCCCCTTCGGGATTCAGGGCGATTATCAGTTCCGATTCTGGAACTTCGGCAATGACCTGGAGCAGGTGCTGATCCGAAATGGATTGACGTACACCCCAAAGGATGCTGGTGTAACCTTCACACTGGGCTATGCGAGTATCACAACGGGCACACCGGGAGAAAGCACCAACACGGTCCATGAAAACCGGATTTATCAGGAAGCTCTTTTTTCCCAGCGGCTGGGTGGCCGTTTTCTGCTTACCCACCGTTTCCGGTCGGAGCAACGCTGGCTGGAGGATCAGGACTTCCGTACCCGCTACCGGTACAATATATTTGTGAATGTACCGCTCAATGCCACCGATTTTGGGAAGGGAGTCGTCTACCTGGCCCTGTACAATGAGATTTTCATCAATGGTCAAACCGATATTGGAGACGGGCGTGAAGTGCAATACTTTGACCGGAACCGGACCTATCTTGGTATTGGGTTCGGGCTGCGTGACAACCTGCGCATCCAACTGGGCGCTATGAATCAAACCACCGCCAACTGGAGCAAATGGCAGGCACAATTCAGTGCGCACCATAACTTCTCCTTTAGGTAAGATTTTATCGTAAAAGCCAAAAATGAATTGCACCCTGTACGGTTTATTCGGTACAGGGTGTGTTTGTTAGGTAGTACCGGTCCGGCTAGACCTTCCTTTGCAAAAGGAACATTGGTGCAGGGATACCCATTCGGGGTATTGGTCAAACCGCTTCCTGCTCACGGTCGGGGAAGAAGTATTTTGTGGTGGGGGCAAGCAAGCTAAAGTCAAAGATGACATCGGAGGGGGGCGTAATAATTCTTAGCGAAAGCAATGAAGCAGACTGAACCCGACATCAAGTACTACTTTCCCCGATTAGCAATACGCTTCATATCTATAGCCAGGCCTTCTGTGATTTCCAACTGATCCTCCCAGTCGTAAATGCGCCACGCGTTGTTGCCTTGTTCGGCAATCAGCACCTTTCGGGTATCTGTAAAAATCCAAACGACTTTGGCTACGCCAAATTGAATCAGGTCCTCTGTTTTTTCATGGTAGTACCCTAAAGGGTTGCGGACTTCCTGAAGATCTGCTTTGGTATCGATCTCGATCACTAATTCAGGGGGAATATCCAAATACTGATCGTTTAAGTCTTCCACCAAGTCCGATTTGATTACGGCTATATCCGCTGCTCTCCAGGCGTTTTTGCCAAAGCGCAGCCCGAGCTCGTTCGTAAAGATCAGGTATTCATTTCCATAAAAGGATCGGAGGAGATAGATCAACTCTGCAACAATGAGCGCTTGTAGTTTGCTGCTACCCATGATTTCATCCATTTGCTTGTTACCGGTCAGGTAGTCCTTGTAGCCTTGGTAGTAAATGGGCTTGCCGCCAACCATTTCATAGACCAGACTTTTAGGGATTTGCTCGGTAGCTTGTTCCATCATTTGACGATTTATTGAAATGGTAAACAAACTGGGGGCAGTGTAAGTTCCCTGTGCTATTTTATCCAAGTGCTGCAGCTCAGAAACAGGCAGAACTAGCAGTGCCCAGCATTTAAAGCCCCCGTCCTGTCGTCCGGTTTCCCGCTGGGCGATAGTTTACCTAAGACTTAATACTCACTCAGTCAGCAGCACCACTGACACCCGCTGCCCGCACACTCGTTCAGTAGTCGCCCGGGCTTGTAGGAGGATTTGTATCTTTCTGCCGTTTCCCGGATATATTAAACCTTGTAGCTTATGACTAAACGCGCGCTTACGCTGATTATGGGGCTGTTTTTGAGCTTGAATGTGCTTGCGCAAAAGGTAGATGCTGACCTTCCGGCGGAAGTGGTCTACGAGATGAAGCGACAACTGTTGAAAAACACTGCTTTCCACAGCTTTGTGTACTTCAGCAATTATTCAGTTGAGAGAAATGGCAAGGGCAATGCTTTCGATCATGAAGCATTGCAGCTGGAAATGGTTGGTTTTGGATTCCTGCCTGGAACCTTATTTCTTCGGGTCAAAAAGTCAGCCATAGACGGTATCCTAGGAGAGAAGTATACGCTTTACGAAGTTGATTTTTCTCGTCAGGATCAGGGAAATAATGCGATTGATGCATGGGCGAATGATAGATTTAGAGGTGCTTTTCCAGGTAGTAGTGGCTTGTTTGCTGTGAAAAACAACAATGAGGTTATATTATTAAATGTTAAAGGCGGTGGCGTTACGACAAACTTTTCAAAGGTTGTAAAAACCGACATTGCTGATCCAAAGTCCTTCGAAGTTTTTTTTAAAATACTTCGATATCGCATTTTTCCAAATGGGATATCCATTGAAAAAGTCCTTAAGGATACAGTTGTTTTAAAGCACGTTTACGAATGGGGTAATGGAGCTAGATGGGAGTATCAGTACTTTGTTCCGGCGTCTAACCCTATGAACTACAGAAAAGTCGAACTTGCCAAATCTCCTGCTACAAAAAAGGTGCCATATGTGCCCCACCCAAGAAATACAGAAAAAGCCACATTCAGCGGCACAGAAGACAAAAAGCGCTATCTCTTCGAAGCCCTTATGGAAAACCTATACCTATATAAATTCCATCAAAAAGTCAGCGCTTTGCCTGATAGTGTAGACCCGGAGACTTTGTTAGACAGCCTAATTCCAGACTACGATGTATACCTGCCTCGTATGTACCACCTGAGGTATGGCTGCTGCTGGGTAAGTGAGCCACGGGTAGCGGATTTGCAGGCAAGGCTGCCAGAGATGATGAGCTTTAGCTATGATTATGAGAGGGAGCCTTATCTTAACGGAACTATCGATTATAAATTTGTTTCGGCTGAACACCGGTTTTATTATCGTGATATCGAGTATTATAAAATCTACGTCGATAGCTTGCTCTTATGGCATAAGAGAGAAGACCCGCAATTTGCGGATTCCATAAGCTGGGACGATTTTAACAATGATAACATTTATGATACCTATTATCAGCCCCAATGGAAAGCCATAACCGAAAGGGCGTTGCGTTATTCCTATCCTTTAGTAGTAAGCCCGGAGCCATTGCCAGCAAGATACCTTTCCCAATGCGCCTGGGCTAACAGTCTAGGCGCGGCTAATAACCACTACGACTATCCCTATCATTACATTAAGCAGCCTCGTGCCAATCATTATCTGCTGGCATTGGACACGGAGACCCGGGATGTGTACTTCATAAGCGGGAAAGATATCTTTTTGACCAAGACTGTGCCTTTGTATCTGCCCTATGTGGAGGACAAGGAGGCCAGGAGGCGTGTTCCTGTGCATCGTGATCCTGATTACAGCTACCTCTATAAGAAAGGAGATTGGCGAATGCTGTTTACTTACATTCAAGACCGCCTCTACCGCTACCTGGTAGAACGGCTGGACCGCAGCAACGTCATCTACGAAGATGAGGAGAAGGTAGTGCTGCGCTGCAAGGGAGAAGAGTACAAAAAAGAAATCGAACTGGAAGTCACCCTCTACTTTGATGATCCGGAGAATTTGGAGGTTAAAAGGCTCAACTAAGCTTTAAAATAACAAGCCATGAAATACATTATCACTGCTGCTCTCTTGATGCTAGGATGGACGGCTCAGGCAAAGATTGAGATTACGACAATGGTAGACTGTGCCTGTGAAGGCATATCACAACAAGCCTTTGCGGTAATAGCGGAAGGGAGCGCCGGCCCTTTTCAGTTTTACTGGAGGGGACCGGAGGGCTATACCTCTAGAGAAAAAGAGCCGGGAGACATAGAATTGCCAGGTGCTTACCGGCTCAGCATATTAAATAGTTATGGGTGTGTGTTCAAATACCATGTAGAGCTTGCAGCCTGTCCTGGTCCTTCGTTTGACTTTGAGATAGAGCCTAATGCTACGGACAAGCCGGGGCAACTTTCCGTAATAGTGACTGGTTCAGACAATTATATTTCCTACGAATGGTATAAAGAGGATGACACCCTACTGCCACAAAAAGGGAAGTATCTGAAAAAAGCCCCTTCAGGTATTTATTATCTGGTAGTCATCAATGAAAGGGGCTGCAGATTCACCTCTCCTACGGTTAAAGTACCCGATTGGTAACCGTTGATATAAACACTGTAAGTGCAGTAAGAAACCACTTAGGCAAAAGTTATGAATGTGGAAAAAGCGTCTGGCTATTTATCGAAAAAGGTCTTAGTTCTTGTCTCATTATGGGTGTTTGCTCCGGTGATTGTATGGTCTCAGTATCTGGATACTCTGAGGGTTATTGATTTTTCAGACTCCTCCTTTCAGCAAGATATGTGTGGGGTAGAAGGCTTTTATCAAAAAGGGTTTACCAGGGGCAGCTACGGGGCAAAAGGAGCACCTAATGATTGGTGTGCTTACACCGATGGGTTTAGTCACCTCGATACTGTCGCAATGCGGGTGTCTTTGGAGGCCGGGAAGAGCTATCGCTTAACCCTGAATGGTAGGGCTTCCGGCCTGGGACAGCAGATTGACTTTTGGTACACAGCGGTAGGCGTTGAAATAAAAGCTAAGGTTATTGCTTTAGGGGTGCCTCTGGACAAGCTTAGTTATGATGAGCCCGGTGCTAGTATAGCAAGCCGGATCTTCTCCGTAAAAACAGACGGTAATTACTGGGTCGTTTTGTCCGGCAGTAGCTCTAGCAGACCGGGTGTAACAGTTTGTCTGGACAACTTTTTAATCGAAGTGGTCAATGGTGAATCGGTGCCCCCGCTGTCTTTGCTAGATAGCAACGGCAAGCGTATTGTACAAGCCCCCAGGATTTTGTCCGGGCTTTCGTCTACATTCTGCATATCCCCTGATAAAAAACCCACTGGCGAAGTGGCGTTAAGACTGAGCTTAGCTGCTCATGATTCCCCCCACTTCGATAACTTTACCCCTGTATACCTGAACTTTCCTGCAGGAAGTACGGAGACCAAGTGCTTCGAGTTATCGCCAAATCCAGATACTATTTATGGTGCGTACGTATTCCAACTCTCTGATAGGGAAGGGAAAGGCGTTATGCATTTTGAAGTAACTGTCGAGCCTCCGTGCCGGGATATTTCGGGACCGGATCGTACTATTTGCGCCGGAGACAGGATTCAGTTAGGTACAGGCTGCTTACCGTGGCCCCACCCGATAGATGGAGTGGATTACTGTTATGCATGGAAGCCCAGAGAAAACCTATTTACCCATCTTAGCTCATCTATGCCTACTGTTTTCCCTACTGAAACGACGACTTACACTGTATATGTTACAGATTCTAATGGAGATCTCATTGCAGAAGACCAAGTAACCGTAAACGTCAACTCAATCAAAATTGAAGAATGGGACAAGCCTAGAATATGCCCTGGAGAATCTGTGACTATTGCTCCTGTCATTTTAAGCGAGGGCAAATATAGTTATCTGTGGGAGAACGGTGCGACAACTCCTGCGGTTGAGGTAGAACTATTGCATTACACAAACTTTGGGCTTCGAATCACAGATGAAGACACGGACTGCAAAGAGCAATTTGAGTTCCCTGTTTTTGTCGAAAGGCCTCCAGATATTGGAATCATTTCTACTTATCCCGAGCTATGTGAGCTGGCAGACCCTATAGGTTTAAAGGACGAAGATCCTGTTTCGAGGAGTTCAAATGAGTGCCCGCAAACCTCTACCAATTTGTATGCAGGTACAGGAATTCCTGGCTATTCCTACGAATGGTCTACCGGAGAGACTACTGATAAAATCACTGTAGACGAGGCTGGGTTTTACTGGGTGACCGTTACCAAAGATGGAAAAGCCTGTAGTGCTACGGATGTTTACGAGGTAGGCTCCTGCGCTACTGCGGAAATACAAATAGGAGAAGATGTGGCCGGCAACCCTATTTTAGATGCCGGAGGAGAACCGGGAAGTACGTACGAATGGCAGGATGGATCTACTGCGCAGACGATCGAGATTACGGGTCTAGGTTTTTATGCTGTTACAGTAACAAATAGTGAGGGATGTATAGCGAAAGATGGATTTATCGTAAAGGGTTATGAATACGATCCAGAAGATGTTTTTTTGGTGTACTATACAGAGTGGGGGAATGAAAAAAACGTAGACATATACATTCAACATAACCTGCAACAGGGGCAAGACAAAACAGAATATCAGGAAATTATTCGAACGGCAGTAACGGGAAAGATTGCAAATTTTAATCAAAAAAACATTCGCTACTTTTGGAATGAAAAGGTTGATCACCAGGTAAACAAGCCTATTGTGCGGGGGCAGGGCAAGTTTTTTCCTATGATCATTGATGGTTATCCTGGCAAGGAAGAAAAACTACGGATAAGGCACTTTTATACTGGATCTCGGTTTAAGCCTTATCATTTCAAATTAAAGATTGAACACAAAGAGCATCGAGGGGAACTAATAAAAGGGGAAGTCCAACTCGACAATCCAGCAATCTTTCCTTTGTTCGAACCTGCGGCTCCCGATTTTCCATTAGGGTACAAAGGTTTTGGTCAATACGTAGAGGCAGGACTCTTGGTTGGCGAATCTGAAAAGAGCGGGCAAAGGGATAGGTTTGACCGACCTGCGTTGTCTATGAATATTGAATTCGAGCCTCCTCTTGCCAAGCCAAGGGGCTACCGCTATGCCTTATTTCTAGACGGAAAGCCAGCACCCCAAAAATACGAGATCGAAGTAGGAAATTCGGTAGTCCTTCAGGTCAAAAATGAAACGATAGGAGAATTTGTCAGCCAGGGGGATCATAGGGTCACCGATTTACATTGGACGGAAAATAGAGTTAGGGTTAACGGAGCTAACGAGAATGGTGGGTACACCTTTACCTCTTTACCCTCAATGAGCGGAGAAGAAGTTGTAGTACGGGTACGCTTTATGGAAACCCGGACCCAGAAAATCATCAAGCGCCACATTACAATGAAGTTGGTGACTAAAGACTATACACCTGGGGTTTCCATTACCCCAGCAGTAGATACAAGCGAAGCAAAGGGTATCTGCGTGGGTAGCCCCTGTGAAGCCGGCAGTAAGTCCCCATCAATCTATGCTGAGCGGGCGTTAGCTCAGTTGCGGCAAGATACAGCTCAAACTATTTATAATTCTATTCTTTCACAGCTGGAGGAGGAAGGTTACCATCTCGATATCCGATTGAGAAGTGAGCCGGGGGAATGCGAAGTAAATAAAGGGCATGAAGTACAGTATTCTGATAATGCATTTTATTCCCTAAAAGTAAATTGGGAAAGGTTGCTTTTGGGCACGACTGAAACTACAACCCTAAATCGTGCGCCTGGCAATCGGTTAGCAGATTGTTTCAAGCATACTTCCCTGCTTGTGACTCTATCTGAAAGTCAGAAGGAGGAAATAAAGACATTGATTTTGGAGGCAGGAGAAGAGGTAGTGCCCGTTTACGTAAGATACATTGAGCAACGCTCCCCTCTGTTAGGTGCCAAACTGGCAAGCTGGATTACCAATGAGGATGACCTTAGTATCACAGCATTAAGAGATAAGGCAGATCAAGTGGATCAACTTTATGAAGAAAAGAAACTGGCCTATGAGTTAACCGAGGAAAACTTCCCATCGCACAAACAACTGTTGCATATCGACGATAAAAAGCTAATAGTGATCAATATGTATGTGAAGGCATTATCTTTCATCCCTACTTATGCAAGCTATACATCCGGGTTTTGGTCAGGAGCAGGCTCCGAAGATATTTGGGATTATTACAAAAGCGAAAACCCGGATTGCCATCAAATACGCCGCTTGCGGCAGCAGAAATACCGGGAATGCCTGGCGCATGAGTTAACCCACCTTTACCTCATTAAAACACAGCCGCTGTCTTATCTGAAATGGGTGTTAATTCAGGATGCTTACGGAAAAGAATGTGGCGGTTTTTATTCAAAAGGGTATTGCCCCTTTTGCAAGATTCACGACCCTACTGCTGCTGGCTCTAATGACGGAAGCCATGCTTCCCAGCCCGAGGCTCATCGCTCTGTCTTTAGCATTAGCGATTGAAAGATACTTTAGGTGCAAATCTATGGAACTTTGAAAAGACACAGAAATGCTTAAAATAGTTCATCACATTTGTTTTATGATAACTTTTATGCTGACTTCCTTTGCCGCGCTACAGGGGCAAAATGACAGTAGCTTGAGCAAGGCACTAGAGTATGAAATCAAACTAAAGGTCTTACAAGATTTACAAGCCTCAAAGTACCTGCTGCTTAGCCAAAGGGCGGATAAATTGTCTAAACCCATGGATCGAGAGTTTTCGACTGAGGTTTTTTTCGTTTCTGGTTTTTTTCAGTTTTTTCCGAAGATGGCAATACGCCGATCGGCACTTAAAATACCAAGTGAAGAGGGTTGGAGGCTATTTACAGTAGAAATTCCGACTGAGGCCTCTATTAACGGGGATTTTTTCCGATGGGTAAGTCATGTGTTTAGTGTACACCCTATTTATTATCGGGACATTGCTCTAGTTGCTGTTACAGAAGAAGAGAAAGTGATTATTTTAAGCAGGTGGGCTAAGAGAAATTACCCTATTGAGAAATATTTCCAATTCCGTTCTGACAAGCCCGAATCTTACATACCGTACTTAAAAATACTATTGTACAGACAGAGTGCAGATAATATGTTTTTTAGGAGTTATAAGCTTGATACACTGGTATTCGAATGCACTTCGACTTATCATAATGGCATTAAATCAAAAAGAATTATCAAAGTCCCAAAAGACACACCGGGCAAGTTCAAAACAGAAACTATTGAAAGATTATCGGGGGCTTCCGAGAACTATATTTCTTCAATCATCGGAAAATATAAACCCGCCCCCTTCAAAAACTACGAAGAGAAGAAGCAGTACCTACAGGCCCATCTGATGAGCAACATCTACCTCTACAAGCTCAGGCAAAAAATGGATACGATACCAGAAGGGCAGGACTTTGATCAGCTTAGAGACAGCCTTTTGCCTGCTTACGACGAATACTTGGACCGTTGCCTGCCTCTGCACTATGGCTGCTGTTGGGTAGACTACGAAAAGGTTGAAGCGCTTAAATCTCACCTGCCAATCGATACCCGGTTTTTAATGGAAAGGCGTGGCCGTTTTCAAGTAGTAGTGGGAGAAGGCCGGCCTTTCAATAAACATGTGGAGTTTTATAAATTCTACGTAGATACCACTTTGGTATTGTGCAAAAGACCTGACCCGCAGTTTGAGGGGGCGCCGGGCTACGAAGTGACCGGGGAATGGCGCAACGAAGTTGGCGGCGGAGATCGGAGTTATGGAGTTGGTGGGGAATGGCGCTATGACCTGTTTTATCAGCCAGAGCGGAAACGTGCTTTTATCCCTGAAATTGGTGAGTTTTTCCCTCCGCCTCCATTGCATATACGAGAACTGGACCCATGGTGGCTATCCGGTTGTACCATGGGTACAAGCTATGACACTATAAGTGGACATTACTATCTGCCCTACCGAAGTATTTCCGCCCCAGTAAACCATTATTTGTTGGCATTGGACACGGAAACCCGCGATGTCTTTTTCGTCAGTGGCAAAGACATTTTCCTATCCAAGGTAGGGCCATTGTACACAGACATGAAGGTCAAGTGGGATAACAGCAAACGCATCCTGAATTTTGATGATACCTCTTACTACTTATTGAAGGATAGCGATTACCACCGGTATACCTACATTCAAGACCGCCTCTACTGCTATCTGGTAGAACGGTTAGATCGCAGCAACGTCACCTACGAAGATGAGGAGAAGGTAGTGCTGCGCTGCAAGGGAAAGGAATACAAAAAAGAAATCGAACTGGAAGTCACCCTCTACTTTGATGATCCGGAGAATTTGGAGGTTCGGGTCTTGTGAATTGGGTACGCGTAGGTCAACCCATCGCCTCGCTGGAAGCGCGACGACGGGAGTGGGGCGAAGTCAATGCAAAAAATATAACACTCACTCAGTCAGCAGCACCATTGACACCTGCTGCCCGTACACTCGTTCAGTTGTCGCCCGGGCTTACAGGAGGATTTGTATCTTTCTGCTGTTTCCCGGATATGTTAAACCTTGTAGCTTATGACTAAACGCGCGCTTACGCTGATTATGGGGCTGCTTTTGAGCTTGAATATGCTTGCGCAAGAAGTAGATGCTGACCTTCCGCCGGAAGTGGTCTATGAGATGAAGCGTCAAATATTAAAACGCTACGCATACTTTAGCAGTTTGGCCTTGAGTAATAATTATAAGGAAGAAAGCAGAATGTTGTCTCACAATAGGCTAAAAAATACCGACAATATAATATTTGGATATTTTACTGACTCGCCTAGGATGCATGTTGAAAAATCGGGTTTAGGAGCTGTTCCTGGAACAAGTTTCCACTTATATAAGGTGAGATTTGACCGTATACCAGAAAACAAAGATTTGAATGATTGGTCAGCGGGACATATAAAAAGGCTTTTTCAGGATAATCTCGGCTTGTTTTTAGTGGATATAGATACTAAGGTTGTCATGCCTATTTATCCCACTTTTAAAAATGACATTATATCATACTTTAATTCTGTGCCTAATTCCCCTGATTCATATGTGTTTTTTGTTAAAGCTTTATCTTACTTGGATGAGGATGTGAAAGTTAATATTGATAGATTGACGGAGGACTCTATATTTATAAATAGGATTAGGCGAACAGAAGATGGTTTTTTAAGTCATTATAAGTACCAATTTTCATTTAGCGATCCGGAAAAGTACAAAATTGAGAAAATAAAAATTCTCAAAGCCAAACAAGCGAAAGCTAAAATCGTACCTCGTTCGAGTGCATACCCTAAGCTTGAAACTCCTGACTTCAGCGGCACAGAAGACAAAAAGCGCTATCTCTTCGAAGCCCTTATGGAAAACCTATACCTATATAAATTCCATCAAAAAGTCAGCGCTTTGCCTGATAGTGTAGACCCGGAGACTATGATAGACAGCCTAATTCCAGACTACGATGTATACCTGCCGCGTATGTACCACCTGAGGTATGGCTGCTGTTGGGTAAGTGAGGCACGGGTAGCGGATTTAAAGGCAAGGCTGCCAGAGATGATGAGCTTTAGCTATGATTATGAGAGGGAGCCTTATCTTAATGGGACTATCGATTATAAATTTGTTTCGGCTGAACACCGGTTTTATTATCGTGATATCGAGTATTATAAAATCTACGTCGACAGCTTGCTCTTATGGCATAAGAGAGAAGACCCGCAATTTGCGGATTCCATAAGCTGGGACGATTTTAACAATGATAACATTTATGATACCTATTATCAGCCCCAATGGAAAACTATAACAGAAAGAGCGTTGCGTTATTCCTATCCTTTAGTAGTGAGCCCAGAGCCATTGCCAGCAAGATACCTTTCCCAATGCGCCTGGGCTAACAGTCTAGGCGCGGCTAATAACCACTACGACTATCCCTATCATTACATTAAGCAGCCTCGCGCCAATCATTATCTGCTGGCACTTGACACAGAGACCCGTGATGTGTATTTCATAAGCGGGAAAAACATCTTTTTGACTAAAACTGTGCCCTTGTATCTGCCCTATGTGGTTGACAAGGAGGCCAGAAGGCGTGTTCCTGTGCATCGTGATCCTGATTACAGCCAGCTCTACAAGAAAGGAGACTGGCGAATGCTGTTCACCTACATTCAAGACCGCCTCTACCGCTACCTGGTTGAGCGGCTGGACCGCAGTAACGTCATCTATGAAGATGAGGAGAAGGTGGTGCTGCGCTGCAAGGGAGAGGAGTACAAAAAAGAAATCGAATTGGAAGTCACCCTCTACTTTGATGATCCGGAGAATTTGGAGGTTAAGATATTAGAATAAAAAACAGCCACAGTCCGGGGTCCCGGGCTGTGGCTGCGCTATGCAAACAATAAGTTCGTCAGAAAATTTACTGCCGCACCACCTTTAGCACTTCCCGGTAGCCATCCGGTGTGGTGACTTCCAGGAAGTAAAGCCCTGCGGGCAGATGGCTGGCGTTCCAGCCTATGAACTGCTCTCCTTCGCGCAGGGGCATTTGAGCCACCTGCTGCCCAAACTCATTGAATAGGGTCGCAGAGCCATCCGCCGGGAGTGTTGTAGAGAATTGCAGGGTGAATGTACTGCGTACCGGGTTTGGTGCTATGCTGGCCTTGAGGGCATCGGGCTGCCAGGTTTCCCAGTTTAGGGTGTTGGGAGCGGAGAGACTGGTGCCGCCCACATTGCTGAGATAGCGCACGTTGCCAAAGGTAGCAGAAGCAGAGCCGTTCGGGTCAGTGGTGAAGACGGCCAGCCCCATTTCCACACAGGGCTGCATCGGCAGGTAAGCCTGATGGAAGAGGGTCCAGCTGCCGTTGTCCGAGGTACGGTAGAAAGCCCGGATGTAGTCGTTCTGCCGCACGAGCCTTAGCCAGTAGGGGAAGGGGGCAAATTGGTTGGCGGAAGCCCTCGGCCCGTTGTCGGTGGTGCGGATTTCCCGCCTCAGCAGGCTGGTGAGGTTGGAATACACAGCGACCATTTTAGCGCCCGGAGCGCTGCTTTCGCGTATCATGAGCCCGGCGTAGCCCCCGTTTACGTTCTCGATGCGGGCCTGAATGCCGCCGTTGTTGCACAGCTCACGCCCTATGAAGGCGAGATTGTCACTGGTGTTGGGGATGAGGTTGTAGGCGCCGGTGGATACATTGAAGTCGCCCCGGTTAGGGTTATTGCTGACGCAGGGGTCGTAAGCGTAGTCGCTGCCGGGCCCCTGATCGCCGATGTCGCTGGCAGCCCAGCCTGGGGGCAGAGTGGTGCCGGGTACCACAGTGACATTAGCCGTACAATTGTCGCTTTTACCGCTGGGGTCTAGCACCGTCACTGTGACCGGGAAGGTAAGGTCCACATCGTCACAGCCAAAGGTGGCAGCCTGGAAAGAGACGTTGTCGATAGAGCAGTTGTCGCTGCTGTTGGCGGCATCGTACACATCGCTCTGCTGCAAGTGGTAAAGGCCGTCCGGCTGTAGCGCGACGGTAGTGTTGAGGCAGGCGGCGGTGGGTGCGATGTTGTCTTCGACTGTAACGTTGTATTTGCAGGAACCTTGGTTGCCTGCACTATCATTAGCCACCATAGTACGAGAGAAAGTCATGCCCACGTCATTACAATCAAACATTCGCGCGCCAGGGTCGCCCTCGGTGAAGGGGCCCAGAACGTGGCAGTCGTCCGTGATGCTTAGCAAAGCTTCGTCATTGGCCATCATGTACTCCCCGTTAGCATCCAGCTCAACGGTAATGTCTTCGCAGGAAATAACGGGGGCATCACCGTCCACCGTCACCTCAAGGGAATTGGTGCTCGTGCAGCCTGAGGCTACGTTAGTTGCTACGAAGGTCAAGGTGTGAATGCCAGGATTTTCCCAGCGCACCTTCACATTGCTGGCGTTGCCACCGGCAAGGATCGTACCGCCGGCGGAAATGCTCCAGGTCACGTCAATATCTGACGCATCAGCCTGGGTGCCGTAGACCGCCTCTTCACCCCCGCAAATGAAGTGGTCAGTGTCGTAGTCAGTGACTCCTATGAAGGGGGCGGCTAGCGTTGTTCCGGCGGGAAGGAAGGCATCACTGGGGAACAAGCTTACAATCGTCAAGTTCCATGGAACGGTGCGGGTACATCCTCCAACAGGGTCGGCTATTTGCACGAAATAGCTGTACGTGTCCTCTTCCAAAGATTCCGTTGGCGTGAAGGTATTGGTGGCAACTGCATAAGTGCCAGCCGACAGGGTCGCTGCCTCGTCCGTGAACACGCCTGCGATGTCAAAGTCTATCAGGCTGCTAAGCGTAAAGGCTGGGCTAACGGCATCGCAGCTATTGGAGGTTACCGGCGCAACGATAATCTCATTGTTGGTCACGTTCGGTATCGGGTTACCACCGGGGTAAGCGATGACGCCTTCGTTAGTGAAGCCCGAGTTGGTGTGCGGCTCTGCCGTGCTCGATAAGACCACACCTGAGTTGTTGAGCGTAGCATCGTTGTACAGGGGTGCATAGATATTGAGCGCCGCGCAGGCCTCGTTGTCGAAAGTAGCCTCGTTGTAGAGCGCTTGGTCGCCCACGGCCGCATTAGCACCGATGGTGATGACGCCCTCGTTGGTGAAGGTGTTCAGGAAATTGAGCAGCCCGGTGTTGCTGCTGCGGTCAATGTGGATTTCGCCGGCGGCCTCGTTGTTGAACGTGGACTGATTCCATAGGCCCCATTCACCGATATTGGCGATGCCGCCCAGCACCACGGTGCCGGTATTGGTGAAGGTGTTTGATTGGTGGCGCAGGCCGGTGACGGCAGCGTTGTCTATGTTCAGCTCGCCGCTGTTGTTGAATTGGCTGTCGTTCCAAAGCCCCCAGTCGCCTACCGCTGCGTTGGCGCCGATGGCCAGCTTACCAGCATTGGTGAAAAGAGCCCCGCCCCCAAAACTGCCATTGCGCAGCCCGCTTACCCCGCATTGGTCAATAGTGATTTCGCCATCTGCCTCGTTGTCGAACGTGGAGGAGGTATATATGCCCCAGTCGCCGGCGCTGCCAGTGGCACCGATACTGATTTTACCGGTATTCAAAAAGCTGCCAGAACGGTGGTATAGACCGTGATCGCCAGAGGGGCTATTGTAAACATTGTCTACACTGATTTCGCCGTTGTTGGAGAAATTGCCACCATTGAATAGTCCTGTTGATCCCGCTCCGCTGGTGCTGCCGATAAAAATTTTGCCGGCATTGGTGAAGGTATCGCCAGAGGCATTGAAAACACCGTTTTGGCTGCTACCGTCGGGTATATTGTCCACATGGATTTCACCGGTGGCCTGATTCTCGAAAGTCCCGTCATTGTACAAGCCGTTGTTGCCGCCGAGTACGTTTTCACCGATCTTGATCAGGCCCGCATTGGTCATCGAACTGTTGAATGTATTTTGGAAGCCCACGTGCGTGAACCGGTCAATGTGTATTTCCGCATCAGCCTGATTGACAAATTCAGCGTCGTTGTAAACCCCCGGACTGAAATTGGTAATCGTCACATTAATGCCGACGATGATCTTGCCCCCATTGGTGAAAGTACCCTCATCATGTTGCAGGCCAGTTCTAGAGATACGGTCTATTTGAATCTCGGCGCCGGCATAGTTGTTGAACGTGCTTCGGTTATAGAGAGCAGGACTAGGACCAGTTCCAAGCACTGTGGACGCTATTTTAATCAGCCCAGCGTTGTCGAACGCGCAGTTGTCACCGTTGTGGATACCTACGCTAAAGCGGTCTATCAGTATCTCGCCATCGGCTTTGTTTTCAAATAAGGCCGAGGCGCCGGAGGCACTTTGGTTGTAAATGCCGGGGCCGCCGATATTGGCTATTTGTCCGATGGCGATTTCGCCCGCATTGGTAAACGAACTGCTGACGCCACCGGTCGTGGTGGTGAAAATACCGGAACTGCCGTTATCCAATTCGATTTTGCCGCCGGCGAGGTTTTGGATATGGCCGAAGTTGTAAATGCAGGTGCTCAGAGGCCCGGATAGTTGGCCAATGGCCAACCGCCCCGAATTGGAAATTGTACTGTTGGGACGGTTGTCTATGCCCGCGCCGTTGTAGCGGTCTATTTCTATTTCCCCGCCATTGTTCTGGATGTCGCCTTCGTTGTAGATGCCCGGCCGTAAGGTGCCCGCCACCGCACCGGTAGTGATTTTCCCTTCATTAGCCAAGGTGCCGCCTTTGTTCCACAGACCGATGTTGCCCGCGCGGTCAATGCTCAATTCACTGCCAGCCTCGTTGCTGAACGAGCCTTCGTTGACCAGGCCGTACTCGCCGGGGCTGATGCTCGCCCCGATATCCACTTGTCCGTTGTTGGTCACTGTACCTTGGTTGTACAGGCCGCCGGAAGGCATACCCGTAGCGCCTTCCAGGGTGAGGCTGCCCATAGCCTCTAGGGTTAGCGAGGCATCGGGCATGACCATAACCGTCATGGCTGCCGCTGCCGTGCCGTCCATGATGACGGGGGCATTGACTACATCCGGAATGACGACTTCATTGTCGGCAATGGGCACGCAACCGGCATCCCAGTTGGAGGCATTGCCCCAATCGGTATCGGCAGCTCCAGTCCAGGTCAGCGTCCCCGTGGCTGGGCAAGTTGGCAAGGCTTCGGCCACCTGGGCATTGCCTGGTAAGGGTTTAGGGTTTTTGATCCCGGCTTGGTAGGTATCGGCCTGATTGCTGCTCACGGTAACAATTCCACCGATGCCACTTTTGGGCAGTTTGGGGGCCTCGTTTACGCCACCTGGCTCAATGAGCAATATATCAGTAGCTGATATGAAAGAGACCTGCCCTGACCAGGCCGGCGTCACGGCCAACAGCATAGACAATATCCATAGCCCAACCTGCCTTGCTTTATTGAAACATGAATTTCCTGTATTGTAGTGCATATTATTTTTGGAAGGTGTCATTAGTGTGTGTTTTTGCAAAGTTTATTGTCTCTGCCGAGGTGCGCTATTTTAGGGCATGCCACAATTCAGTCAGCATGTGCCCCATTTCGGTCAAACAGGCCAAAAGCCTGCGTTAGTGGAGCAGGAGCTTGCTACGCCGTTCAGGATGAACAATCATTCCGGATGTTGAAAATAGGAGGAAGGCAGGCGCCCGAACCGGGACTGGAATAACTGCGAGAAGTAGGCTCTCTTTCGGATGCCGACCTGCCGGGCGGCCTCTGCGACGCTGTCTACAAGGCCGCCTTCGAGCAGTTGGCGAGCCTGCTGCAAACGTATTTCTCGAAGGTATAAATTAGGCGTCAGGCCTGTTTCCGCTTTGATGCGGCGGTGGAAGCTGCTGCGGCTTAGCCCGGTTTTTTTCGCCAGGAAATCTATGCTCAGCTGTGGGTCATTGAGGGATGCGAGAGCAGTTTTTTCCACGGTCTCCAGCCATTCCTGCTCAGCGGTATCTTCATTTGGCTCGGGCACCTGGTCTTCTGCGGCGAACTGCAAGCGCAGCCGTAGGTTGGCCAATAAGTTGGCGATTCGCGCGAGCAGCTCTTCTTCCTCAAAGGGCTTGAGCAGGTAATCGTCCACGCCCATACGGAGGGCGCGCAGCCGGTTTTCGCTGCCCGCTTTGGCGGTGAGCATCACGAAGGGGACTTTTCGCAGGCCCTCTTCGGCTTTCACGCTTTCCAGCAGCGTAAAGCCATCCATCACTGGCATCATGACATCGCTCAGGATGAGCAGGTTTTGAACCGGAGATTCCGATTGGAGGTATTGCAGGGCTTGCTGCCCATTTTCTACTGCCACCACTTCATAGTGGGCTTTCAGTATTTGTTGGAGGTAATACCGGAGGTCGTGATTGTCTTCGGCTAGCAGGATGGTGGACCGTTCTGCAGCCTGCCCGTCTGCATTGGTTGCCGTGGGGAGCTGATAGACTATGGGCTCTGCAGCTTCTTTAAGACTCTTTTCTGGACTGCTGCTACTGCTGCTTTTTGAAGCTTTAGGTTCACCCAGTGGCAAAGGCAGGCGACAGGTGAAAGTGCTCCCTTCGCCCATGCGGCTTTCCACCGTGATGTCTCCCCCCATTAGCACCGCAAACGATTTGGCCAAAGCCAGGCCTATACCGCTGCCCGCGGTAGCAAGAACATCGCTTCGGGTTTGGAAGTAGCGCTCGAAAACGTGGGGCAGGTCTACGGGAGTTATGCCTCTGCCGGTATCGGTAACGGCTGCGCACAGTTGCAGTACCTGCTTGTTCTGTTGCGCTGTAGCTTGACCGCTCACCGTTAGTTGGACCCTGCCTGATGCAGTGAATTTCAGGGCGTTGTCTATCAGATTGCTAATGATTTTTTCAAATTTTGGCGCGTCGAGCAGTACCGTCGGCATCTCCGGCAATTGCCAGTCGAGGACCAAGTCTATGCCTTTCTGCGCAGCTGCGGGTGCGAAGCGGTCCAATGTATTTTGCAGCAGCGGTTTCAGCTCCACTAAGCTTCTTTGCAGGGCTGCTTTTCCGGCATCGAGGCGGCTGAGTTGGAGGAGCTCTTCAATTTGCAGGCGCAGGAGCTCGCCGTTTTTTTCCATTATTTCCAGGTGTTGCCGTACGGCAGGCAGGTTGAGGCTGTCGTTTTTCAGTATCCGCTTCAGGGGGCTGAGGATGAGCGTGAGCGGGGTGCGGAGCTCATGGCTAATGTTGGCGAAAAACTGGGATTTTATCCGGTCCAGTTCCTGAAGTTCGCTGGCCTGTTTTTCAATAGTCTCCTTATCTGCCCATATTTGCGCCGTGCGCTTTTCGACCTCAGCCTTGAGGCGTAGCTTTTCCGTGCGCAGCCGGCTGATCCAAGCGGCGATCAGCGCCATGCCTGTCAGCAGAAGCAGTAAGTAAAACCAAGCGCTTTGGTAAAAGAATTGCCTCACATGGACGTTCAGTTCGATGGTGTTTTCCGAAAGGATACCACTGGGGCCTGCACCCCGCACATGAAGGCGGTACTTGCCCGGAGGCAGATTGTTGTAGCGCACTTCGGCTACATTGCCCAGTGACATCCAACCGGCATCATAGCCTTCCAAAAAGACGGAGTAGCTGTTTTGTTCCGGGTGCGAAAAATGGTCGAGGGCAAAGCGGAGTTGCAAAAAGCGGTTAGCCGCTGGCAGCACGATCGAACGCAGCCTGCTCAAGCCATGTGTTCGCGTGATGAGGGAGTCTCCCCCTGGGCCAAAAAAGGCAATCTCCGACAATAAAATTCTCGGGACCGCCTTCTCCGCCATCAGTTCCTCCGCCCGAAAGGCGTTGAAGCCATCCATGCCCCCGATAAAATAGGTGCCATCTTCGGTACGGTAAAAGGAATGGCGGTTAAACTCGTTGTGGTTGAAGCCTTCGGAGGTGTAGAAATTGCGAAACCGCTTCGCCTTGGTTTCAAAATAGCTTAAGCCCTTGAAAGTAGCCAGCCATATATTACCGTGTTCATCGGGCAAAATTGCGCATACGTTGTTGTCGGGCAAGCCGTTGCGGTCTGTGTAGGTTTCTACCTGGCCTGTAGCCGCGTTGAATAGGTGCAGCCCACCCTGTGTACCCAGCCAAAGCCGCCCGTCGGGAGCTTCGTGGATGGCCATGATGTTGTTGCTAAATGGTGCGGGCCTATTTCCTTCATCGCCAAAGGACACGAAACTGCTGTCCTCAGGATCGAACTGCACCAGCCCTTTTTCCGTGCCTATCCATACTTTTCCGTTGCAAGCTTGCATGATGCAGTTGGGGATGACGCCCTGAGCGAGTGAAAAGCCATAATTGCCTGGCAGTTCGACGAATTGGCTGGTGGCAGGGTCAAACTTTTGCAAGGTACCAATCGAAGCTATATAAAACATCCCGGACTTATCCAGCAGCAGCGCTTCGATACGGTATTTGTTTTTGAAAGCCCGCACACTGCCCTCCGAGGGGCGGTAGCGCAGTAGGTAGCCATCAGGTGTGGCTGTCACCGGCGGGTTTCCGTAAGCCGATGCCCAGATATCGCCATTGGTATCCTTAATCAGGTTGCGCGGGTACTGCGGAGGGGTCAGGTCAGGGTAGCCCATATCCCCGGTCTCAATAGGGCTTGTCTGATCGGAGGCGCTATCCAGCCGGTACCAGCCGTGCCGCTCTGTGGTAATGATAATGCCCCCTTGCCCGTCACCCATTATCCCACGTCCACTGATGCCCATCTTTGCTAAGTAACTCTTGACATTCCGCTCCCTCGTATTGATCTTCAAAAGCCCATTGTCTGAGACCAGGTAGAAAAAATCCGAGAAATTTCGCCCGTATACCAGGATGCCGAAAGGCGGCCAGGTGGATAAGTCTTCTATTTCAGTAAAGTGGCCCTCCGTGTCGAGCATCCATAAAGATTTGATAATACCGCTGTTGTCTTTAGCGCCGAATAGCAGGTTGCCGTGTTCGTCAGCTTTACAGATAACGTAGTCGTCATCGGGAAAGCGCGCATCCAGTTCTATCTTGCCCTTGGCCAGGTCTACGCGGTAAATACCGCTTTTGGCGTCATACGCGAGTATGATCCCGCCTTGTTTTTCTGCCTGGAAAAAGTTCAAGGCTTCGTTCTTTCTCCCTTTTGGTGAAAAGCGGCGCAGCAGTTGCCCATCGTTGCTCAGGTGCAGCAGCCCGTTTTCCTGATCGTGCAGCAGGAACGAACCATCTTCCTGAGCCGCCAAATGAAAACGCCGGCTGCCTTGTGCTGTCATCTTGGGGTTTGTCAGCCGTTTCTCCCGGCGCTCAAAGCACCGCTCGAAGGCTCCGTCTAAGTATTCGAACAGGGCATAGCCTTCGTCGTGCTCGGTGATGAAGAACACCCGGCCATCGGCCTGCCGGCAAGCCGTCCTGATAGCACCCCGGGGTGAGGTGCCTGCGCCTATGTCGTGGGTCTTCAGTGTGTTGGTTGCAGGGTTCAGTACATCCACGGTATGCACGCCATTGAATAGCGCGAGCTGCCCGTCCCGAGTAGGCAAAACTTGCATCACATCGTTGTAACTGATGCGGTTGGGCGTGCCTTGAGCATCAGTGTACGCTACGTACCGGTGCCCGTCATAGCGGAATAAGCCAAGTTTTGTAGCCAGCCAAAGGTAGCCTTCCGGCCCGGTAGCCATATCCCAGACGAGGCGCTGCGTGGGCAAAGGCAGGGTGCTTTCCGAAAGTGGCCCCTGTGCGCTCAGCGAGCCGCCGCCAAGTAAGTACGGAAGCAGCACTGCTATTGCAAACGATATTTTGAGCCTGGATTTCATGGGACTCCACTAGTGGTTTGCAAACATACAACCATTTGTATTGAAGATGCAATACTTCATCGGATAGAATGATAAGCCGGACAAACATAGATAGTCGGCATAGAGGCTAAAAAAAGAAAATTGCCCAGCGCGTAAAACCCCGGGCAATTCTCAGAATACCGTAACGTAGAAGAGGTGCTATGCTAGTTGGCTTTCACCACCCGCAGCACCTGTGGCGGCCACCCTTCCTAGCGCACCTCCAAAAGGTACAGCCCGCCCGGCAGGCGGCTTATGTCCCAATCCGTAGCGGCCTCGCCCGGCAGCAGTTGGCGCTGCTCCAGGGCTTGCCCCATCTGATTGCGCAGGATGGCCGTACCGCTGCTTTCGGGGGCTTTGGAAAAGGCGAGGGTGAAGCCGGAACGTGCCGGGTTGGGGAAGACGCTGGCCTCCCGTTCTTCCGGCTGTGCTGCTGCGGCGCCTTCATTGAAGAGGGCCAGGCTGTTACCGCCCACGTTGGACTGCCACTGCACCTGGCTGAAGGTGGCCTGTGCCTGCCCGTTCGGGTCAGTAGTGAAGACGGCCAGCCCCATTTCCACGCAGGGCTTCATCGGCAGGTAAGCCTGATGGAAGAGGGTCCAGCTGCCGTTGTCCGAGGTACGGTAGAAAGCCCGGATGTAGTCGTTCTGCCGCACGAGCCTTAGCCAGTAGGGGAAGGGGGCGAAGTGGCTGGCGGAAGCCCTCGGCCCGTTGTCGGTGGTGCGGATTTCCCGCCTCAGCAGGCTGGTGAGGTTGGAATACACGGCGACCATTTTAGCGCCCGGAGCGCTGCTTTCACGTATCATGAGCCCGGCGTAGCCCCCGCTGACATCCTCGATGCGGGCCTGAATGCCGCCGTTGTTGCACAGCTCGCGCCCGATGAAGGCGAGGTTGTCGCTGTTGTTGGGGATGAGATTGTAGGCGCCGGTGGATACAGTGAAGTCGCCCCGGTTAGGGTTATTGCTGGCGCAGGGGTCGTAGTCATAGCTGCTGCCGGCGCCCTGGCTACCGATATCGCTGGCGGCCCAGCCGGAGGGCAGGGCGGTGCCGGCTTCCACGCTGACCATAGCTATACATTGGTCTGTATTCCCACTGAAATCTTCCACCGTCACAGTGATGGGGAAGGCTGCCCCGGCCTGATCACAGGTAAAGGAAGCGGGAGGGAAGCTTACAGAAGCAATCCCACAACTATCACTGCTGGCCCCCGCATTATAAACATCGGTTGGCTTTAGCGCATATGTTCCGTTTGGCTCCAGGTTGACGGTGACGTTCTGGCAAAGCGCAGTAGGTGCTACGTTATCCTCAACGGTGACGGTAGTGCTGCAGGTGCTGACGTTTCCGTTGACATCGGTGACGGTGAGGGTCTCGGCATTAGCGCCGACCTCTGCACAGCCGAAGCTGGCCTGGCTGAGGGAAAGCGAAGCGACCCCGCATGCATCGTTGGAACCGTTGTCGACTGCGTTAGCCTTGGTAGAGCCGTTTCCGTTGGCATCGAGTTGCACGGTGACGTTCTGGCAAAGCGCGGTAGGAGCTACGTTGTCTTCCACCGTAACCGTAGCGGTGCAGGTGGCCGGGTTGGCGTTCACATCGATTACCGTGAGCGTCACCGTATTGGGGCCTACGTCGGCGCAGGTGAAGTCCATTACGTCCAGCGTCAGGCTGGCGAGACCGCAGTTATCGGACGACAGATTATTGACCGCTGCGGGAGTAGTAGAACCGTTGCCGTTAGCATCCAGTTGGACGGTTACGTTCTGGCAGATAGCCATTGGCGGTACGTTGTCTTCCACCGTTACCGTGGCATTGCAGCTTGCTGCATTGCCATTAATGTTAAGAGCGAAAGTCGACTGCAAGCCAAGACTTTACGCTCTGGTGTTGTACGAAACCGGAGCTGAGCGGTGGAATCGGGCACTATGGGGTAATCAATAGGCCTTTTTGAGGCCGTGGCGGTCCCGGTGGCGGTGTAATTTAGAGGCAGCTTGCCCCTTCTTGGCTGCCCGCATCCGGCAAAATTGGGCTTTATGCAGGCCGGGCGCGTACCTGGGGGGCCATTTTTTGAGCACAGGCTCTTTCAATTACCGTTTTTTTTCATCATCTTGAAGTTTAAATATTTGAAATAAGACTAAAGGTAACGAAATGGAGGCTTAGGCACCCGTTTCAGTTACCTTTAGGTTTTGTACAACACAGCATAAAACGGCAAGTGTGGCTAAACGCCCCACCTGCGTTTATGCGGGCTGTTGGCGGTAATTAAAGAATGACAGAACTAATCAAAATAAACAACCGAAAAGACATTGAAATACTTTCGATGATTGGTCAATCGAAACCCTTTCCTGATCACTACCATAAACATTTTTGTATTTCCTTAATTACAGAAGGTATTGAATGTATTGAAATTAATAAAAAACGAATTTACAGTGAAAAGAATCACACTTCAATCACTAACCCAGATGAAATCCATGCTAATCCGCTTTTAGTACATCATCAAAAGCTATCGTTCCATACTATTTATGTTCCTCAAAATGTCATTGACGAAATAGCTGGCAGAGAACATGTTTTTTTTGAAAAACGTTCATTCTTAGATATGCAACTAAATAGTCATTTTCTAAATCTAATAAATTACACGAAAGAAAACCAGAATAAGTTAGACCCCTCTTTACTTGAAAAATTTCTAAAGAGGCTAATACGTCATAGCACCAAAACATGCCACGAAACTAATTTTAGGTTCAATAAGGATTGGGGGAAAGCTATAAAGTTTATAGATACCAACCTTAAGAACACTATTAATCTGGATACGATAGCCCAACACTGCGAAATGGATAAATTTAAGTTTGCGAAAACTTTCAAATATTTTTGTGGTATGTCACCCATGAATTATGTTTTAATGAATCGTGTGTTTGAAGCCAAGGAATCAATTTCAAAAACCACTAATCTTACAGACTTAGCATATATGTACAACTTTACAGATATGGCTCATTTTTCAAATCAATTTAAACGCTTTATTGGTCTTTCTCCACGAAATTATCAGAAAACACTTCAAGATTAGTAATTGCAAGATTTTACAAGTCATTTAATTTGTCCTCGTCTAAATTTGTGTTAAAACAATTGAGATGAACAAAATCATATCGCTTTTATTCCTTTTGGCTTTTTCTGCGGAGGTTCACAGCCAGGTACCTAAAGAAAAACTACTAATCGACTATGACTTTTTAGTGCAAGAACTTAGAGTGAATCATCAGGGACTTTATCAATATGTGGAAAAAGAAATAGTTGACCAAAAAATAGATAGTATAAGAAATACCATTGAAGCTACCGATAAGGTTGAATTTTTCAAAAAAGTAAGTGCCTTAATTGCGCTTACTAACGAAGGACACTCTGGAGCAGAGCCTTCATTTTGGACAAAAACTAAGCTTGGTTTATCAAAATCATTTATACCTATTGGTATGGAGTTTTCAGATAAAAAGGTAATTTTGACCAAGTACTATTCCAAGCACAATCCAGGTTTAGAGTTTGGCGACCAAATTCTTTCTATAAATGGAAATACTTTACCAAGTATTATGCAAAACTTAAAGCCTTATATAGTTACAGACGGCTTTAACGAAACCTCATTTTACGAATGGGTAAGCTGGGAATTCCCTTTACAATATGCTCTTGCTTACGGTAAACACAAGACCTTTAAAATCAAGATAAAAAAATATGACTCGAAAGAAATTAAAACATTTACCATTAACGCAACATCTTTACCTAAAATAAAAGATGAAAAGAACAGATTAAATACCGTAAAAAGACCTTCTGATTTTGAGTATAAAACCATTGCTGATAGTATAGGATATTTATCCATTCCCGATTTTTATAGCCATGAAGATTTTCAGAAATTTTATTTAGAAAGTTTTACAGAAATCAAAAAGAAAAATATTAAGCACCTTATTATAGATGTTCAAGAAAATGTAGGTGGTGCAGAGGGTAACGAAAATCTGCTTGTTAGTTATTTAATTAAAGAACCTTTTCAGAAATATGAAAAGGTGTTAGCGCCAAGAAACTTGTATGACAATTTCAAAAATGATAAATCAGATATCGAAGATGGCTGGAGCATAGTTAAGGACATTCCACATCGAGGTAAGTTTACATTAATGAGTGACTATTATTCAAATTTTAATTATAAAAAGCCGCAACAAGAATTAGTATACACGGGCAAGGTCTATGTACTAACAAGTGGTGTGACATTTTCTGGTGGAGCAGAATTTTCCAGTATGTTAAAAATGACTGATAGAGCCCTATTTATAGGAGAAGAAACAGGTGGTACTTATGAAGGGAATGTAAGCGGTTATGACCATTATGTAAAGTTGCCCAATACAAAGATAAAAGTTAAAATACCAATTGTGCATTATAAAATAAATGTCAAACCAGAACAACCTGGGCTTGGAGTAATTCCTGATTATAAAGTATTTCAAAAATGGAGCGATATTGTTAAAGGCAAAAACAGCAAATTTGAATTTGCCCTAAATTTAATTCGTGAAAATAATGAGTAGATATGAAGAAGATCAAGTTCTTGTTAAGTGCGATGAATAAAACGTGGTCAGCCCACCTTTTTAATTTTATTGTAGTTCTGTTTAGTGTAATTTTAGCCTTTTGGCTTAATAACAGGGCGGTTGAAAAAAGCTTAACAGAGAAAAAACAAAATCTTTTGACCATATTAAAAGAGTCCCTGGAAAGTGATAAGGCTTCACTAGATGAACTGATTACGTTTAATTTAAGTAGGGCTGATAGCCTAGCTTTATTGAGAGATAAATTAGGAAGCAATGAGGATATAGAAGCGGAACAGTGTTTACAATTGTCAACGTATAATTTTTTTGCTGTTGACAAGAGCGCCTTTGAATTAATTAAATATTCTGATATTGTTTCAATAATTAAAAATAGCAACTTGCTTTTTACCGTAAGCTCGGTCTATTATACTTACGACGAAGATATCGAAACATTACAGGAAGAGTATACACTCGCCTTTCAAAGAGTTATAGAGCCTGTTTTGATAAAAAATTTTAACATGGTTAATCAAGAGATCGATTTCGATACTCGTGAACGTATTCAATTTATTAATAGAATATATGTATTAGAAGATAATTTGCAAAACATCATATTTGGTTACAAACAAGGTAGGGATAAAATTGATATAGCCCTTAAGGAAATAGCTATTGAATTAAATGAGTAATTGAGCTTATCAAGAAAACAACTACTGCCAATAACTAAGAGCGAAAGTCGGCTGCAAGCCAAGACTTTACGCTCTGGTGTTGTACGAAGCCGGAGCCGAGTAGTGGAAGCGGGCACTATGAGTGTATGTTTGGAGCAAACGAGAGTTGATAATCAAAGAGTTGTGGTTATGGCTAAATGGAAAAATGCGCGTTTGGCGGAGCCTGCCCCGCAGAATTGCGGGGTCAAATAAGCATTTTTCCATGACGTCCCGGTATGACCGGGATTCACAAGGCTTTGATTATCAGCCGAAGTGCACCTCCAAACATACACTGAGGTAATCAATAGGGCTTTTTAGGGCCGGGGCGGTCCCGGTGGCGGGCAATTTAGAGACAGCTTGACTCTTTTTGGCTGCCCGCATCCGGCAAAATTGGACTTTATGCAGGCCGGGCGCGTACCCAGGAGCCCATTTTTTGTGCCCAGGCCCTAAACAAGCAGGGCAATCCGCGTCGGTTTGCCAAGGCATTAGGAGTTTAGGGCATCTTGACCTCCGCCCTGCTGAAGACAGCAGGCAGGGACTTAATGCGCTTTATGGAAGGCAAGCGGATGGCGCGGTCTTCCCTGCCGGTGAGGCGGAAGGCCATGCGCAGCCCGTACACGGTGTGCTTGAAGTAGGAATAGGAGGGGGCTTGCGTGTCGCGCAGCAGGAGTAGGTACTCGTTGATCTGCGCGTCGGGCAGCGTGGTGGGGCAGCAGCGGAAGTAGAGTGCGAGCTTTGCCAGGCAGCGGCCGTCGTTGCAGAGGGGGCTCTCGGAGCAGCCGTTGAGGCGCACGTTTGTCAGGAGCTGCTGGTAGGTGGCTTTGAATGCGGGGATTTCTTCGCAGGCTCTTTCAATTACCGTTTTTTTTCATCATCTTGAAGTTTAGAATATGAAATAAGGCTAAAGGTAACGAACCGGCTGCTTTGGCACCCGCTTTAGTTACCTTTAGGTTTTGTACAACAATACCTATACGCAATGCCCTTCGGGACACTGCGGCTAGCCTGGTCGTTATGTGTAATTCACCAGATGAAATTCAACGAAAATATTTACATTAGTCGGTACTGTAAGAAAAAAATAAAATTATGAACAATAATGGTTTAAGGATATTATTTATCTTTTTCCTTTTGAGCGTTTTATCCTGTCAAAAAGGTGACGATTTAACCGTTAATTCGCAGGAAGAACTCGAAGAAAAGTTAAAAATTGAAATGGAAGACAATGACCTCACTTCTATTTCATATTGTGTGGTAAAAAATGATAAGATTTTATATTCCAACGCCCAAGGCTTCGCAGATAAAGCTAATAATAAGTTAGCAACAGACAATACTCGTTATTTAGTGGCTTCTATTTCTAAAACAATTACAGCCGTGGCTTTAATGAAATCACTTGAGGAAAATTCAATTTCTTTAGATGATGATATTAACCAATATTTGCCATTTTCAGTCCGAAATCCAGATTTTCCCGACATCGCAATCACCTACAGAATGTTACTTAGTCATACATCAAGCATCTCGGATGATTTTCAGAATAATTTAGATTTGGACTGTTATGGAGATGATTGTTCAATGACTTTAGAACAATTCTTCAATGATGTATTTTTGAGTAGTGGTCAATTTTTCTCAGCGAATAATTTTTCAAATAATCAGCCTGGAACAAGTGAGGATTATAGCAATTTAGCTTCTGCACTTGTTGGATATTTAGTAGAAAGAATTTCCGAAACGCCTTTTGATGTCTATTGTAAGAATAATATTTTCACACCCTTAGGTATGACAAAAACAGAATGGAGGTTATCCAATACTCCCATTGAAGAGTTAGCCGTTCCTTATTCATCAGACATTACAAGTGCTAACCCACATTACACATTTCCCGACTATCCAAATGGAGGCTTGCGAACAACGGTATTAGATTTATCGCAGTTTTTAAGAGCCGTAATACAAAATGGTACTTTAAATAGTGTTGAAATATTATCAATGGCAGGCATGTTGGAGATGAAAACCTTGCAATTTGGCAGTTCAGAACAGTGTTTGTCATTTTATTATGAGAATATAAATAATAAAAGTGTTTTGGGACATAGTGGAGGAGAAAAAGGAACAACAACTGAAATGTATTATGATACGAATTCTGGTATTGGGGTAATCGTATTCAATAATGATGACGATGCTGAATTGGACAATGTTATTTCTCTTTTATTTAATTATGGCGAAAAAGAATAGCTCCGCAAGCAAAACATATACTCCCCTCGGGCACAATAAGTGATTTTTGACTTTTTCTTTTTGCGCCCTGGGCCACCATGCCTGTTCCCTTGGGCTGCGCACGCTCTACTTCAACATGAACCGGCTCTGCGAGGAAATCACGCTGGCACAGGCTGACGGGTCCACTTTATGGGAACTCTGAATAACAGAGAATTGTACTAATAAAAACGATAGAAGATGGAATACATTTTTGAGCGAATAACTGTAGATGACGAACTGTGCAATGGTAAACCTACGATAAGAGGATTAAGAGCGTGTTGGGACTTTAGTAATCGGTCTGCAAACTACACTTTTTGCTTATACTTCGTCCCGAAAATCCTTCCCGCAAACTGCGGGACAGGCTATTTAGCTAAGGCTAAACTCCGGTTTTCATGCCTCGTCTAACCAAAAAACTATTAGTTTTCGACTAGAAGACAAAAGTCCCAACACGCTCTTAGCCCGCTAAACTCAAATTTAGTGACTTCGCCAGAACCATAAATCCTTGATTTTCATGACGAAACCGCTCCAGACATATTCTTGCCAATAAAGTTCGTTATTCTTCCCGGAACATTAGCCACTTTCTTGGAAAAGTTGAAACGAGGTGTACATATACCGGCCTCCTCCCGTGAGACTCGGCTCCAGCAAAACAGGGTTTTTGAGATTTTGCCTTGATCAACCTACGCACAGAGCAATTCCTTTACAAAATCTTTATAACGCAATCGTTATATTTGAGGCAAAAATTGGACTTCCTTAAAACCAGAAAATACAGCAAGAAAAAGCAATACCTAATCAGTGTTTTGCTGATCATATTGACGGCCGTTTTATGCTTTTTTTCCGTTGAGTTTATTGGCTACAGAGCAGTCGCCTTAATTTTGCTATTAGTCGTTTCGGTCAATGCTATTCTATTTGATATCCTGCCCGTAATGCTTTGCGCATTGCTTAGCGCTTTGATTTGGAACTTCTTTTTTATCCCACCCATTTTTAACTGGCAAATTGCCACGCCGGAAGACGGCCTGATGTTCCTGATGTATTTCGTGATCGCCTCGATAAACGCGGTGCTGACTTTCAAAATCCGCGAAGTGGAAAGGAAAGAAAGGGATGAAGAAGAAAAGGGCAAGGCCATCCAACTCTACAATACTTTGCTCAATTCTCTTTCACACGAATTGAGGACGCCTATTTCAACCATTATCGGTGCAGTAGACACGATAAAGGATGATCAAACCAAACTCTCCGCAGACAATCGGGATGCGCTTCATTCGGAAATTGAAATCGCAGCGTTCCGGTTAAACAGGCAGGTGGAAAACCTCCTGAGTATGAGCCGGCTCGAAGCGGGGTTTATCCAACCCCGGGCCGATTGGTGCGATGTGAACGAGCTGGTCTTCTCAGCTATCCAAGACAACCAAGACAACGCCAATCATCACAAAATCGAGTTCGCGCCTGATGAAAGTTTGCCGCTGTTTAAATTGGACAGTGGTTTGGTGGAGCAAATTCTTTATAACCTGATCCATAATGCCTTGCAGCATACACCCCAAAACACGGAGATAAAAATTGAAGTCAGCTATAGCGATAAAAACTGCATCATACAAGTATTGGACAATGGAGAGGGTTTCCCTGAAAACGAAATCGATCTCGTCTTCGATAAATTCTACCGGTTAAACCACACCGGAGCAGGCGGGACCGGGCTGGGGCTTTCAATTGTAAAAGGTTTTACGAAGGCCATGAGTGGCAATGTGCAGTTGGTCAACAGGCAGGAGGGCGGGGCAAAGTTCATCATTGAAATCCCCTGTGAATTTTCGCAACAAATAAATCTGGAAAATGAATAAGGCAGAAATACTCATTATTGATGATGAAGCGCAAATCAGAAAGCTGCTGCAAATAAACCTGGAGAGCAATGGCTATAAAGTCATTCAGGCCAGCACTGGCAATGAAGGGCTGGTTTTAGCGGCCAGTCATCCGCCCGACCTTATTCTGCTCGATATTGGCTTGCCGGATAAAAGCGGACACGAAATTTTGAAAGAGCTACGGGAATGGTATAACAAGCCTGTTCTCATCCTTTCGGTTCAGGATACGGAAGCCGACATCGTTTCTGCCCTCGACAATGGGGCAACCGATTACCTGACCAAGCCTTTCCGCACCGGCGAATTATTAGCAAGAATCCGGTCTGCTATCCGAAGAAGTCAAAACACAGAAAATGATTCAACAATCACTTGCGGAGATCTTGAAATTGACTTAATTGCCCGGATCGTTAAGCTAAAAGGGGAAGCCATCAAACTCACTGCAACCGAGTACAATTTACTGGCACTGTTTGCTAAAAATGAAGGTAAAGTGTTGACCCATCAATACCTGCTAAAAGAAATTTGGGGCTACAGTTATCAAACCGAAACGCAATACCTGCGGGTTTTTGTGGGAACCCTTCGCAAGAAGATTGAAGAAAACCCAAACAACCCCCAGCGCATCACAACGGAAAGCGGTGTCGGTTATCGCTTTCAGTAGTCTTTATAAAATCTTTACGCAAAGTGTTTCGATCTTGATTTTTTACGTATACAAATTTCCTGAAGTTTGAACGTAAAAGAAACAAGAGATGAACGACTGTAGCATCAAGATCATGTTAATAGTTGCCTTAACTATAGGAACCATCATCATCATGCTTTTATCCTTTCATGCTTTGACGGAGGCCTATAGGAATTTCAAAAAGCGCAATTAGAGCTTGTTTGGAGGTGATTTGCAACGTAAAGGTGCTCCAAACATACGCTACAGGCCAGTTCTTTATGAAATCTTTATACAAGAGGGACGATCCTTGATTTTCTGCTTATCACTTTCATCTGATCTTTGCCGTATTAAAAGATTACACCGATGAAATGGGACTTTTTCTATGATGAAGGTAATGGCAAACCTTACGAATCTATTTCGGAATGGTATGCGGACATCAGGCATTTGATTGCCCCGGGTATCCTAATGATAGGTTTGGGGGTTACGGCTTTTATCTACTTCAGGTATTTCCATTTCTAAAAAAAACAAAAATGGAGCCCGTAAACGAACTGCCCTCAACAAAAAGCAGGAGCAAAAAAGCAAAAAAAAGCACTTGGTATCAATTCAGGAAACGGTACCTGAAGTTTCAGCTTTCCCTTTCTCCTCAGCAAAACCTGCTTTATGGTTTTTTGACTTATACCCTGATAGGGTGGGGGCTACTCTGCCTGCCATTTTTTCATAAGCAATCCGTTGCAGCTTTAGATAGCCTTTTTATAGCCACCTCCGCTATTTCAACCACCGGGCTGGTTACCGTAAGCGTTTTTGATACCTACAATTGGTTTGGGCAGTTCATTGTGATGTTACTTTTCCAGATTGGTGGAATTGGCTATATGACCTTCACCTCCTTTGTTATCCTCTCGAGGAAAGGCCCGCTGACCCGTTGGCATCAGCGGATTTTAAATGCAGAGTTTACCATGCCGAAGGGCTTTGATATCAAAGATTTTTTAAAGTCCGTTATTGTCTTCACCATCCTGTTGGAAACCCTTGGGGCGCTGTGCTTTTATATTGCGTTCACACGAGCAGGTGTTGAGCACAACTTCGCCATTTGGAGCAGTATTTTCCATAGCGTTTCTGCCTTTTGCACCGCCGGCTTTGGGTTGTATAATGATAGTTTTGAGCAGTTTGCAGACCATACGTTTATCAACACTATCATCTCGGTTTTAGCTATTTCCGGCTCATTGGGCTTTATTGTGGTGACCGACCTGTGGAACAGAATTTCGGGGAAAACAAAGAAAATAACGTTTACCACCATCATTATTTTTGGAGTCATCATCTTACTGTTAACCCTTGGCACGGTGATGATATACTTTTTTGAGCCTTCGGTAAGCCAATTGGGTGAAAACAAACTCATGGTTTCCTTCTTTCAGTCTATGACTGCACTGACCACAGTAGGCTTCAATACCGTTTCGGTTGGCAGGTTTTCTTTGGGGGTCATGCTGGTGATTATTTTCCTGATGTACGTAGGGGCTTCCCCTTCAGGGACAGGCGGGGGCATGAAGTCCACTACGCTGACCGCCTTATTGGCGATCATGTGGAGCAGGATCAGGAACAACCGGCGAGTCACTTTCTTTGGGAGAGTCATTCCATTGGAAAGACTGTATGTAGCCACCTCCGTTTTTATGCTTTACGCATCGGTTATCTTCCTGTCCACTTTTTTGCTGGCCATGACTGAACCGTTTCCATTAGATCAAATCCTGTTCGAAACAACATCCGCCATTAGTACTGTAGGGCTAAGTACAGGCATCACCGGCAACCTGACGGCCTGGGGTAAAGTGGTGGTTATTTTTGTAATGTTCGTAGGCCGGTTAGGCTTATTGACTTTTGGATTGGCTATCTTGGCAAGGAAAAACAGGATTAAAACAATAGAAGATGAAGAAGATTTGGCAGTATAAAGTGATGGCCGCCTTTTGTCTAATAAGTTTCACCCTTTCCGCACAGGTGGACAGCAGTTGGTCCCAAAAGCCGGTACTCAATATTTCAGGTTTTGCAGATATATTCTACGTGTATGATTTTAACGAGCCGCAAGGCACAGGGCGGCAACCGTTTTTATTCAACCACAACCGGCATAATGAATTTAATTTGAATTTAGGGCTGATAAAATTCGACCTGCAGCATACCAAATACCGAGCTGGTTTTGCCTTGCAAACAGGGACCTACGCCAATGACAACTACGCAGCCGAACCGGGGCTTTTGAAGAATATCTTTGAAGCGAACATTGGAATTGCCCTCAATAAAGAAAACAACCTATGGTTAGATGCAGGCATCCTGCCTTCTCACATAGGATTTGAAAGCGCCATTTCAATGGACAATATGACTCTGACGCGGTCCCTGCTGGCAGAAAACTCCCCTTACTTTCTGACAGGCGCAAAACTGACTTATCAGCCAAACGACCAATGGCAAATAGCAGCATTGATCACCAACGGTTGGCAACGTATTCAGCGTTTGGAAGGCAATTCCATGCAGTCATTTGGCACACAGGTTAATTTCAGCCCTACCGAAAAGGTAAGACTCAACTGGAGTACCTTTATTGGAACTGATGACCCCGACACAACAAGGCGATTACGGTACTTCAATAACCTTTACGGGCAATTTCAGGTTACTGACAAGTTTGGGTTGATCGCAGGTTTCGACCTCGGAGCACAGCAAAGCACCAAAAACAGTTCAACCTATGACTTTTGGTACAGCCCCGTAATCATTGGGCAATACACCATCAACCAAACCTGGAAAACGGCTGTACGGGTTGAATCCTATCAGGACGAAACAGGCATCATCACAACAACCGCAACGGGGAACGCTCTCCAAACGACAGCCTACTCATTAAATCTCGACTACGCACCCACACCAAATATCATTTGCAGACTGGAAGGCCGTTTGCTAAACAACAGGGAAAATATTTTTGAAACGCCAACCGCCCCCACAAACAACAACTTTTTTATTGCGGCATCTATGGCCATCCGGTTTTCGGAGACGGTGGGGACTGGTGCTCTGTCAGGTATGGAATGACAAGTAGAACAGACCGCATATAAAAGTCGACTTTGGAGAAGTCACATGTTATCCTCAGCCTGGGGGAAGTACTCCTTCTGCTCAGCTCTGGCCACCCAACTTTTCAAGCTTGACGGCGCACTGGTGGAATTAGTGACGAGTAAAAGCAGGCTGAACAGCCTACTACCAAATGCCCTAACAGACTATAAACATTACCATAAATGGTATTCACTTCCTGCAGTCTATTCCCACCCCCCCTAATCCAAACCCCTGTCAATATTCGTACCTTGTCAACATGAAGACCACCTTGTTCCTCTTGTTGTGTTTTGGGGCGGGCCTGCTGTACGGACAAGACAGCAAAGATTCCCTACAGCAATCCTCCTCCCGCATCGTTGCGTTGCCTATTGTTTTTCTGACGCCCGAAACGAGCTGGGGCTTCGGGGCAGCAGGTATCTACACCTTCCGCCTGCCCGGAGAGTCGCCCGAAAGCCGGCCCTCGCAGTTGCAGCTGGGGGGCGCATACACCCTGGAAAATCAGGTCCTGGCCTATCTGCCGTTTCAGGTGTTTGCCAAAGCCGGGCAGTACAACGTTTACGGTGAGCTGGGCTACTACCGGTACACCTATTTCTATTACGGCATTGGCAATCAGTACGAAGACTACGATGGAGAGTTGTTCGACCTGGCTTTTCCCAGGGTACGCCTAAACGCTGCTCGCCGGACTTTCGGGCAGTGGTACGTTGGCTTCCGCTTTTGGCTCGATGATATGGACGTAAGTGGCCTGGAGCCGGGTGGCCTTTTGGAAGCAGAAGGGGCAACGGGCCAATCGGGCGGCCTGCTGACGGCAGCGGGCGGTTTTCTGCTGCTCGATCAGCGCGACAACGTGTTCTATCCCACCGCAGGGCATTACCTTGAACTTGGAGCGGTCCGCAGTGGTTCCTTCGTGGGGAGTCAGTTCGATTTCACAAAGTACGCCCTTGATGCCCGCAAGTACTGGTCTGCCGGGACAGGAGCGGTTGTAGCCCTCAACGCCTATCTGGAGGCCAATACCGGTGATCCTCCCTTTACGCACCTGGCGCTTATGGGCGGTACCCGGCGCATGCGCGGTTTCTATGAAGGCCGCTATCGCGACCGGCAGATGGCCATCCTGCAGGCGAGTTACCGGTTTCCCTTATTTTGGCGGCTCAAAGGGGCCGTCTTCGGAGGGCTGGGGAATGTAGCTCGCCAAATCTCAGGCTTCCGGGCCCAAAATACGCGATGGACCGCCGGGCTCGGGCTACGTTTTCTCCTGTTGGAAGCCGAGCAGGTCCATGTACGCCTGGATTACGGGTTTGGTGAAGGGACGAGCGGTTTTTACCTGACGGTAGGGGAGGCGTTTTGAAGGAGCGATGATTTCTGAAAAAGCAATAATCAATGACAGTCAGTATTATTATACCTGCCCTGGATGAAGCAGGGCATATCGGTCCGCTTGTACAGCACTTGCGTGAAAATGCCGATGATCGGGTCGTGGATATACTAGTCGTGGATGCCGGCAGTACAGATGGTACGCCCGAAATCGCTGCGGCAGCCGGTGCGACGGTCCTGAAAGCCCCGCAGAAAGGGCGGTCACGGCAGATGAACTACGGCGCACAGCAGAGTAGGGGAGCGGTGCTCTATTTCGTCCACGCCGATACCCTGCCCCCGGCTTCTTACCTGGACGATATTGCTGCCGCCCGGTCCGGGGGGTATCCGATGGGCGCTTATCAGTCGCGCTTCGATACAGACCATCCCTTGTTGCGCATCAATGCCTATTTTACCCGCTTTGATTTCCTTTGGTGCCGGGGCGGTGATCAGTCGATCTACATCAACCGCGCTGTTTTCGAAGCTATGCAAGGCTACCGGGAGGATTATGTAATCATGGAAGAGTACGACTTGCTGCAGCGGGCTCGCAAAAAATACCCCTTCAAAATAATGCCCAAGGCGACGCTGATTTCCGCCCGCAAGTACGAAGAAAACAGCTACATGCGGGTGCAACTGGCCAATCTGATCGTTTTCAACATGTACCGATTGGGCTTTTCTCAGCAGCGATTGGCCAATACCTACTGCAGGCTTTTGAAATATCGTTAACTTTACGCCCTCAATAACCAATGGAAAGCTTACATGTTGTATTCATTTGTGCGGCCAATTGCCCGCCTGGGTTTGAAAGCCTTTTATCGAAAAATCTACGTCTCCAATGCCGAGCGTATGCCTAGGGATAAGCCGGTTTTTCTGGCATCCAACCACCCTACCGCTTTTATCGAACCCTGCCTGATGGCCTGCTTCCTGGACCGCCCGCTCTTCTTTTTGGTCCGGGGCAATTTGTTCCAGAAGAAAATCTTCGATCAACTGCTGCGCAGCCTGAATATGCTGCCCATTTATCGGCGTAAAGACGGTGGCTACAGCAAGGTCAAGAATAACTATGAGACTTTTCAGTCTGTTTTTAAAGCCCTGCACGACGACCGCACGGTCATGATCCTCATCGAGGGTAGTACGATACAGGTGAAACGGCTGCGGCCTTTGAAAAAAGGCACTGCCCGAATGGCTTTCGGCGCTATTGAAGCGTACGATCTGGAAGAGGTCTACATCGTGCCCGGCGGTGTCAATTTCACCTATGCCGAGCGGCCGCGCTCAGAGGTGATGATAGAGATTGGTGAGCCGGTTAAAGCCCGGGACTATCTGGAGGAATATGTGCACAACCCCAACAGGGCCATCATGGAGCTGACCAATGCGGTAAAGCCGGCTCTGGAAGACTGTCTTGTAGTTGTAGAAAAACCCGAAAACGATGAGGTGGTGGAAGGCCTCCTGCAAATGCACCGCAGTGCTTTTAAAGCGCCTCGCTTCCCGGTAGTATCCAATGACCCGGAGCGCTTCGAAATGGAAAAAGCTGTAGCCACGAAAGTGAGCAGAGCAGATCCCGGGTTGCTGCCTGAATTGCGGGAAGCAGTAGGCAACTACATGGAGCACCTCGGGCAGTTCGGGCTGGAAGACCGCACCCTTGTGCACCGCGGCGCCCCCCCGGCGGCCTGGCCCCTGTGGCTGGGCTTTCCCGTCTTTGCCTTGGGCTATGCTTTCAACAAACCACTGACGCTACCCGGCAAGCGTATTTCCGAAACTCGCGTTAAAACCCACGAATTTGTGATGCCCGTACGCTGGGCCGTCAGCTTGGGTATGTACCTGCTGAGCACCCTGACGATAATTGTAGTCACTCTCGCCACACAGGCGTGGTGGCTGCTCCCGGCTTATTTGGGCCTGTTATTGTCGGGCTACTTCGCACTGTATTACCTGGAGTACCGGCATGAATACCGGCAACACCGGCGTCTGCGCATCGTGCCCAACCGGCAGGTGGAGGCCTTGCTGAAACGGCGGGAAGAGGTACTGGGCTTGTACAATAGCCTGAAGCCAAAGCTCGAAAAGGCTTGAGAGTATGTTTGGAGGTGATTTACAACGTAAAGGTGCTCCAAACATACTCATACTCGTAATTAAAACTTGTGGCTAATGCCTACGCTAACGGAAACGCCCGGATTCACCCGGTTGAAAATCTGTGGTGTCGCCTCAAAGGACTGGTAGAAGCTCTCCACCTCGTCATTCAGGATATTGTTGATGCCAAAGTCGAGGGTTGTATTCTGCTCTACACCCAGCTTTTTATTGAAGCTGAAGTTCAGGCTATGGAAGGGCTGGAAGTAGACGTCCGGGTACAAGCCGGTGCCTACAATCTGCAGCGTTTCCCCTTTGACGTTATAAAACAGGCCAGCGTCGATTCCGTTATCGCGGTTGCCGTAGGTCAGGCCTGCGTTGATGACGTAAGGTGCCTGCCCGGCCATTTGGCGGGTATTCTCGACGGTTTGCCCTTCCCGCTCAAATAACTGACGGTTGTTAAACTCTGCATCGGTCATGTCAATTTGAGATTCTACCACGGTGACATTACCGCTAAAGGAGAAGTCCCCCAGCGCAGGAGCAATGAAGTTCAGGCTCTTGCGCACTTCAAATTCCAATCCAAAGAGTTGCCCATCCCCCACGTTACGGGGCTGGAACTCCGCACTGGTCGCCGCCTGAGGCAGCCGCACCAATTCTATGGGCTGATCGAACCGCTTGTAGAAACCGCTGATAGAGAAGATCTGTCCGCCTTCCATGAACAGCTCCCAGCGCAGGTCGATGTTATCAATACGAGTCGCTACCAGATTGCCGTCCCAGGCTCCGAGGCTAAACAGGCTACCATTGAAAATCCGGTTGGTTACCGGGTCCAGGATCTGGGCAAAGGACAGCTCTTTGAAGGAAGGCCGCGCAATAGTCCGGGAGTAAGCTGCGCGCAGGTTCTGCTCTTCCTGAATGCTGTAAATTAAATTGACGGAAGGGAAAAAGTCCAGATCATCCAGGACCTTTTCGCTTTCCAGGTTATTTCCTCCGGGGTCACCGCTGGAAAAACGCTGGTCACGGCCGGTATGGCGCTGAACGTAGTTTTCTGCACGTATGCCAACAATGGTTTTAAGGCCTGGGAACAGGTCAGCTTCGTTGGAAACGTATAGTCCTGTATTGCTTACTGTTGAATTATACTGGTTCGGGTTAGGAATATTATTGCCCGATTGATAGTAGATGTTTCCGGTTGGGAACAGGTTCTCATCAACAAGTACATCATTTGGGGCCGGATCAAAAGAAGTACTGCCTCCGAAGAACTGAACGTCATAGAAGAGGATTTCGTAATCCCGCTCTTTGAAGGTATAGGCACCTCCAAACTTAAGCCGGGCATTTTCACCCCGGAAGGTATATTGCTTGGTGACGTCCACTTTCCCGACCAGGTTGGTCTCGTCCAGGTAGCGCCAGATCCGTGAAGGGTTGCCTCCTGCACCGGCTACGAAGTTGGTATCAACCGGAGATGCCGTGAAGGCCGTCTTACGGATGTCCGGATCATCAGAGGTAGAGATAGTCGCAGCAGTACGCCAGTCCACTTCCCATCCTTTATCGCCCAGTACGTGTGTGCCGTTCAGCAGGAAGTTGGTCAGGGAACGCTGATTGTATTCCAGGTTGTCAGACAACGCGATGAAACCAGACTGGCCAATCGCGTCGCCGTTGTTGTCGATCACGAACTGGCCCGCACGCTTTTCCCCATTTTGAAGGCGCATAGCAGTGAGGCGGTACTTGGAGCGTTGAGTTTTGTACGCCAGGCCTGCAAGTCCGCCGATCAGAATACTTTGCTCACCGAGTTGTCCAAACTGATCGTTGGCATATATCATCTCGTAATCTGCCGGGTCTGTCACCCGCTGGTATTCTCCATAAAATACATCATCATAGTAAGTGTAGTCATTGCGATAGGAGAGGGACATTATATAGCCGAGTTTGCCTTCTTTTTCGTTGTTCAGTGTAAGCTGATTGGCAAGAGACACACTGGCGCTGTAGTCGAGGAAGCTGGTTTCGCGATTGGCGCCCAGCTCCGGGTTGAAGCTGCGGATAAACTGGCCCACTTCCTCAGAGGAGTTACCGCTGATAGGAGTGGGGATATTGGCCCTGCCCGCCCCATTAGGCAACGCGCGGGAGCCATCGTCAAAGCCGAGGAAGTCGGTATCGCCACCATCGTAAGTGAGGAAGTCATTGGTGAGGTTCATCTGGGGGTTATAACCCAGGCTAACGGATGCAGAAACGAGTTTTTCCTCAGGGAAATCCTTGGTTTCTATGTTCAGCAGGCCCCCGGTAAAGTCGGCCGGCATGTCAGCCGTGAAGTTTTTGCTCACGACCAGGTTGTCGATCAGGCTGGTAGGGAAGATGTCCATCTGAATGGTGTTCCGGTCGGGGTCCAGCCCCGGTATATCCACACCATTAAGGGTCGTCTTGGAATAGCGGTCCCCCAGTCCACGAACGTAGACATATTTGCCGCCTTCAATGGAAACACCGGTTACACGCTTGGCCGCTTCCACTGCGGTGGCATCCCCCGTCAGCTGCATGCGCGCCGAGGAGATACCGTCCAGCATGGCAGGCGCTTTTTTCTTGATGGTCATCAAAGCCGCCTCCGTTGTGCGGATGGCTTTGCCGGTGACGACGACCTCCTGTAGTTGTTTGGTGTCATCTCCCAGGCGGATTTCACCGAGAGCGTTGACTTCACCGGCCACCACTTCGACGTCAGCAATTGTCAGGGTCTGAAAACCGATGTAGGAAATCTGTACCGCATAAGTGCCAGGAGCAATAGGAATGGAAAACTGTCCGTCAAGGTCAGTAACCGTACCGCGGTCGGAATCTTTAACCAGCACGTTTGCTCCAATCACTGTAAAGCCACTTTCGTCTTCAATTACGGTGCCTCGGATGGTGCCATTTTGAGCGGTTGCAAACAGTGCAGTGAGTAGGAATAGGATAGTTAAAAGCTGCCTCATGTGCTTAAATTATTTAGGGCAATTTTAAAGTGAAAAGATTCACGGCCCGGAAGCCATGAATCTTTTCAGTATCATTTATCAAAAATGATGGAGAGAAATAATGTCAGAATAATAGTTTGTCATTCGGCTTAAAGGCCGTCCAGTCCGCCTCTGATAGAAGCCCAGGTCCAGCCGAGGTCAGACTTGTCAGCAACTGGAGCACCACCAGCAGAGATACCTGCAGGTACAGTGCCTTCTTCCATTAGTCCTTCAAGGTCTGCTGGGTCAACATCAAAAGTTACGTTAGAAAAAGTCGCTTCTACAGCTTCATCATCAGTAACTGTTTGTCCTGAAGCGAATGGACCAACAAAGTGAATGTTGCTCATGTCAACTGGAGTCGGGCTATCTCCTGCATCTACATCAATAAGGAAACCAGTTGCACCGGCAACGAGCTCTAGCTCATCATCATCGTTGAGTTCGAAGATGCCAGCAACAACAGTACCGTTTTTGATGGTATGGCGGGCAATGTAAGAACCTTCAGGACCGTCCAGCTCTAAGCAGCTACCAACAGGCGTAACTACGAAGAAGTTGTCAAGGGTACCCGCCCAGGACTGATCGGTATCAATAGCGTCATCGCCAGCGTTCCAAACGACCACGTTGTTGACATCAACTGTGCCACCGAACCACTCGATACCATCGTCCTGGTTAGCTACTACTTCAACGTTATTGATTGTGGTAGCAGAACCTACACCGCCGAGCGTAAGGCCGTTGATTTCGTTACCTGCACCGATGTTTGCGCCACCGTGGCGGATAGAGATGTGAGAGATAACGCCAGAGTTGTCGCCATCGTCATTACCACCGTAAAGACCGTTAGTGTCCGTTGAAGGAATGCCTTCGATTTGAACTTCGCTCAGGTCTTCACCTTGAGAACCATCTGCATTTCTGGCAGATGCTGAGATAGTTGCGTTACCCAAAACAATCACACCACCCCAAAGGCCATTGATGTCCGGATCGAGGTTCGGGCTTGCGAAGTCACCGCCAGCTACCTGCTCAGGCGTAATTTCGTCAGCGATAGAAGTGAAAATAATTGGTGCATCAGCTGTACCTTCAGCAATCAGTGTGCCGCCGCGGGCTACGAGCAGCGCCGTTGCGTTAGCGCCTGTACCTGCCTCAGCTTTGATCACAGTACCAGGCTGAATCGTCAGCGTTGCACCGGACTCAACGGTGATTCGGCCGCCCAAAACATAAATCTTGTCAGACTCCCAGGTTGCATCAGAAGTGATGTTCTCCCGCAGGATGATGGTTGATTCATCAACGGGTTCCGGAGTCGGTGTTACGGGGTCATCATCTTCATCACAAGCGGTGAAGGAAAGCGCAGAGACCACGAAAAGCATTGCTAACAGTCGAAAGTTCATAAACAAAAGTTTTTTTGTGTAAGTGTAATCTGCCGCAAATGTCGGGGCTAGTTGATAACCGAAGATTAAAAACGTGTTAATTAATGATTAACTTGTTTTTGGGGCGTCCACCCTGAGAATAGGTTGTTTTGTATTAGGACACTTTGGCAATGCTTGTGTTAAGGCAGGTAATAATGAAACTTAACCTTGGCTTAACACCACCTGCAGGAGTAGTCGCTAATTTTGTCGCTCACTATTTTAGAAGCAAACAACACATGGATCCATCCCTGATTTTTATGTGGGCGGGTTTTATCCTCGCTGGTTATTCCGTAGTCGGTAATGATAGTATCCAAACCCTGGGCACCTTTCTTTCTTCCAATGAAGAGCGTTCCTGGTTCGTCCTCTGGCTATTTGCCGGCAGTATATTATCCGCTACATTGGTATATGGCTGGCTGAACTACGGTGGCGATGTGTCCTACGGCCGCCTGGAAAAGTACCCGCTCCCGGACCCCTTTGCCTGGTATTACCTGCTGCCGCCTCTGGTACTGATGTCGCTCACCCGTACGGGGATTCCGGTGAGTACCTCTTTCCTCATCCTGACCTTCTTCAATGAGAAGAACCTGGTAGACATGACGGTGAAGTCCATCCTGGGGTATATCGTTGCTTTTACGGTGGCGATTATTATTTATTTTGTCATCACCAAATCGGTAGAGCGCCGCTTTATCGAGACCCGGCCCACTGCTGCCGACCGCCGCCTTTGGGTGCCCCTACAGTGGCTTTCCACCGGCTTCCTGTGGTCGCAGTGGCTGATTCAGGACTTCGCCAATATCTACGTTTACCTTCCCCGCTCTACGAGTGCCACGACGCTGGCTGTTTCGCTGGTCATTCTGCTTTCTCTTTTGGCTTACATCTTCTACAGCAAAGGGGGCGCCATCCAGAAAATCGTAAAAGCCAAGACCAATACCGTAGATATCCGCTCGGCCACCATTATTGATGCCACTTACGGTGTGGTGCTGTTCTTCTTCAAAGAGATGAGCAATATCCCGATGAGCACCACCTGGGTGTTCATTGGCCTGCTGGCTGGCCGGGAGATCGCGATCCGCTATCAGCTGGACAAGAAGTTCTCCCGTGAGCTCTTCCGGATGATCCTGTCTGACCTGGGCAAAGTGTTCTTTGGCTTGGTGATAAGTATCCTCCTGGTACTGTTTATTAAATTCCTGGCGGCTTAGGGATGTTACATAGCATTTCTAAGAGCGTGTTGGGCCTTTCGTAATCGGCTTGTCCCGGTGCACCGCATAGGCGTCAACCGTTTTTTAATTTGGAGATTAAATCGCCATGATTCTTCCTTCGCCTGACTTCATAGGCGCAGTTCCGCTCAATATGTGCGACCCATATATCTTCGGTTAATTGCTGCAGGTTT
>NZ_JAVJSK010000038.1:0-17147 GCF_040219495.1 Phaeodactylibacter sp. | reverse complement strand
AGACCTACGAAAGTGGTATACAGGTTTTTGACAACTTCCTGGATTTCTGTAATATTAAATTTGACGAGTTTTTACCTGCTCGTAATTATCGCATTATGGCTATGCCCAAATCGGACAGTTATTAAATCGACGTTCCTAAGTATGAGGAAGAGCAAGTTAGTAGGGCAACAAGGTATCGTATCTTAAAACTATTTGATAATGAGGGCAACATAATTTGTCAAATATCACCTAGCTTGATGATTTGGGACAAAGCAACGATAGATGAACTTACTCGTGATCTTTTATCTTTAAAAGAGGTTCAAGGTAACAAATTGCCAAAGTGAAAGGGGGGACCCACTGAACTGTATCTGCGCCCAAAGCAGATACAGGGGTATTTCAAAACATACCCCGCTGAAAGTAGCCTGCAAGCAGCCGTCCAAAAGCCTCCGCCAGTCGCTTACACCGCCACGGTAGCTATCCACCCAGCAATAAGACCGTAGCAGTTGCACTGCGGCTGGCTAGAGTGTATTTTGGATGTTTTCCCCCGGTGGAAAAGGAGCTGGAGATTACGCAGGCTGTAGCGCAGCGGCAGAAAAATGGTTTTACGATTCGTTTGAACGAGTGATTGAAGTCGTCTTTCCTTCGTCTGTAAATAAGGAACAATAAGAACTATGCAAGAGCTGGAGGACTGCCCTAAGAAGGTATCACCCGTCGGGAGGGCGTAGCCTTAATAAGGACCTCCCTTGAAGTAAAGAGCAACTTATTTTATCGTAAAACCGTTAACTTCGTACAACCACAGATTAATCCACTCAAACCGAAAACCATGGGTATTGATCTAATGAAACAGCAGTTAATGGAGCGCATTCAAACGGGTGATGAAAAGCACATTCGGGTATTGCTTGCCGTTAGTAATGCCCTGGTTGCAGAAGACTTCGACCTTGAGGCTTACGAGGCTTCACTCAAGCCAATGACTTTGCAAGAACTAATTGCCAGAGCAGAGGCTTCTAACGAAGATATTGAAGCCGGAAGGGTTTACACTCGTGAAGAAGTGGAAGCAGCACTGGGTCTATGAAGTTGAAATATACGGCTAATGCGCAAAGACGCTTACGCCAGATCATGGACTTTAATGGTGGACGTAAGGGGAAGAAGATCGTAACCGATATTCTGGATCGGGCTGATGAACTAGAGGATTATCCTGAACTTGGCCCGGAGGAATACAACCTCAAATCTTTAGGTCAGGGTCACCGCTCACTACTGGTCGGAACAATGTACAAGGTCATTTACCTGGTCGCTAAGCCTTTCATTGTAATTACTGATATCTTTGACGTTCGGCAAGATCCGGACAAGATGAAGCCGTGAGTGAATACAGCGGTTGTGCCCTCTTTGGACGCAGTAAAGCAGTGTTCGGCGTGTAGCCCGCCCCCCTACCGCGCCTCATCCTCATAATCATCACAGTGGTAGTGGCGGTACTGCCGTTGGCTGCTCACCTTCTGGGTTTTGCCACCGTTTTTCTTGTCGTCCAGCATCAGCTGAATGAGGCGGTGGCGCTCGGCAGCGATGTCTTCCCGGGCCTCCAGGTCGGCGGCCCGGTCAAAAAAGAGGGTACCGTCGATGAACGTCTTTTCTGCCCGGCTGTACATGGACAGGGGGTGATCGGACCAGAGTACCACATCGGCATGCTTGCCTACTTTGATGCTGCCCACATATTCGTCCAGGTGCAGGAGCTTGGCAGGGTTCAGGGTTACAAACTTCAGGGCGTCTTCTTCAGATACGCCACCGAAAAGCACCGCTTTGGCAGCTTCCTGATTGAGGCGGCGGGCCATCTCGGCATCGTCTGAGTTGAAGGCCACCGTGACGCCCTGCTCGTGCATCAGCGCACCATTGTAGGGAATGGCTTCCTGCACTTCGTATTTGTACGCCCACCAGTCGGAAAAGCTTGAGCCGCCGGCGCCGTGGGCCGCCATTTTATCTGCCACTTTGTAGCCTTCCAGAATGTGGGTAAAGGTGTTGACGCGGAACCCAAACTGCTCGGCTACCTTCATCAGCATATTGATTTCGCTTTGCCGGTAGGAATGGCAGGTGATGAAGCGCTCTCCGTTGACAATCTCCAGCAGCGTCTCCAGGTCGAGGTCGCGGCGGTAGGGGGCACCCGAGGCTGCCTTTTCGCCGTAAGCGACGGCCTGTGTGAATTTATCCACATACACCTGCTCCACGCCCATGCGGGTCTGCGGGAAACGGATGCGGTAGTCTTCGCCCCAGTTCGACTGCTTGACGTTTTCGCCCAGCGCAAACTTGATGAAGGGGGCGGCTTCCTTAAATTTCATTTCTTCCGGCGTGTAGCCCCACCGCAGCTTGATGATGGCCGACTGCCCGCCAATGGGGTTGGCAGAGCCGTGCAGCAGTTGGGAGGTCGTCACTCCGCCCGACAACTGCCGGTAGATGTTGATATCTTCGGAGTTCACCACGTCGCCAATGCGCACTTCAGCCGTACTGGCTTGTGAGCTTTCGTTCACGCCCCGGCTGATGGCAATGTGGGAGTGCTCGTCAATAATGCCGGGCGTGAGGTGGAGCCCGGTGGCATCGATGACCGTTGCGCCCTTGGCCTTCAGCCCTTGCCCGATCGCCGCAATTTTGCCGTCCCGCAGCAGTACATCGGTGCCTTCCAGTATGCCGTCCGCTTCGTTGGTCCAAACCGTGGCGTTTTGGATGAGGTAGGTTTGGGGCTCGGGGCGCTCTGTCCAGCCATAAGCGGTGAAGGGGTAGATGAGATCGCCCATCTCGGGTAATTCCGGAGTAGGCGCCGGTTTTTCTGATGCCTCGTCTTTTTTATCCGCTTCAACTGGTTTTTCGAAGGCCGCCCGCCAGTCTACCCACTGCCCATCGGCCGATTGCCCGCGGCCGCTCCAGTTACGCCCGTTGAGGGTACCGGAGAGGCGGACCTGCCCGGTGGAGTCGGGGGCAAAAGAAAGGGTCAGCAGTTCATCCGCTCTTTCCAGTTTGACCTTTACGGAGGTGGAATCCGTGGTGTTGATTTTGGCAGCTGGCTGCTCGTCGGTGCCGGTGATTTCCAACGCATAGGTGTCGCTGCCGACTTTGAGGTCGTACTGCCCGGTCAGCTGAGGGGTGGTAATGGCTTTGTGGGTGTAGGCTTTGCCCTTGACCCAGGTCTGGTAAATTTCCGTGCCGTCCCCAAAGAGGGAGCCATCGGTAACGATAAAATTAGCCAGCTTGCCTTTTTCCAACCCTCCGAGGTGGTCCGTCGCCTGCACCAGCTCTGCCGGGGTGTAGGTTAGCGCTTTCAGGGCAGCGGTGGTGTCGAGCCCGTACTGTACCGCTTTGCGCAAATGCTTGAGGAAGTCGGTCTTCTTTTCCAACCCATCAGCCGTAAAAGCGATGGGGATGCCGGCATTGGCCAGGCGGGCAGGATTGGAAGGGGCAAGCTCCCAGTGCTTCAGCTGTGCCAGGGTGACCTGTTGGGCATCGTAAGGGTCGGTCACATCGTAGGCATCCGGGAAGTCGAGGGGGAGAATGAAGGCGGTATTGAGGCTTTTTAGGGCATCGAGGCGCTGATATTCGTCCCCCGTGCCTTTGAAAATATAGGTTTTGTCAAATTCTTCACCCAGCTTCGCCGCCCGCAGGATTTCCAGCCGGTCGCCAATCGCAAAAAACTGAGGCAGCTCCTGCACGGCATTCCAGGCTTCCAGCGACAGGTTGACCTCTTCGCTCTGCTGTTGGTACCAGTCGGCATCGTAGTAGGTTTGGCGGAGCAGTGCGATCATGCCCATCAGTGAATTGGGATAACTCTGCGTGGAGGTCCCTTTGCTGAAGGCAAGCGCATGTCCGGCTTTTTCGGCGACAATCATTTCGTGGGCGCGTTCGTCCCCCAGCCCTACCAGCGTCATCGTGCCGCGTGAAATCCCATCCATCCGCTGAGCTGCTACGGTACCAAAGCCGATTTGGCGCAGGGTTTTGGCCGCTTTGGCATCCGGGTTGAAATGAGCATGGGCTTCAAAGTCGGGCTTCAAAGCTTCATTCCAGCTGTAGGCCCCTGCTTTATTGGACAGCATCTGTGGCTTGCGGTCAGGAGATTTGCCTTCCGCTTTAGGCTCCGGCATGCCGTAGTCGCTGTAGAGGTCGATAAAGGCGGGGTAGATGACCTTGCCCTTGACTTCCACCTCCACAGCGCCCTGCGGTACCTGCCCACCGGCCGCTACGGAGACTACATAGCCATCGCGAATGACCAGCGTGGCATTTTCCACTTTGGTATCGTAATCGGTGAAGACCGTTGCCCCGGTCAGGGCGTAGTAGCGTTCGCGCGGGTCTTCCACGCCGTTGTTGGGGAAGGTAACCTGTGCGGATAATTGGATGGAGAGCATGCCCAGCAGGAGGAGAATGGTGTTTTTCATACGTATCGCAGTAGTTTGGAACAAAATATAAAAAATCCGGCTTTGTTTAGACTATGTTTGGGGCGGGTTCGTCATGAAAAATCAAGGAATTGTGGTTCTGGCTAAATCTTTTTTGGCGCGTTTGGCGGGCCAAATAAGCTAAAAAAGATGACGCCAGAGCCTGCCCCGCATTTCTGCGGGGTTCATAAGTCCTTGGTTTTCAATAGGACTAAGCTCCAAACATAGTCTTAGACTTTCAACCATTAGTTGCTGAAAAGACTTAATAGAAGTATGGAAGCCAAGGAAACTTTTTTGCAGCATCTGCAGCGCAGCCTTTCGCAGGGCACTTTCGTAAAACTGACCCTGAGCAAGCCGGGCGGCGCGGACAAGTCGTTTAAGAATGTCTACGCCCGCCTCATCGAGCTGCAGGGGGCGCCGCAGGTGTCCTTTACCCTGCGCTACAGCACCAGGGACATCACGAAGAACCATCCCCCGGAGGAGGCGGTGCCGATGATCGGGCTGTGGCTGGGAGAGGACTTCCTGAATGCCGATTTGCTGACTACCGAAGCGGATTACAGCCTGCAGTACAACCGCAAGCGGAAGCCCCGTCTGCATCAGCGGCAGGCCTCAAAAGCGGCACCACCCCCGAAAGCGCACAACAAGCCCAAGCAGTACTTCATCGAAGCTTCCGGCAATGCCTACCTGCAGGCTATGGGCATTACCACGGCTGAAGGCAAGGTGCGGGCGGACGGGCAGCGTAAATTCCGCCAAATCAATAAGTACATCGAGATTGTGGATAGCCTCCTGCAGCAGCACGGAGATTTCCCCCGGCAGCCACATATTGTCGATATGGGCTCGGGCAAGGGGTACCTGACTTTCGCCCTCTATGATCATCTTGTCAACAACCGGGGCTGGCAGCCTTCCATTACAGGTATAGAGCTGCGGGAAAACCTGGTCGCCTTTGGTAATGAACTGGCGCCCAAAGTGGGGTTCACCGGGCTGCAGTTCCGCGCCCAGGATATTTTTGAGTACGAGCCGGAGCGCATCGACATGCTCATCGCCCTGCATGCCTGCGACATCGCCACGGATATTGCTATTGCCAAAGGCGTACAGGCGGGAGCGGAGATCATCATTGTGGCGCCCTGCTGCCATAAGCAGGTCCGCAAAGCCATGCAGCCCACCGAAGGCCTGCAGCCCATGCTCCGGCACGGCATCCTGCAGGAACGGCAGGCCGAGCTCGTCACCGATGGCATCCGCGCCCTGCTGATGGAAGACCAGGGGTATGAGACCAAGGTATTCGAATTCGTCTCCACCGAACACACGCCCAAAAACCTGATGATTGTGGGCATCAAGGGCCGCCGCAATGCCTCCGCTTTAGCTGAGGTGGAGCGGATTAAGTCGGATTTTGGGGTGGGGGAGCACTACCTGGAAATTTTGTTGAAGGGTTAGTCTTGTTTGAAATGTGTTTTATTTTGTATTTTTTATAATTTTTGTGTACTTTGATCTTTGAAAGCAATCTCTGTATAATGCCTCAAGAATTCAATATACATCATCCCGATGACCGCTTCTTCAAGTCGGCCATGAGCGATCCTGAGGTAGCGAAAAGCTACTTACAGTATTTTTATCCTGAATTGGCTCAAGTTGCTGACTTTTCAAGCCTGCGTTTAGAGAATAGCAGAGGTATCCGGCCTAACCTGAAGCAGTTCGATGCGGATGTGATTTATCGTTGTAAGTTTAAAGGGGAAAAGAAGGATCATTACTTTTATTTCTGCCTGTTGTTTGAGCATAAATCGCAACCGGATAAATACATAGCTGTACAAGTTGGTTTTTACATTATGGAACTCATGTACAGGATGATCAAAGAGGATAACCGACGGCTAGAGCCAGTATTGCCTCTTGTTTTCTACAACGGAAAAGAAAAATGGGTGCCAAAAACATTGGCTGCTCTATTTGAAGGGCATCCTCACCGGGCTATATTGGAACCCTACATCCCTGATTTCTGTTTTCTTTTTCAGGACGCATCCCGCCTAAGCAGTGAAGAATTGCTCCGCCTTGAGTTGAGCTACTTTCGTAGCGTGTTGATGGCAATGGCATTCCGGTATAGGCAAGGCTTGATATTTAAACATATTCAGGCTATTTTTGAAGGTGTGGCAGGTAAAGACGAAATCCGTTCAATCACAACCTATATTCTAGGTATCGCAGAGCGTTCAGAAGATACATTTTATGAAGCAATCCAAAATACGGAGCTGACCATAAAACCAGAAGTGATGAGTACATTAGAACAAATTTTGGAAAGGGGGCGGAAGGAAGGCCGAAATGAGGGCCTTGATAAGGGCATGTACAAAAAAAGCATTTTCAACCTGCTCAAAACTGTCTTAAGATTTCCGGAATGGCCGGCTACGGAATTGGCTGAATTTACTGATTTGGAAATTGATGCTATTCACCTTTTTCTGCACATCAGATCGCAGGGCGATGTGGCAGCACTCCGTAAATGCGTACTGCAAGAACTGCTCGCCGATATTCCGGTGAGTTCTGATGAAAAACAGCAACTGCATGACCTGATACAGCAATCGTTGAATGAATAAGCGGTATTTGGTCTTCATGAATAGTCAATGCTTCACTTTGCTTTCCTTGCCGCTGTGTAGTTTCAAACAAGCGCGAATACCAGTCAAAAGGCCTTGACCGGTTTCTACCCGCATTATCGACTTGTTGTTGAAGATGGGGAGGGGCGAGACTCCGACAGGTAAGGGCATAAAAAAAGCCCCACCAAAAGCAGGGCCCTGAAATATAAAGCTATGAAAACTAAAAAATCTTATAGTTAAACCTATTGGGGCGGCAAAGAGCCTGCCCCAACGGTTCCTATGTTTTACTCTTTCTCGTCGCTAACCTCGCGGCCACCGTCAAGGCGGTCCTGAAGGGCTTCGAGTTCTTCCCACTGACCTTCGTGCGCAAGTTTAGCTTGCTTAGCCCAGGTAGCAGGGTCGTGCATCCGGTAGCGTGGACCTGCCTCGTCGAGGATCGCCTGTACCTTTTCGGTAGGTGCGTTAGCGAGGTCTTCCCAGGTGTGGATGCCACCTTCATTCAGCAGGCCTTCGATCTTAGGACCAACGCCTTCGACCATTTTCAGGTCATCCTGATTAATTTTCTTACCGGAAGGTAAGGTAATTTTTTCAGATTTGGAAGCCTTCGCCGGAGCTGCTTCTTCTTTTGCTTTCGGTGCCTCCTTTGCCGGAGCTGCTGCTGCCTTTACAGGCTGTGCTTTTGGCGCAGGCGCTTCTTTTTTCTCAGGAGCCGGAGCCGCTACTGTTGCTGTGCCGTTTCCATTCTCAGTGCCCAAAGGCATGATATTTACATAGAGGCGGTCTTTACGGCGGCGGCGGAAGGTTACTGTACCTTCGATAGCTGCGTGCAGCGTAAAGTCTTTGCCCATGTAAACATTTTCGCCCGGGTGGTATTTGGTACCGCGCTGGCGAACGAGGATGTTACCAGCTTTAGCATACTGGCCTCCGAAGAGTTTGACGCCGAGCCTTTTCGATTTACTGTCCCGGCCGTTGTCCGTACTACCTACACCTTTCTTGTGTGCCATGTCTAAAACAATTTAAGGTCTTAAAAAAAAAACCGCACCCCTGGCCGGGGATTATACGGCGATACTGTCAATTTGGATTTTGGTAAAGCGCTGACGGTGGCCGTTCTTAAGACGGTAGCCCTTGCGGCGCTTCTTTTTGAAGACGATGACTTTGTCTCCTTTCTGATGGCTGAGTACCGTAGCGTTTACTTTGGCGTTCAGCGTCGGCGTGCCTACTGAGACCTTGCCGTCGTTGTCGACGAGCAGCACATCCTCGAAGGATACGTTGTCTCCCTCACTGGCTTCTAGCTGGTGGACGAAGAGCTGCTGCCCTTCCTCAACTTTGAACTGTTGACCAGCTATTTTTACGATTGCGAACATGATTCTATCTGTTTGAAAAGATGAATATTGAAATTGAGGGGCAAAGATACGACACTTTGATTAGATTACCAAGCAGCGGATAGACGGGAGCCTATTTCCTGACCTCAAGCCTACTTCCCCTTCCCTTGCAGCAGTACCAGCAAAGTGTAGAACATAATCTTGAAGTCCAGTGCAAGGGACATATTCTCGATATAGAGGATATCAAACTTCAGGCGCTGCAGCATTTGCTCCAGGTTGGAGGCGTAGCCGTATTTGACCTGCCCCCAGGAAGTAATGCCCGGGCGTACTTTTAGCAGGTGTTTGTAGTGGGGCGCCTCTTTGGTGATTTGGTCGATGAAGTACTGCCGCTCCGGGCGTGGACCAACGAGCGACATATCGCCCTTGAGGACATTCCAAAACTGCGGCAACTCGTCCAGCCGCCATTTGCGCATTACACCGCCCCAGGGTGTGCACCGGTTGTCCGTATCAGAGCTGAGCTGCGGCCCGTGTTTTTCCGCATCCGTGTACATAGAGCGGAATTTGTAGATCATAAAGGGCTTGCCGTTCAGCCCGATGCGTTCCTGCTCAAAAATAACAGGCCCTTCCGAAGACAGGCGCACGCGCATCATGATATACAGGTACAGGGGCGAAAGCAGCAGTAGCATAAGGGCCGAGGCCGTCAGGTCAATGAGGCGCTTGACCAGGCGTTGCCACTTGGGCATTAGGTCCTGACGGATTTCGATGAGGACCGCCCCGTAGATATGGTTCATCTTCACGGTACCCAGCATGATGTCGTACATATCCGGGATAATCTTTACCAACACCTGCTCATCGAAATCGAACAGGATGTTGAGCAGCTCCCTCAGGCGGTTATGCTCAGAGGTTTCGATAGCGATGATCACTTCTTCGATATTGAAGTCAACGATACTTTGCTCCAGGGCTTCCATGCCACCCAGGCGGGTCAGGTGTTGGGCCAGCTCTTCCTCTTCCGTCCCGTTCAGGCTGATGAAGCCAATGAACTTATTGCCCAGCCCTTTCTCGCGCCCACTGATTTCTTCATACAGCTCTACGGCCTTTTGGTTGCTGCCGATGATGAGGGTGTTGTAGGTGATCAGGCCTTTCTTCAGGCGTTGGCTGGCCCGGGTCAGGATGTACATGCGCACGGTGGCGGTCAGCAGGAAGTGCAGCAGGAACAGGGTGGTGAAGGACGCCCGGTAAGTCGTGTAGTTGGTGACGAAATCATCCAGGATGAGCGTGAAAAACAGGAAGGTCACGCCCAGGAAGCTGAGGAAGAAGGTGCGCGCCAGCGTTGCCAGCCGGGACAAACGGTAGATGTCCCGGTACTGATCGAAAATGGAGTAAAACAACAACCAGCCAATCGGGATCACCAAAACGCCATACCAGAAATTGGTATCGGTGCTAATCGCCTCCCAGTCCAGCTGAGGGGTCTCCAGTTGTTTGCGGTACACGAAAAAACAAGCCCAGGACAGCATGGCTGTAATGAAGTCTGCCACCTGATAGTATAAGGTGTGCAAACGGCGCTGTTGGTTCATGTTTTTTTGCATGTGGGCAGGTTGCTATGTTTGGGCGTAAAGCAGCGCAGGTTAGAAGTGCACCAGTTTGATATTGTCCATCATCACAACGGCTTGGTCACGGGCAAGCTGCCCATTTTCGATCGGGATGGCGGTTTGGAAAACGATTTGGAATTCGCTAAGCCGGGATTCCACCACTGCTACGGAGAGGTTGAAATAGATTTTCTTCCATTCCCCGGAAGGGTTGAAGCCGGAAAGGAAAAGGGCTTGCCCGGCACCGGCCAGCCCTCCGGCCTGATGCCCAATGATCCCGAAAGTGACCGGGATGTCAGATTTGTAATTGACTTCCAGGTAGACACTCGTGGTAAACTGCCCGGTAAGGTTGGTGTAGCGCGCGGTCGTGGCAGCTTCCACAATCGCTGCTGAGGTGTCCAGCTCAATGCGCAACGACCGGCCTTCAAAAGCACCTTCGGTCACCTGAGTCATTTGGCTGAGACTGCCCCGGCGCATTTCTTCAAAGATATGCTGCCCCTCATCGAAAGCTTCGATAAAGGCAAATTTTGTGCTGCTGCTGTACCGGAATACCGGCCGGACGGTGTCGGTCTTATTGGGCTCGACCTCAACGAAGGTTTCGAAGTTGCCAAAGAAAGGGTAAATATCCGGCGTACTGCCCAGCCCATTGTCTTTAACACCCGCTTGTACAATAACATCTGCTTCACCTTCCGCTATAACCGGCAAGGTAGCCGGCAGGGCGTAAGCGCCTACAAAGTCGCCATTGACAGAAACCCAGGCTTCGGTGATATTGGAAGAGGCACTGCCTTCAATGGCCTCTGAGGTTTGTACGCCGACCGATGGGATATGGATGTACCCGGGGATGGGCTCATCCGGGTTGATCAGGTCACAAGCCGGCAGCAGGGCTGCAGCGATGCTCAGCGCGAGTACGATTGATAAATCTTGCTTTTTCATAGCTTAAAAGTTTAGTGCCCTTAACAAACAAGAGCCAAAATTCAACACTAAGCGTTGGGCGGGTGTGGCCCGAAAACAGAAAAACGTTAACCGCCACACCATATTATACAGCATTCGTCATTTAGCTGACCAATCAGAGCTGTTGGGCATTGGCCAACCGTTCTTCGATTTGCTCCATAATCTGATGGGCCAAATCCAGTGCACGGTAGCCATCTTCAATGCTGACCACCGGCCGTTCATCTTTTTGGATGCTTTCTGCCAAAGATTCAAGTTCCATCCTGATGGCATTGACCGGTGCTGTTTCGGGCATGGACAGGTGGATATAGCGCTTGCCACTTTGGGTCTCCAGCTCCATGAGGTTGTCTTGCGGGAGTTGGGAGGGGTCCGTATCCGTATCGTAGAGGCGGACCACCTGCGCTTCCTTCTCCAGGAAATCCAGGCTGATGTAAGCATCTTTCTGGAAAAAGCGCACCTTCCGCATCTGCTTCATGGAAATACGGCTGGCGGTAAGGTTGGCGATGCAGCCATTCTCAAACTCTATGCGCGCATTGCAGATATCGGCGCTCTCACTGACCACCGGAACCCCGCTTGCGCTAATGGTCTTGACTGGCGATTTTACGAGACTCTGGATGATGTCCAAATCGTGAATCATCAAATCCAGGATCACGCTAACGTCTGTACCTCGCGGATTGAAGACCGCCAGGCGGTGTGCCTCAATGAACATGGGGTTTAGTGGCTGATCACCCAGGGCCAGGAGTGCCGGGTTGAAACGCTCTACGTGGCCTACCTGTACTTTAACGCCTTTTTCCTGAGCCAGCTGCAGAAGGGTCTTAGCCTCCTCCATAGTATTGGTAAGGGGCTTCTCAATAAAAAGGTGCTTGCCCTTTTCGATGACCCGCCGGGCCAGTTCGAAGTGCGTGGTGGTCGGCGTGACGATATCGATCACATCAGCAGCAGCGATCAGGGCATCGAGGTCGGTCCAGCGTTTTATGCCGTATTGTTCCTGAGCTTGCAGTGCCGCAGCATCGTCGGGGTCATAAAAGCCAATCAATTCATACGTCTCCTCTGCCAGCTGAATGCACTTGAGGTGGATTTTGCCAAGGTGGCCGGTGCCCAAAACGCCGATCTTTAACATAGGTGTCTGTTTTTTACGGCTGCAAAAGTAGGGGATTTTCGGCATATTCCCCATTCCGCCATTCTACCGGTAGTACATCAGGATAGCACCGAACAGTGTAATCAGAGCAATCAACACCGTAGCCATGCGCATAGAGTACTGGATGTGGCTGGTGAAGGTCTCGATTTCCTCCCGCATGTCCGGGTACTTCGGCATCACCTCAGCCTCCATTTTTTCTTTGTTGAACAAATGCGCTGCGCCAAATTCCACCCGGTTTTGTACCAGCTTGCGGTAGCTCCTCAGCACTTTCATCCGGAAGTAGAGATTGACGAACAGCATGGCCACGAAAAGGCCGATGACAATAGATATGAGCAGGATGTACATGGTCTGTGAATTCGTTGGTGGACAAAAATACACTTCTCCTGCTGGTTTGGTTTGAAAAAATCCTCTAACTGTACATATAAAGTGACAATATGGCGTAACACTGAACGCCTCTGGCCAAAATGTGCACAGCATGGAGACCGTTTGTTACTTTTATGGTCTAATCAATACTGTACGAAAAGGAAGACGTTTAGTCTTTTTTAGTAACAAAGCAATGGGCCTCAGGGCTTAAAAAAGTAAGAAGGAGGTTGACCAAACCGGGTTGTAAATATTTTTGAAAAGTAACTCGGGTAAGCGTACCCTAAATGATAGGCTATTTCTGCAACGGTGGAATAGGTGCCTTCGTTGATAAGCTGTCTTGCCCGCTGTAAACGTATTTCATTGATGTATCCGGAGGGGGAGAGGCCGGTCAGCAGTTTTAATTGCCGCTGAAGCTGCCGTTCACTGATGTGTAGCTCTTGCGCTAGATCTTTGACCTTGATTTCTATACCCTTATCAATCCTATTCCATAGTACGTTCTCAACCTTGTTTAGCCAATCTTTCTCGTGCTGCTTGATCTTCTCCTGACGGGGCGTATCAACCGGTTCAGCGGTGGTGTTTGCATTTAGGCGGGCAGCCGCATTGCTTAGCAAGGTATTGACAATGGCTTTTAATTCCTCAACGTGAAACGGCTTATGGACATAGTCATCTACTCCGATGTTCAGCGCCTCTATCTTCGACATCGGGTCGCTTTTAGCACTAACGACAAGTATCGGTACCAGCCGGAATCTTTCATGGGCCTTTAGTCTTTTGATTAGGGTTGTACCATCTACCTCCGGCATCATAAGGTCAGTAATGATAAGTGCCGGAGTAGAGGTGTTTTGTTCGAGTAACTGCAGGGCATATTTGCCGTTATCCGCTGTTGCCAGCTCGAATTGCTGATCAAAGATGACTTTGAAAAGCGCCTGCACCTCCGGATGGTCCTCCACAATTAAAATTAATGGCTTTTGGGCATTAGATGAACTAACACCTTTGGCAGGCTTACCGGAACTAGCGTCAGGCAACGACGGGGCAGGTGACCAAAGTGCTGCATCAGAGGTAGCTGGTAGCGGGAGGTAGAGTGTGACTGTCGTGCCGGCCCCAGGTTTGTTCTCCAGCGTTACTGTTCCGTCCATTGCTTCTGCGTAGTCTTTCACAATGGCAAGCCCAATGCCCATGCCGCCGGAACTCGCATCGGCTTGGTAGAAACGTTCGAAAACCCGGTCTTGATGTTTTTCCGGGATACCCACTCCGCTATCCGCTACAGCGATATCAACTCCGGCAGCATTTTCGTTTGGGCTGGCAGTCAGCTTGATGGTGCCTTCCTTTGGTGTGAATTTGAAAGCATTGGATAGTAGATTATGGAGGATATACTCCAGTTTGAGGGCATCCGCAGAATATTGCTTGGACAGCCGCTCGTCTAAAGAGAGCTGGAAGCTGATACCTTGCGTTTCAGCGAGGTCTTCATAATTACGGTATACATCTTTTAGTGTTTTTTTAAGATCAACGGGCTGACTTTGTACTTTTAGCAAAGCCTTTTCCTGTTTGTTGACTTCAATCAGTTGATCGATCAGCCGTATCAATCGTTTGCTGTTGTGGTCTATCGTTCTTAAACCGCTCTCCGGATTGGAGTGTTGCTGACTCAGCAACAGTTGCAGTGACCCCGAGATCATTGTCAAAGGAGTTTTGAGCTCGTGGGCGATATTTGTGATAAGCTTGGTTTTGACCTCGTTGAGCTTCTGTAGCTCTACCGCTTGTTGCTGGACTTTTTGGGTACGCTTCTTTACTTCTTTTTGCAGTAGGATTCGATCTTTCCGCAAACGCCGTGTGCGCCAGCGAAAAAAGAGGAGCAGAGTGGCAATTAAAGATAGTACCGACCAGAAAATAAAGACCGTATTCTGGTAAAAGGGCGGCGGAACCTTTATGTCAAGCCGGTAAATATCAGTAGAATAGGCACTCTTGCCTTTTCTGCCTCTTACCTCCAGCGTAAACTGCCCTTTTGAAAAGCCGGAAAGATCAAGGCTGGCATCCCTCATGGGCGTCCATTGATTGTTTTGCCCAATAAGGCGGTAATCGAATTGCTCCAACTCTTCAGATTCATAGTCTAAGAGTAAAAAATCAATGCTTAGTTTATCATTGGATGAACTGAGCGTGATGATGGACTGAGTCAAAGGGGAGATCTCTTTAACCCCGTCTGCTTTTAAAATTTCAATTTTTGCAGGCTTAACAACGGGCGCATAACTGATGGTTTCCGGTATTTTAAGCGGATCAAATTTCACGATGCCTCCAAGTGTGCCAAACAGAAGCGTTCCATCCGCTTGTCGATGATGGGAGTAAAGGTTGAATTCGTTATTGGGGAGGCCGTCCTTTTTCGTGAAGGTATAGAGCTCTTCGCGCTCCGGATGAAAGCGAATTAACCCATGGTAGGTTGGCATCCACAGAAAGCCATTTTTGTCTGGATAAACAGCCAGGATCCGATCGTCAGAAAAACCAGCTTGGTAATTGTACCTTTTTGCAGTTGAGTGGTCAGGATGCCACTGGTATAGCCCCTTTCCGAAAGTACCCAGCCAAAAAGTGCCGTCAGTGGCTTCATGCAGATGATTTACGGTAGTCCTGTTGGTGATATGCCGGAAATCCAAGCAGGTATCTCTTGATTCCTCGTACAGCATGAGCCCCTCATTAGTACAAAGCCAAAGCCCTTTGGAGTTTTCATGAATAGACCGGACTTCGGTACGGTCTATCAGCGTACCCGTAGTTTTCTTAATCAATGTATCCTTTTGGGCAGGTTTGAAAAAAAGGCCCGCTGTAGAACCAACGTAGAGCAAACCACTTTGCTCAGACCGATGAATCCAGGTCGTAGAGACCCGGTTGTCTCCGGGATCGGCTTTTAGCACCTGAGTGCTCCCGTCTGTTGTATTTATTTTAAGGATATCTGGCCGGTAGGTACCTGACCAAAGTGTATTTTTCTCATGTAATAAATGTATCCTGCCCCTGGTATCAGAGAGAATGGTAGACGTATCTGAAGAATCAAACTGATAGGTGAAGAAGTCGTTATAATAGAGCTGACCATTCTCGTCAGATGTTATACCTCGAAGGTTACTGATTCTGCTGCGGAAGTTAGAGATTTGCTCAAATAGCTGCGGCTTTAACTTAAGTAGATATACACCTTCAGCAGAAGCAATCCAGGCCTCCTGCTTTTCCTGATCGAGTCTAATGCCCATGTATGTGCTTTCTGACAATTGTACCGCTGCGGAAGCAATTTCTTGATCGTATCTGTCGGAGACATGTGGGTTTTGGGCGTAAACAGCCACTTCATCAGGCATCACCAGCCATAAAAATTGTCCGTGGGCGTAGGCGGCACCTGATGGTGGGCTTGAGGTCTTGGGAACAACTAACTTCTGATACTCCGGAGAGCTGCCAAACTGGACTTGTGCAGTATTTCCTTGGATTTTATAGGTACAGGAACATGGTGCAGGGTTAAAACGACTTCTCGGGAAGGTGTTCAATGGCTTCTGCTTCATAAATGGAGGAGACATTACGTAACAACTGTCCATGGATTCAAAAATGAAGTCTTTCCCGGCAGTATAGAACGTATATAATCTATAGTCGGGAGTCGTCTGAAAAACCATATGGTAAGCTCTGCCATCAAAGCTGAAAACCTTACCGTTATTTAACAGAAACACAATATGGTTTTCAGGGGTCCCTGTAATAGATGCAACCTCTTTTTTTTCAAAAGGTGCTCTTGTCGCAATGAGAAGGCTGTCAGTGGGGATCAATCGTTCTTTGGTACTGCACCATATTGCAAATTTATCTTTGAAGTCAGCCTGACTGGAAAACACAGCGTACCCGTAGCGATTGACCCAAATAAATTGATTAGGGCCCTCATAAATCCGTCCCGCTTTAAAAGAATTTCCCCCCACATTTGTGATAACAGACCGGGCACGTTTGCCATCAAAAAGGAACAAACCTCCGTTTGTGGAAATCCAAACTATGCCCCGGCTATCCTCCATGGTGTGGTGTACGAGCAGGTTGGTCAGGCCATTCTCCTGGTTGATATGCCGGGATAACAGCTTGTACTCCTGCTGCGATTGAGCAGATAGTCGCAGGACGAAAAATAGCAGTAAAATTAGTGTTTTCAAGAGTTTATACAACGGTGGAATGCTTTTTTGGTAAACAGGTGTCTTGCTAAAAGTAAAAGTAACAACATATTGCCTCACTTTTAATTCCTCCCGAAAGAAGTAGAGGTCTGCTGCACGTTTTGTCGGCTTTGTTTACAGGATTGTCCGATTTCTATTTACCGCGCTGCCTACTTTTGTAGTGTTAAAATGCACAAATCGTAATTACATGAAAAAAGTTAACCTATTACCCGGAGCTGCCTTGGCCTCCGGTACGACGCTGATATCTGAAAATCATTTTCTCCAACTTGTTTTTTTGCATTTCACGTGAGCATGACCTGCCTAGCGATGAGCGATTAATAAGTGTCGTGTATAGATAGGCAAGCGATTTTTTCTTTAGTCAAAGCCTGCCCCGTAGCATTGCGGGGGCGAAGAGCCTGTCCTGCAAAATTGCGGGATTCCTGATCTTAGTGGCGCTAAGGTTGGCGGTTCTTCAACGCCGGATAAAGGAAAAAGCGCTCCTGGAAAACCGATAGTTATTGATTGCTCGTCGCTTAGAGCGTGTTGGGACTTTGCTTTTGGAGCGAACGCAGCCAAATTTTGTTCTGATCAAGGCGTGATACATTCAAGAATGGGATTAAAGGGACCCATTCTTGAATCACATAGCCTTAGCTACGTGACCGACCTGTCCGTGTCCCGTCGCCTGTGGGCTTTGGCCACCGGAGACCGTAC
>NZ_JAVJSK010000037.1:0-13813 GCF_040219495.1 Phaeodactylibacter sp. | reverse complement strand
GCTCGTTACTATTGCAAATCAACGCTTTATGAACCCCGCAGAAATGCGGGGCAAGCTCTGACTTCCTCACTAAATTTTCATTTAGCCCGCTAAACTCAAATTTAGTGACTTTGCCAGAACCATAAATCCTTGATTTTCATGACGAAACCGCTCCAAACATGCTCTGAAGGCACCCCCAAACGAGAACAGCTACTGCCGTAAATCTTTGAGCAAGTCAGCTACTTTACGGTCATTGCTCAGGCGCGGCACCTTGTTCTGCCCGCCCAGTTTGCCTTGTGTTTTCATGTAGCTGCGGAAAGCATCGCGCTGCATCACCTGTACTTTGAGGGGCTGAAGAATATTCCCGCCAATTAAGTCCTGATAATAAATATTCTGCTGTACCATCTCCCGGTCGAGGTCTGCTGCAAACTGCTGTAAATCCTGAGGCGGCTCCTGGAACTCCACAAACCATTCGTGATAGGGAGTGCCCCCTTCCGGTGGGCTCACCTGCGGGGCTACCGTGTACTCGACGACCCGAACACTATGCCGGGCAGCAGCGGCATTCATCGCTTCTTCCACTTCCTTGCCGATCACGTGCTCCCCAAAAGCCGAAATGAAGTGCTTCACCCGCCCGGAAACGACCAAACGGTAAGGGTCTTTGGACACAAACTGTACGGTGTCTCCGATATTGTACCCCCATAAACCTGCATTATTGTTGATAATCAGGACGTAGTTGACCCCGATTTCCACTTCATTCAGCCACAAGCGGCGTGGGTGGTCGTTGTGGATTTCATCCAGAGGGATGAACTCGAAGAATATACCCGAGTAAGCATTGAGCAACAGCCCGGGCTCCGTTTGGGTATCCTGGAAAGCAATAAAACCCTCAGAAGCCGGGTAGGTTTCTACGCTGTCCAGCCGTTCTCCTACCAGATTCTCCAATGCAGCCCGGTACGGCTCAAAGTTGACCCCGCCGTAGACAAACATGGAATAATTGGGAAAAACCGCTTTGACCGTTTTCTTACCGGTACGTTCCAGCAGGCGCTCGTAGTACATCTGTACCCAAGGCGGGATACCGCTGATCAGGCGCATATCCGCGTTGAGCGTCTCGTCAATGACACGCTCCAGTTTTTCCTCCCACTCCTCAATGCAGTTGGTCTGATAGCTGGGCAGCTGATTGGTACGCAGCCAGCCGGGCACTTCGTGATTGACGATGCCGGAAAGGCGGCCGGTAGCAATACCGCCCACCTCCTCCAATTCCGGGCTGCCGGAAAGGAAAATCATTTTCCCGTCCAGGAACCGCCCATTGCCCGTGCGGGCGTAGTAATTGAACAAGGCATTCCGGGCGGACCCGAAGTGGTTAGGCATACTGTCTTTGGTCAGGGGGATGTACTTAACACCGGAAGTGGTACCGGAGGTTTTGGCGAAGTACCGGGGCAGCCCCGGCCAGAGCACGTCTTTCTCGCCCTGTTTGATACGTTCCACATAGGGTTTGAGAGCTTCGTAATCGCGTACGGGCACCTGCTCCCGGAAAGCTTCATAGGGCATATCCGATATCAGCTTGTGGTCGCGGCCAAAACGGGTATGCTGCCCTTTGGCGAGTAACTGTTGAAACACCTTGCGCTGCGCGCCGACCGCATCCGCTGACCACCGGTCGATATCACGGGCAATCTTATTCGCAAATGGCTTAAGGAGCAATGCTTTGAATCCCATAGGTATCAGAGTTTACTGCAAAGGTAGCACAAATCAGAAAGGGCACAGTGCTTACTGTACCCTTTCGAATCAAGACCATCAAAAATGGTTATTCCCTCAAGTCTTCGATGTAGTAACCTGGATAGTCTGCTTTGTTGAATGCAAATTGGCCGGCCGGGAAACGCTTGTTGGGCGTGAGGCTATCCAATCTTAGCTTGTAGCGCGAGCCATCCCGCCCGAAGGCAGTCACACTGACCACGTCCTTAGTAGCTTTGTTGACATTCATGCGCAGCTTGGTGTACTCTGCGTTGCGATCGAGCGGTTTGAATTCAATTTGCTGAACAGCCTGCCCCGCTTCACGGGCTTCCCCGGTGATGAAGTACGCAAAATCACCGTGATCATAAAAATTGAGCAGCGACTCCGGAGAGAGGACCATCCCGCCCATTTCTGCTTCGTCTGGCATCGTGTTGATCTGAACTTCCTTATTGTGGTCGAAGATCATCCAAAGGGTTTCACCATCAGAAATGACGGTTTGACTAGCCATGCTCATACGGAATTGGTCGCCCTGCTTGGCAATTTCACCCTTCTGCGATTCCATGGGCTCCTCCGGGAAAGTAATTTCCAGCGTAAAATCTGCGCCTAGTGATTCGTAACTTTCAAAGCGCTTCCGGATTTCGTCCAGAATGGCTTTAGCGCGTGGGTCAGAGTCTTCAGCGCTGGTTACAGTATTATCCTGAGCAAAAGCAGGGATGATCAAGGCCAAAAATGCAATGGAAAAGAGGAATTTCTTCATGTATGCGTGTCTTGTGGTTTGTTCTTTAACGGACAAATTACGCCGTTTATTGACCGCCTAACAAGGCACCCGGAGTTAAAGTTTGTTTAAGGCTATGTTTGGAGCGGATTCGTCATGAAAATCAAGGAATTGTGGTTCTGGCTAAATCTTTTTTGGCGCGTTTGGCGGGCCAAATAAGCTAAAAAAGATGACGCCAGAGCCTGCCCCGCATTCCTGCGGGGTTCATAAGTCCTTGGTTTGCAATAGTATCAAGCTCCAAACATAGTCTAAGAGCGTGTTGGAGCGCAAAGTCCAGGCCGAAGCCATCGGCATTGAAGCTAAAGCCGAAGCTATGCGCAAGCAGGGCCGTGCCGAGGCCGAAGTAGCCGACTACTCAAAACTATTTAGAATAAAGGGCGTTCTGATAATGCCCACCATAAAAAGCCGCCACTTTTATGATCAAAACTTATTCTATTTGAATGGAGAATTCCACTTCCATACACGAGCAAGGCGTGGTTGATGCGCTTGCCAGCCAGCTCAAACAGCATGGCTTTGACTGGCTGCCCCGTCTGCACCAATTCAGGCGGAGCACAGAGCATGGATTTAGCTGCTTAATTTTATCCTCCAGCCCGGCGGCAGAAGGCAGCATCATGGAGGCTCACATCGGGCTGCGCCTTGATGCGGTTGAGAACCTGTCATTCCCTTTCACGAATGGGTTACCGGGGTTTCAACCCGATAGCATGACCCTCGTCACGCCAATAGCCCGCCTCTACGGCCAGCGCTTCCAACGGCTAAGCCTCAGGGACGAGAAGGACCGGGAAGCTGCCGCTCAGCTTTTTGGCGCTCAGCTTGAAGAGAGCGGCCTGCCCTTTATCAATCAGTACAGCCATATACAGGCACTCGACCTCCTTTTTAATCATGACCCAATGGCTCCTCTTGCTCTGGTCCACAACCAGATCAATCGCTGTTTCCGCGGGATTGTACTGTCGAAACTGGTACAGAGCCCTGATTTTGAAGAAGTGGCAAAGGCTTATGTAAGCGCCTTGGAAGGCAAACTCTACGCGCCGGAGCCCACTCTAGCCAAATTCCACCGGCTCAGCGACTTCCTTCGCCACTACTCTATGAACTAAGAGCGTGTTCTACCAGCTTCCAAAACATTTATCAGGCTTTCCAGTTTATAGAAGAGTTTGTTATACTCCCCTTGGGCACAATAAGTGATTTTTGACTTTTTCTTTTTGCGCCCTGCGGCGTTAATCGAGGTTCCGGGCGCGCTCCCGCTACTTGGCGGGACAGGTCTTGATCTGGCAAAAACCCTAACCCAGGGCCTATACAAAACCTACATTAAAAAACTATAGAGTACAATTTGGAAACGGCACTTATGATAGTAGAAGATCAGCATATTGTTACCATAGCCTATGACCTGAGGGAACGGGATGCCAAAGGCCCGTTGCTCGAGCAGATGGACCCGAACTGGCCTTTCAAGTTTTACTTTGGCAGCGGCAAGCTGCTCCCTGCATTTGAGGAGCACCTCCGCGGGTTGGAAGAAGGCGAAAGCTTTGAGTTCACCCTTTCACCAGATGAAGCCTACGGTCCGGTAGAAGAGGGTAATATTATTAATGTCCCCCGATCTGCATTCGAGGGGCTTGGCGACAACGTGCTCATTGCCGGCAATTACGTGACCCTTTCCGATGACCAGGGTGACGCTCATAATGGCAAAATCCTTTCCTGGACAGCAGAACAAGTCAAAGTGGACTTCAACCACGAGATGGCGGGGCGTACCCTTCACTTCTCCGGTGTGGTCCTCAATATCCGGGAAGCTACTGTAGATGAGCACATCCGAAAGAACTACATTGAAGAGGACGGGGTGAGGCACTAACCCCAAAATACCTACACCACATATGCCAACCACGCTTCCCAGCACTTCCGTGCGACAAAAAACCGAACGGCTCCTTGAAGGGCTTTGCAAAGGCTTGTACGAACGAGAGCAATCTGTCAAACTGGCCCTGCTTAGTGCAGTTGCCGGTGAAAGTATCTTTCTGCTGGGCCCCCCGGGTGTTGGGAAAAGCCTTATCGCCCGCCGGCTGAAGCATGCTTTCCTCGACGGTACGAGCTTTGAGTACCTGATGAGCAAGTTCAGTACGCCGGACGAGATCTTCGGGCCGGTTTCCATAAAAAAGCTGAAAGAAGAAGACCGCTACGAGCGGCAGACAGCGCAGTACCTGCCCAGCGCTAATATTGTCTTTCTGGATGAAATCTGGAAAGCAGGGCCTGCTATACAAAATGCATTACTCACCATCCTCAACGAGAAGATATACCGTAATGGTGGTGTGGATTATAAAGTAGACATCCGCGGCATTATCACAGCCTCCAACGAACTGCCCTCTAAAAACAGCAGCCTTGACCCTATCTGGGACCGCTTCCTGATCAGGCTTGAGATGGGCAACATCCGGCAGTTTAAGAACTTCCTGAATATGATCACCGACACGAAAAACGTGTATGAGGATGATGTACCGGATGAGGCAAAAATCACGGTAGCGGAGCTTGATGTGTGGAGCAAAGAAATTAATGCCATAGAAGTACCGGCAGAAGTGCTCAATACCATTCAGGTAGTAAAAATTAAGATTGAAGAGCACAACGCCCGGTCCGCAGGTGCAGACCGGCTCATTGATGTACACGACCGGCGATGGAAGAAAATCGTTCGGCTACTCCGCACTTCTGCTTTTCTCAATGGCCGCCAAAAAGCAGACCTTATGGACTGCTTTCTGATGGTGCATTGCCTGTGGAGCCAGCCCGGGCATCTGGATAAAATCAAGGAAATCGTGACGGAATCCATCCGCAGGCATGGCTACACTATGGCCGTCAACCTGCAGATGATCAAGCGGGAGACGCAAGACTTCGAAGAGGATGTAGACCGTGAAATCCGGGTGCGGCATACCGTCACGGAGGAGCAACTGCAGCCCATCAAGGACGAATACTTTGAACTGGTCAAGGAAGACGATAAGTTTGATGGTGTACTACTCAGCATCAAGCAATTCAACCAACTGGAGCTGGACAGCCCGCAAGTGACCAACTTCTACGACAAGGCTTACAACCTCGTCAACCGGCTGCAAGCTCAAAAAAGCAGTAAGGAGTACACCCTTGAGGTCTTCTACAACTCTGAGCGCTATGCCTACCCCCTGCGCACCCGCAAGGCGGAACGTACAGAGGTCATCACCAAGAAGCCCCACCCTATTGTGCAAAAGCACTGGGATGAACGCCATCAGCGGTTAATGGCCTACATTACGCAGCAGGAAGAAAAAATACAGTCTCAGGCTCCGGACGAGCTCAACCACCTGAATAGCAACCTGTTTGTGCCTAAGGAGCATAGCGAAGTCGTGACCCGCAACCTGCAGGAAGTGCGCGAATCCCTGCAGCAACTCAAGCTACGCCTTGAAAAGGTACAATACGCCTACACTAATATTTAGACACCGGGTTGATTTTCTGTGCTTTCAGGGTAGAAAGCAGCCAATTGCGCTCTGCCAGCGGTTTGGTCTGCTCCACCTCCCGGATCAGTTTATCCTTTTTCTGCTCCGAATTGACCTTGAGGATTTGGTGCAGCAGTTTGCAAAAGTTGAGGCAGGTTTGCTGGTAAGTATTCGAAAGCCCCTTATTCCGCTGCAGGAACTTCGTAAAAGAAGCCAGATAAGACAGAACAGACTCCATCTGATCAAGCTCGTAAAACGTTTTGATCAAAATCATACGGGACCCCAGGTTGTAGTAAGGATCCGAGAATGACAGGTGCTGCAGCTGATCGAGCACTTCATTGTAGCGCGTTCTGGAGAAATACAGATCAGCGAGGTTAAAGTGAAAAGCGTCTTCGTAGAATTTAGGGGCCAAATACTCCTTGTAGTCATGAATGAATGCCTCTGTCCACTCATACCGGTTTTGGAGCAAGGCTAACTTTACCACATTAGTGTACGTCCAATGTGATAAGTACCCCCCGTTGAACAAGTAGCGCTTGTCAATAGCCCTACGGTACAAGTCGAGCACCTTCAGCGTGTATTCATCCCTTCCGCTACGAATCTTTCTCACGCCAAAGTTGATGGCGTAGGTATAGATCTCAGGTATTTCATCTTTATGGATCTTGGGCTCATACTTATCGATAAAGCCCAACAGGTCATCAAAGTAATTCTCTCCGTCGGCGCCATGCGTCCTAATGGTCTTGTAAATACTCAGAAATATTCGGATGATGGGCAAGGAGGGCGGATCTTCGATCAGCGCATTAGCCATACTATCCGTAATCGCAGATACTTTAAAGTTGCCTTTTACGACCAGTTCCCAGCTCAACAGGGCGCAAGCATACTTCAGGATTTGGAGATAGTAATAATTGTTGAGTTCATCGTACACTTGCTGCATACTCGGGTCGAAGCGCCGGACCTTCTGATTCGAAAAGTGGATCATTTCAATTTCAGCAAACTGAAACCGCTGCATGGCAAGTTTGGAAGAATACATCTTTTCATCCAGTGCTTTACCCACCTTACGTTTTAAAAACTCGTAATGCTTTTGCAGTTTTTTTTCTGATAGCTCAAGCAGAGTGAAACGGGAACTCTGAAATTCATCTTTGCAAAACCGCTCAACAGCCAGGAACTGTTCGGCCAGTTTCAGCAGGTAATTCATCAGATAGCCCATACGCTGCCCATCGAAAGGCTGCTCCGGGTAACACCGCTGAAAGACCTCTTCCTTGCTCATCTCAAAGTCAGGATAAAGGTTAAACAAAAAATACCCGAGTGCTATCACTTCATCATTCCTGTTGAAATAGGGCGAATCGATAAATTCGATAAACCTTTTCCAGTCGGAATTATTGAATGTTAACAGCAATTGACCTAATTTACTGGTGCGCACAACTGTAATCTTTTATTATTTTTGATTCATCCCTCCTTCACCTAAAACCACCCTTCAAAAAAACCTACTCTTACATATTAAGAAATAATTAAATACTAAACAAACAAACAACTGTATTACAACAACTTAGACATTTACCCAAAAACTAATTAATCATTCACAGCTGGTTATTGGCTGAAAAATAGCAAAAAATGTACTTGCCAACCGATTTTTCCTGCTCTATATTTGTAAGCGTAAAGAAAAAACAACATCTCTTGAAGTTTCCAAAAAAGCATATCAGAACGGTCTTTGGCGTTTTGTGCTCAATGATAGCGCTTATGCCTCTGCAAGGTCAGGAACTCTGGCCGGGCGATGTTTCTGGTAATGGCTTGGTTGATCATCAGGATGTTTTGTTTTGGGCGTACGCCCGGGGCGCAGAAGGTGCCTCGAGGCAAAATGCAAATACAGACTTTCAACCTCAGTCTGTAGACTTGACCGATTGGACAGGTGTTTTTCCTGCAACAGACCGCAGTTTTGCTTATGCCGATTGCAATGGTGATGGAAAGGTCGATTATGCCGACCGGCTCGTTATCGAGCAAAACTATTATCAAGCTGTAGCTGGTCCTGTGCTTCCCGATCCCTTCCAAATGGGTGACGGCCCAATCGGCAGTCAACTGGTATTGGGTGAAAATGCATCAATTGACATAGTGGCTGGAGAAGAGACAGCCATTCCTTTTAGTCTGGCTACGCAAGAAATGCAGCCTATTGAGTTAGGCTATCTGGGTTTTCAACTCAGCTATGGCACGGAGCTTATCGCTGAAGGACCAAATGGAGAACTCCTGTTCAATATCAGTTTCGACGTAGACGGCAATGACTGGTTTATGGAAGCGCAGGACGGGGTAGAGTTTTTCATCCACCACCATGAAAACCTGGGCTTTTCTGACCTAGCACTTTATATGAGTAGCCCGGGCGACTATGTAGTGGGCAATGGAGCTATTGCAGAGTTTACCATAGTGGTTGAAGAAGTTGTATTTGGTTTGCATGATATCAATATCGATGTCCCTGTAATTTTGGATGCGGACTTCAAACGCCCCGGATTTGTGTCTGGTCAGGGTATCACCCTTAATCTGGTAGGCAAGCCTGTAAGTACAGATGGGCAAGCATTACCGGCTGGAGCGTTAACTGTATTCCCAAACCCGGTTAATACAGGTATACTGCATGCACAATTGGAGCGTAATCATCCTGGTATTATTGAGCAAATGGAGCTCTTTGACCAAACGGGACGGCTGATTACCAGTCATGCACCGAATGCACGGGCAGGGCAGTTGAATGCCCGCTTTTTACCAGAAGGGCTTTACGTCCTGAAAATTATTACCGATGCCGGTACGCAGACCATGCAGGTAAAAGCCACACGATAAGATATGAATTCGTCGCAAACGTGCGATTGAACCTATAAGAAGAGAGCTTTGAGAGACTATCCGATTCTCATAATAAGGGGAGCTGGGAAGCCAGCTCCTTTTTTTGAGAATCCCAAAACAAACTAAATTAGTTTTACACGCTTCTTGTTTAAATGCTCTCCGGTTCAATCCGGAGAGTGCTTTTGAAACCTGATACTTTTTTGGAACCTATCCCACCGTTTTACCCTTTTGTGTTCCAAAAAATTTTAAGAATAGACTGTTTAAACCTGGAAACTTAGACATTTGATGAGCTGGCCCGTTAAGGGCCAGCTTTTTTTATACGCTTACTTTCCCCTTATTGATATTCCCCTTATCTTCCCTCTGTCCCAATACCCAAACTACCACAAAGCATGAAGCAATCTGTTTTTCTGGGCGCATTACTCCTGATGGCGCATTTCGCATTGGGGCAACAACGTTGGTCGGCTGCAGCAGTTGCCGGCACAACTGTGCTACAGGGAGACTTGTCCGGCTCCAGGTTTGGAGATTTCAACAAGATGGGTATTGTCGTTGGTGGTCATATCCACTACCAGTTCAAGCCAAACTTTGCCCTTAGAATACAGGGGGTAAGTGGTGATCTGGTAGGTGATGACCTGGACAAGCCCTCCGGGAGTAAGGGCTTCGCTTTTCGTACGCTGTTTTCGGAAGGAAGCGCGCTGCTGGAATGGCACTTCCTCCAAAGCGAAAAACAAACCTACAGGTGGTCACCCTACCTCGGGCTCGGAGCCGGGCTGCTCTTTTTTGAGCCGAATGTAGATTTTCGAAGGACGCCAAAAGAAGGCCCAATACCAGGAGAAGAAGCGGACATCCTGGCGGACAAAGGCAGCCCGCAATGGGTCGTCCCGGGCGTATTTGGGTTACACTATACCCTCAATGACCACTGGCGGCTGGGTGCCGAAGTCAACCTGCGCGCGAGTTTCTCCGATTACCTTGATGGCGTCAGTCAGTCCGCCAACCCGGAATTCAACGACTGGTTTATGAGCACGTCCCTTTCTATGGCCTATACCTGGGGGAAAGCAGATCGTGATGGCGATGGATTGCGGGATGATGTAGACCGTTGCCCGGATCAGTTTGGGACCTCGCAGTTTGGGGGATGCCCGGACACCGATAACGACGGTATAGCTGACCCCGATGATGCCTGCCCCGATCAGGCTGGATACCTGGACGGTTGCCCCGACAGCGATGCCGATGGCGTGCCAGACTTTATTGATCAGTGCCCCTACCGCCCGGGGCCTCCTCAACAAGCCGGTTGCCCCAATACCGATACGGATGCCGATGGTATCCCGGATGAAGAAGATAAATGCCCCGACAGAGCCGGGCCGGCTTCACGGGCCGGTTGCCCACCGGAAGATATTGACCGGGATGGTATTACTGACGAACATGACCAATGCCCTAAGATTGCAGGTACCCGGGCACACTTCGGCTGCCCCACCCTCAGCCCGCCCGAATCCTACCCCATTGAAAGTTTGTATTACGCCACCGGCGCTACCCAGCTCGATCAGCGCCAGCAGCAACACCTGCGAGAAGTCGCCAGTCAGTTGGTGGCCCAACCGCAGCAACTGCTATTGTTACAAGGCGTAGCCGGGGGGGCAGAAGGCTTGTCCGTTGCGGAAGCCAGAACAGAACAGGCTTATCACTACCTCTTGTCATGGGGGGTCAGCAAAGCCCGCATCAATTATGGCATCTACTTAGTCAACCCTGAGCCCGGCAGCGAAAACGAAGCCCGGAGAGTGAGCATGCGCATCATCAAAGAATAGACTTGATGCGTCGGGTCAGTGCAGTGGGAAAAATGAGCTATTTTAACCCTGTAATGATCTCCGACGCATCAAGTCTGATAAATTGTACTGAACCAATTCAAAACTCGCACTGTTGCTTTCCTTCAAAACCCAGATTATGCCACTAAAACCTAGTCAACGTTCCAGAGCACAGGAATCCCGCGCCGCCATACAGCGTCTTTATATTGCTATGCGCCACCTCTTCATCCGCGGGAACTACAAGCCCCTCGGCGTTTCCGGAGAAGCGATTATTGAAGCCCTCACCCAGTTGCGCCCGGAGATTTACGGCTCCATCAATGACCCCGAACGGGTAGAGTTGGACGGGCTGCTGTACATTTTCCAACGATTGCCCAGAGGCATTGAGGAATGCCGCTATATCAAGCTCATTTCCCGGGAAGGCTTTGAAGACAGCCACTTCGAGCCCATCATTCCCAGTAAGCGCCGGCGCAACAGCTACCGGATTGATCAGGAACAGATGTATATAGAAATGACGAGAGGGCGGAGTGATATTTATGATATCCTCACCCATCTCACCTTCATGTACATCGAGGCAGAAAAAATCAGGCGCAACAGCGAAGACCATAAACAGCGCAAACGCCGGGAGTGGGAAATGCTGGAACAAATAGTCGATCTCGAAGAGAAAGGCGAAGCATATAATAAAGAAATTGCCTATACCTACCTGAGCACACTGCTCGGTCGCACCTACGAGGAAACAGTGGAAGCCTGCCAGCGCTTTGGTAAAGCCTCTGATGTGAATAGCGTTTTTCAAATCACTTACTGGCTTGGCAAACTCGCTACCGAAGAGGCCGTGGACGAAAAAGACCGGGAAATCAGCTTTTCGTCAGCACTACGGGAAAAAATCGGCCACCATTACTACGGCGACCTCTGGGCCCGCAATATAAAATCGGCACTACTCGAACGCAATCTGCTGGAGCGCCCCATCCATATCATCAGTGCCAATCTGCATAGCGTAATGAATACGCTCTATGCACCGGCCACCTTAGGCACCGAAAATGAAATTGAAGACCTGGCCCGATCGCTAAGTGACCCCATCAATGAAGAAATGCGCCAACGCGTCTATAAGCACGCTATCCGAAATGGCATGATACAAATTGATGATACCAGCGGTACCAATATTTCGGTGCAAATCATTGACACCACTAAGCTCGACCTGACCACTTTGCCTCCTACGCTGGAAAAAGACGAAGCGTACATTCAGGCAGAAAAACCGGTCATCCTGGTTATGGATTACGCATTTGGGGAACAAGCCTACGAAACCATGGATGAACTCCTGAAACCTTTCGAATACAGGGAGAGGGAAAAAACACCGCTTGAGGTCCGGTCGATCTCCATCATGGGCAAGGCTGGCATACTAGAGGGGGGAAAGGGCGATATTATGATCCCGGATGCTCACGTTTTTGAAGGCACAGCGGACAATTACCCCATCGAAAATAAAATGAGCCCCGAAGACTTCAGGGACAGCGGGCTGGGCGTATCCACCGGGCCGATGATCACCGTCATGGGCACCTCCTTGCAAAACCGGGATATCCTACGCTACTTCTTGAGATCTTCCTGGAAAGCTGCCGGGCTCGAGATGGAAGGGGCGCATTATCAAAAAGCTATTCAGGCCGCCTCTAAAATCCGTAAGAGCATCAATGAAAACGTCTCCCTATGCTATGCTTATTATGCATCAGACAACCCTTTGATTTCAGGGCAGACGCTTGCTTCAGGCAGTTTGGGTGCCGATGGGGTGAAGCCAACCTATTTGATCACCACCAAATTTCTGAACCGGATCCTCTGCCCGGCCGTAAGCAAGCCTCAGCCTCAGGACCTGTAGCGCCGGCTCCACCAGTAAGAAATGGCGCCAACCAAAAGATTCGCAGCCCCCATCAGGCTTTCCCTGGGCTTGTCATATATCAACACTGCGATAATCCAGATGCTAATCGCCAAAAAAACGATTTGGACCCAGGGGTAGCCGGGGCTACTGTACCCGGCTTTCCCTTCACGCCAGCGCAGGATGAGCAGCCCGGCAACCGACAGGGTTGTAAAGAGCTGCAATACAAAACCACTGTACAGAAAAACCCGGTCGAACGGGCTTGTCAGCACCATAAAGAGACTAATACCGGCCTGCATCCATACCGCCCGGACGGGCACCCCACTTGCATTATCCTTGGCCAGGAAATGCCAGATCGAAAAGTCATCAGCCATGGCCCGAACCACCCTGGGGCCCACCCAGATGCTCGCACTAATGCTGGAAATCAGGAACAGAGACACAAATAACGACATCAGCCGCCCTCCCGTGGGGCCAAAAAGAATATGAGCAACTATTTTCCCTACCTCAATTTCGTTATTCAGCTGCTGAACAGAGGCTTGGTATAAAAAACCCGCCTGCAACAGTACATAGAGGAGGCTTACGGTCAGGGTCCCCAGGATCAGTGCTTTCGGAAGATTGACCGAGGGCGTCCGGATTTCTTCCACAATGTATGCGGCTGCATTCCACCCGGAGAAGGAGTACGTCACATAGACCAATCCGATCATAAAAGCAGAAGTCCCAATTTCCAATTCAAAAGTTGCACTTTTGAGCGCTGTCCCCTCCGGGGCGGGGATCACAAAACAAGCCACGATAAAAAACAGCATAAGCAGCAGTTTAACAGCGGTCGCTCCATTCTGAAAATTACTGCTTTGCCGGATACTGAAGGAGTGGGCCAGAGAAATCAGCACAATCACGCCAACAGCTAATACATTAGGGCTTACAGGAAGGAAGTCCTGAGCATATTTGCCCATAGCCATAGCGGCGAGAGCTACAGAGGCCGCAAAGCCCACCGTGAGGGAAACCCACCCTGCCAGATAGCCCATAAATGGATGGTAGATATGGTAAAGGAAGTTATACTCTCCTCCTGACTTCGGCAGCCGGGTACCCAGCTCGGCATAACTAAACGCCCCCATCAACGCGATAAAGCCACCCAACACCCAAAGCAAAAGAATGGACCAGATGCTCCCGATCTTACCGACCTGCAAACCCAAACTGGTGAACACACCTGTCCCGATCATGTTGGCTACGACGATGGCCGCAGCACTGACCCATCCTATTTTTCGGCCATTTGAGGTGTGCATTTTTTTTTATTACTGCTGGAAATGATCACCTTAGAGCATGTTTGGAGCGGTTTCGTCATGAAAATCAAGGATTTATGGTTCTGGCAAAGTCACTAAATTTGAGTTTAGCGGGCTAAATGAAAATTTAGTGAGGAAGTCAGAGCTTGCCCCGCATTTCTGCGGGGTTCATA
>NZ_JAVJSK010000036.1:0-47053 GCF_040219495.1 Phaeodactylibacter sp. | reverse complement strand
AGTACAGGGCTGTATCGATTTTCCTAAAAGGGCTCGATATACTCAAACGCAGGGCGCTGAACTTGGCACAGTTTAAACGATATTTAAGCAAAATCACCAAGGGGCAATATCAATTGATTTTTCAAAATGTCTAGTGGTGTGTGTTAATAGCTTGTAAGTTAAGCGTTTCGTTCCTGTGCGCCCGATTTTTGTTAAAGATTTGCAATTGCTCATAAAACACTGTATCTTAAAATTGTCAACGCGTTAACATCTCAATAGCGCTCTTACTTACTACTTACAACGCTGTATTATGACGTTTTTACGCACAGCCACCGAGGCAGATTGCCCTCCTTTACAACTTGGCCATACCCGTTCGAGTTATGTGGGGGAAAACGATGGCAAGGAATCGCTGCTAAGTGTCACTATGGCTACCCGCCGGGCGTGGGCCCTACAGTGGCAGGAAGCGTCTGTGTTGAATGCGATTGACCTCGCTGCCTACGGGCAAGGCGCTTCAGATACACTCCTTGCTGCTGATTTGGAACTACAGGTCTATCAATTACTGCTCTCTAATATTGCCCAAGGAGATTGGGTATTGGATAGCTTACAGTTGGATACGCTGAAGGGCATCGCCAACCAATGCCCTGATATTGGTGGCCCCGGAGTGCTACACGCCCGTGCGGTGCTGTCTGCCTACCAATCTACAAGCTACAATGACAGCCTGCTTTGCAGTGTAAAACAGCTGATCGCTCAGCCGGGCAATACTGCGCCCCGCTCTGAGCAGGTTGCTGATTTAAAGGTATTCCCTAATCCGGCACAAGCGCAAGTGACATTGCGGTGGGCAACCGACGCGAGTCAACTCCACGTCTATAGCGCGACAGGAAAGTTGATAGTGCAGCATCCCCTAGAGATGGCAGCGCGTAACTTTGAGCTGAGTTTAGAAGGTTATACCAAGGGGCTATACTTTCTAACTTTACGGTTGCAGGATGGACGCTACTCTACTATCAAATTGATCAAGCAGTAACAATTAATTTTTTTGATAAAGTCAAGGCATCGCATAAATGCAGTGTCTTGACTTTTTAGAATAGTATACAACGTACCTAATTACAAAGCAATTTGATTGTACCATGAGAACAAGTAAAGTTTGCTTTTTGATACTAGCCTGTAATCTTCTCTTAAATCTACCTGTACTTTCTCAAATGCACGATTACACTTGGGTTTTAGGCTACGCTGGTGGAGATCTGTCCCCGGACGAAGACACTTTTGGGCTTTCTATTTTGCACTTTGCGGAGGAAAGTCTGCAAATTAGTGACAATCAGGAAGGAGAAGCCCTCTTTAGGGGGACGAATGTGAGTTTTAGCAATAGTGATGCTAGTTTTTTTTGCTCGTTCGACGGAACAGATTTATACAACGCTGATCATGAGGTTATGGAAGGGGGAGGAGATTGGTTTGATGGTGACTTTGAAGCTGGCTGGTTTTATCCTCAATCTGGCTTGATGCTGCCATTTCCAGAAGATCCCTCGCGAGCAGCATTAATCAACACACAAACCAATAGATATGAGATTGGCGGGCAAATGATTGGGGTAGGTGAGAATATATACTTTTCTGAAATTGATCAGTCAGCGGCCGGAGGCCTAGGGGCTGTAGTGGTACGCAAAGAACTGCTTTTGAGCGATACCCTAGACATTGGTAAGCTTAGTGCCTGCCGCCACGCCAATGGAAGAGATTGGTGGATAATTATGCCGGAATTTGATAGCAACCGTTTTTACCGTTATTTGCTTACGCCTTCTGGCATTAGACTGGAAGGCATACAAAAAATTGGGGATGTGGTACCATCTGGAGTTGGGCAAGCTTTTTTTTCTCCGGATGGAACTAAACACATTCGGTTCAACGGTATTAGTCTGGAAGATGGGGAATATACTACAATATATGATTTTAACCGCTGTACTGGCTTGCTCAGTGATTTCCGGCAATTTAATTATCCTGCATACGGGGTAGGGCCGGGTGCTGTTATTTCTAAAAATTCCCGTTTCCTATATACAACATCTTCTATTAACCTCTATCAATACGACCTTTGGGCGGAAGACATCGAAGCCACCCGCACCTTGGTAGCGGTGTACGATGGCCACTTGGATTTCCTACCGACAACCTTTTACCTGGGCCAGCTAGCCCCCGACGGCAAAATCTATATTTGCTCTACCAACGGCGTCACCAGCCTGCACGTCATCCACAACCCGGACGCCGAATGCCCCGACTGCCGCATCGAGCAGCACGGCATCGAGCTGCCTACCTTCAATTCCTTCTCCATCCCCAACCAGCCCAATTACCGCCTCGGCCCCATAGACGGCAGCCCCTGCGATACGCTCGGCATCGACAATATCCCGCTGGCCCGCTGGCGCTACGAGCAGGATACGCTGGAGCCCTTTCAGGTGCAGTTCTACGACCTGAGCGACTACGAGCCCACTGAGTGGCTATGGGACTTCGGCGACGGCAGCACGAGCACCGATACGCTGCCGCAGCATACCTTCCCCGGCTACGGCACCTATGAGGTCTGCCTCACGGTGAGCAATGCCAACGGCAGCGGCACGCAGTGCAAGGAGCTGGAATTCACCATGCCTAACAGCACTGCGGAGGAGGAGCAGGAAGCAGTCGCCGCCACCGCTTTCCCCAACCCTTTCCGGGAGCGCTTCAGCCTCTCCCTGCGCCCCGGCTGGCTGCCGGTGGATGCCTGGGTGGAGGTGTACGATGCGGTGGGGCGGCAGGTGCGCCGTCAGCCGCTGCGGGCGGGGGTGAATGGCGTGGAGCTGGCCAGGCAGGCGAGTGGGGTGTATGTTTGGCGGGTGGTGCAGAGGGGGCAGGTGCTGGAAGTTGGGAAAATTGTTAAATTGTGATGTGCTATATTAGGATTACAGGTGGTTCGTTTTCAGTATTCCAGGACATAGTACACAGCAATCAATGCTTTGGATGAGGAGGTATGCGCTTGACAAAGTGGTTTGCGACATCGGAGCAGGGCACTTTCCAGCGTTTATGCCGACATCAAGTCGGTTTGCTGTGGCAAACCACTTTATCGTCGGTATAATCCAACCTTTTTTAGTGCATGTCAACCAGGTAGTATGGCAAAGCTGCTCAACCAATTTCCCAGCCTCGGGGTTATTATCCTACAAAAATCTTACTACAGTGCCATCCACACCCACCTTTCAGCGGCTGCTAAGCCTGATCGACCCGCCGGCGGAGCACCGCTTCCTCACAGCCAACGGTATCCGCACCTCCTACCTGAAAGCCGGAGAGGGGCCGGTGCTTGTCTTGCTACACGGAGCCGGGGGCGGCGCTACAAGCTGGTACAAAGTCATTGGCCCGCTGTCCCGACATTTCCGGGTCATCGCTTTTGACAAGCCGGGCTACGGAGAGTCGGACAAGCCCTGGGCGGACTACAGCAAGGCGTTTTATACCGATTGGCTGAAAGCGGCTTTGGATATACTGAGTGTCAGCCGTTGCTACCTGGCAGGCAGCTCACAGGGCGGCTCGGTGAGCATCGCCTTTGCCCTGCGCTTTCCCGATTACATCAGAAAAATGATCCTCGTGGATACAGCAGGGATGAGCGATGAGTGGGACCGCCGCATTATTCCCCGTATGATCCTGTACCGGCTGTTCCCAACCCCGTTTTGGGGGCGTATGCTGGGTAGTAATGTGATGAAAGACCCACTCGTCGCTGATCCGGCCTGGCACCAATATTCTATGGAGGTTATCCGGAAACCTGGTGGGCGCTATCCCTTTTTCCTGGGCCGGGGCAAAGCTGTGCAAACGTATTCAGATGAGGAGCTGAACGCCGTACCAGTCCCCACCTTGATTATCTGGGGCGAGGACGAAGCGTTCTTTCCCGTTGCGCACGGCGAGCGGGCTGCAGCGTTGATTCCTGATAGTCAGTTGGTGGTCTTGCCGGGGGCGGGGCATTTGCCCTGGATGGAAAAGCCATCGGAGTTTGTTGAGGCGGTAAAGTTGTTTATAGTTTGATTAGGTTGAGTATTAGGCGGGTGTTTATTTCATCAGTCGCTCCGCTCGTGTACCACAACCGCCTAATTCAAATGTAGTAAGTCTTTTATGGTTTGATTAGGTTGAGTATTAGACGGGTGTTTTCCACAACCGCCTAATTAAAAGTGAAATTTACTTCCGAAACCGAATCTCCACCCGCCGGTTCCGCGCCCGGCCCTCAGCCGAGGCATTGTCCTGAAGAGGCTGCTCCAGGCCGTAGCCGGTAGCTTCCACCTGAGCAGGGGTACAGCCTTGTTGTAACAGGTAAGCTCTAGCAGCATCAGCCCGCCGTTGCGAAAGGGCCTTATTGTATTCCGCTCCGCCCTGATTATCGGTATGGCCGGCAATTTCTACCTTAAGATCGTAATCCTGTACGAGTTTGGCAAGCCGGTTGAGCTCGGGGTGAGAAGCGGGGTCAATCGTGTGGCTGTCGGTCTCAAAAAAGAGGTTCCTGAGCGGTAGGGAAAGTCCGCCATCCCGGGCTTCGGGAATGCTGGGCACGGTGATGTTCTCTTTTCTTTCCAGCGTGCCTGTCGACTCCCGCAGATCAAGGTGGTTGCTGATAGGGTAGAGCCCTTCGCCGGTAACGGTGTAGCTGTAGCGCTGCCCCACCGGTAGGGTGATGAAGTACTGCCCGGTCTGTGGGTCAGGGTGTACTCTGGCGACTTCCTCTCCGGTTTCGAGGTCATTGACGATGAGCAGGGCATCAGCCGGTGTGCCGGACTGCCGCGTGAGGGTGCCAGTAACGGTGGCGACTGGTATGGGGCGGTGGGCTTCCGGTACACCAATTTCATACAGCTCTTCTTTCCAGCCAGTCTCAAAGCCAGAGAAGTAGGCGGTGCGCCCATCGGTACTGATGCGGTAGCCCCAGTCATAGCCGGGCCCGTTGATGTCTTTGCCCAGGTTGACCGGGGGGCTCCAATCTGTCCAGCCATCGCTAATCCGGCGGGTGACGAAAACATCGAGTTCCCCAAAACCACCATGCCCGTCGGAGCTAAAGTACAGGGTGCGCTGATCGGGATGGAGGAAAGGGCTGCGGTCTTCAAAGGGGGTATTGAGGGTGGTACCCAGATTAATGGGCGGCCCCCACTGCCCGTCGGTCTGCCGGTACGCGACAAATAAATCGATGTTGTCCTCATTGCGCGCTCCGATGCAATCGATGGAGCGGGCGGCGAAGATCACCGCTTCCTCGTTGGCAGTGATCGCCGACATGCCCTGCCAGTCGGGGCGGCGGTCTTCCGGGAAGAAGGGGACAGAGGGCGACCATCCGTCCACGGTGCGTTCAGTATATTCCACCACGCCACCATCGTACATCAGGAGGGTGCTGCCATCGGGGGAGATGTTGAGAGGCGCTTCGTGGCTGCTTTTGGTATTGAGGGCGGTGATGGGCTCCGGGTAATTCCAACCCATCGGATTGCGGTCGGCAAAGTAGATGTCTTCGTCTCCATCGCGGTTGCGGCAGAAGTACATGCGCTGTCCGTCTGCACTCAGCACTGGTGCATACTCTCCGTCAATGGAGTTGAGGGTGTCGCCCAGGCTTTGTGGGGTTATACCTTCGGAAGGCGCGCTAAGGAGCTGCTGCAGTTGTTGAATGCGCTCATCGCTTTTACCAAAATAACCTGCAAACTGATTCACTTTGGCCAGTGCCTGCTTCCAGTTTTTGGCTTCTACCTCCCGGGCAATATAGTGCTGCAGTGCAAAGTAGGCTTTTTGGGTGGGGGCACCGAGCTCTATATACCGCTCAAAGGCGGCTTTGCGGTCATCGGTAAAGCCCAGGTCGAGGTCGGGCGCAAGTTGAGCTACGGTAACGGCCCGTTGCAGATTGAAGCTATCGGTATAGAAGGGGTAACGGTTCTGAAAGCCAATCAAGTCGCCCCAGTCGCCGGTATAGTAGTGGTAGAGGTAAATAATGCGGACGGTCTTGGGCAGGTCTCTGTGCCGGGCCCCGCGCAGGATGTTCTCCGCTTTGGTGATCAGCGGTAATGCTGATAAGGCCCGGCTAATAGGCAGGTCGAGGAGGGGCGCGGCATCCGGGAAATCCCGGAGGAGCAAAAACAGGTCATTGAGGTTGGTGCTGTCGCGCTGGTCAAAAAAGGACTCAAATACAGCCCGTTCCAACCGGGGTTGCATTTCCGGCAGGTACTCTTTAAGCTGAGCGTCGAAGGTTTCCGCAAAAACCTTCAGGCTGTCGTACTGCCGGGCGGCTTGCAGTTCTGCAAAGCGGAGTTCCAGAAAGGTTTTGGTGGCGGCTGTGCGCAAACGGTGCGACAGCCGGCCGTAGTTTTCCAAATAGTAAGCCATATCGGCGCTACTGCCCTGTTCCTGATGGTACTTCAGGCCCGCTGTACGGATATCCTGTTTGAGTTGGTTGACCCGCTGCTCATCGTAGCCCAGGCGTTCGGCTTTGCGCAATTCCCGGCTGCTGAGCTGACGGTACTGCCGCTGCCCCTCGCGCAATAACTGATAGGCTGAATCGGGCTGAAAGCAGTTGCATTCCGGGCTGAGGTATTGCTCGGCGAGTTGGATGTAAGCCCAGGCCTGCTCTTCCGGGGCAGCATCCGTAGCCGCCAATTGCTGGCGGAGCGCAAGGGCTTCAGGAGTGGTCTGTGCGAAAGTCAGAATCGGCAGAAAAAAAAAGATCAGGGCGGTTAGTCGCATGCAGGCTAAATCTTGCTGATTGAAAAGGGTACCACTTTATAACGCTTTTTGGAGGAATATACTTTCCCCATGGCCTAAATATTACACCTGACGAGTGATTTTCGGGGAGTGGTAGAGATTTCTTACCTTGGCAAAGATGAGCAGACAAAAGAAATTCGGGGCATTTGATGGCGTTTTTACACCTTCCATTCTGACCATTCTGGGAGTGATCATGTACATGCGGATGGGTTGGGTGGTTGGTAATGCCGGGCTTTGGGGCTCCCTTATCGTTGTAGGTATTGCCCACGTGATCTCTTTCAGTACCGGGTTAAGTATTTCCTCTATTTCCACAGACAAGAAAGTGGGTGCAGGCGGCGTCTACTACGTGCTGTCGCGCAGCCTGGGACTGCCCATTGGCGGAGCGATCGGCCTAACGTTATTTGTGGGTACGGCTTTAAGTATCGCGCTCTATTTAGTGGGTTTTGCGGAGAGTTTCAACGCATTCCTGGGGCTAAGTATGGACATCAATGGGATGCGGAGCACGGGTAGTCTTTTTCTGTTTTTACTTTTGGTGCTGGCCTTCATCAGTACTTCGGTGGCCATCAAAACCCAATTTTTTATACTGGCGGCTATTGTGGCCTCTTTGGTGGCTATTTTTATGGGGGGGAGCCCTCCTGAGGCTGTGATTCCGGAAAGACTGGTCAGTGAACCGGTGCCTATGGAAACGGTCTTCGCGATTTTTTTCCCTGCGGTGACCGGCTTTACAGCGGGAATTGCAATGTCGGGTGATCTGGCAGACCCCAAGCGGGACATACCCGTAGGTACTATTGCGGCTATCGTTGTGGGCTTTGTTGTTTATATGGCCCTGGCGGTATTCTTATACAATAACGTAGAACTGGAAGTCCTGCGCTCTGATTACAGTATTCTCCAGAAAATTTCAGTTTGGGGCCCGGCGGTGATCGCTGGCATCTGGGGCGCTACACTTTCCTCGGCTATCGGCGGCATACTGGGCGCACCACGTATTCTGCAGGCGATGTCTTTAGACCGGATTACCCCCCGTGTGTTTGCCAAAGGCGTCGGGGCAGCAAATGAGCCCCGCAATGGGCTGATCCTGACGGTCATCATTGCCGAAGGAGGGATTCTGATCGGCGAGCTGGACCTCATTGCCCGGGTGGTTTCCATGTTTTACCTGGCGGCTTACGGCTTTATCAATATTGCTTTTTTTCTGGAAAGCTGGGCCAGTTCGGACTTCAAGCCTTCCTTCCGGGTCAGCAAGTGGATTGGGATGGTGGGCTTCATGGCGACCTTTGCCGTCATGTTCAAGCTGGATATGCTGGCGATGGTGGCAGCCCTCGTGCTGATTGGCGGGGTATTCCTATGGCTGCAGCGCAAACAAGTCAGTCTGGGCACCGGAGATGTCTGGCAGAGCGTCTGGTCCACCGTTGTCAAGTCCGGGCTTAAACGGATGGAGGTCAAGGAGGACCACAAGCGGAACTGGAAGCCCAACATCATGCTTTTTAGCGGGGACTCAGAGCAGCGGCCTCATTTGATTGAATTTGGGAAAACCCTGGCCGGGCAGGTTGGGATGGTTACCAATTTTGACCTAGTGGAAAACCGGCAGTCAAAGGTGCTTTTCCCCCGGCACAAGCAAAAAGTCAATGACGAACTACTGAAAAAGTATGGTGTCTTTGGCCGCCGTATTGAGGTTAGCAATGTCTATAAAGGTATAGAAACCATTGCGACGACCTTCGGCTTTTCCGGCCTTGAGCCGAATACGGTACTGATGGGCTGGGCCAAGAATACACAAGACCCTATTTGGTTTGCCCAAATGACTGAACGCCTGATTGACCTGGACTACAACGTGCTCTACCTTGATTATGACAAGCGCTGGGGGTTCCGGAAGCGGGAGCAAATCGACATGTGGTGGAGGGGGATCAGCAATAATGCCGAGCTGATGCTCCACCTGGCGCGCTTCATCAGTGCTTCCAACGAATGGCGCAACGCCCGCATCCGGGTACTCCTCGTCAACGACCTTAATGTTGACCGCCGGATGATTGAAAAGCGGATTCAGGTTTTGCTGGATGAATTCCGGGTGGAAGCAGAGATCAAGGTGATGAATAATGCCCTGGACCGTACGCCCTTTTACGACCTGATGAAGACCATTTCTGCGGAAGCGGACCTTATTTTTATTGGCATACCAAAAATAGACCCTGGTACGGAGGCTTCTTTCGTCAGGCAGACCAACGAGCTGGTTGGGCTCATTGGCACAACGCTGTTGGTCAAAGCATCGTCTACATTCGAAACCACACAACTGGGGCTCAAAGAACTGGAGCAAAAGCAAATCTTTGAGCCCGGCAAGAGCCAGGCTCTGGCAAGTCTTAAACTGCCTTCAGAAGATGAACTGTCGGCGGCTGTTCAAGCGCTGGATACTGGTTTGGAAACCGCTGCAGACGAACTTGCAGCGCAGGCTCTGTTGGTCATTCAGCAGTATTTTCAGCATTGGATAGCGGATCAGAAAGCCGAATTTGTAAAACTGCTGGATCAGGCAGCGGGTGCAGAGGTGCTTTCCACACAGACGCTGGTCGCGCATCTGGACGAGCTCAGAGCACGTTCCGGAGTGTTCCGGCAGCAGGAGCTGGAGGGCTTGTCCCAACTTTTGTCGGAAGCACTTTCCCATTATCTGGCAGCAGTTGAGCAAGTGTTAGATCAAATGCCCCCGCAAATCAGCCTGAAAACAGAGCAGGGGCAGAGCCGGCGCGTTCGGTTAAGGCGGCCGTTGTTGAAATGGGCCAAGTGGCGCAACAAAATAGTCCTGCAGGAAACCCTGCTGGATTTTGGGCAACTCGGCGCCCGGTTTATGTTAGCGAACCGGCAACTGGTCCGCAAAATTCATCAGCAACTGAAATCGGGAGAAAACCAGCCTTTAGCAGAGATAAGCACATTGGTCGCCGGGCAGGTGGAAGAAGGCTTTGAACAACTCCGGCAGCAGTTAGAGAATATGGTGGGCAGGCCCCTGACCAAGCTCCGCAATGAAGACCGGGCACTTTGCAACACCCTGGCCGATCAAACAAAGCCTGCGCAGCTGGGCAAATGGCTCAGGCAGGAAAAGCAAAAGTGGGGCAAGAAAGCCGCCAAATCCGCTGCGCAGGATATTGAGGCTTTCAGCCGGTCCTGGTATACCAATCAGCAACTCTTCCACCGCAACTATGAGGTCAATCAGCAATTGGCCTACGCTGCCCTGCTGCTGCATGAGCTAAAATCTGAGGTGAGCAGCCAACTGGAACAAGTTTATGCAGGCGGGCTAATGGTGCAAATCGAGAGCCTCAAGGAAGCTTGCCGTACCCTCAATACCCAACTGGAGCACGGGGCTACCGAAGCCTTGACGATGGCGCCCTTTCAGCGGGATGAAGAAGACCTGGATAACACAGAACTGGTGCTCTGGCAGTTCGTTGAGCAATCCGGGCGCATCACAGCACCGCTGCCAGTAGAGGTCGAATTGATGGATCAGGCTACGCGCCGCGAATTCCGGGATTTACAAACCAAAGGTCAGCCTCCCCTGAAGCTTTCTTTGCTTGAAATTGCTGACTATCTGGTCGACACCCGGTTTTCTAATGCTCTGCAGGAAGCGCTGATCCGGCTGCGGCAGCAACTTAACCCCCTTAGCGGGCAAATTTTCAATATTGGCAGTTTACTGCACTATGGTGTAGACGCTGCGGAGGATGCAAAAGGCTTGGAAGCCTTATCTGATATACTCGACAAGTCCGCTTTGCAGTTGCAAGCACTCGAAGAACAGGTAAAGGATGTTTTCAATGCATTTCAGGCGGAGATTGATGAACAATACGAAGGGACCGAATCAGCACTGACAGTAGACCACATCATCGCGCAGGCCGAGGTGCTGTCGCAATATGTCCGAAAGGAGAGCCGGAGACGGGGTATAGTAGCGTGGCGCCGGAGGTTAGAAGAGACCTTAACGGCTCAGTGGGATAACATGCGTGCGTACGCTGCTCAAAAACAAGAAGACGTTGCGCAGGCAGCCGTAGAGCGCCGGGAGCAGGCCCTCCGTAGCGACCGCGACCGGCTGCGGGTATTCGCCAAAGCTGTAGGGCCTGAACCGGCGGTCAGCGCACAGTATCCTTATTATTACCGCCAGCTTTTTTCCGGCAAGCACCTCAATTTGAGGACCCGCTCTGATAGCCGCGATGTTGAATTGGCGAAAGTACAGGAAGCACTTGGCGATCTGCAGCTGGGGCCGGGCGGCGGCATCCTTATCACTGGAGAGGCCCTGAGCGGGAAGAGTTATTTTCTGGAATACGCCACCCGGCAGATTTTTGGAGGCAGCTACCTGAAGGTCATCCCACCCCTGGGCGGTGCCACTTCGCCACGGGCCCTGCAGAAGGCCTTTGAGCAGGCCACGGGCAAACGGGGCACACTCCGCACCTTGCTGGAAGAAAGCTCAGCGGGCACGGTATTCCTGCTTGAAGATATTGAGTTGTGGTGGCAACGGGGCGCAGAAACCGGGCAGGCATTCGGGCAACTGCTGGAAGCCGTGCAACAGTTTGGGCAAAGGCATGTGTTTTTGCTGAGTTGCAACCTGAATACTCTTCGGGTGCTAAGAACGCAAAGCCCTATCGACGAAGCGATGATTACTACTGTGGTGCTTCGCCCACTTTCCCTTACCCATCTGCGGGCAGCCGTTTGGTCCCGCCATAAAACCGGTGGTGTACCTTTAGTGGCAGAAGGGCAGGCGGAGGATACGGTCCGGCAAAAAACCTGGGACCAGCTGTTCCGGCGTTTGTACCGGCAAAGTGAGGGGAATATTGGTATGGCGTTGCGGCTTTGGCTGGCACATCTTCGTGTCGGAGAAGGCGCAACGCATTGGCTGGAAACGTCAGTTCACCGCCATGACTTTCCGGTTTTGGAAGATGCAGAATGGTATTTTGTATTACTGCAGCTGTACCTGCACCGGTCTTTGACCCACCGCCGTTTTATCCGGTTGTTCCCTGCCGAAGGAGCAGACTGGGCGCAAGTGCGTATAGCCGAGCTGAAGCGGAGTCAGTTGCTTGTCCCCCATGACCGGGAAGTACTGGAGTTAAAGCCAGAGGTACGTTTTTACCTGGGGCAATTGTTCACCGAAAAAGGCATGCTGTAATGGAACTATCGTCGCTACCTTTGGGATTGGTCCTGATGCTCGGTTTGTTGGGCGTGGTGATTTATGCGCTTACGGCTTCCTTAAAATACTACGGGCTGCCACTGGTCAAGAGCCGCCGCCGCCGGCGGCAGCTGGAAGAACTATTGTTAAGGGTAAGCCTGGTGCTCTGGCTGGTGTGGGCGGTTTTTGCCTTCTACCGGTTACTACTCGCCTCACCGGTTTTCGCACTTGCACTGACTACTCTGCTCGCAGTGCTGAGCTGGTCCTGGTGGGCGGATTTCTACCCGGGCCTCCTCTTTAAGCTGGAAGGCGATATTTGCCCGGGCGATCACCTCAATTATGAGGGTAAAACCTACCAGATTCAAGCCATGCGCGCCCGAAGCCTCAAGTTGATTGGCGAAGACGGAGGCGTGTTGGTTTTGCCTTACCGGTTGCTGCGAGCTCCTGCTATTTACCAATCTGTCGAAAAGACTGCCCTCGCGCCATTTACCTTTGAGGTCGAATGCGAAGGCCCGAATGCGCTACAGCGCCTGGAGCAGCTGCTGGCTGCTTCGCCCTGGACTGCTCCGGCTTACCCGGCCAAAGTCGTACAAGTAGCTGCCCATACCTACCGGATCACCGCTTACGCTCCGGACGAACAGATACAGCAGCGTCAGGAGCAGTATATCCGGCAACAAATGGCGTAGTCAACTATTTTTTCGTTGATCAACGAAAAAATAGTTGATTGAATGAAAAATTCGTTGTATACTTGTGGTATGAGACGGTTAAACGAAAAAGAAGAAGCGATAATGCAAGCCCTTTGGCGGCTGGAGCGGGCGTTTGTTAAGGAAATTATAGCAGAGCTTGAGCCCCCGCCACCACCCGTTACAACGGTCAGTTCCGTTGTCCGCAAACTGGAAGGCGAAGGATTTATTGGGCATGAGTCTTTTGGTAAAACCTACCGTTACTTTCCGGCAGTAAGTAAAGAAGAATACCGGAGCCGGGCTTTTCAGCACCTGATGCAGTCCTATTTTGAAAGCTCAGCGGAGGCGCTGCTCTCCCATTTTGTAAGAGAAGAAGAAGTTTCCTACGGTGAGCTGGAAGCCTTGCTGGACAAGATCAAAAAACAGGAGGATCATGATACCCAGTAGTGTCACGCAGTACTTACTTGAATCAAGTGTTTGTTTGGCGCTGTTTTACGCGCTCTACCATTTATGGCTCCGCCGGGAGACTTTTTTTCAATTCAACCGTGCTTACCTGCTGTTGATACCGGTGGTGTCGCTTGCTATCCCCATTTTTCGCATTGAGCACGCTGCCGCTCCGTCTACCGGTGTTGGCGGGGTGCTCTTGCCGGTGGTTCGGGAGGCACAGTTAACAAAAATGCAGATTTACGGTCAGCTGGCTACACCCACGCCAGCTTTTTCTTTAAGCCTGGCGGACATTCTGCTCGGGCTTTACGTGGCAGGGGCGTTATTCATGCTGTTCCGGCTCAGCCTGCGCTTGTTTGCGCTGTGGAGGCTGATCCGGCGAAGCCAGCGGGAACGGAAAGGGCGCTACACCTTGCTTACGCCCGACTACGATATCCCGGCGAGCAGTTTTTTTAGCTATGTGTTTTGGAAGGGCGATGACCTGCCTGAAGCCAAGCGTATTGTATTGGAGCACGAGCTGGTACACGTCCGGCAGCGGCACAGCTTTGATGTGTTGTTGATGGAGTGTTACCTGATATTGAAGTGGTTCAACCCGCTGGTCTACGCTTACCGTACGGCCCTGCAGCAGGTGCATGAATACATTGCAGATGCGTATGTATCCCGGGAAATCGGTAGCCGGCATACCTACGCGCAGTTTCTGGCCCTACAGCGCGTGGGGCAGAGCTGTCATCCCCTGTCCAATACCTTTGCGGCTCATTTGAGAAGCCGCCTGCAAATGCTTGCGCAGCGGTCTTCGGCTCCCTGGCGGGCAGCCAAGTACCTGACGGTGCTGCCGTTGACGGGCTTATTGGTCGTGCTGTTTTCCTTCAATTTGGCGGAACAATTGCCGGGAGGCGGTTTTGAGCGGGCTGGTCAGGCTGTGGACGCTTTCGCCAGGCAGGATGTTTTTACCACCTGGGGCGGTCAACCCGATAAAATGGCAGACGGGCTGGCCTGGGGGCCTTACCGGTTACCGGTATTCAGCCCGGCGCAGTTTAGTGGTACGGACAATGCTCTTTCGGCTACCTTCCTGACTCCCGCTGCCCTGCGTGCCCTGAGCGCTGAGCGCTTCGAGTTGGTGCTGGGTGAGCAGGTGTTGTGGCGCAATAAGACGCAGGCCTTGCTTTACAGGGGCAGTCAGTTGATTCATTCCTTTTCGGTAAAGGGCAGGCTAAAAGACTGCTGGCCAGCCGGGGTTGGTATGGAGGAGGATTTAGTGCTCATTTTGGCGGTGGAAGATGCCTGGGGGCGCCTGAGTTGTGGTATTATTGGTTTGGGTAAGGTGTATTCTGATGATCTCCGGGTGGCTATGATGGAGGCAGGAGTGTACGCTATGATGAAGGTTGCTGGCCCAAGGGCGAAAGACGGGAAGACCGAACTTTGTGTGGCTTTAGCTGATGAGAATATTCAGAAAATCAATACCCACCATCCCTGGGAAAGCAGCCCCTACCGGTTGCAGCTGGGGCAAGAGTTGCTGGGTGTGCAATGGTACAATCATCCGTTCGCCAGTACTGTCGGAACGATCATTCAGGAGGTTGAGCCAGGTCGATTGGCGAGGATAAAAAACACATCTTTTCAAATCACCAAAGGAGGGCAGTGCCTGGAGGTTGAACAGTTGTGTGTAAACCTCATCAAAAAAAGCGGGCCTGACCAGATTTTGGAAGCGGCTTCGCCCGGTGAAGTTCAGGAAATCTGGAGGCAGGCAACGGCAGCCTTAAGCGAAGGAGATCAGTTGCACCTTCTTGCCCGTACCACAGATGAAAAAGCGTTCTACACTAGCCTGGGTGTTGGCATTTCACCGGAGCCCGGGCGGGTCTTTCAGGACGGGCTTTTCAGTGAACGCTATGGGGAGTTCTCCCGCCGTAAAGTCGATCAGCTGCCCCGGCCAAAAGCATGGCTGCGTCGTTCCGGCACTGAAATCCAATGGGGGGATTACAATTGGGTCCTCCGGCAGCGGGACGGGCGGGCGAGTGAAGCGGTTCGTTACCTCCCGGCAGAGGCATTGACAGCCCTGATAACAGCAGAGTGGTCGGCTACTTTTAATGGGGAACCGGTGGGTACCGATAGTCTGATGTTGTGGAGTTATGACCGGTCAGATGAAGGTATGAAGTTTACGCCTTTGTTCTCTGAAGCCGGGCAGCGCTGGCTAAGGGTAGCTGCTCAGCGCACAGATGCCTTCGAGCTACAGGTGGTCTTTGGTTTAGACAACGGCGCCGACCGTGGGCGGCTTATTTTAAAAATCAACCAGGAACGACCCATTGCGGCCGAAGCTGATACGCTCCGGCTGAAGCCATCCCTGGACCCTTTCCAGTTTGTCTACCGGTCGGGAGCGCCTACCCTCATCCGCATGGACACTAGTGTGGCCCAACATCGTTGGATGTACGAACAGTACGCCAATGATCCAAATGTCAATGTGTTGCCTATAACTGGTTTCCGTACCGTAGAGCGCTTGCGCCGGGAAGAGGAGGCTATAGTCCCGGAGCCGGAAATTAACAGAGTGGAACTGTTGCATGCCACATATATCGATACGGATACTATACCGGAGTATTATGAGTTGTACGATAAGGCAATGACTTTTCATTGGCGTGGCCTGAGCGGCACCCGGGGTACTGGTGTGCAGTCTCTGCATGCCTTTCAGCATACCACTGAGGACGGGATGCTTTTGGAAATTGGAGGTTTGGAGTATCCGGTGCTGCAATTCGAGTTGGTGATCATACCGGAAGACGGGAAGGGGGTAACGCTGAAATCTAAATCTGCTGAGGATACCACGGTGCAACAACACCTTGCTGACCTTGAGCCAAACAGCAGTTTGTTCCTGACAGATATGGTCATAAAGGATACCGATGGGCAGCAAAAACGCCTGCCCGTCACATTTAGTTTTAACTTAAAGTAATGAAAATGAAAAGAGGCTTAGCAGCTTTGGCCTTCATCCTATTGATGATGGCCTGTCAAACTGCACCTGAAACCGAAGCACCTGCGCTGAGCAAAACGGAACAGTGGCAACTGGGCTGGCGTATGATCGTCAGTACTTTTGAGGAAGACTTTAGTAAAGCTGCTCAACAGTTTGATTCGCTTCAGGCCTATTCGGACACCGTGGAGTTACGGTTTTTAATCGCCGGATTGGAGGTACTGGAGAATCTTGGACAAGTGGAAAAACGGGATTCTATTCTGGCGTTACAGTCAGAACATACCTGGGAAGCGTTTTGCCAAAAGGGGTTATACCTGGAACAAAAGCCTAACCCTATTCCATGTACGAGAGACGATCAGCAACCTCAGGATACCGTGCTTCAGCGGCAACTGATCGCGATGGAAGTGCGGGACCAATTGGCGCGCGGCAATGTGCAGGACTATTTGATAGAAGCGTTTAGTATTGATACTTCCGGCATGAGCTATGTGGATGGGGTAGAGGTGGATGCAGAAAACCGGGCAAAGCTAAAAGCGATCATAGAAACGCATGGCTTTCCCACAGCCGGGCTGGTAGGAGAGGAAGGCATGCACGCTGTTTTTATCCTCATTCAGCATGCGGACCGGGACCCGGACTGGCAAAAGGCCCAACTGCCTTACATTGAAGCAGCGGTGAAAAATGGCGGACTGGATGGTCAGGATTATGCTTACCTGTACGACCGGATTCAGGTCAATGCCGGAAAACCGCAGCGCTACGGAACGCAGTTTTCCAAAGTTGATCCGGCCACCAAAACCATCGAACTGGCAGAAGTGGAAGACCCGGACAACCTCAACCAACGCCGGATGGAAGTAGGTATGATGCCGATCGAGTCCTATCGTGCGCTGGTACTAAGCCGGTTTCAATAATTTATTATCGATAAAAACCATTTACCATGAGAAATCACCTGACTTTATTATTCCTTTTCCTTTTTACGCTTTGCACTCAGGCTCAGGAAAACCCGATGCCGGTTACCTTAAAAGCAGACTCCCTCCGGGAAGCCGGAGATTTAGCGGAAGCTATCGCCTTATACCGGCAGGGCTATGAGCAGGATGCGGACGATTTCACGAATACGTACAACATGGCTTGTGCATACGCCCTGCTGAATGATCGGGATTCGGCATTCTGGTTTTTGGAGCAAGCGCTGCCCTCCGATTCCACCGTGCTCATGATGCGCGACCCCGACCTTGTTTTTCTGTACAAAGATGACCGCTATCAGGCGCTGGCGGAAAAGCAGATGGAGAAAGTGGAAGCCGTGCACGGAAAGTACCAAAAACCTGAGCTGGGCCGTACGCTTTGGCGCATGATGCAAACCGATCAGGCCTTTTATGGGCATACCCGGGTAGCAGAAGGGAAGCTGGGGCGCCGCAATATAATGACACCGGCGATCTGGGAACTCAAACACCGCATCAACGAAGAGAATCAGGAAGCCCTGGTTGAAATCATTGAAGCAAACGGTTGGCCCCTGCGCTCACAGGTGGGCGGTACTGCTGCTTCTGCTGCTTTCCTGGTCATTCAGCACGCCGACTATGAATTGCAAAAACGCTACCTGCCCATGATCGAATCGGCCTGCAAAGATGAGGAGGCCAGCTGGTCGAGCTACGCGCTGATGTACGACCGCATACAAACCCGGGAGGATAAGCCTCAGAAGTATGGCTCTCAGGTACGTTTCAACCCTGAAACAGAAACCTACGAGCCCTTTCCCATCCTGGAGCCAGAATATGTAAATCAGCGGCGTGCTGAAGTCGGACTCGGCCCGATTGAGGGTTACCTCAGCCGCTGGGATATCGACTGGGAGGTGGAGCAAAAGACGAAGTAGTCCTTTTAGGATTGGCGGAAAGCTTCAAAAGCCTCCATAAACCGGATGAGCTCCGGCAGAGAAAAGCGGAGTTTGTTGCTGTCCCAGTCCGCAAAGGTCGCATTCAGGTCCTTGTCCCATCGGACCTTATCATGGCTGATGGCGTTGCGCAGGAATTCCAGTACGAAGCTCAGGGTCATCGGTTTCCTGGAAAGGGTAGGGTGGAGGTTGAGGATTTCAAAGTCTGCCCAGTCAGTTGCCATTATTTTTTTGAGGACGGATTTTTTGGTCTTGTTGCGCTTGAGGCGTTCCCAGGGGCGGGCGATTTGCCCGTAGAGCTGCTGTTGGAGGAAGGCGGGGGTGAGGAGTTGTGCCTGTTGGGGAGGCACATTAGAGTGTTTGCCCCAGAATTCCTCCAGCGTTTGACCGGGCTGCTCATGAAGGGCTTTTTGGAAAAAGCTTAGCAATGTAAAAATAGAAGGAGTAGCGTTTTTTTCTGCCATGCTGTGAAGATAATTAATTCACGCTCTTACAGCTGCATAACAAGAATTGACCACGCATCTTCAAACGGGAGAATTTCCACCTCGTGGTTGTAAACAGCCTGTTCTGTACTATGGTTATTGAGCTTTTTGAGGTGCACGCTGGCTTTTCTGATAGATGCAGCTTTATGGAAGCCCGCTTTGGGTAGTTCCAGCACTGCTTTTATAAAGCAGTTGGCTCGGTACAGGTCATTTTCCTTGTGGAGGTGACGGTAACAATACATAGAGATCGCTTCAATCCGGTCTATGGCTTTTAGGTGTTTGTTATCGGCTATAAAGATTAGGATTTGAACAATCAAAATAGCGATGTTGTACCCTTTTTTATCTTGTTGAAGGGTGGTCGTGCTATTCAGGAATTTATGAAAGCGGAACCGATTGACCGCCTGCAGGTCTTCGATGCTTTTGTCTTCGATTTGCCCGATTGAAATCAGGAAATAGAGATAGGCTTCATAAATATTCCAAACCTGTTGATCCCGTTCGGGAAGGGTACGGAACTTCCGGTGTTTACGAGCGGAGGCAAACAGATCAAATGCTTTTGAGTATTCTTTGCAATGGAGCGCCAGATGAAGCTGGATGCGAATAGTATTAAACCAGTTTCTGGTCCCTGTCTCATGCAGCTGAAGGCTCTCCCTGCTCACCTGCCAGCCTGTATCGTACTGTTTAAGCTGTATGCATCCAATAAGGATAAAAGACCTGAGTGTCGTAAGCCCTCGGTGATACTCAAAAGGCTTAGATTTGAAAAACTCGATACCGCATTGGCAAACCTTTATGACCGATGCATAGTCACGTTGCAGCAGATGGGCAGAAGCCTGTACCAGGCGGGTGTAAAAATGGAAAAAGCAGGATTCATAATTGGAGAGCATTGGTGCGAGTTGCTTTCCGTAGGTAAGGGCTTGCTTACCCAGGTCCCGACGGCTTACAGAGGTGTTTATAAATTTCAATCGAATATCTTCATAGTACCCCAGCGCTACGTTTTCTGCCTGCTCTAAAGCATAAAACTCCTGGAATTCCTGCTGCAGCTCTGCGTACTTTTTCTCATCTCCATCCACATTGGCACATTCGTGCTTAATAATTTTCAACAAAGATCTGCAGATCGCAGTAGCTTCATATTTCCTGGCCCTGATTAGTAGCTTCTCCGCCATTCCGGAAGCAATTCTTAGTAAGCCAAAGTGCTGTAAAAGCTGAATGGCACAATGCTCTCTTTCCAACTGAATAGTGGCACGGGTATGGGGTGGGAACCGGGGATGCGCTTCATTGACAAAAAGAAGGGTATTGAGCAGCTTTTTTTTGAAAAGGCTCTTGAACTTTCTGAATCTGGGGGCAGAGGGCGTGCTATTGAATAAGTAGGCGGCGGCTTCTGTATCTGTCCTTAATTCCCGCTGGCTTACTTTTTCAAAAAAGGCAGCGTAGCGGCTCTCATTGTCTTCATTGGTTAGTACATCGACCTGCTGCATGCGGTGTTCCTGAAGAAAGTCTACAACGGGTTTTATATCTTTCATAGGTAATATCAGGTTGTACGCTATTTGTATTCTTCTGTATGCAGGTGAGTTATTTACAATAATATTTGGCTTTAGTTCAAAAATACTTGAGATAGAAAACGAGGTTAGTGGCCTGTGACTGGATTAATTTTTCAAAAGTTAGAAAGAGCAGTATAAAAAAACTTGTAAACGGATGGTTTTTATAAATACCTGATTGTTAAATGCTTATAAGAATATTGCCTACAGAATAGCTTGTTTTTTTCTTTCACAGAGGCGGTTTCGTTGTTAGTGCGAATCGTAGGCAGGCCTCATACCTTTGTAATGTACTTAGAGAGAAAAGAAAGCAAATATGCACTACAGAAAATCTTTGCCGGCAACATCCGGTTCGCTACCGGTTCCTTGAAATCAATTTCAGAATCAGATTGAAGCAGACCACTCTGGTGTGCTAATCGTCGCAAAGCAACCTGTTATGCCTGTTATTACACTCGTGATTGCCCTGATCATGGGCTTCACACCAATTGACAACTACAATGCAGAGGATGGAACTACCGAAAATGAGCAAACGCACATCATCGATGAGGACATTCTCGGACTATAAGAATTTTTATTAACCATTTCTCATCATTTTCTAAATCCATTTATCATGAAAATCCAGAACCTCACGAGCAACGCAAAGCGCAACAACCGCATCGTAGCCGCTGGCTGCAACTGTAACTGCTGCTGCTGTATCCAAATCGGTGGCAAGCGCAAGGTTGATAACGGAGAGTAATCTTCGGTATGCAGCGATGCTAAAGGAGCAGGGCAGTTGCCTAAACTGGCAATTGCTCACTCCTTCCCTCTGGATTTATGACAAAAACTGACTGATTATGGAAAAGTTCCACGTTATTCCCGGGCCTGATGAACAGTATCAGGTCCGTACCCGAAACGAGCTATACACGGTTACCTTTGATGAGCCGGAAAAGCGCGCCATATTCGAAGCCATAAAGGAACGGTACGAAAAGCCCAGACAGGGGTTCTCACTCTTTCCCAATCGCTGGCTGAGCAAACTGGAAAAAGAGTATGGAAAAGAACGGGTGATCACTGTGCTGGAAGAGCTGCGGGATTTCAATTTGCTGCCTGCCGCACTGTACAAGTACCTGGAGCCCGGCGCGCAGGGAGTGTCTGAGGAGCAGGAAGCTCCATACGTCTTGTCTCAGGTGAGGCTGGGACTTATCGGTGCAGGCGCTGTACTTGAGCTTTTTGAACAGCAAGCCAAGCCTATTGAATTCAAGTCGGTGGCAAAGCTGTCTACTGAAAAGCCTTTCAGCAAGCAACAGTTGGAGGACTTTTTGAGTGAAGTGGACTTCTTTATCGCAGAAGCTTCAGCCTGGAACCCCACTCAGTTCAAGGTCATCAACAAAGTAGCCATCGCACAGAACAAGCCCTGGTTGTACATTGAAGGGCTCAACCTGGATCAGATCAAAATTGGGCCTATTTTTTACGGAAAAGAAACGGGCTGCTACAACTGTCTGATTAAGCGGATCAAAAGCAATAAAGAAGAAGCAGTGCTGGCCTGCGATAGCCTCTATGAGGATCACCTGGAAAAGACAGGTGAAGCGGCAAAACCAGACTACGCTCTTTATCCCCAGTCCCTTATTCACAGCACAACCGGCTCACTCGCGCTAATGGAAGTTATCAAGTTTTTCAAATACTGGTCAGTACCTGCCCTGTGGCGAAATTATATTGTACTAGACGTTAATAGTCTTCAGGTTACTTCGCACCGGCTTCTGAAGGTGCCGACCTGCGAGGTTTGCAAGCCGAAACTGGAATACAATTCTTCACCTTGGTTAGAATCCATAAGCTTACGCCATGAATAGTACGATCACAACTTTGAACCGCGGGTATCAGATGATTTCCGGAGAGTTAGGTTTGCTTTCCCACATCACCAAATTGCCCACCATGAATGCCGACCCCAACCTCGTCGCGTTTGGTATCTGGCCATGTGATACGAGTGTTTTCAGCCAGGAAAAGTTTGGAGGGCGTAGCAGCGGCTGTGGCGCCACCTGGGAGCATGCCGTACTCACTACAATTGGAGAAACAATAGAGCGGTATTGCCCATCCATCTACAATCTTGAGGAAGCAACCTACGCTTCTTACCGCGAGTTAGGCAAACCAGCAGTACACCCCAGTGAATACGCATTGTTTCACGAAGAGCAATATAAGTATTACGAGGAAGAAGGCTATCAAATGTACCGGTTTACAGAAGACCGGAAGCTTCATTGGTTTCCCTGTAAAGACCTAACGACAGGCAGGGAGTCTCACGTGCCGGGAGCATTCATCTACCTGCCCTGGACGGGCGAAGATGAGTGGATCAATATCAATACCTCTACAGGGCTTGCTGCCCACTCTGACTTTTACCGTGCCATCCTGCTGGGGTTGTACGAATGCATTGAGCGGGATAGCTTCACGATGACCTGGGCACACAATATGTTCAGGGAGAAAATCAGGATCACGGGAGAAATTCAGGACTACCTGGATAACCTGTTCCCGACCTCTTACGAATGGCACTTTTTTGACATCAACTACGACCTGGGAGTGCCTGCCGTGTTTGGGATTTGTTTCGGACAAGCCGATTTTGGTCCCTTTGTAGCAGTTGGTACCTCGGCAAGGGGCACCTACGGCGAGGCTTTCAAGAAGGTAACTCAGGAGATCGGGCAAGCTGTATCTTACTTCCGCTACCTCCTGGCCGAAAAGAAGGACTGGCACCCAACGGATGACTTCAACGAGATACAAAACTTTGAGGACCACTCTATTTTCTACCTCAAGCGCCCCGAATTGCAGCACGCCTTCGACCCCTGGCGGAATGCAAAGCCGACAAAGAAGATCAACCTGCATGAATCCGCGCCCGAAGGCGGAACCAAAGTTGAGCTGCAGAGGCTTTTGAAGATATTTCGGCGGAAAGGGTACAACGTATTGGTCCGTGACCTTACCCTGCCAGATGTACGGGATTGCGGGTACTATGCTACAAGCACTTTCGTCCCTCAGCTCTTGCAAATGAACGGCGCCTACCCGTTCTACTTCCTGGGTGGGAAACGGCTCTATGAAGTACCGAAGGCACTCGGGTTGTCCAACCGGGACTACCACAGCCTGAATAAGTTTCCTCATCCCTTTCCGTAAACCTGAAAACCTGAATCAACCATGCTTACATTAGAAGCTATAAAAGCAAAGTACAGGAAACGCGATGCATCACTGTATGCGAGCGAAGAGTACCTTAACTCCCTGGCGCTGCTTTATCACGATAATTCCAAGTTCGCTTCCTGGGACCTGATGCGGCAGGGGCAACTGGCAGAACAGATGAACAACCCTTATATTAATGAGCGGGCAAGCAAGCCTTACAAGGTACATCCGGGAACTCAGTTTTTCAGTTTCGAGCCCTACGCGGCAGTAGAGGCAAACCTCTATCCGGATGCCCATCTGTTCGAATTGCAGCGCAATCGCCGCAGTGTACGGAAGTTTCAACCCTACAGCATCTCCATGAATGAGCTTTACCACCTGCTGCACCATGCCTACGGTATTACTGCCCGTCAGGCCGGAGAAGGAGAAGCTGCTGGAAATACAGAATGGAGCTGGCGCACTGTTCCATCAGCCGGGGGGCTATACCCGCTCGAGCTCTATGTGGTGGTGCTTGATGGGCAAATACCCAAGGGCTTGTACCACTATTGCCCGGAGCGTAATGGGTTGGAGCTGCTCAGCCAAAAGGTTGACGCAGCAGCGGTAGAGCAAGCCACATCCGCAAGCAGTTTTGTAGATGCCTTTAAGGCTAGTGCAGTGGTTTTGACAACGGCTGTATTTGAACGCACCTTTATCAAGTACCGGGAGCGTGCCTACCGTTTCATCCTCCAGGAATGTGGCAGCGTAAGCCAGAACCTGAGCCTCAATGCGGAAGCGCTGGGGCTCGGTAGCTGCCTGCTGGGCGGGTTTATGGACGAGCCTGTTAATGACCTGCTTGGCGTTGATGGTGTTTTTGAATCCATTTTAAGTGTACAATACATCGGAAAAAATGAAAACGACAACAATACTTAATTGTGAGCGCCTTTCCTATCAGGTCCGCGGCAAAACGCTACTCAGTGATGTTGGGTTCGCCATCGAGCCCGGACAGCGAGTGGCTATCCTGGGGCACAATGGTGCGGGCAAGTCTACTTTAATAGACCTCCTTACCCATGCCCTTGAACCGGATAGAGGTTCCGTATCGATATTCGGGCAGCCCTTCCAAAAAATCGACCGGCAGCGGATCGGCGTAGTCTTTGACCGGCTGCAAGCGTTCGTTTTGCTGAAGGTCAAAGAAGTCATCCGGTATTTCAGAACGATTTACGGACTGCCGGGCGCGCTACCGGAACCAGAGCTTTTGGAAGCGGTTCAGTTGCAGGATCACCTGGATAAGCAAATACGCTACCTGTCAAAGGGCGAACGCAAAAAGGTCTGGGTACTACTCGCCTTAATGCATAACCCTGAATTCCTCATACTGGACGAAGCGACCAGCGAGCTGGATCCGTTCAGCCGCAGGAGAGTCTGGGAGAAAGGCATTCTGTCCAATCCCGACCGGACCGTGCTTTTTACCACCCATTCCTGGGAAGAAGCGCAGGAGCATGCAGACAGCATCATCTTTCTCAGTAAGGGCGTCATGCCTATGCCTATGATTTCGACCAACCGGTTGCTTTCTGAGGAATATCTGCCCTTTGACCGAAAGGTAGTCGTTCGCCATGAGCCTGCACTGACTGCATTCCTTGAGGAACAGCAAGCAGCGTTCTATGAAGAGGATGAGCAGCTGCATATCCTGCCTTCCAACCTCGATGAACTGCTCGGGCGGATAGCCAGGCTGACCTCCAGCTACTCCATCATGAATACCAGTCTAATGGACGTCTATGCTTTATCTACTAAAAAACTTACGGTATGAAAACCTTTACTGCAACCATATACTACCGGTTAGTCACAGATTTCCGGGTGTCTCAGGCCGTCTTTTTCACCCTTGTTTTTCCAGTGTTCCTTTTCCTGATTTTTTCTATGATTTGGGGGGGAGCAGAAGACCCTGCCTACATATCTTTCCTGATTACGGGCATTCTGGGGGCTACGTTGGCCAGCGAGGGCATGTTTGCTATCGGAGAGGTGGTCAAGGAGTATTATGAATACAATATGATTCGGTACTTTAGGGTATTACCGGCCAGTACAGTCAGCCACTTTGCAAGCCTCGCGGTGAGCCGGTCCTTATTTATCGTCATTATGGCGTTGCTCATGTTTACTTTGGCTTTTATCTTGTACGGCTACACGTTTACGCTGTCAGAATTAGCATACATCAGTCTTGGGAGCGTAGTGGGTATGCTTTGTTTTGCTGCCCTGGGCTTAGTGCTCAGCTTTTCAAATATCCGGGTCCGGGTTTCAAACGGGCTGCTGAATTTTATCTTCTTTCTACTGATTTTTCTAAGCAACGCCTATTATCCGCTCAGAGAGGTAAACCCTGCTCTGAACCGGATAGCCGATCTACTGCCACTCAACCATGTGTTGAATGTCATTCGGGGCGAGTTCCTCACGGTGAGCCTGATTTACTGTAGTGTAAGCATTGTAGTGTATTTTGCTTTATTCCGTTACCTTTTTTATCACTATCAGCTAAAACGATAATCTATGTTGACCTGGATACTTACGTTTGCGGCGATCCCCGTGCTCATGCTCCTCCACGAAGGAGGGCACGCGCTAAGTGCGACGCTGCTGGGCTACCGGGTAGAGGGTTTGGGGATTGCCCCACGGACTTACATGCCTTATATTAGTGTGCATATTCAGCGGAAAGCGTACTGGCGAAAGATCATTTTTATGGTCAGTGGCTGTGCGGTAACCCTGGTGCTGTTTGCCTGGGCTTACAACAACACATTTTGGGGGCTGGAGTGGTTATTCTATGCACTGTGGCTTCAGATTGCTATTGAAACCAATCCCTTCTTCTCTGACTTTTCTATGCTGCTCTTCGAGCGGGACATCAAAGAAAACGCCAAGGAAGACATCACCAATATGCAGGAAGCAGTGAAAGCTTGCTGGTTCACCAACCGATGGTACGCCCACGTTATGGCATGGACGCTGCTGATCTCCCTGTTAATGAGCTTGAAACCAGAATTTTAACTTTAAAAATCGATTCATCATGAAACCTGTTTATTTCATTTTCCTATTTCTGCTAAGCATGCAGGTCAGCGCCTGCAACCAAGGTAACTCCCAAACGGTAGAGTTGGATTATAACCTGATCGCCTCAGATTCCCTCTTCAAAGGCATACAGGATAAGATTTTCAATGCCTTCGTCTCTGCAATGCTTCAGGAGGATGTCCAGCCCGTTTTGGATCAGGAGAAAAAACTAACAGAGGCACTGCCGCAATCACCGCAAATAGGACCCTACTGGCTGGCTTATAACTACTTTTATAAAGCCATATTCTTTGGTGAGGTCGAAGACTATGACAACAGCGAAGCCGCCGTCCTGAAAGGAATTGAAATCCTGGAAGCCAAAGAACGCAAGAATGCCGAAGACCTGGCATTGCTGGCTTACATGCAGAGCTTCTCTATCCAGTTTGTATCGGGTATGAAAGCTGGGATCATATCCAACCGGTGCAAGAAAAATGGGCTTGCAGCCATTGACCTGGACCCGGAGAATTTAAGAGCGCACTACGTTTTGGGCAGTATCGACTACTATACGCCTGCTCAGTACGGTGGTGGAAAGAAAGCGGAATCCTACTTCAAAAAGGCTATTGAACTGCCAGACCAACGTATCGCCAATCCCTATCTGCCGAGCTGGGGAAAGGAAGATGCTTATGTACTACTGATTGAACTGTTACTGGAACAGGATCGAAAGGAAGAGGCCGTTACGCTGTACAAAGAGGGCGTCGCGGAATTCCCGGATAGCTACCGCCTGGGTGAGGTGGCTAAATTATTGATTTAGCCGCAATTCCGGCCCTGTTTCCATAAAGGTTGAAGATATCTAAAATGTAATAACAGGTATTGTGCCCCGGCCAAGTCCCATAAGATTATGGCGGCCGGGGTTTTTTAAAACCGCTGAGCCATGAAAGTGAATATCCAATCCTTAGGTCTTTTGTGGGTTGTGCTTATCCCTGCTGTGCTGTTTGGTCAGGATGAGGTCTCCGGCCAAATTATCGACAAAAGCGGAGCGCCCGTTTTTGCTGCAAATGTATACCTTAAGCAGCATCCTGCCACTGGCGTACTGTCGGATATGGACGGGAGATTCTCTTTGCCGTTTAGCAGCCCTGAGGACACATTGGTCGTTTCCTTTCTTGGCTATGAAACGCAGGAGGTGCCGCTGTCCCGCGTCGGGCAGGCTTTACAGATCACCCTCGAAGAGAACACCAATATCCTGACAACAGTACAGGTCGCAGCTAAACGGCCGGTTGCTCAGGATTTTGCTCTTATGGAGCTCAATAAATTCGACATCTACACCATTCCCTTTTCTTTTGCTGACCCACTCAAGGCATTAACGGTTTTGCCGAGCTCTACCAATACAGAGGAGTCCGCAGCAGTCAACCTGAGGGGTTCTTCCAGTGGGCGGAGTATTGTGGTACTGGACGGCGTGCCTTTAGCCAACCCGGTCCGGTCTACCAGTCTGGGCGGGAACGGCTTCTTCAGTATTTTTAATACCGAAATGGTAGAGCGGGTTACCGTATTCGCCAGTAATCCCTCCCTGGCGTATGGAAATGCCACCGCAGGCATGGTAGAGGTAGAGACTGTAGAACAGGTGGACGATCCATTTTGGCAGGCTTCCGCAGGCTTAGGCAATGCGGGGCTGTTTCACGGGCGCCCTCTCGGGAAGCGGAGCAGCCTGCATGTGTACGGCAATCATCAGTTCTCCGGTGCCTTCCTGGAAGTAAATGGCAGCAATATCCCTGACCTCCGGGGATTCAGCGTGGCAGACGGTGGGTTTAAACTGCACAGTCAGCTCCGTACCAACCTTTTGCTCGATTGGTATGGTTATGGTTTGTCTGAGCGCAGCGCCCTCGACCTGAACTTATTCGCCCATCGGGGGCCGGCTGAAGCGCAAACCAACCGCCATTTTCAGGTGGCGAGATTGCGTTTGCTGGGGGATATTTGGTCGCTTTCGGCAAATGTCAGCGGAGATTTCACCGCTTCAGTGTTTGACTTTGGTAACCTCAGAGATGATAATCAATCTCAGCGGTATTATGCCTCACTCAATGGTCAGCTCAACTTGTTTGAGACCTGGACCCTGTCTGCAGGGATCACCACAGAAGAGGTGCGGTACCACTTCCGGGGATCAGAGCCTGATTACTACTTTGCGGTAAGGCCAACGGACCCTGCCCGCCCAATATCAGGCACGGCCCGAAATAATAACACGGAGCTTTATCTGTTGAGCCGAAGCCGGTTCTTCAGTGAACGGTTGTCTGTGATTTCCGGGTTTAGAAAGAACATCCCGGTGCTTACCGGTCAGCCGGGTTATTTTTCCAGGCAGCTGATCACCAAGTTTCATTTCACGGACGAACATACGTTGTCTGGCACCATTGGACAGTACAACGGGTACCTCAACCCCAATTTTTTCAACCGGGCATTTAACTATGTTTACAGTGATCAGGGAGCCTTGGAGTATGCCTATGATACGGAAAAAATCGGCCTGAATGCGGCAATTTTTCATAAAAGTGAAGGTGGAGATATCCGGTTTGCACAAGATGGGACCGCTACCGACCGCCGCCTTATAAATGGCATTGAAGCACAGGTGCGTTACCGCTTTCATGAGCACCTGGAGTTGCAGGCTTCCTATGCCTACCTGGATGTAGAAAATACAAGCCCTGAAGGCATGGTGTTTAATGGTCAGAATGATCTGGATTACTTTGTCAGGGTATTCCTCACTTATGACAACCCATCCCTGTTCAACCTTTCCGCTGCCTGGGTACACCGGCAAGGCCTGTGGTACACACCGGTCATTGGGAGCCAATGGCAGCAGCAGGCCAACGCCTATGAGCCTATCTTTGCGGCATTGCCGAATCAGGCTCGAATGGATAACTACCACAGCCTGAGCTTAAACTGGTCGAAAACGATACCGCTGCAACGGTCGTTCCTGGTCGCTTTCATTACCCTGAATAATGCACTAAATATTGAGAATCAGCAGGAGCAGATTTTTACGGCACCGGACTATTCTGCGTTCGCCTGGCAATACTTGCAACAAAGGTCCTTTTATTTTGGAGCCGTGCTGAATTGGTGAAACCGTCGTACCTTTGCGGTCAACTAATACTGATTTTATGTCTTTGCTCAACGACTGGAAATTCGTCCTCCTGCTCTGCCTTACCCTCGGTCTGGCGCCTTTCTATCCTGAGCCCCACATCTGGGGAAAAATCAAGTGGATAAGTGGCGGTGCTGTGGGCATGAAGGCACTCGACTGGTTTGATGTTCTCCTTCACGGCTTCCCATGGGTGTTGCTGGTTCGATTACTGCTTCGCCGCTTACCATAGATTCCCGAAATTTTGGTTAGCTTTATACGTCTGAATCACTAAAACCTAAAGATTTGAAACGTATACTGCTACTCCTGACTTTCGCAATAGCAATGGGCCCGCTCACGGCACAGCAAGACTTCAAAGTCATCGGCTATTTGCCCTATTACCGCTTTTCCTACAACAGCCAGATCGAGTACGAACGATTGACCCACCTCAACTTGTCTTTTGCCAATCCGGATATGGAGGGCAACCTCGATATCGGTGGGCAGGATATCACCCCAATTGTCAGTGCGGCAAAAGCCGCAGGCGTGGACGTTTATATTTCCCTTGCCGGTGGTGCCCTGACCGACGAATGGGAGCAAGCCTGGGAACACCTGATGCTGCCCCAAAACCGCTCGGCTTTCATTCATAAAATCATGCAATACGTAGAGGTCCACGAACTCGATGGTATTGATTTTGATCTCGAGTGGAGCCACGTCAATGAAAAATACAGCCCCTTCGTACTGGAACTACGCGATTCAGTTACTGCGCATGGGCTGACGCTTACCGCAGCACTGCCCGGCACCCATCGCTACCCGGATATTACCGATGAAGCTTTGGCGGCCTATGACTGGATCAATATGATGGCCTATGACCTGACTGGTTCCTGGGCACCGAATAACCCTGGTCCGCACTCGCCCTATTCCTTCGCGCTCAATGCCATGTTCTACTGGCAGGGGCAGGGCGTACCCAAGTCCAAACTTACTCTCGGGGTCCCATTTTATGGTTACGACTTCGGGGGGACGCCGGTGGTTTCCCGACGCTATGGCACTATCGTGGACTGGGACCCAGAAAATGCCTGGGTCGATCAGGTCGATCAGGTGTACTACAACGGTATACCCACTATTGTACAAAAAACGCAATTGGCACATGCACAGCTTGCGGGTATTATGATCTGGGAGCTGGGGCAAGACCACTTTTCAGACCTCTCCCTCCTGCGGGCCATTGACGAAACCCTGAATATAACGAGTGTGGACGGGCCCGAGACCACCGTCAGGCTCTTGGATTTCTTTCCCAATCCCTTTCGGGAGACCCTCACCGTAGCCAATACTTCTGTCAAAGCCGTCGATTACAGGATCAGCGATGTACATGGCAGGATACTGCGGCAGGCCCGGCTGGAAGGCAGCGCTAATACTCAGCTTGACGTATGGGATTTGCCAAAAGGCTTTTACCTCCTGACGGCTCAAAATGATGATGGCCAGCATACGTATAAACTCATTAAGCCTTAGCGCCTATTTGGAGCTCGTTGCTATTGCAAATCAACGTTTTATGAACCCCGCAGAAATGCGGGGCAAGCTCTGACTTCCTCACTAAATGTTCATTTAGCCCGCTAAACTCAAATTTAGTGACTTTGCCAGAACCATAAATCCTTCCCGCAAACTGCGGGACAGGCTATTTAACTCAGGCTAAACTCCGGTTTTCGTGCCTCGTCTAACCAAAAAGTGGTTAGTTTCGACTAGAAGATAAAAGTCCCAATACGGTATAAAAAAGCCCTGAGACGGCATTGCCTCAGGGCTGTGCTGGAAATTACTCCTTACATTTTAGCTTCGTTTCGGTCAAGCTTTTACCGCTACTACCGCACCACCTTCAGTACCTCCCGGTAACCGTCTTCGGTTACCGCTTCGAGGAAGTACAAGCCGGCGGGAAGGTCTCCGGCATCCCAGTACAGTTCCGTCTCACCGCTGCGCAGGGGCTGTTGGGCTATACGCTGCCCGAACTCATTGAGCAGGGTAGCAGTGCCTTCCGCAGTCAGGGGCAGGTTGAAGCGCAGGGTGAACGCGCCCCGTACCGGATTCGGCAGTACGCTGGCTTTGGGCACTTCGGGAGTTGCTGTTGCCCAGGTCAGGTCGTTAGGCGTGGACAAATTGGCGCCCCCGTTGCTTTGGTACATGACCTTTCCAAAAACCGCGCTGGCATCGCCGCTGGGGTCGGTGGTAAATACCGCCAGGCCCATTTCCACGCAGTTGCCCATCGGCAGGTAAGCCTGATGGAACAGCTGCCAGTCGCCATTATCGGTATTGCGATAGAAGGCGCGGATGTAGTCTCCCTGGCGTCTCAGTCTCAGCCAGTATGGGAAGGAAGCATATAGGTTGCTACTGCTCCGTTGCCCATTTTCCATCGTCCGGATTTCGCGCCGCAGCAGATTGGTCAGGTTAGAATAGACCGCAATCATTTTCGCGCCCGGTGCGCTGCTCTCCCGGATCATGAGCCCGGCGTAGCCGCCCTGAACGCTCTCGATGCGGGCCTGAATACCGCCGTTGCCGCACAGGGGTACGCTGGCAAAAGCCAGGTTGTCACTGTCCTGTGGAATAAGATTGTACCCTCCGGTGCTGATGCTGAAGTCGCCAAGGTCCGGGTTGTCGCCGGCGCAGGGGTCGTAGGTGTAGCTGCTGCCATCGCCCTGATCGCCGATATCATTGGCGGTCCACGGAAGGGGCAGGGCAGTACCGATTTCCACGGTTACTGTTGCCATGCACAAAGCGGAGTTACCATTTACATCGGTAGCCGTCAGGGTCACCATGTTTTGGCCCAGATCCTCACAGTTGAAATGCATAGGGCTAAGCGTCAGGCTGGCGATACCGCAAGCGTCTGTAGAGTTGTTGTTCACCTCATCGGGAGCAATACTCGCACTTCCTCCCGCATCCAACTGAATGGTCCGGTTCTGGCATTGAGCCTCAGGGGCAATATTGTCGATGACCGTGATGCTGAATTCGCAGGTTGCTGAGCCGCAATCGTTCGTACCTGTAATAACAACCTCTGTTGTGCCTACTTCAAAAGCGCTGCTACTTCCCGTTCCGTCACCATTCGCAATAGTAGCACCTGAGAACACATAATTGTAGCTTGGTTCTGGTATGCCATTTGCTATTGCATCGTAGCTCACCAAGGCTGAACAGGCATCCGGATCTACATTTACAGAAAGCTCGCCAGGGCATGCTGTAAAGTCAGATGTTGGTTCGCAGGAGCAGGGCTCAGGCGCGGTCATGAGCGTAGCACTGGTGAAACTACAGTCTGATGAAAACGCGGCTGTCAGGATAAGATCGTTGCCATCTGAAGGCAGTTGCACTCCTGTAAAAGTATAAGTAGTTGTACAGGTCAGATCGGCCTCCGTAGTCGCCAGAGTCGTATTCCCCAGCTTCAAGGTCAGGGTACCATCAGTTGGCGCATAAGCAAAGGTCACCGTTACGTCTGTGGTGAAGTAGTCATCGGTGTCATCGATGGTGCCGTTGTCGTCGCAGCCGCTGGTGTTGTCGAGGCTGATGTCGGTGATGTCGCAAGCTGAGCCACTGCCGCCGCTGAGGTTGCCACAGCCGCCGCTCAGGGCAATAGATCCCGAGGATAATGCACAACCTTGCGGGTCAGTCCAGCCACCGGTACAGGGCAGGTTGGTAGCGGAGCCAGTTGAGTTGGCAGACCATGCCGTAGTATTGCCCATAAAATCAAGTTCTGCGATGAGCCATTCGCCATCCCAGAAGATGAAAAAATCGTTCATGGACTGCCAGATGGGGGCGCCATTTACCATGCCGACAGGAAAGTAAGTACCGTTAGGTCCAAAACAGCCAAAGCCCGACACTGTGATTTCGGCAGGGGTGAATGAGCCGCCACACTCAGGCGCCGTGCCTACTGCATTATCAGTATAACTGCACCCAGCCGAGGCCGAAAAGACGCTGGTCAATTCAATATCGCCGCCATCGGCGAGCATCTCCACGCCCGTGAAGGTGTGCGACGTAGCGCCAATGCCAGATACATCCACCGCCGGTACCGAAACGGCAATGTTCGGGCCAGTAAGCGAGAGGGTGCCGCTGGCAGGTTTTTCACTGTAGGTCACCGTCACATCGGCGGTGTAGGTATCGTCGGTGGTGCAGGTGGTGTTGTTGCATTCGGCCTCACTGATGTTGTCGATGGTGATGCCTGTCACGGTAGGTAATATCACCACCGTCGCAGTAACAGGAATAGACACCACAGGCTCGCCTACCACGATGGGCACATAGCTATCCTCGTCCGTGCCGTCACCCAGCATTCCATCTGAATTGTAACCCCAGGCGACCAGGTTGCCGTCCGGTTTAATGCTCAAGGCATAATAGTACCCGCTTTCTAACTGTACCCAGTCGGTAGCGGTGCCGGACTGAACAGGGACATTGCTATCAGTAGTAGTTCCATTACCGTACTGCCCTTCTTCATTATAGCCCCAGGCCCACAGGGTACCATCGGTTTTGATGGCATAAGATGTTGCCGTAGAAGCCATAATAGTTGACCAATCGGTAGCAGTACCTATTTGTACAGGTACCATTCTATCATCAAATGTTCCGTCGCCCAGTTGTCCATTTCCATTATAGCCCCATGCCCAAAGGGTACCATCGGTTTTGAGGGCAAGGGAGTGTTCTTCGCCTGCACTCACCATCGCCCAGTTGGTTTCCATACCAATTCTCGTGGGGGTATATTGCTCATCATCCGTACCATCGCCCAGTTGTCCATATCCATTATCGCCCCATGCCCACAGGGAGCCATCGGTTTTGGTGGCAAGCACATGGTAAGCATATTCATTGGTTGCAAAACTGGCCCAATCGGTAGCAGTTCCAATCTTGGTAGGCTCATCATTATCATCATCCGTACCATCGCCCAGTTGTCCATATCCATTATAGCCCCAGGCCCATAAACTTCCGTCCGCCTTCTGGGCTACACTAAAATAATAACCTGCCTGTACCTTTACCCAATCGGTAGCCGTTCCTATCTGTAATGGGTTTTCGTTATAATCGTCTGCATTGGGGCCCAGTTCTCCGTAACCACCATATCCCCATCCCCAGAGTGTTCCATCCGTTTTGACGGCCAAGGTATGGTAATAGCCCAAGCTGATGTCGGCCCAGTCGGTAGCCGCACCTACCTGTTCAGGGAGGTAATTATCATCATAGGTACCATTGCCCAATTGGCCATCTGAGTTGTCGCCCCAGCCCCAGAGGGAGCCATCTGCTTTGATACCCATGGTATTTTCACCACCTCCTGAAACAACGGCCCAAGGAGTGCCTACTTCGTAGGTATAGGTCACAGTTCCTCCAGTGCCTGCCCCGGCGGGGTCAAAAGTAGCTGTGCCATCGCCGTTGTCGGTGATGCCCGGGCCAGTGAAGGTGCCGTCGGGCACCCGGTTACCGGTAAGCGTAACCGGGCTGTCATTTGCACAGTAGGTTGGGTCAAGTCCGGCAAAATCCACGCAAACTTCGACGGTCACATCAGCCGTGAAAACAGCAGATATTACTTTCGTGAAAGTATTTCTATTCATATCGGTACCATCGCCGAGCTGGAAATAGTTATTGCTCCCAGCGGCATAAAGGCTGCCATTGCTTCTGATGGCGAAGGCATTTTCATTCCCCCTCGAGACAAGGGCCCAATCATTGATGGTGCCGATTTGTTTAGGGGCATTGATAGGGGCGCCAGATGAACCATCACCAAGCTGCCCATCCCAGTTCTGACCCCATCCCCAGAGTGTGCCGTCTGATTTAATGGCATGGCAAGAATAATCAGCGTCCATGGTGACCCAATCCGTATCGGTACCTACCTGTACCGGGGCGTTTTGGTTGGTGTTGTTCCCAATTCCCAGTTGTCCACTCGTGTTCAGTCCCCATGCCCATAGCGAGCCATTTGTTTTAAAGGCAAATGCCTCGAAATCGCCGGGCACCACCTTGGCCCAGTCCGTCGCTGAACCGACTTGTCCTGGCATATTGGTGTCGGTATTGTTGCCATTTCCTAATTGACCTTGCTCATTACGCCCCCATGACCAAAGGGTGCCATCCGTTTTTGTAGCGAGGGTATAAAGTCCTCCTGCACCAGCGCTGGCCCAGTCATTGTCACTCCCAATTTGCACCGGCGCATCACGGTTGGTATTGGTGCCATCGCCCAATTGTCCAAAAACATTATATCCCCAAGCCCATAGTGTGCCGTCCGTTTTTAAGGCAACGGCATGAAACCTCCTTGCGCTGATACTGGCCCAGTCGGTGTCGCTCCCAATTTGCACGGGGATGTTGCTATCCATGAAAGAGCCTATTCCCAATTGGCCACGATTATTTCGTCCCCATGCCCACAGGGTGCCGTCTGTTTTAAGGGCTATGGTGAAATTATCACCAGTGGTTACTTTGGCCCAATCCGTATCCGTACCTATCTGAACAGGGATTTCACTACTCACAAAGCTGCCAATTCCGTATTGGCCATAGTCTTCATTATCACCCCAGGCCCAGAGCGTGCCGTCGGTTCTTAAGCCGATAGTATGGAACGAACCGGCGGAAACGCTTGCCCAGCCTCCAGTACCGGTGGTAGTGGTCGCGTAACTGATGGTCCCCGTGCCAATGGCATTGCCGGGCGTGAAAGTAGCCGTGCCATTCCCATTATCGGTGATACCGGGACCGGAAAAACTGCCCAAAGCAGCGGGCAGGTTACCGGTTAGGGTGACCGGAGCATCCAGGTCGCAATAGGCTTCGTCCAGCCCGGTAAAAGAAGGAGCAGGGAAGGCCCCGACCTCCATCGTTATTGCATTACTTTCTGGAAATGCTGGCGAGGCGCAAGGGTTGTTGTTGGTCATTACACAGGTGACCACATCGCCATTTTCCAAAGCATCGGTGGTATAGGTGGTGCTGTTCGAGCCTACATCAGTACCACTTACCTTCCATTGGTAGGAAGGGGCAGTGCCGCCGTTCGTCGGGGTGGCGGTGAAGGTGACGGAGGTGCCGGGGGTGATGCTGCCGCTTGGGCTGGCGGCGATGGATACAGCCGGGATGAGCGTTCCGGACAAACTGCCACAGCCGCCGCTCAGGTCAGGAGAAGCCGAACCTTCGGATAACCAACCTGTGCAGGGCAAATTATCAACAGCGCCACCAAAATTTATTGCGATTGGTTCAGTAACTGTTTCGATATTCCAAAAGGTTCCATCAAATATAATGGAGGCATTACCAAAACTCCACACGGGCGCTCCATTCATAGAACCGTTGGGCGTATAAGTACCATTATAGATTTCATAACCATTGTCCAGGCCTGAAACCACGATATCAGTTGGGGTGAAAGTGCAGGATACAGGAGCACTGCAAGTACTGGTCATTACCCGGTTGCCGGTACCAGAACTTGCTACGGCGGCAAACATGCCATTGCCGTAGGTCACGGACCGCCAAGCGTTGTCCGCTGCAGAGGTTTGGATAGTCCAGGTGATACCATCGGGGCTGGTCATCACCCGGTTGCCGGTACCTGTACTTGTAACGGCAACAAATAGTCCATCGCCGTAGGTCACGGACCGCCAATTATTATCTGCTGGATTAGACTGGGGAGTCCAGGTAATCCCATCGGGGCTGGTCATCACCCGGTTGCCGGTGCCTGAAGTTGCTACAGCGACAAACAAGCCATTGCCATAGGTCACAGAAAGCCATTCGTTGTTCGCTGCAGCGGTTTGGCTGGTCCAATTGATGCCATCGGGACTGGTCATTACCCGGTCGGCAAGGCCCGCATATGCCACAGCGACAAACAGGCCATTGCCGTAGGTCACAGATGTCCATACATTACTCGCTGCAGCGGTTCGGCTGGTCCAGGTGATGCCATCGGGGCTGGTCATCACCCGGTTGCCGCTGCCGGTCTGCGCCACAGCGACAAACAGGTCATTACCGTACGTCACGGAAAGCCATTCGTTGTCCGCCGCAGCGGTTCGGCTGGTCCAGTTGATGCCATCGGAGCTGGTCATCACCCGGTTGCCCGTGCCTGAATCTGCTACGGCGACAAACAAGCCATTGCCGTAGGTCACGGAACGCCAATCATTGTCCGCCGCAGCGGTTTGGCTGGTCCAATTGATGCCATCGGGGCTGGTCATCACCCGGTTGCCAGTGCCAGAACTTGCTACAGCGACAAATAAGCCATTGCCGTAGGTCACGGAAAACCAGTCGTTGTCTGCTGCGGAGGTTTGGGAAGTCCAAGCGCAAGCGGGTGCGGCCACCTCCATCGTTATTTCATTGCTCGTCGCCATCGTTGGGTCGGCGCAAGGGTCATTGCTCGTCATTTCACAAGTGACCACATCGCCATCGGCCAAAGTCGTGCTGGTGCAGGTGGCCACATGGTCGTCCACGCCATCGAAATGGAGGGCGCCTCCCGAAACGCCTGTTGTGGATTCGTTATTCAAATACAGATTGTCGGTGGCTGTAGAAAAATCAGGGATAGAGGACTTCGCATACACCGATAAGGTCAGAAAGAGACTAAAAAGTAGGAGTAATTGCGGGAGCCCTCCCCGACTACGGGTAGAAGGAGCGTTTGTTGGGTTACTTTCTTTTCGGAAAGAAGACCATGGTCTAGCGGTTTTAAGTAGAAGTGTTGTTTTCATGTACAGATAAGGATTTGTAATTAGCATTCAGTGTTTTACAGGCTGTCAGCTCTTTTTTGGGCTGCAATAGGTGAGGGGTGGTACTACTCTTGCTCCAAGAGTAGTACCATCATCCATTAATAGCGATAAAGGGAAAATGAAGTCCCTTAGGATTAAAAAGCGGACAGGGGTCATGTTTCTTAGGTCGTGTGTGAATATTTCGGCTCAAAGATGCCTCATACTCCAGGCTTTTTATGCAAAACCCAACCGGACAAAAGCCGGACAAATAGGGTTCTGCCCCCATTTTACCAGGATTCTGGTAATGGAAAACCGTTTTGGGATTACCGGTTTGTCAAAAAAAAGAACGCCAAGGCAATGTAACAGCCCCTTAATTGCTCAGACTAGATTACAGATCAAAAACTGTAATTTTGATCATGGCAAAACGCAGAGTGAAAGCAAAAGACAATTTTTCTGCTATGCAAAATTACTTCGAATAAAGTCTACTAAAAGCAAACACATGCAACAGATCTCTTTTTGGCAAATATGGGTAGTGGCAGGCTTACTGATGGCGATGCCCGCAGCAGGCACAGCACAGGAAGGTGAGCTCACACTTGATGACCTGTTCGCAACGCCAAAACTGACGGGTACAACCCCGTCCCGGCCTGCGTGGGCACCGAACAGCGAGCACTTCGCCTTTTCCTGGAGTGAACCAGGAAATCCCGGGCGTGGCCTCTGGGTATCCACAAGCGATGGGAAGGAAGTGCGCCTCCGTTCCGATACGGCCTCCGCGTCCGTGCGCGATATGGTCTGGGCCGACGCGAATACCATCGTTAGCCTGCGAGGTGGCCACCTATGGCTGACATCGCTGAGCCAGGGTGAGGACCTCCAATTGATGCCCGTCGAGGAAGGTGCACATAACCTGTCGATATCGCCAAACGGCAACCAAGCTGCGTATATAAGCAACGGTGACCTGTGGCTTGCGGACTTCACTTCCAAACAGAATCGACCGCTCACTGAGATCGGCATTGCCAGTCTTTCGGACTTACCGAAAGGGCGTTACAGCCGACCGGAACGTGAAATCGGCCCGGGCATCTGGAGTGGGCCAACCTACAAGTGGTCCCCGGATGGCAAGACCATCGCGATTCATGTCGTTGACCGGCGCGAGATGCGAAAGGTGCCCTTCCCGGATTACCTCGCTGATGAAACCAATCCCAACGAGGTCCGCCGGGGTTACCCGGGCGATCCAAACGAGATTCGCAGAGTTGGGCTGCTCGATGTGGAAAGCGGTAGCATTACGTACCTCAATTTGCCAGACCCGCAGGCCAATCAGGTCATTGACTTCAACTGGTCACCGGGCGGTACGCTGCTGGTTGATACCGCATCCGACACGGCGGTTGAACGTAAGTTATTTGTCGTTGCACCCGGAGAAAGCCAGGTGCGCGAGATTTGGCGGGGCGTTCGGGAGAGCCGCATGTACACCTCGTTTGGGTCTACCTGGCATCCGGATGGAAAGCAGGTCGTTTTCTTAAGTGATAGGGGTGATCGCTACGGCCTTTATACCATCGATGCCTCACCGTCTGGAGATCGTCCGCAGCTCCTGACAGATCCGTCCTACGATGTGCTGTCCGCCCCAAGTGTTGCTGGTGATGCCCTGTTTTATGCAGGCAACGGCGTTAATCCGTACGAACAGCACGTGTACCGCCTGAATCTGTCCGGTGGCGATCCCAAGCAGGTGACACGTCTTCCGGGCCGCAACGATGGCTACCCCTCACCGGATGGGCGGCACCTGGTGTTCATGCACAGCAACGACACCTCACCGCCCGAGCTTTACGTGGTAAGCAGCGAGAGTGGTGACGCTACGCGAATAACCTACTCGCCCTTGCCCGCCTTCACGGAGCGGACCTGGGCGGCGGCGGAATACGTTAGTTTCCCCAGTCTTGTGGATGACTATACGCTGCACGCCCGGATTCTGAAACCTGCCAATATGCAGCCCGGTAAGCAATATCCGGTGTTGTTTGGGCCCGTGTATTCGAATACAGCGAGGAACCGCTGGGCCGGCAACTACAGCCTCGTACAGCAGCTGTTGGTCAGGAAGGGATATGTTATCGTGCAGGTGGATTCACGCGGCAGCAACGGTTATGGCCGGGCATTCCGTGAAGAATTCCTGTTGGGCTTTGCCGGCCAGGACATTGAGGATTACGCGAGTGCCGTAGCCTACATGGAGTCCCTGGATTATGTCGACCCCAACCGCATCGGCATCTGGGGCAGCAGTTACGGTGGCACCCTCTCCGTTTATTCGCTATTGATGAAGCCGGGCTTGTTTCAGGTGGGGGTTGCGGCAGCGGCGGCGGTTGACCCGGCGTTCTTTGGCACGGACGACGTCGCGATTGTTCGTACCCCACAGACCCACCCGGAGATCTTCGAAAGGAAAGCCCTCAACTATGCGGCGAATCTGGAGGATAAACTCCTGTTCATCCACGGCATGCAGGACCATGTGGTACCCTTCAAGACGACAGCCGCGTTAGCGGAAGAACTGATTAAACAGGGCAAGGACTTCGACTTTGCGTTTGCACCGGGTGCAACGCATGGATGGAGCCGTGAGCGGAACTACGATCGCTACCTGTTTGGCAAGATCATCGAATACTTTGACCGGCACCTGGCTGTGCCGTCTGAGTAGATGTTGGGGTAGCATTCCCAGGAATCGGGCAACTTAAAAGGTGAAAAGCCAATAATTTTAAGTTGCTGGGAAAACAATAAAAATGAAGATAGAGCTGAATGATTTAGACCCAATTGAGCGGTTTAGTTTTAAAGTTGTTGCACAAGGAGGTAGAGATGCAAGTGGGAATCGTGTGATAAAAGACGAAGATTTGCCGATTTACCTGGGGTCAGTTAGACATTCAACGATTGAAGGCATTGAATATTTAATAATAGCATCTGACTTACAAGGGAATGTTTTTGAGGGAAACAAGCCAAGATTATTAGGGGAAGTTTTACCGGATTTCTTACAACTGTTATTTGAGATTGAGTTTGAAGGCGTAGACAGAGAACGAGTTGGCGTTTTATTATGTGGAGATTTGTATGCAAGGCTTGATAAAAGAGGGGGGCTTGGAGATGTGAAAAATGTATGGAGAGCGTTTAACGATAAATTTGGATTTGTTGCCGGAGTCGCTGGGAATCATGATGATTTTGGAGAACCCGAAGCGTTTAAGTCTTTTGTACAGGAAGAAGGGATTTACTATTTGCATAACCGGGTTAGAAAAGTAAAAACGCTAAAAATTGGGGGCCTAAGTGGAATCATAGGACGCCCTGATAAGCCTTTTAGAAATGACGAAAGTGAGCATTTAAAGGAATTGAAAAAGCTGCTTTTAGCACAACCTGACTTCATATTACTCCATGAAGGGCCAAATAACGTTAATCCGGAATTACCTGGAAACCATAAAATCAGAGCGGTGCTGGAGCGTTCAAAAAGGAATGTTGTTTGTTGTGGCCATAACTATTGGGATAGCCCCTTAATTGAAATGGAAAATGGCACACAAATATTAAATGTGGACTCCAGGTGTATTATCCTGAAAATCGAAAAATGAATACAGCAGGAAAAGGCATATTGGGTGCTGTACTTAGTCTGGGTTTTGGTAACTTGGTCAGTGGTGCAGCGGGGCGATTAAAAACCGTAATTTAGAGCCTGCCTCCTCACCTAGCCGGTCCATTTATCCGGTAACTAAAATCAAAAAAATCGACATGAATATAAATCCGGTCAAGTTAATCCTGATGATTTTTGTTTCCAGCAGCTTGATTTCTTGCAATGGGCAAGTGAAACCTGAGCCTGAAAATGCTGAAATCATACCTTTTGAAATCGGCAAAAAGGTCACGGAGCTTGATAACCAAATTTGGAAAGTTTATCAGGACACAAAAGGGGACTTTTGGTTCGGCAGCAACGGAAAAGGTATTTATCACTATGATGGGAAAAAGCTAAAGCAATTTACGACGAGCGATGGATTGGTTCATAATCAGGTTCAGGGAATTCAGGAAGATACAAAGGGCAATATTTATATAGAAACGCCTATCGGTGTGAGCAAGTTTGACGGAACAAAATTGACGACCCTAAAGGTTATAAAATCACCAGACAGCAAATGGAAAAATGAACCAACTGATTTGTGGTTCAATGGGATTGGTGATTATTTATATCGTTTTGACGGAGAGTGGCTTCATGATTTATCGCTTCCCCGGCAAGATTCTTTACTCTATAGCATGGATCCTAATATGCCTCTTGAAGAAATGCAGTACAACCCTTATACTGTTTATGGCATTGACAAGGATAGAGATGGAAATGTCTGGTTCGGCACAATCAATGCAGGGGCGTTTCGCTTTGATGGAAAATCATTTTTGTGGATTGGCGAAAAGGAACTCTCAACGCTTCCGGATGGAAGGGTACCCGGTGTGCGCTCAATGATTCAAGATAAAGACGGATATTTCTGGCTAAGCAATTTTCATAGTAAATACAAAATCAACCCTGACCTAAGCAAAGGATATGAAAAGGTGAAGGCTGTAGCTTTGCCCAAAGAAATAGTGAAAGATAAAATACTGTATTTCAACTGTGGAATTACAGATAAAGAAGGGAATTTATGGATGACAACTTATGGCGGTGGAGTTTGGAAATATGATGGAGAATCGCTTTCCAACCAGGAAATACACAACGGAATTGAAACTATCCTTCTTGTTTCCATTTACCAAGACAGCAACGGGACGCTTTGGCTAGGAACGAATAATGACGGGGTATATAAGCAAAATGGAGAAGCTTTCGAAAAGTTTGTACCGAAGGTACAAAAGCAGCCAACAGCCAGGTAGATGGCCCGACAGTCGCCAGATTAGCGGGGAGCGCCTTTCATACCAACTCACGGCTTGCTGATGCTTCATGAGCCAGAGTCCAGCGCCTCACGGAGCTCCCCCATTGCCGGAATTTAAAAAAAGTACATTCAACCTAAAAGGGAATGAACCATTGCACGATAATTATTTTGAATCCCCTCGGTTACTTTTACCTTGTCTTGATTGAAACCTGCTTCTGAAATGGAGTACATAGCTGCATTGTGCTTCCTTAAATTCTTATCACTCCATAAAATGATCTCTGTAATCACAGGAGCTAACTCTATTCCTTTCTCGGTTAATAAATAAATGTTTTCCTTTTTGTTGTCGGGTAGCTTTTGTTTCGATATCAGCTCGTTCCCCTCTAACCACTTTAATCTTGAAGACAAAATGCCCGGTGCAATTCCTTCTGGAGAACTGGAGAATTCTTTGAACGTTTTCTTCCCCTGAACTAACATATCCCGAACGATCAAAAGCGACCACTTGTCACCTAGAATATCTAAAGTGCAGGCAATTGGACAACCGGAGCGGAAAGTATTTTTCATTTTTTTACTACTGTTTTGATAGTAATGAAAACTTTTGATTACTTTTGCTACTGAATTAATAGCAAAATTAACAAAAGGAATGGAAAAAGGGTCATTTTTAGCCATTAAGAGCCAGCCAAAACATATACGCATTGGCATCTGGGCAAGTATCGTATCAGCTGTCATGCTGATTGGAATTGGTGTTTTTTGGATAGCGCACCCTGCTGCTGCCGAAGGTTCATTTTCCATAGTTCCAGATTCAGATGCTGCCATACGATTTGCAAAAATTCTCGCCATTTTCAAAGCCGTTGGAGATGTTCTTCCACCTATTTTCGTTTTGCTGGCTATCTATTTTCAACAATTTAGATTGGCAGGTTACTTCCATTTAATCACGTTTTTCTTAGTGATTGTTGTGGATATGTTGGTGTGGGGCAGTTTCGTTCCTAACGTTGGCGCAACAGATATAATACAACATATCCCCTTTGCTATTCCAATAATTATTGCTGCTTATTGCTTTCTCAAACCAACCTCTAAAACACCCTGATAATGCTACTATTCATTCGTGTTTTCCTGGTGCTGTATGGACTTATTGCTGCCGCCACAGGATTTATGGGCGCCACTGCAAAATACAATTCTGCCGTAACGGACCCAATGACAGATAATAACCATCGCTATGTGGCTGCTATTTGGATGGCTACCTCTTTGGCGTTTTTCTATGTGGCTTGGAATCCGTCAGAAACGGCCTTATTCCGCTTCTTAATGGTGGCTGTTTTCATTGGTGGTCTTGTCAGAGCTGCGGCATTGGTCAACTACCCTGCTACCCCCTTTTTCATTTTTCTTATTCTAATTGAATTAATTCCAACTACCCTGATGCTTTGGTTTCAGGCCAAACTACTCAATTCAGGTTCACTTTAAACTAAAATTTTGAATGAAACAATCGAATCAAAAAGTTCTGATCACAGGTGGAGGATCAGGCATTGGGCTTGCCTTAGCCAGGAAGTTCCTGGAGAATGACCATACCGTCATCATAACGGGCCGAAATCTCGATAAACTTAAAAAAGTAAAACAGGAAAATCCTGAAATCCATATCTACCAAAGTGATGTAACAGATGAGGCAGCAGTGAGAACGCTGGCAGGTGATGTTCAACAAAAGTTTGGCGGCATTGATATCCTTGTCAATAATGCCGGCATCATGAACTTAGTCGATGCCGGAAACGAAAGCAATGACCTGCAAAAACAGATGCAGGAAATTGAAATCAACTACAATTCGCCCATTAGAATGTTGCATTATTTCCTTCCGCTGCTCAAATAAAGTAAGAACGCAGTGTTGGTCAATGTCTCTTCAGGATTGGCCTATGTGCCATTTGCCCAAGCACCGGTTTATTCAGGCACAAAATCGGCTTTGCATTTTTGGACATTAGGTATTCGCCCACAACTGAAACCTCACGGTATTAAAGTTATTGAACTTTTACCACCAGTCGTAGACACTCCCTTAGCACACGGAGCAGACATTGCCGAAGACGATAATTTGAAACCAATGCCACCCGAAAAATTAGCAACGATTTTTTGGAAGGATTTCATTAGCGGTAAAGAGGAAATCACGCCAGGAATTTCTAAACAACTGAAATTCATGAGCCGACTTGCTCCAAAATTCATATTCAAACAACTCAATAAACAAGCTGTACCAAACACAATTTAAAATGATGGACAATTTTACGATTATCAACTTGCAAGCCACAACAGGCACAATTGCAATAATTCTGGCTTTCCAGTGGTGGATAAAACCACGCCTTGCCAACCTATCCATTCAGGATGCACTTTTACCCTTCGTTTTCCTTAATACGTTTCGGTATTTAGGCTTGTCCTTTATGGTAAAAGAGCAGTTTTATGACGGCTTTCCTGCCGAATTTCTAAACACAGTCGGCATATTAGACTTCACCACGGCTGTTTTAGCAATCATAACCGCTATTGGCCTAAAAAATAAGTGGCGTTTTGCCATTCCGCTGGTTTGGATATTCAACATCGTAGGATTTGGAGATTTAATTACCGCTTTTCCGCAATTCTTTGGCCTGGAACTTTACAATCAAAACCTTGGCTTCATTTGGCTGATGTTTGTGACCTATGGTTTAGCGACATTCCTAAGCCACATCTACATCTTCATCAGGCTTTTCAAAAACTTACGAAAGAAGTAACTAGGGCATCCTCAAAAAGTCAGCGCCGCAGGCGCTAGCCGATGAAGTATTATTAAGTTTTGGGTTCTGGAAAGCACCTGGTTGCAGCCCTGTGTAAAATTTAATATTAATTGTCGGCCAAGGTTGCTTGTCAAGGCTGCGGCACGCCCATAAAAAGGGCATAAAAAAGCCCTTCCGAGCTTGATGGCATTAAGCGCCATAAGGATCAGGGCTATACAGGCCATGGAGGTGTCTTGCCTCTTTGTTTTAATATCATCGAGCCCATATTTTGATTTTGCTTGCCCAAACTTGCCTTTCTGATCTTTTGTTTTGTTCTTTTTTGCGTTTTTGCTTCTCATTGCGGGTCATGGCCGGCCGACGGCCCAGCGGCAGGCCGCTATTGCGTATACCCTTGTCTTTTAGCGCCTTGCGGTTTTTTCTGGTCAGGTATATCCGGTCTGCAAGTACCAGCTCGGGATAATAGCCAAACAAGGCTTTGTAAACCTCTACCTGGCTCATAAGGAAGCCACCCTCGTTGAAGTTGTCAAAACTGATTTGGTCGGCCCTGACGAAGCCTTCCGTCTCTGACATATTGAGTTTTGCGCCAAACTCGGTCTTCTTGCCCGCCTTGCCCCGCTGGATGGGGCGCACGTAGGGCTGGGCGATATTCACGATACGGTTGTCTATGCGCCGCCGCCCGTCGCGGTGCATGATATCCTGCTGCCGGTACAGTTCTTGTATGACCCACAGCCGCTGCCAGTCCCGGTGCTGCCAGCTGGGTGCCATGCCTCTTGCTTCCAGGATGTCCAGCATCTTGTGTATAGTCTTCAGGTTGCGCCGCAGGTAGCGCAGCTGCTTGCCGCGGGCCTGCCTGACCGTCTGCTTTTTCGGTGCGCGCTTTTTAGAAAAAGCCAAATACTCCTTGCGGGCTTGGCGGCGGTAAGTCCGCGGCTTCTTTTGCCACAGCCCGCCTTTGTAGAGCTTGTCAATGAGCTCTTCGCTATACTGCCGCGCTTCGGCCAAAAGCCGGGTGTCGGTCGGATAGCCCACATGCTGCGGGGCCACCGTGGCATCTACTTTCAGGGTCCCCTTGTTCGGCACCTTGGCTTTTGCCCCTGTCCCGCTAACCTCTTCCTCGGCGCTTGTGCCGGCAGGGGGCACAGGGCCTTGGCCGCCGCCCTTTGACGGCTTCTTTCGGTGCTTGATTGCCTTGGCACGCTTAGCTTGGCGCAGCACTATATCGTTCAACTGCTTGGCACCTTCCTTCCCGAGCCGCTTGCGCACCTCCACGAAAAGGCTCGGCACGAACACCGGGCCCGTCTGGAAACTGGGCAGGCCCACAAAGTACTGGGCATAAATGTTCTCTTGGATATACTGTATCGTGTCTTCGTCGGAGATGCCTTCTATATGCTTGACCAGCAGTGCCCGAGGATGATGCGCAGGTCTATGCTCGCACGGCCGTGCCCTTCGCTCATGTGCTTGAAAAACACCTGGGCCATCTCGTCCCATGGCATTACCCCTGCCATCCTTACCCATCGGTTGGAAGGGTCGAGCTTCTGCTCGAAAGGGGTCTTAAACAGTGACAATGTACGCTCGCTGGCCGGTGTATAGGTGATCATCGAAGTGCAAGGATTTTTGCCAAAATAGGGCTTTTTCCTTGCACTTTTGGCCTTTACTTAGCAATTTGTGATACTTGCAACGCTTTGCTAGCAAAGGGATACAGGGGCTGTCAGACTTTTTGAGGATGCCCTAATTAGCTATGAGCTATATACGTTGTTGTGCAACGTTGTGTGTCCTGAATGTTTCTTTCACCCATAAATATAGTGCCTGTGAAGAAACAATGCTAATTACAAGATGATGGAATTTTAAGGTGGCTTCGATTTAAGCCATGTCAAAATGCCCCATCGGTAGGGGTTGAATCAAGCAAACCTATCAAACCCTCATGGAGGTGCTTACTTTTCAAGAGTTGGT
>NZ_JAVJSK010000035.1:0-43442 GCF_040219495.1 Phaeodactylibacter sp. | reverse complement strand
CCGGCGATAAATAGCTTCCTACATCGATCACTACCCCGTGCTGCTGCCCGGGCTCATATTTTTTAAATGTTGCCATAGTACACATTATAGCAATTTTTATCTGTTTCTCATAACCAGTTTTCGGTCAGCCTGTAAGGCTATATTCCCTCATCACGCCTTGATCAGAACAAAATTTGGCTGCGTTCGCTCCAAAAGCAAAGTCCCAACACGCTCTAAACTACACGTAGATATCGAGGATAACCAGCGCTCCGAAGAGCAGGCTGGCCATACCGTTGGTGGTAAAGAAGGCGATGTTGACCTTACTGAGGTCATCCGGACGGACCAGAGTATGCTGATAGAACAGCAAGCCCAGGAATATAGCAGCTGCCAGCCAGTGCAGCCACTGAAAATCTGGATAAGCCGATTGCAAGTGCCAGGCACCGGCGAGGATAAAGGCCGCACTGCCTATGTGAAGCAGCGTAGACAGCCTTAACGCAGAAGGGCGCCCCATTTTCACCGGTACAGAATTGAGGGATAGGGAGCGATCAAAGTCATCGTCTTGCAGCGCATAAATGATGTCAAAGCCAGAAACCCAAAGCAGTACCGCTCCCGAGTACAATAAAGGAATCAGATCAAACTGCCCTATAACAGAAAGGTAAGCACCAATAGGCGCCAGGGAGAGCCCCAGGCCCAGAACAAAGTGGCACAAAAAAGTAAATCGCTTGGTGTAACTGTAGCCCAAGACTACCAGCAAGGCTACCGGCGAAAGCAGAAAGCAGAGGCTATTGATCCACCAGGTGGTGGCCACAAAGAGCAGGCTGTTGGCTACGACAAAGCCCAATGCGGCGCGTGGTGAGATCACCCCTGCCGGTATCTCCCGGGAAGCGGTGCGCGGGTTTTGCTCATCAATATCCCGGTCGAGGTAGCGGTTAAAGGCCATTGCCGCACTGCGGGCAAAAACCATGCACAGCACTACGAGCAGAAAAAGCCTTAAGCTGAGCCCTTCCCCAGACTCAAGCGTAGCCAAAAAGAACCCCAGCAAAGCAAAGGGCAACGCAAAAACCGTATGGCTGAATTTAACCAGCGAGAGGTAGTTCTTCATAATGCAAAAATACGAAAGCCCGCAAAACCAGAAAGGTTTGCGGGCTTCTTTATTAGACTTGATGCGTCGGGACCAAGTCTATTGTTTATCTGGTAGCTCTTAAAGGCTTACTGAGTCACAGCAGGAGTAGCGCCACCGGCAGCTGGCGTCACATCACCTTTCAGGTAGATGAAGCTCTGTGGTGGGTTGGTGTTAGCTGTAATCGTTACCTTTTGGTTGCGCTGCCCTTTCTTATTCTTGGAGTTGAACTCAACGGTGATTTCTCCGGTTGCACCTGGCGCAATCGGCTCACGAGGCCAGCTCGGTACCGTACAACCACAGCTACCCTTTGCGTTGCTCAGGATTAGCGGCTCCTCACCTGTATTGGTGAAAACATAAGTATGAGAAACTTTTTCGCCTTCGTTAACGGTACCGAAGTCAAACTCTGTTTCGTTAAAAGACATTGTCGTTGTTGGGCCAGCAGGAGCAGCAGGCTGAGCAGCAGCAGGCTGAGCCTGAGCAGCTTGGTTAGCAGGCTGTACTGTGTTGCTGGTCAGGTCTTCACGTGCTTCTTCCTGAGCAGAGCTTTCGCTGTTGTTACAGCTAGCTACGAAACCTACCGCTAAAAGGGCGAACATCAGAACTTTGATTTGCTTCAACATTTTACTTTAGTTTTGGATTTAAGTTAAAAGTGGGAACAATGGGCATCAGAAATAGTTCTCCCGGGGAATTCCCTTTTTTTACGCTTACAAAGGTAGGTAATGCTGCATAAGCGCTCGTTAATTAGGGTTGAAGTTTTGTTAACGAGCTGTTAATCCGGATTCTCACCCTGATACGTATCTATTTTTCCTTCCATCCGTATACCCTGTTGCTAAGCTACCAGGTACGGATGCGCTAAAACCCCGGAAACTTCCGTTTAAACCGTTACTTTTAACCTGATGAAAAGCCTGATTGTCACCCCCTTATTATTATTGGGAAGCCTGATGCCCCTGTATGCACAAACCGTCAAACTCGATGAATTGACCATCGAAGATGGCCTTACGCAGGGCATGATTCATGATATTATACAGGACAGCCTTGGCTTTATTTGGATAGCGACTAAAGACGGGCTCAATCGTTTCGACGGATATGACTTCAAACTCTACAGCCATCTTCCTGCCGACTCCTTTTCCCTCTCGGGGCATGTGGTGAATGCATTGGCGGAAGACTCTTTCGGGCGCATTTGGGTAGGCACCCACAACAACGGGCTCAACGTTTTTGACCGGCAGACGGAACGCTTTTACAAGCTGGACTACAAGAAAGAGCCCGGTCAGGGCCTCAATTCCAACCGCGTCTTTAGTATCGAACAGGAAAACGACAGTATCTTCTGGATCGGCACCGGCAGTGGGCTTTGCCGCCTGAACGTGCCACCAGGCAAAAAATTATGGGAAGGCGCCCGTCAGGTCAAGCTCAACCACAGGGTAAAAAGCTATCCCATTGAGCCCATCTCTAATCCTAATTCGAGCAATGTCAATAGTTGCCTCTCCAAAATCTCAGACACCCTTTACTTTGCCATAAACAACCGGCTATTCCGCTTGCACCGGAAAAACTACCAGCAATGGGAAGAAATGTCAGATTTGGTCAATGCGCATGAGATAGAGCTCCCCTTCAGTTTCCGCAGTATTAAGATGACGGATGACGGCTACCTGATCTTGCCCACCAATGAGGAAATCAAGGTCTATTACAAGGGGGAAACCTGGAATATCCAATTACCGGAAAAGCTACTGGGTTTTTTACCTGATATAATTATCGATCAGTCCGGAACCATATGGGGAGCGTCTGCGGGCTTGTTCAAAGTGCACCCTAAGCGGCCCAAAGGACAGCAGCTTGAACTGATCTTCACCACCAAACCTGACTACTTCACCCCGACCATTTGTTCAGACCGCACCGGTGTTTTATGGATTGGCACCAACGGGTACGGCATCCGAAAATACAACCCCTCTAATGCCCGTTTCCGTCATTTCCTTCCGGGTACGAGCAGCCGGCAGTTGTATACCGACCTCAAAGACCGCTGCTGGGTTTGGGTAGCCGTTTCCATGCGTATTCTCGACCCCGAAACCGGCCGTTACGAAATGCCCGCTTCCTTTCCCTCCTGGCTGGAGAAAGCAACTTGGGTCATCAATCCCGAACCTGATATTTTCTGGTTCCATTACCCGATTGTAGAAGATAAAACCGCCCTCGTCAGGGTAAATGAACGCACCGGATCGGTTCAGTCTTTTGTCTATCAATGCAAAGCCAACCCCAACTCGCCACTCCTGATGGACCGGCAAGGTGACATTTGGTTTTCCAGTTCAGATGGTCAACTTGCGGTTTTTCGTACCCAAACTAAGTCCTTCGAATACCATGCGATGGCGGACTGGTTTACCGAGCGGCAGACCAATGCCACGGTTACGGTTTTTCATTATGATACTGCATCGGATGTGATTTGGACCGGCACCCAATATGGCTTGTTGCGGTTGCAGCAAACAGCAGGCGGGCGCATTGACCATCAGTTGTACGATTTCGACATCAACAACCCAAACAGCCTTAGTGAAAACTATGTGCTGAGCATCTGTGAGCGCCCCGGCGAAACCAATAAACTGTGGTTGGGTACCAAAGGGGGCGGAATTAACCACTTTGACATCAAAAAGGGCGAATTCCAGGCCATCACCACTACCGATGGCCTGCCCAATGATGTGGCGTACGGGGTACTGCCCGATGACAAAGGCTATCTCTGGATCACGACCAACCGCGGACTGTCCAAATTCCATCCCGAACGGATGTCCTTTAAAAATTACACCTCCGCCGATGGCTTACAGAGCAATGAATTCAACACCTTCTCTTACCATCGGGCACAGGACGGGCGTTTTTTGATTGGTGGCGTCAACGGCGTACATGTGTTCCACCCCAAAGACATCAAGCCCTCTACCCACCCGCCAAAGGTGTACCTGACCGGGCTGAATGTCAACAATACCCCTCTGGAGGAAGTGCTGGGCGATACCCCTCGCAAACCGCTGGAATGGATAGAACGCATTGAGCTTGAACACGACCAAAACCAATTGTTTTTCCAGTTCTCTGCACTCGACTATGCCGCCCCGGAAAACAACCGCTACCGCTATCAGATGGTGGGGCTGGATGATACCCCTTTTGATGCAGGCACAAGGCGAGAAGTAGCCTATGCCAACCTCATCCCGGGCCATTACACCTTTAAAGTATGGGGGGCTAATAACGAGGATGTTTGGAGTACGGCACCTGCAATGCTTCAGATTTACATCGCTCCGCCCTGGTGGGCGACTTACTGGGCTTACGCGTTATACCTGTTGATCATTTCATACCTGCTCTACTCTGCCTATCGCTTTCAGGTAAACCGGGAACTCCTCAAGACCCAGCTGGCTTACGAACAACGGGAAGCCGAGCGGCTGGCCGCACTCGACCGGATGAAGTCCAACTTCTTTTCCAACATCACTCATGAATTTCGCACCCCACTAACGCTCATACTAGAGCCCGCCCGGCGGCTCAGCCAACAGCTCAGCCATAAAAACGGGCAGAAATGGGCAGCACTCATCATCAGCAACAGTGAGCGTATGCTCAACCTGGTCAATCAGCTACTGGACATCAACCGGCTGGAAGAAGGGCTGATGTCGGTCAAACTGCAACAGGCCGATTTGAATTTGCTCCTGCAGTCTATTCTGAAAGACTACGAAGTCGCAGCCTTAGACAAACAAATTGAACTAGAGCTTTATATCAGAGACCGATCTATCCTGAAGTGGGTTGAAATTGACACCGAAAAAGTCAGCAAAATCATCCACAACCTACTCTCTAACGCCCTGAAGTTCACCCCCAACGGCGGGCATATCAGCCTGTCGGCTGTTGCTGTTCCCGAGCGCCAAGAGATCAGCATACAGGTGAAAGACAATGGTCCGGGCATCGCCCCTGAGCATCAGAGCAGGATATTCGACCGGTTTTATCAGGTAGACGACTCTTCTACCCGTGCCACCGGAGGTACAGGTATTGGGCTGGCCCTTTGCCAGGAGTTGGCGCAGAAGCTAGGCGGGACAATTCGTTTGGATAGTGAGCCGGGGGCAGGCACTTTGTTCACCCTGCAATTGCCCCTTTCCGCAGCAGCCACACAAGGCGATCCTGTTCCGACTGGCACCACACCGGCCGTAGCTGTTGAGGAGGCCCTTGAGCCACATCAGGAGCAAAACACCTCAATCCTGATCGTTGAAGACAATGAGGAGCTCCGTGAGTTCTTAAAAGACATTCTTGACCCAGACTTCAACATTGAAATGGCCCGGGATGGTATTGAGGGCCTGCAAAAGGCCACTGAGACGCTACCCGATCTTATCATAACAGATGTCATGATGCCCCGTATGGATGGCTTTGAGATGACGGTTAAGCTCAAGTCCGATGTGCGTACCAGCCACATTCCCATCATTATGCTCACCGCCAAATCCGCGCTTCAAAGCAGGCTCACCGGGCTTGAGACAGGTGCGGACGCTTATCTGTCCAAACCTTTCTATTCCGAAGAGCTTGTTGCCCGGATTCAGAACCTGTTTGCCCAAAGAGCAAGACTGCAGGCGTACTTCCAGGGTATGCGCAATGACAGTCCGTCCCCTCAGGTTCCCGATATGGAGCAAGATTTTTTACAACGGGCTTATACAGTTATTGAAGAAAACCTGAGTGACCAAGATTTTTCAGTTGAACAACTCAGCAACGCCTTACTCCTCAGCCGCTCCCAACTGCACCGAAAGCTCAAAGCGCTGACCGGGCAGACCGCTTCCGAATTCATACGGGCTTACCGGCTGAAGCGGGCAGCAGCGATACTCCGCCAACAACCGGGCATTACCGTGAGCGAAGTAAGCTTCAAGGTGGGGTTTAACAGCCCTCAGTATTTCTCTACCAAGTTTAAGGAAAAGTATGGGTATAGCCCCAGTGAAGCCCATGAAAAGGGCTGATTTTCAGTATTTAAACCCATTATGCAACATATGCAAACAAGAATGCAACATATGTGAACGGCTTGAAACACAATTCCCCCTATATTTGAACCGTAACGCAATTGGAATACATCCATTGCAAAACACAAGAACATAGATCAAGGGGGAATCGACAAAATATCGATTCTATATTCAGGGAAGCCTTCCGGCTTCCCTTTTTTTATTTCATCCCTCCAGGCTCTCCCGGATTGACCGTTCCAAAATCTCCACGCCTTCATCCAATTCCGCTTTTGTGATGGTCAGTGGAGGGGCGATCCGGAAGACCCCTCCGTACCCTTTGATCCGGACGATATTCATGCTCAGCCCGTTTCTCAGGCAACGGCCGGCAATTTTACTACCCAGCTCCGGGTCCGGTGCTCTTGAGATGCGGTCTTTTACGATTTCCATCCCCAGCAGCAATCCTCTGCCCCGTACATCCCCAATACACTCATATTGCTTTTGCAGCTCCAACAGCTTTGCTTTCAGATAAGCGCCCATTTTGCGGGCCCTTTCCTGCATTTTTTCTTCCACCAGGATCGACAGTACCGTCAGCCCTGCTTCTGCTGGCAGTGGGTCGGAAACGTGGGAAGTAACACTGATAAACCCTTTCTCATAGCAGGCTTCTTCCAAAGCAGCACTCGTAACCGTGGCGGACAAAGGCAGCCCACCGCCCAGCGTTTTGGAGAGGGTCAGGAAGTCGGGGACCACCCCACTTTGCTCAAAGCCGAAGTTATCGCCCAGCCGCCCAATGCCCGTTTGGGCTTCATCGAAAATCAGGAGCAGCCCGCGGGATTCGCAGTGGGCCTTGAGCCGCTTCAGATAATCCGGAGGTAGTTCAATGATGCCTGCCGCACTCAGCACCGGCTCCACAATCAGGGCCGCGTATGCGCCAACCGATTGCTGATCAACCAGCTCCATCCCTACATCCAGGCAGGTATTGTCGCACTGCCCTTCGCAATGCCTGATCGGGCAGCGGTAACTATTGGGTGCCGGTATAGCATAGCTGCCCGGCATGACAGGCCCGTACGAACGCCGCGTCAGGGAGTAAGTATGCGACTGCGCACCGGCAGTCATACCATGCCAGGAACCGGTAAACCCGATAACTTCAAAGCCACCTGTGGCTAACTTTGCCATACGAATAGCCATTTCGTTGGATTCGCCTCCCGTAGACAGAAACATGGACCGGGACAGCGACTCGGGCAGTAATTCGGATAGGCGGCGGGACAACTCAATCACAGCGGGCGAAAGCATCGCACTCAGCAAATGAATGGTGGAACGGGTGCCCCGGTGTAAGGCCTCTACGATGCGAGGATGGCTGTGCCCGAAAATGGCACACATCTGCCCGGAGGTAAAATCCAGTATCCGGTCGCCTTCTTTGGTGTAGAGACAAGCTCCGGAAGCCTGGGTAATCAGGACATCACTGAAGTTTTCGCAATAACGGATAAGGGTTTTTTCGGCTTCCTGCAGCCATGCGGGGTGTTGTGAATCGGTACGCATCATTTTTTTATTCCAAAAATCTGGAATTCCTTTTTCCCGAAATAGGAAAAAACGCACCTACAGCACGATGGTGTTTTTGTACTTCTCCGCGTAACGGGAGTATTGCCCACGGAAACGACGTGGGGGTATTCCAGCGTACCTTTTGAAAATCCGGTTGAAATGCGACTGATCGTAAAACCCATTTCTCAATGCAATATCAGTAAGGCTATACCCGCCTGAGTTGACCATATCAGAGAGGACGCCCTGTAGTTGCAAAAGCTGTAGGTACTGCTTGGGGGTAATGCCCAACACCGCCCGAAAGGTTGTTCTCAGGTGCTTTCCCGTAAAGGATATCGCCCCGGCAGCCTCTCTAAGCCGGTAGCGGGGCAAGGCATGGGCCTGATCTAAAAATTGAGTGATGACCCGGTAACAAGACCGCTTCTTTTGATAACGCTTCCACGCATCTTGGATGCGGTGGGTGAAGCTTTCAGGATCTTCAGCTCCTCCGGATTCCAGTACACTAATCAGCGGGTTCAGTATACGCCCCATCTGAACCGGGTCATGCAGGTCGGCAGCCCCCAGGCCGGTAGCCTCAAAGAACTCCACAGGGTGCAGAAAAACCCCAAAAGCCCTATAATCCGTTTGCAGCTGTGTCCGGATAGGCTGGGTCTGAATGCCGCCAACAGCTGTGGAAAACACCCGGTGATACCCCGTTGATTCGAATACGGTAGGCCCGATTGTAAAGATGATCTCAATGAAAGGAAAAGGTACCGTTAAAAGTTCGGCACTCCCTTTTGCCTTTGTGCCATAACCGGAGGGAGCACAATGGTCATCAACGCCCAGTCTGAATGTCCGGTGGTAGGCCTCCATAGGTCAATAGTGAATTTGAGGGTTAACAGCCTACTCCCCATCCAGTTTGATCATTGTCCCAAAGTCGTCGAGTACAATCTGAGAGATCAGTTCTCCGGTACTCAGGTCAACCTGAAAAATAACCTTCAGGGGGTTCCCTGCAGAGGAATTATCGCCGTAGCACAAATAGCTATTACTGGAAGTGTGCAAAGTCTGTAGCTGTTCCGATAACTGTCCAATGGCCAGGTTTGAAGCAGATAGCTCCGTGTAACTCAGCCCCTCCTCTCCCTCAAACCGGACTTCGTACAATCGGTACCCAAACCCGTTCTCCGGAAAGGTCAGCGCAAACATACGCCCGAGGTCGGGGTCAGGCACAAATCCAAAGAGCCGCTGCGGAAAAGTATCCCGTGCCACCAGCATTTTAGTCGCATTATCGAAAATAGTAGCCGTATACAGCCGCTCCGTAAACCCCTGATTAACCTGCCCGAGAAACACGAAGTAGTCCTCCGATGGGCTGTAGATGAAATCATTCAGCAAATCAAAGCCAAGTTGAAAAGTGTCCAGGGCGATGCTCAGCGCTTGTGCCCCCAGATCGATGCGGTATACCCGGTCTTCCAGGTCGCTGAAAAGGAAATATTCATCACTGCTGCGGGCTTTTTGCAGAAAAAGCGACCCATTAATCTTAAGGCCGGTCTCAGGATCATTCAAGGGAACGGCAACCGTATCAAAAGTAACCAGGTCCTGTACAACCAGATTAAATCCGTTAAAATCGGTATACAGGTGCCGGTTGCCCGCAAAATCATTCAAACGGTTGACGCCCACCGGTACCTGGAAGCCTGCCCCTGCCCTGCGCGTACCAGGGATACTGTCCCAGGCACCGCTTTCCAAATCAATAGCCACTTCCCAGCGCTGTGAGTCCCCATCGCGCTGCATGGTGCCGTACACGCAGCAATTAGGGTTGTATTCGACTGCTGTGCGCCCATCGGCATCATCATCGTTACAAGCCGTGTAACTCAGGGCACAAATGGCCAGCATTAGCATCAGTAAGTAAGATCGGTTCATCATAAAAAGGGATTCTTTAACTCGAAGATAGTGCTTTTTCCAAAGGCAGCTAACGGAGTGCTTTGTAAAGAGTGTGTAACTTCTCCGAAGTCTTCCAGCATATGCGGTCTGGTCTACCCATGGCTTCATACTTGACTGAAGAACAAACGAGAATATTTGCCCCATTGCCATGAATCCTGGAATTTCCCTACTTTGGCCGTACAGAGCAACCTTAGAATCTATGTACCTCATTGTCCTTTCCGGACCCACAGCAAGTGGGAAGACCCGGCTCGCCATCGAACTGGCGCAGCACTACAAGACGGTGGTCGTCTCTGCCGACAGCCGGCAATTCTTCCGGGAGATGAACATTGGTACGGCTAAGCCTGATGCGGAGGAGCTCGCAGCAGCTCCACACTACTTCATTGATAGCCATAGCATAGAAACGGCTTACAGCGTGGGGCAATACGAAACCGAGGCGTTGGAGTTACTGCAGCAGCTCTTCACCAAACATGAGGTGGTCATCCTTACCGGGGGTAGCGGCTTGTACCTGAAAGCCGTTTGCGAAGGCCTTGACCCCTTTCCGGAAATACCGGAAGCGGTGAAGGCCGGCGTGGAAGCCGATTTCCAAAAACACGGCCTACCCTACCTGCAAGAAGCACTCCGGGCATCAGACCCCACGTACTACCAAACCGTTGACCTCGAAAACCCCCACCGGCTCATACGTGCCCTTGCCGTGTACCGCAGCAGTGGAAAGCCCTTTTCCAGCTTTCGCCAAAATGCGGCAGCCGGGCGCCCTTTCAACCCCATCTACCTGCAGCTGCAGTGGCCCCGGGCAACACTCTACGAGCGTATCAACCACCGGGTAGACCTCATGATGGAAGCCGGGCTACAGCAGGAAGCACAGGCGCTCTTCGCCCAACGCCATCTGCCCGCCCTGCAGACCGTAGGGTATCAGGAATTATTTGACCACTTCGAAGGTAAAATCGCTTTGGAGGAAGCCGTCGAACTCATCAAGCGCAACAGCCGCCGGTATGCTAAACGGCAACTGACGTGGTTCCGAAGAGACGGGTTCTGGAAGCTTTTTCAGCCCCATGAGTTTGAACAGGCCCGTGCCTACATTGACCTCTGCATGGAAGAAAATCTGGCATGGGCACAGCAACGCCATAGCGACCGGACTCAGGGGCAATTGCTGCAGAGCGATACGCCCATCGCGCAATTCGAGCGTACTACCCGCAACGGGCAAAGCCTTTCAGTAGTGGAGCTGCCCCCGCCCCAACCACTGGCGTGGCTACTTTGGCACCAACTCCGCCTCATGGCAATGGAAGACGAAGCGGCCTATCTCACGACTCCCGGCGGACTATCCCCTCCCGACTGGCCTAAGGTACCACCATCAGCGTTTCCGGGGTGGGCGCACAGGCAGGTCACCGAAAAGGTTGTATCGCCTGTGGCAAGATACCGCATACCGAAAGTATAGCCGGCCAAACTATCCATGCCCTCATACGTTCTTCCCAGTGGATTGACCCGAACAGGGTCTCCTTAATTTATCTGAAAACCGATGATTGCCAGGTCGTGGCACATCGGTTTCTAATTTTTAAACGATTATGAGCCCACTGCAAAGCGTATTTAATGGCTACAAAAAAGTGCCCGCCCACATCCTCAACCTGATTTTGGCCCAGTTTTTTGTACAAGGCATCAATACCGCTTTTTTTCTGTTGCTCAACTACTATATGGCCAGTGAGGGCTTTGCCGATTATGAAGTAGCGGAGGTGTTGTCCTACCGTTTTCTGGCAGTCTTTTGCCTGGCGTTCCCCATTGGCTTGTTCATCAAAGGGCGGCGGCTGAAGCCTTTTTTCTATGCCGCTACAATTGCGACACCGGTCATGTCTCATGTCCTGCTCTACGCTATTGGTGCAGGATGGGAACAGGTGGTGAACGCCTCGGCCATGCTCTGGGGGCTGGCCTATACGTGTATGCAAATCACCGTGTTGCCTTTTATCCTGCTCAATGCACGGAAAGAAGCCCACTCGGAGGCCATCTCGCTTTCTTTCCTTTCGTTCTCCGGGACCATCTGCCTGATTGGCCTTGGCAATTTCCTGCTTACGCAAATTGACCCCGCTTTTTTCACCGAACGGCGGGTGCTGCAAGGCGTATCCACCCTGGGCCTGGCAGGTGCCTACTTCGTTGCGCGTATCCGGGTGCCGGAGCGGGTGTCCGAAAAAGTGCCTTTCCGGCAGGTGTTGCACGATTACGACTGGGGCACTATTTTCAAAGCCCTCACCCCTACCCTGATTATTGCCATCGGTGCAGGCTTTACCATACCGGTCATCAATCTGTTTTTCCTGAATGTGCATGGCATGACTTCCAGTCAGTTTTCGCTGGTGGGGTCTCTGACCTTTTTGCTGGTAGCCCTGATCGTAGCGATCATGCCTTATATCCGGCGCAGCTTTGGGTACAAGGTCGCTATCACCCTTTTTCAATCGGCATCCATCTTTATGCTTTTTGCGCTGGCGACTACCGAGTACTACGCTAATCTGCCCTTCGCCCTGGGGATCGCGATCGGTGCTTACGTGCTCCGTCAACCTTTAATGAGTGCCGCAGCCCCCATGACTTCTGAGCTAACGATGTATTATGTGGGGCCCCGCAATCAGGAAATCATGAGCGCGCTCAATGCTTCCGTATGGTCCGGCAGCTGGTTCATTTCCATGAAACTGTTCGGCTGGTTGCGGCAGATGGAATTCCGTTATGTGAGCATTTTCCTTATTACGGTGGCGATGTACATTGTGGGCGTGGCCTGGTATGCCTACCTGATCAAGCAATACGAAAGGAGTTCGGAAAATGCAGAAGGAAATCCGCCGGGACAGGTATCTGCTACTCCCCGCAAAGGCGGAAGGCGGGAGTCTGTGCCCGCGCAGGGAGCAGGAATTGGAAGAGGTAAACCTTAGGGGTTGCGCAACAATAATTTACCCATTTAGAGCGTGTTGGGATTAAGAGGTGCTATGTTTAGCATCCAAGTAAGTTTTTTTGAAAATTTCATAGATTAGCACTACCAAAAAATGGTTAGTTTTCGACTAGAAGACAAAAGCCCCAGCACGCTCTAAAAAATTACGCCCGGAAAAGCCTGCCCCGAAGACGTCAGGGCATTCATTCCAACCAATAAGAATCACCCCGGAGCAGTGACAAAAGTCACCAGGCTGGCAAACGGTGCATTGTACATTTACAGCACAAAACAAACGAAGGACAATCGTTTTCCTGGTTCGCAAAATAGAAGGTGACCGGCCCGGGCCGTAACCAAAGAAAAAAGCCAAACATGCCGATCGTTAGCACTAAGCCATCAAAGCAGGGGCCCATGCCAGATGAAGCACCTGCTTGTTACCACTGCGGGGAGCACTGTGCCCCTACACACCTACAGCTGGACGACAAAGATTTTTGCTGCGAAGGCTGCAAGACCGTCTACGAAATCCTGGAAGATAATGGCATGTGCCGTTACTACGACATCGACGAGCAGGCAGGGATGAGCCTTAAAGGCAAGAAACTGGCAGCCTTTGCCTATCTTGATGATCCGGATGTACGCGAGAAACTTATCGATTTTGCCAACGAAACACAGGTACGGGTGACCTTCTTCATCCCCGCAATCCACTGCGCCTCCTGCCTTTGGCTCCTTGAAAATCTATACAAATTCAACTCCGGCATACTGGCCACTACGGTCAACTTTGTCAAAAAGGAGGTCTATGTCACCTACGACGAGTCCGTCATTAGTTTGCGGCAATTGGTAGAGCTGCTGGACAGCATTGCCTATTCTCCCGCCATCAATCTGAGTAACCTGGATGGAGCAGGGAAGCCCGTGGCTGACCGGTCGTTTTTCTACAAATTCGGAGTAGCCGGGTTTGCATTTGGCAATATTATGCTGCTCAGTTTCCCGGAATACCTGGGGCTGGACAAAACCCTGGAAGGCGACTTTTTCCAGCTCTTTGGCTACCTCAATATACTTTTAGCCCTGCCCTTGGTTTTTTACGCCGGCAACGACTACCTGAAGTCGGCCTGGCTGGGCCTGAAAAACCGCAACCTGAACATTGATGTACCCATTGCCCTGGGTGTACTGACGCTCTTTGGCCGCTCAGTTTTCGAAATCCTGACCCATACGGGCGCCGGCTACCTCGACAGCCTCGCCGGGCTGGTATTTTTCCTCCTCGCCGGCAAGTGGTTTCAGCAGCGGACGTACCACAGCATCTCTTTTGAACGGGATTATAAATCTTACTTCCCTATTGCAGCCCACCGCGTGAATGACGACCGAAGCACGACTTCAACGACCTTAGATAAGCTGGAGCCCGGTGATATCATCGAAGTAAAAAACGGAGAGCTCATCCCTGCCGACGGGGTCTTGCTTGCCGGGGACGCCGCCATTGACTACAGCTTTGTCACCGGAGAATCAGAACCCGTTGCCCGCATGAGCGGGGAGAAGGTTTACGCCGGAGGGCGCCAAACCGGAAGCAGTATAGAAGTAAGCCTGACCCGGCGGGTATCCCAAAGCTACCTCACCCAACTGTGGAACGATGAGGCCTTCACCAAAAATACAGACTCCCGGGCCAGCGCATTGGCCAACCGGGTGGGCAAATATTTTACGGTAGCCATTCTACTGATTGCCTTCACCACCCTTGGTTACTGGCTGCAGTATGACGTCCGCACCGCCATTAATGCTTTCACCGCCGTGCTCATCATCGCCTGCCCCTGTGCGGTGGCCCTGGCGGTACCCTTCATTTTCGGCAACGCCCTGCGCGTACTGGCCCGCAACCGCTTCTTCCTGAAAAATACAGCCGTCATTGAGGCGGTAAGCAACGTACAATCTGTCATTTTCGACAAAACCGGGACCCTGACCAACCGCCACCAAAGTTCGATCCACTTTGAGGGGCAGCCCCTCGATGCGCACGAGCAGCAAATCATCCGGGCCTTGCTGCGCCCATCGAGCCACACCCTGAGCCAGCAGCTGGTATCGCACCTCAGTGCAAATGAGCCCGCTCCTGACCTGTTACTATACCCGGTTTCCGACTGGAAAGAAGTGATTGGGCAAGGCGTTACCGCCACTATTGCCGACTATCAGGTGAAGGCTGGCTCAGCGGCCTTTATGGACCAGGAAGTAGCCGCTGCACAAAGCGGGGTATACATTCAAATCAACGGGCAGATCCGGGGCGCTTTCCGTTTGGAAAACCACTTCCGGACGGGCCTTTGGGAGGTGGTCAGTTACTTCGCCCGCCATGCCCGCCTGTTCCTGCTTTCCGGCGACAATGACCGGGAGCGCAGTTTACTGGCGCCAGCTTTTGAAGGCAAGGGCGAGATGCACTTCCGCCAAAGCCCACAGGACAAATTACAGTTCGTACGCAAGCTGCAAGCTCAAAAGGAGAACGTCATGATGCTGGGCGATGGACTGAACGATGCCGGTGCCCTGAAACAAAGCGATGCAGGTATTGTGGTAGCTGAAGACACCAACAACTTCACCCCCGCCTGCGATGCCATCCTCGATGCAGCCCGCTTCGACCAATTGCCTAACTTCCTGGAGTTTGCCCGCCGAAGCATCCACCTTGTCTACTATGCCTACGGCTTTGCCCTCGTTTACAACCTTATCGGGCTAAGTTTTGCGGTGCAGGGAGCGCTGTCGCCGATCGTAGCCGCCATCCTGATGCCGCTAAGCTCCATCAGCATCGTGCTCTTTGGCACCCTGTCGAGCAACCTGATGGCCAGAAAACTGAAGCTTTGAAAGGGAAGATGAGCGCCCGGTGAATGCCATGGAAGCACTTGAGCCCAAAAAACCAACAAGCTCCTAAGGTTTCAAAGCGTGAAAAACGCGGTATAATTTCGAAACAGGCTCGAGCCAGGCCGGAGGGCAGGAAAGTAATGCCCCGTCCGAACCCTATTTAGATGGGATTGTTTTGTGATTTTTTACTTTTGCGCGATTGCTAACCAATTCCCGAAGCCTAGTGGATCCCAAGTCTATTAACATTAAAGATTTTTCTTACGAGCTGCCTGAATCACGGATTGCCAAATTCCCACTTGCAGAGCGGGATGCGTCCAGGTTGTTGTTTTACAATCAGGGAGCCATTGATGCACATCCGTTTAGGGCATTACCGGCATTATTACCTGCTGATACGCTCCTCGTCTTCAATAATACCAAAGTTATTCATGCCCGGCTGCACTTTACCCTGCCCAATGGCAAGCAGCTGGAAATACTATGCCTAGAGCCCCTGATGCCGGCGGAATACCAGCAAAACTTCTCCAGCAGGGCGAAAGTCCGCTGGAAATGCCTGGTGGGCGGCAACCGGAAATGGAAAACCGGCGCGATTGAAAAAACCATCCCCAGTCCAAGCGGCGAGGTTCAGCTCCGTGCCAGTCGGATCAGCCGTATCGAAAATGCTTTTGAGATCGAATTTGAGTGGGACAACCCCAGCCTCGCGTTTGGCGAATTGCTCGCAGCAGCAGGCATCATCCCACTTCCGCCCTACCTTAACCGCGAAAATGTGCCTGAGGATGAAGACCGTTACCAAACCGTCTACGCAAAAACCCAGGGCTCAGTTGCAGCCCCTACGGCGGGCCTGCACTTTACCGACCGTGTCTTTGAGGACTTAAAGCAGCAGGGAGCGTCCGCTTTGTACGTCACCCTGCACGTCGGTGCCGGCACCTTCAAGCCCGTATCAGCCGAAGCTCTTGCAGACCACCACATGCACGAGGAAAGCATCTACATTGACCAACAAACCCTCGCTGTTTTAATCGGCCACCTGCAACAGGGCAAACCGGTTATTCCGGTTGGTACAACGAGTATGCGGCTATTGGAAAGCTTATACTGGCATGGCCAAGCCATCTGTGCCGGACAGCCCTCCTCCTTTATTGATGTGCAGCAATGGGCCCCTTATGAGGAAGGGATCCGGCCAAGCGCAACGGAAAGCTTTCTGGCCATTCAGCAGGCAATGGCAGCTCAGCAACAGGACACCTTGCAGGGCTACACTCAACTCATCATTGCCCCCGGGTATTCATTCAGGGTATGCAATGGTATCATTACCAATTTCCACCAGCCTCAGAGCACCCTGTTGTTGCTGATCGCTGCGCTAATCGGGAAGGACTGGAAAGCCGTTTATGACTTTGCCCTCAGCCGGGATTTCCGCTTCCTCAGCTACGGGGACAGCAGCCTTTTGCTGCCCTGATAGCGGGCTAAAGCGCTTCGACCAACTGACTGAGTGCGTCCACGGTTACATGGTCCATCACCACGACTTTATACCAGGTGGGATCGATGTGGCTGTCTGGCACCAGCCCAAACTGCGCAGCAGTATCGGAACTAATCCCGCTTTTGTGGATAGTCACGATATTGGAGCCCGGGTGGCGATAGTACTTCACCCCCCGCCCGGTGAGCTGTTGGCAAAGCCACTCCGTCCGGTATTTCAGAATATGGATTTTCTCAAACCATCCATGTGGCCCGTAGGTCATTAGGATCATCCATACCGAAATCGCATTGGCCCCCGAGCGGCTTCCGCTAAGGGTAGCGTCCAGCCCTTGCACATACTTTGCCTCTTCAGTATAAGTGTACTTCATCCACCCTTTGCGGATCAGGAACAAACCTGTACCGTAAGGCGCTTGTACCATTTTATGAGCATCCAGGGTAATGGAAGTCACTTTGGGGTTGGAGAAATCCAGGGTATGCTCAATTTTGGAAAAGGGGAAGAAAAACCCGCCGTAAGCACCATCCACGTGTAGCTTAAAGGGCAGCCCGGCAGCTTCCAACACCTTAATATAAGGCTCAGGGTGGTCAACAGAACCGAACATGGTCGTCATCATATTACAAACCACAATGAAATACTTTGCGCCCGCAGCCTGCGCCTGCTCCACTGCCTTTCGAATGCCCCCCGATCGGATAGAGCGGTCCTCCGGGCTGATCTCCACTGCATAGCCTTTTACACCGAGCAGGTTCGCGGCTTTATGCATGGAATAGTGGGCATCTTCGGAGCACAGGATGGCAATTTCAGCCTGTTGAGCCCCTCGTTCGCGCATAAAGTAGTTGCGGTAAATCCACATGGCCTGAATATTGGCTTCGGTACCGCCGCTGGCCACATAACCATCGAAGTCCCCGGCCTGCGCTCCATTGAGGATGTCTACAGCGCAGAGGGCAATCAGCTCCCGCTCGATTTCCTGCGTACCGGCGAAAAAGCTTTCTGAATCCCCCAGGGTATGACAGCCAATATGATTGGGGTTTTGGACGAGCGTGGATAGAAAAGGGGCTTCCCGCAGCATCGCGCCCTGAGGGGTAAATACCTTTTCGTCGAGGTGAGACGCGGGTAGCCCTAAAGGTAGCCGCTCTTTGTAATCGACATTCTTCCCAAGTGCCTCAAACACCTGTTGATGAATCTGTTCCGGTGTCAGCTTTTTCCAGAATTGCATTTTTGCGGTATAGATAAGTAAAAAGAGGCATACCGCCCACCAAAATCCTACAATGCAGCCGAAGTATACGAGCTTGTTGGGATTTTGCTTTTGGAGCGAACGCAGCCCGAAGTGTACCCCCCCCAACAAAAGCGCTAAAAACCCTTGCCAATAGCGGGCCCGCGGGAGGAGGAGTAAAAAGGTTCATGATTTGTGGCACTTTTTTACAAAATCATGCTGGCATTCAGCAGATTATTTACTAAAATTGTGTCTGCAAAACACTAAAAGACTGAACAACATTATTGCTCGTTCTTTTCCTGATACTATCCTATCGGAAAGGTCGACAATTAATAATCACAGCTTTTTTTCACCGCTTTAGCTTGCTTATTTCACCAAGCTTGAGTAATTTTATTACTCAATAATGATCGAAACTTTAATCTCTTCCAAGACACGTATTAAGCTGCTGATGAAGTTTTTCATCAACAGCAATACCACCAGTTATCTGCGGGGCTTGCAACAGGAGTTTGGAGAGTCTTCCAATGCCATACGGGTAGAGCTCAACCGGCTTGAGAAAGCGGGCATGCTTTGCTCAGAGACCGTTGGGAATAAAAAGATGTTCCGGGCTAATGACCAACACCCGCTCTTCGGGGAGATTCATAATATTTTGCTGAAGCAAATCGGTATAGACCGGGTCGTGGAGCAGGTGATCCGGCGCCTGGGTAATGTGGAACGCGTATACCTGATTGGCGATTTCTCCAAAGGGATCGACAGCACCATCATAGATCTGCTCATCATTGGCACCATAGACCGCAGCTACCTGCTCAGCCTCGTAGAGAAAGCTGAGAAAATGATCAACCGGAAAATCCGTTACCTCCTGTACGAAGCTGAAGAGTTTTCAGAAATCATGCTGGACCGGTTCAAGCCCGAACCTATGCTCCTTTACTTCGATAAAGTAAAAACGAGTTGAATGCAGTATGATGTCGCTATAATCGGTGCCGGCATTGTAGGCTTAGCTACTGCTTATCAGCTTTCTGAGAAGCAGCCTGGGCTCCGTATTGCCGTTATCGACAAGGAGGCGGGTGTGGCGCGGCATCAAACCGGTAACAACAGTGGGGTGATCCACTCGGGTATTTACTATACGCCGGGAGGGTCTAAAGCACTCAACTGCCGCCGGGGCTATGACTATCTGCTCCGTTTTGCGCAAGCGCACGGAATTCCTCATGAGGTATGCGGAAAAGTCATCGTGGCGACCCGGAAAGCGGAAGTCCCCGCCCTGGAAGGCATTCTGAAAACCGGTCAGGCAAATGGGCTTGAGGGCATCCGGATGATCGGCCGGGAAGCCTGCCGGGAAATCGAACCTCATGTAGACGCCATACAGGGCATTTGGGTACCGCAGTCGGGCATCATCAGCTACCGCGCGGTTGCAGAAAAATACCTGGAGCTGGTTCAGCGCAGAGCAGGCGAAGCTTTACCGGGCTATACCGTACAGGATATCGACCTTCGACCCGGGCAAGTGACCGTGGTGACGGACCACGGAGAGGTCAACTGCCGGCTGGTCATCAACTGTGCCGGGCTCTATTCCGACAAGATCGCACGGATGACGATGCCGGCAATCAACCTTAAAATCATCCCCTTCCGCGGCGAGTATTACGAACTACGCCCGGAAAAACAATACCTAGTCAATAATCTGATTTACCCGGTACCCAACCCCAACTTCCCATTCCTCGGTGTGCATTTCACCCGGATGATTAGCGGGGGCATTGAAGCCGGGCCCAATGCGGTGCTGGCTTTCCGGCGCGAAGGGTACAGCCGCTATGATGTTGACCTCCGGGAGCTTTTTGAAACGCTCTCCTATTCCGGCTTTCAACAAATAGCCCGGAAATACTGGCGGGACGGCCTGGGCGAACTCTACCGGTCGTTTTCTAAATCCGCATTTGTCCGTGCCCTGCAGCACCTGATCCCTGAAATCACCGGAGCGGACCTGGTCAGAGGCGGTGCCGGAGTCAGGGCTATGGCTTGCGGCCCAAACGGAGAACTGATTGACGACTTCCTCTTTCTGGAAAAGCCAGGCGTGATCAATGTGTGCAATGCGCCAAGCCCCGCCGCAACGGCTTCACTGGCCATTGGGGAAACGGTAGCTGAAAAAGCACTGAAACATTTAAATTAACAGCAACTACAAAAACAGTAACGAAATATGTCTGATGTGAAGATGAACATACAAATGGTAGACCTCAAAACGCAATACGAGCGGCTGAAGCCGGAGATCGACGCTGCGGTTCAGGAGGTCCTCCGGTCCTGCGCCTACATCAATGGCCCGGCTGTAAAGTCTTTCAAGGCACACATGGAATCCTACCTTGATGCCCGCCACGTCATCCCTTGCGCTAATGGTACGGATGCCCTGCAAATTGCACTCATGGCAGCAGGCCTTCAGCCGGGAGACGAGGTGATTGTACCGGCCTTCACCTATGTGTCTACGGCTGAGGTTATAGCACTCTTGAACCTCAAGCCAGTGATGGTGGATGTAGACCCGGATACTTTTAATGTGACTGCCGAGCTTGTTGAGGCGGCGATCACGCCCAAAACCAAAGCTGTGGTGCCCGTAAACCTGTTTGGGCAGAGCTGCGACCTTGAGCCCATCATGGAGGTGGCCAAAGCACATGGCTTGTGGGTTATTGAAGACAATGCACAAGCGATTGGTGCCGATTATTCCTTTAAAGACGGGCACACCCAAAAAACCGGTACTATCGGGCATATCGGGTGTACCTCCTTCTACCCTTCCAAAAACCTGGGAGCTTACGGAGACGGGGGCGCACTTTATACCAATGACGAAGCGCTCGGCAAAAAACTGCAGATGATCGCCAACCACGGGCAGGTGAAACGCTACTACCACGACATGGTAGGCGTCAACTCCCGCCTCGACAGTATACAGGCCGCAATCCTGGATATCAAACTCGGCCATCTTGATGCCTATGCTGCCGCACGCCGGTCGGCTGCCGATTACTACGACCGGGCATTTGAAGGTATAGCGGAGTTGCAGACACCGGTCCGCGACCCGAAGTCGACCCATGTTTTTCATCAGTATACCCTTAAGGTAGCTAATGGCAAGCGGGAGGCGCTGCAGCAACACCTGCAGGAAGTCGGCATTCCGAGTATGATTTACTATCCGGTGCCCCTCTACAAGCAAAAGGCTTATATGAAAGCAATGGATCAACAGATTGACGCCCTTCCTGTAACCGAGACGCTTTGTCAATCCGTAATCTCTTTGCCTATGCACACTGAGCTGGACCCGGCTGCCCTCGAATATATCACCAATCAGGTGAAAGCTTTTTTTAACTCCTGAAACGGGGAAACTGACCCCAATCCATTCACCGTTTAATGACTCCTATTTTTATGTTTGATGCACTTAAAAAACGAGAGAAAAAAATCTCAGTCATAGGCCTCGGCTATGTCGGGCTTCCCCTTGCCCTGCAGTTTGCACGCGACTTTGAAGTGATCGGCTTTGATATTAACGAAGAGCGTGTCCAAATGATGAAAAACCATGAGGACCCCTCCGAAGAACTGGAAAGCAGTGCCTTTGAGAATAAGCGGATCACCTTCACCTCGGACCCCGCAGTACTCCGCGAAGCCCACTTCCATATTGTAGCGGTACCGACTCCCGTAAGCGAGAGTAAAGTGCCCAACCTGACCCCGGTACTTTCCGCCTCAAAGACAGTGGGCAAAGTGCTGAAAAAAGGCGACTACGTCATTTTTGAATCCACGGTATACCCGGGCTGTACGGAGGAAGACTGCCTGCCTATCCTGGAGGAAGAGTCCGGGCTTAAACTGGGCAAAGATTTCAAGATCGGTTATTCGCCAGAGCGGATCAACCCGGGCGACAAGGAACGGACCATTGAGAAAATCCTGAAGATTGTCTCGGGCTGTGATGCAGCGTCGCTGAAGGAGATTTCCAAAACCTACGGTGCCATCATCAAAGCGGGCATTTACGAAGCGCCCTCTATCAAAGTGGCAGAGGCGGCTAAAGTGATTGAGAATACGCAACGTGACCTCAACATTTCTTTTGTCAACGAGCTGTCCATTATTTTCGACATGATGGGCATTGACACGAATGAGGTATTGGAGGCTGCGGGGACCAAGTGGAACTTCCTTAAGTTTTCTCCCGGCCTGGTAGGCGGGCACTGCATTGGTGTAGACCCCTACTACCTGACGCATAAAGCCAAGCAGCTGGGCTACGACCCACAGGTGATCCTTAGTGGCCGCCGTATCAATGACGGTATGCCAGGGTTCATCGCCAAGCGGCTGACGAAGATGCTCATACAAAAAGGTAAAAACCCCAGCCAGACTAAAGTGCTCATCATGGGTATCACCTTTAAGGAAAACGTGGCGGATATCCGCAACTCCAAGGTAGCCGATTTGGCCCGGGAAATCATGCAGTACTCCATTAATGTCCATATTACGGACACCTACGCCTCCCCGAATGAGGTCGCCAAAGAGTACAAACTGACCCTCGTGGATAACATATCAGATGACTATGATGCCGTCATTGTTGCGGTCAACCACCTGGAATACCAAAAGCTGGACTTTTCCTATTTCAAATCCATCTGTAAAGACGACCCCATACTCATGGATATCAAGGCTATTTACAAAAAACCGGCAGCGGAGGCCGGGCTTACTTACTGGAGACTTTAAATGCTTGTTATCAGGCGACTCCCTTCACATCATAATCCTGAAATCTGGTATTTCTAAATAACAAAAGAATCTCCAATGAAAACAGCAATCCAAGAACAGCCAGAAAACCACCTCAGCCAGCTGGAAGCCAGATGGTTTGCCGTATACACAAACTACAAGCGGGAAAAAATGGTGGCTCGCCACTTTGAGCGAAAAGGCATTGAGTACTTTCTGCCGCTTCAAAAAGTAACCCGCCGCTATACCCGAAAAGTCAAACACCTGGAGCTCCCTCTTATCAGCTGCTATATTTTCGTGAAAATCGAAAAGAAGCAGTATATCCCGGTGCTGGAAACACAAGACGTGATCAAATTCGTACGCTTTGCCCGCAACCTCATTTCTATCCCACAGACCGAAATCGACATCATGCGCCTGGTCGTGGGTGAAGGTATTGAAGTAGAAGCTCTGGAAAGCAAGTCCCTGAACCTATGCAGCGGGGACGAAGTCGAAATCCTGGGCGGCAATCTGACAGGCATGAAAGGTATCCTGATAGACCGGAAAAACGATAAGAATTTTGTGATCGAACTGGACAATATGGGTTTCTCCTTAATCATGGATATTGACCCTGCCCTGCTGCGGAGAATACGCCCAGGCAGTGCCCGTACAGACAATGAGCCCAAATAAGCCCGGTGTAACCCTTATTTGTAACAAACTCCTAAAATATAACGTATTGATTGCAGGGGTGCTTTACATACAAATTATCAATGCTGAGTTTGCATGTAAAGGTTTAATCCCCTAAATTGCATGTCACTACTTCAAACCTTCGAGACTGCTGCGATAACATCTCTTTTCGAACAACACTGGTGGCTCGGATGAAGTACGGCTTGCCATAAAGTACTTCTTATTGTACATCCAACCGGGCATATTGACACCCGTTCATTTATTCAGGTTCAACTTCACTAAGTTGAGCATTGATGCGATTAGACAAATATGCATTCATTATCTATACAACATAATTTAACACCATGAATATTGCTGTAATTGGAACGGGCTACGTAGGGCTCGTAACGGGTACCTGCTTTGCAGAAACCGGCAACCACGTCACTTGTGTTGACATTGACGCAAAAAAAGTAGAGCGCCTGAAGCAGGGAGAAATCCCGATATACGAGCCTGGGCTTGATACCCTCTTTGACCGCAACACGCGTCAGGGGCGGCTAAAATTCACTACTTCCCTGAATGATGGCATCAAAGATGCAGAAGTGATCTTCTTAGCACTGCCAACGCCACCGGGCGAGGATGGGTCAGCTGATCTGTCCTATGTCATGGGCGTTGCCGCTGACCTTTCTGAAATTATCGAATCCTACGCCGTTGTGATCGATAAAAGTACAGTACCGGTAGGTACAGCAGAAAAGGTACATGCGATACTGTCTGATAAGCTTTCCGAAGACCTCTTTGATGTGGTCTCCAACCCTGAATTCCTGCGGGAAGGCGTGGCTGTTGATGATTTCATGCGCCCGGACCGGGTAGTCGTCGGTACGTCTTCTGAGCGTGCCAAAGAAGTGATGTCTCGCCTTTACGAACCATTCGTTCGACAAGGCAACCCTGTCTATTTCATGGATGAGCGGTCTGCTGAAATGACAAAGTACGCTGCCAACTCTTACCTCGCTACCCGGATTTCTTTCATGAATGAGATCGCCAACCTCTGCGAAAAAGTCGGGGCTAATGTCGACATGGTCCGCCTGGGCATGGGCAGCGATAACCGCATCGGCAAGCGCTTCCTGTTCCCTGGAGTAGGCTACGGGGGCTCTTGTTTCCCTAAAGATGTTCAGGCACTGGCAAAAACCGCAAGTCAGAACGGTTATGATTTCCGTATCCTTAATTCTGTAATGAGTGTCAATGAACAACAGAAACATATTCTGAGCCAGAAAATCATTGATTACTACGGTGGCGATTTGAAAGGCAAGACTATTGCCATCTGGGGGCTGGCCTTCAAACCTAATACTGATGATATCCGCGAGGCACCTGCACTGACCATTATCGAGGAATTGCTGAACGCCGGTGCTTCCATCAAAGCCTTTGACCCCGAAGCCACGAATAATGTCCGGAAAGTATTTGGAGACCGGATCACATTTGCCACTGAGCAGTACGAGACGTTGATTGGTGCGGACTCCCTCGCCGTAATCACTGAGTGGCCTGTATTCCGGACACCGAGCTACAAAGTGCTTAAAGAGCTGCTGAGCGAGCCGGTCATCTTCGACGGCAGAAACATCTACGATCCCAGGACCATGGAAGCCGAAGGATTCTACTACGATAGTATCGGCCGAAACAAAGTCCTACACAAAGCAGAAGCTTAAACCCATATTCCCTCCCCGGCAGTTGCCGCGGAGGGTTGCTTTTATCAAGACCAAAGATTTAAATCTCAGCCATGAAAAGAATATTAATAACCGGTGCTGCCGGTTTCCTGGGTTCTCATTTGTGCGACCGCTTCATCAAAGAAGGTTTCCACGTTATTGCTATGGACAACCTGCTGACAGGTAGCCTCGATAACATACAGCACCTCTTTCCACTCAAGCAGTTTGATTACTACCACCATGATGTCACCAAGTTTGTGCACGTACCCGGTGACCTCGACTACATCCTCCACTTTGCCTCGCCCGCCAGCCCTATTGATTACCTCAAAATGCCCATTCAGACGCTGAAAGTGGGCGCGCTGGGCACCCACAACCTCCTGGGCCTGGCTAAAGCCAAGAATGCCCGTATTTTGGTAGCCTCGACTTCCGAGGTATATGGCGACCCACTGATCCACCCTCAAAAAGAGGACTACTGGGGCAATGTGAACCCGGTAGGACCACGTGGCGTCTACGACGAGGCCAAGCGCTTTCTGGAAGCCATCACCATGGCTTACCACAACTTTCATGGTGTGGAAACCCGGATCATCCGTATTTTCAACACTTATGGCCCGCGCATGCGGGTCAACGATGGACGGGCGCTGCCTGCCTTTTTCTCACAGGCTATCCGGGGCGAAGGCATTACCGTTTTTGGCGACGGCTCCCAGACCCGGTCCTTCTGCTATGTAGCTGATTTGGTGGAAGGCATTTACCGCTTATTGATGAGCGACCACCACTTGCCGGTGAATATTGGTAACCCCGATGAAATCACCATCAAGGAAGTAGCGGAAGAAGTCGTTGCCCTCGTCGGCAACCCGGATGCAAAAGTCACCTACAAGCCGCTTCCGAAAGACGACCCGAAAGTCCGTCAGCCGGATATCACCAAGGCTAGCGAAATCCTCGGCTGGAAACCTACCGTAAGCCGGGAGGAAGGCCTGAAAATCACCATGGAGTACTTCAAGGGCGTTGTCAAAACCTAAACCCTGAGCGCATTTTGGAGCAGCTTTACGTTCCAAATCACCTCCAAACATACTTTGAGCCGGGGCATTGGGTCCCCGGCAATTTTCCTACCTTTGCGGGATAGTTGCAATACTACAAAATCCCTCATGTTCAATCTCTTCAAAAAAACGCCGCCGCTTGGCAACTTCGCATTCCTGGGTACCGACATGCACGCTCATCTCCTGCCCGGGATTGATGACGGGGCGAAGGATATCGAAGACAGCCTGAGCCTTATCACTCAACTACAGCAGATGGGGTACCGGCACCTCATTACTACCCCTCACATAATGGCAGACCTCTACCCCAACACGCCTTCGATCATCCGGGGAAAGCTGGAGGAAGTCAGAAAAGCGATTGCCGCAGCTGGCATCGACATTACGATAGACGCCGCAGCGGAGTACCTGATGGATGAAGGGTTTGAGCCCTTGCTTGAAGAAGGTGAGCTCCTCACGCTGCCCGGCAACCGGGTCCTGGTGGAAATGAGTTTCATCTCCGCTCCGCCCAAACTCGAGCAGTACCTGTTCCGACTGCAAACCAAGGGTTATCGCCCACTGCTCGCCCACCCTGAGCGCTACCTTTTCTTTCATGACAATTTTAAAAAATATCATGAATTGAAAGAGCGGGGTTGTGAATTTCAGCTCAATACGCTATCGCTAACCGGTTATTACGGGAAACCGACCCGTGAAAATGCAGTGGCTTTGCTCAAAGCCGGCCTGATCGACTACCTGGGCACTGACCTCCACCACGACCGGCATGCTGACCACCTGCGCGCTGCACTGGAGAGCAGCAGCATTGCCAAACTCCTGACCAGCAACACCTTCAAAAACCAGCAACTCCACTAATGCAGTGCCGTACAGCGGAGGTCGTTGGGCTCAAAGAAAAAACGCTCTGCCTGCGCTGTTGCGTAATGCCCATAGCCCGGTGCAGACCTAATTCGGTTCGAAAAATAGGAGGAGTCCAAACCGTACAGTATTTTTGGATACGGACGGAGAACAATACAAACCTAAAACCATGTTTTTAAAGCTACTGCCCACCTTTTTCTTGTTAAGCCTGACCTTGACCGCAATTAGCCAGAAGCCAGCCCTCACCATTGAAGATATAGATCAATGGAACAGTATTGATGATGCAACCATCTCACCCAATGGCAATTGGGTCAGCTATGAGCGCAGGCCGAATCAGGGCGACCCCACGCTGGTCATTTACAATCAGGGGCAGCAGGCAAAACAGGAGTTTACCAGAAGCCATAATGCTGCATTCAGTGCAGACAGCCGGGTAGCTGCGTTCCATACCAGCCCCGCAGCAGATAGCCTCAAAGCCATGCGCCGGGCCAAAGTCAAAGATAAAGACCTGCCCAAAGACACGCTCACCATCCTGCAATTAAGAGCAGGCAGCATAACCAAAGTCCCGCGCCTGAAGCGCTTTCTGATGCCCGGGAAGTGGGAAGGCTGGATGGCTTATCAGTTGTTGCCCGCCCCAAGAGATACCTCACTCCCGGATAGCGTGAAGGTCAAACCGGAAAATGAAGACCACGGCAGCCTGCTCATTATACGGAACCTTCGGACCGGGCAGCAGGATTCCATTCCATACGTCAAAGACTTTATTGCAGCAGAAGAATCGCCCCGCTTTCTGATCCACTCCACCGGAGACGACTCCACTTTTCAGCAGGGTGTTTATCTGTACGACGGGCCAGAGGCCCGATTGACCCCCTTGCTGACCGGGAAAGGGCACTACACTCAACTGAGCCTGAGCCAGGATGGCACGCAAGCGGGTTTTCTGGCGGTACGCGACACCACCAAGTTCCGGGTGGTGCCCTATGAGCTATGGCACTGGAAAACCCAACAGAAAGAAGCCACGGCGATCGCGGACTCCACCTCCGCCTTTTTACCTGAGGGCTGGCTGCTCAGCGAGCATGGTGACCTGACCTTTTCGGAAGATGGCAACCGGTTGTTTTTTGGCACCTGCCCCCCACCAATCCTCAAAGACACCAGCCTTTTGGAAGAAGAAATTGTAAATGTAGAAGTCTGGACAAGCCAGGACCCAAGGCTGTACACACACGAAGAAGAGCTGCTTGAAGCCAACCGAAAGCGGAGCTACCGTGCCGTTTTCCATACTGATACCCGCCGCTTATTGCAGCTCGCTGACCAGAAAGTGCCCGAATTAATGCCCGGCGATGAAGGCAATGCCCGTTATGCCCTGGGCAAAGACGAAACCCCTTACCTGCAACTAATCAGCTGGGAAGGTTTCCCGCAACGCAACGACCTCTACCTGGTGGATGTGGAAACCGGCAGCCGGCAGCGTATTGCAGAAAACTTACCGGGACGGGCAAGCCTTTCGCCAATGGGGCAATATGCCTATTGGTATAATGTTGCAGATACAGCTTGGGTGGTTTACGATATTCCCCAGAGGGCAACCCGAAAGATTGCTCAGGATATTCCTGTACCACTTTACGATGAACTGGACGACCATCCTATGCACCCCTCCCCACACGGCACCGCCGGCTGGACGACCGATGATGACTTCATTATGATCTATGACCGCTATGATGTTTGGCTCGTAGATCCCCGTGTAAGCCTGGCCTCTAACAACCTGACCAAAGGAAGGGCGTCAAAAACCCGGTACCGGTACATCAAACTCGACCCGGAAGAACGGTCGATTGAAGAAGTGAAACCTATGCTGTTCCACACCTTTGATGAGTCTGACAAGTCTTCCGGGTATACTTGGTTCAATATCCATACGGGCGTAAAAGACCAGGTGCAGTATGGGGCTTTCAGTTATGACCGCAGGGTTCAAAAAGCCCGTAACGCAGATGCCTACCTCTTTTCCAGGGAGCGGTTCGAGGTTTTTCCGGACCTTTTGACCAGTAATGATCATTTGACCAGCTTTACTAAAGTCAGTAATGCAAACCCACAGCAGGAAAAATTCCGCTGGGGCACTGCCGAGCCTTACCGCTGGACAGGAGCTGACGGGCAGAAGATGGAAGGTATTTTGATCAAACCCGAAGGCTTCGACCCCGGCCTTCAGTACCCGATGATGACCTATTTTTATGAGCGCTATGCAGACCGGCTGCATCGCCACTGGACTCCTGCCTACCCCCGGTCGGTCATCAATTTTTCCTTTTACGCCAGCCGGGGCTATGTGATCTTCATCCCGGATGTTCATTATCGTATCGGTTATCCGGGAGAGAGTGCCCTCGATGCCATAACCACCGGAGTGACCTCCCTACTGGACAAAGGGTTTGTCGACAAGGAACGGCTCGGGGTGCAGGGGCACAGCTGGGGCGGCTATCAGGTAGCCTACCTGATTACACAGACCGATCTTTTCAAGTGTGCAGAATCAGGCGCTCCGGTCGTGAACATGACTTCGGCCTACGGAGGTATTCGTTGGGGCAGTGGACTGAGCCGGATGTTCCAGTATGAAAAAAGCCAGAGCCGGATTGGTGGTACCCTTTGGGAAAAGCCGCTGCGTTATATTGAAAACTCCCCCCTCTTTTATACCGATAAGATTAATACGCCGGTGCTGATCCTCCACAATGATGAGGATGGTGCGGTGCCCTGGTACCAGGGCATTGAGTTTTTTGTAGCGCTTCGCCGCTTGAACAAACCGGCGTGGCTGCTCAATTACAATGAAAACCCGCACTGGGTGATGGGCAAGGAGAACCGCCGCGACTTTATGCAGCGCATGCAGCAGTTTTTTGATTATTTTTTGTTGAATGCGCCCAAACCGAGGTGGATGGAAAAAGGCATCCCGCCAATGGAACGCGGTATCAATCAGGGCTTTGAACCGGTAATTGACGACCGCCGGTAGTTGTAAATCTGCCAGGAGTTGTAGAGGTTCTGGGCCAGGATATAAAAAATAGGCCCCAGGGCTGCAGCTGGGCTAAAGTAGGTCAGGGCCAGCCAAAGGCTGAACATGGTGTTCTTACGGCCTAGTGCCAGCCCGGTCTCCAGAGGCAGGTGGCTGCGGCCCAACCACTCCCCTGCTTTGAACTGAAGCAGGCATAATGCACCAATGGTGAAACCGATCCCAATGATCACTCCAACCTGCTCTGATTGCTGCCCCTTGAAATATTCGGATGCAGCAGCGGCAGCTACAAAGACATTGACCAAAAACAACCGGAAAGACAAAAACTGATATTTCCTGACCCCCTGCGCGCCTTCTGGCCAAATCCTGCGCAATAACAGGCTCAGGCTGAGCGGAATAAATATAAGCGATGCGATGGGCACCGCAATATCCAGAAACGAAAAAGATGCCGTTCCGCCACCAAGGATTATGCTCGCCGTAACAGGCAGTACCAAAGCTACGAGTGGGCTCGTCAACAGCACGGAAGTGGTCACAAAACCTACTTCTGCCCCCAGAAAACTGGCAATAACGGGCCCGGCAGCAGCGGTAGGCGCAGAAGCGATGGCAAATATCGCTTCAGCTATGGCAGGCTGCCAACGGCAGAAGGCAAAGTAGAACAACAGCGGCAACAAAAGATTAAATGCCGCAATTTTAAGGTGAAGCCGGTGGAACAAGCTGAAGGATAGCTTTACCTCAAGGAAGGCAAAAAACAGCATCACCATCAGGTTGTACCGGATGATAAAGGTGAATTGCGCTGCAGATGGCACACAAAGCCCAATTGCGATCGCGACAAGAATAGCAATACTCCTGCACAATTAATCGATGTCTTTCAGCATATTTTGCTGCCGGTTACTAAAATTGAAGGCTTCGAATAGCGTAAGGGAAAGTGCTTCTTCCAGGTCCCCATAAACTTTGTTGTAGTCGCGCATGCTCGCTTCAATGACTTCAATCGCTTCTTTGCGGCCGTAGGTATGGGTGATTTCGCATTTGGGCTCCTCCCCCGGTAGCTGCTTGTAGGTCAGGAAGTAGTGCTTCAACCGGTTAATGACGGTTTCCGGCAAGTCAGAAATATCCCTCCAGGATCCATAGACCTCATCTTCACGCAATACTGCAATGATCTTATCATCGGCTTCTCCCCCATCTATCATCCGGAACCCACCAATAGGAATGGCCCGGACGATGATATTACCGTGGGTAATTTCCCTTTCTGTCAGCACACAAATATCAAGAGGGTCATCATCGCCGACAATATCTTCCCGGCCAGTCTTTTCCATGCAGAAATCGGCGACCTCGTCTTTGCAGTAGGTTTGAGGGATGAAACCGTATAGTGCAGGTACGATATTGGAAAATTTCTGAGGTCGGTCAATCTTCAGATAGCCTGTCTTTTTATCAATTTCATATTTAACGGTATCTGAAGGGATCACTTCTATGAAGGAGGTCACCACTTCCGGGGCATCCTCTCCAATAGAAATACCATGCCACGGGTGGGACGTATACCGCAGCCCTATCATTTTCCATAACTTATCGAAGGCTTGTTGACTCATTGTTCTTTACTTATTTTTTAACGGCATCCAAAGGTAAAGGAAACAAAACAAGGAAACAATGATCAGCCTTAATTGGAATAATAGGGCTTGACTTAGACCATGCCTGAGCTTGCCTAAAAACTAATTACGACACCCTAAACTATCCTTTAAATCCTGATATTGACTACTGTATAAAAAAAATACCACGCTTAGCGCCTCTCTAATCTCAAAGTGATTAAGAACCGTTAAGCGTGGCTTAATTACATCTGAAAAGTTAACCTGTAAAATACGGTACTTTGATAAATAGTGATATAGCTATTCATGCCAAGTAGCTTACGCCACAGGTACAAAGATGCAGAAAGTAAAGTAGCCAGCAGCTACTCTTCTCTTATTTTAGGACTGCTCTTCCATTGGCATATCATCATCGTCATCATCGTCATTCACAACGATGTGACCCCAACGGATACCTTTTTCAATTTTATAAGCGCAGTTTTCGGAAACGCCGAATTGCTTGGCGATGATTTTCCGTTTGGTCTTGCCTCTTTTGAGCAGTTTTTTCATCATACGGACCTGCGTCTCCGTAAGCTTGTAATTTTTAGTCCTGGCTGGCCGGCCCTTATGGTTAGGGTTCTTTTTTTGATAAACCTTCCATTCATCTTCGGTAGCCCAAGCTAAGTTAGTCCAGTTGTTGTTGGCTTTATCATAATCCTTGTGAAGGATATAATCTTGCTCATCAGATTCTTTGTCGACGAATTCCTCCGCCACGAAGCGATGGATATACACGATACCCGTGCTTCCGTCCTTCAATTTCTGATTAAGCATAACCAACCCGCCACGAGCTTTAGCCCCTTTAAGTAATCTTTCCCGTCCGGTTACTTTTTCAACACTTTTAATCCTACCGAAACAAGAGATTTCATAATTACAGGTCTTAGTCTCGCGACCGAAGTCTACGGAAGCCCACTTTTCGTTCCAAAAGGATTTCACCTTTGGAACTTTGTCGTCTGTCTGAACTGTACCTTCAGACGTGTTTGATTTTGATTTTTGCATAATGTAACACTCAGTTGATATTACCTTTCCTACCTTCGTAAAAAACACTTCAGCAAGGAGAGGGATCTAAAAATTCCAATACCTGACAAAATTGCCTAATCATTGAAAGCCTTCAGAATGAAGACTGACCATGAAGGGCAAGCTTAGAAATTTAAGCTTAAGGCAGATGGTTATTTCAGGGTTAGTCTGGGAAAACAATTTGTCTCAAAAAAAGAACTAGAAGGGTAAATAGTCTCGAATACAACTTTGCAAACAGACTAAACTTTTATTTCCATCGCTAATATAGTGTTTTTCAATGGAAAAAAAAGGAATCATATGCGATATTTATGTCTTGCTAACTTCTAAGACAAATTTTATTCCTCTCTAATTTAGCGTATTAAATCCATTTTTTTTTAAAGTATTCGTCGTTCTAAACCTGTGTAAAACAAGCATTGAAGACATATACTAATTTCGAGAACAAATGAGACTTGACACAGTTCAATGTCTTTTAAAAAAAATATAAGTAATAGCAGCCCTCTAGCAGCCTGTCGGAAATGTACTGGTGTGGCGAGCGGTTATACGTATAGGGGCTATAGCAATTGGTCTGTCCCGCTAGTGGGTTGTTCAGGAAGCAATATAAGCGTAGAAGCCCGGAAAAGCCAAGGCTTCCAAGCGTGATACACACACCAAGCAAAAACAGAATTATTGTACTTTACACACTAACTAAGAGCAACAAAATACGGGCAGAACCAAGCCTAAGACAACATTCTTCCTTCAAGGCTAACAATGCGCATAATCATAAATTATTCACTCGGTGTTTGCACGTTAATATAGTATCATTTTTCGATAATCGGATAGTGGATTGCCGTGCCAATCCCCCTTAATTTTGTAATTGTATTCGAAAATGTGCTATTCAATCACTCAAGACCGAAACGACTATGAAAAAGTTAATAACCGTCTCAATGGCAATATACTTTCTGATGAGTACTGCCACAGCAGCTCTGGCAACAGACTATATGCCTTTTATTAAGATCTCGGCGATCCCGTCGGAAAAGAAGTTTGCGCTTACCATTACTAACCTCAAGGAAAATGCTGAGATTAGCCTGAGAGATGGTGAGTCCGGCACTTTACTGGTTTCCGACAAGGCCTCTGCGCGACAGCCTTTCGCAAAGATATTCAACCTTGATAATTTAGAGCCCGGCAAGTATTACATAAGCGTTAAAACTTCCATGCAAGAAATTGTACAGCCCCTCAACCTCACCAAGTATGGCGTTGAAGCTGACCCTAATAAAGTGCGCAAGTTTTACGCTCCAATCTTTAAAGTCCACAGCAATCAGTTTGTCGATGTTTCCTACTTCGCAGGAAAGCTTGATGATGTGATTGTTACCATTTTCGACAACAACGGCAGCTCCGTATACAAAGAGCGTCTGGACAATGTCCTGCTGGTTGAAAAGCGGTACGATATGGATACCCTCCCCTGGGGGCGTTACACCATTCAGGTGGAAACAGAAGATAATGTGTACTCTAAGGAATTTGATGTCCGCTAATAAAGCGGCATTTCTTAGTTAGCAAAGCCTATACAGGCCCGGGAGCAACGCTTTCGGGCCTGTCTTTTTTTGGGGTCCCTAACAGCTACCGGCTTGACAGGAAAACACCAAAGCGAACACGGATATGACTAATCCGAAATAGCGCCACCCCATAATTGCCTTATTCTGCGGGCAGGGCGCCGCGTTTTCCGAGCTCAATCACCTCGAAATCTTTTAGTTTGCCCTGGTCTACAGCGAACCGGACAATGGTCTTCACCTGATGAAAGCCGTGGTTGCCGGCTGCACCGGGATTGACGTGCAGGAAATTTAGCTTTTTGTCGGGCATGACTTTCAGGATGTGGGAGTGCCCACAGATGTAAAGATCAGGCGGGTTTTCCTGAAGCAGTGCCCAGACACGACGGTTGTAGCGCCCCGGGTACCCGCCAATATGGGTCATAAATACCTCCACCCCTTCTATGCTAAACCTAAGGTCTTCCGGAAAACGCCGCCGCAGTGGCCCATCGTCAATATTGCCGTACACCGCCCGAAGCGGGCGAAAAGCTGCTAAGCGGTCCGCCACCCTGGCATCGCCAATATCGCCAGCGTGCCAGATTTCATCACAGGGCTCAAAATACTTGAACACACTGTCCTCCAGATGGCTGTGCGTGTCTGAAATCAAACCGATCCGTTTCATATAGACAGTACGATCTTGCCAAACTGTTTACCTTGGTCCATACGCTCAAAAGCCTGTGGAGCCTCCGCTAAAGGGAAAATTTGATCCACGACCGGATATACTTTGTGCTGATTGACGAAGCCGACCATGTCATGAAATTCCTGGTCGCTACCCATAGAAGTGCCGAGGATAGCAATTTGCTTCCAGAAAATCAACTGAGGGGAAAAGTTGGGCACCTTGCCCTGCGTACCGCCGTAAGTGACGATACGGGCTCCGAAGTTGCATATCTTGGGGAAACGGGCAAAACCAGCGCCCCCGGCACTATCCACGATCAGGTCAAAGCCACCGGATGCTTTGCCGAGCGTTTTATCCCAGTCTTCCTCCTTGTAGTTGGCGCCTCCTTTTGCTCCCATCTGCAGAGCGTGGGACAGCTTTTCGGGGCTGCCGGACGTCACGTAAACTTCAGCGCCGGCTGCCAGGGCAAACTGAAAAGCGAATAGGGCTACTCCCCCTCCTATGCCCGAGATCAACACTTTGTCCCCGGGTTGGCATTGCCCTTTAGTAAATACCGCCCGGTAGGCGGTGAGCCCTCCAAGTGGCAGGGCCGCTGCTTCTGCCCAGTTGAGATGAGCGGGCTTGTCCGCCAGGCGGTCCGCCGGTACGCTGATTTGCTCAGCCATCGTACCAAAGGCCGGCATGCCAAGAATCGTATAATCAGGCTTCTGATGGGCAATTTTATCTCCCCACCCGATGTTCGGGTTGATGATCACCTCTCGGCTATCCGCGAGCCCTGCACCATCTGACCCCAAAATACCCGGTGTACGAATACCAGGGTACATCCCTTTGGTAATCCACACGTCTCGGTGATTGAGGGCTGCCGCCTTCAAAGCGACAAGCGTTTCTCCTTTGGCAGGCACGGGCGACTCAAAATCACGGTGCACGACAGGCTGCCCCTTTTCTTCCAATACGATAGCTTTCATCATGAGTTCTTAATAGTTTGGTTTTGGCACCAAAACATACCCATTTTTTGCGTACTCCCCAAAGTCATCGTACCGAATTTGCAAATAGCCGCTTTTGCCCCAGGTGCTGCCATAGCTGCTCATCACTTCGAAGACCTGCTCCACTTCGTCGTAGCCTACCACCAGTAAGGGATAAACGGTACCGGGGTTGCGGGACGGTTTCCAGGTTTGGATACGGACCATTTGCTTGAGCTCAGGGCTGGCGTGCAGCTCAATCAGTACCGGATTGCCCCGCATAAGCGCTTTTTTAGTTTCGAAAACCCGCTGCCGCCCCTTAGTCGTCTCCCGGAAGAGGTGCAGGTAATTGTTGATCTGGTATTTTTGCGTAGCGTAGACCGAATTGGGCACCGAGGGCGAGTCGTAGGGCATGATGGCTGCGCTCACCGTGCCTTCTCCCGCGAGGAAACGGCAGGCTTCCTCGAGGTTAACCGGTTTTCCGGAGTTCTCAAGGTTGACAGAAATATAATCCGGGCTGAGATTATCTTTATAGTTGTTTTCCAGGTTGACGTAGAACTCCAGGCAAGTCGCCAGCGCGTAGCTCAGCGCAGATCCTTTTGCCCCGATCTTACGTACCGGCATCATGTAAGGCTTGACACTCTGCCGGACCAGGTTATCGTCAGGATCGATAGCCACACCCGCCACTACAGGCATGAGCCGGTTAATCCAATCTGCATCGGTAACGCCAAAAGCACCGGCATCCGTACTTTTGGTAACCACACTATCGGGCTGTGCAGCGAGGCTGCCGCCCCAAAGGGCGCAACCAAATAAAAGGAAAAAGAATCGTTTCATGGTGTCTGTATACTTTCCCTTCCAAACGTAATCCGGTACGGCTTTCGTGCTCAGTATATTTTTTTTCGCATTTATAACACCATTGCCCTACTTGAAGCGTTGTATGACAAAGCAAACGCCCGAACATGAAAATCGCTAAACGCCTACTAATTGCCTTTTTACTGCTCATCGTGCTATTCCTTGGAGCAGCAATTGCTATCCCGTACTTTTTTAAAGATGAACTTGTAGCTATGGCACGGGAGGAGGCCAACAAAACTGTAAACGCAGAGGTCAGCTTCTCGGATGTCAACCTCTCTCTCATACGCAGTTTCCCGGACTTCAATCTCCGTATTGACTCTTTTTCAGTAGTCGGTAAAGACGTCTTCGAAGGGGTCACCCTTGCCAAAGGCACGTACGCTGCCCTAACCCTCGACTTGATGTCTGTCATCCGGTCCAGCGAGCCCGTAGCCCTGAAGTCCATCCACCTGGAAAAGCCGGAGCTCAACATCTTCGTCCTCAAGGATGGTACCGCCAATTATGATATCGCACTGCCTTCTGAGGCCCCAGCGGACACCTCTGGCACAGAGGCCGATTACAGCAATCTGGTGATTCAGCTCGCTTCCTACAGCATCGCAGAGGGCAGCCTCCTTTACGATGACCACAGCTTGGATACTTACCTGGAGATCAAGGGGCTGAACCATTCCGGCACTGGCAATTTTACGGTCGATATTTACGACCTCGATACCCAGACGGATATCGAATCCATGACCGTTGCGCAGAGCGGTATCACTTATCTGGATGCCGCTAAGGCTCAGCTCGATGCCATTTTCAACATCGATAGCCCCAACAGCAAATACACCCTCAAAGACAACCAACTGACCATCAATGCCCTGCAACTCAATGCTGATGGTTTTGTGCAACTGGACGGGGACGATATCAATATGGAGCTGGCGTTCAACAGCCCTCAGAATGAATTCAGGCACCTGCTGTCCCTTATCCCCAATGCCTTTATTGAGGGGTACGAGTCGGTGGACGCGACGGGCAAGTTTACCCTGGAAGGGAATGTATCTGGCACCTACAACGGTACCACAGAGGCTTATCCAGCCTTCAACATCAGCACTTCGATCAGCGATGGCCGGGTGAAGTACCCGGACTTGCCACTGGGTATCAACAACATCAATACCCGGGCCAATATCAAAAGCCCAGGCAGTGATTTTGATGACCTGCTGGTGGATGTCCCGCGTTTTTCTATGACCCTGGGCAACAATCCGTTTGAGGCGAGCTTCCGCCTGCGCACGCCCATCAGTGACCCCGATGTACAGGCTGCCGCCAAAGGCCGCATTGACCTTTCGGAGTTGAGCCAGGCTTTCCCCATAGAGGGCATTGAAGAGATGGCGGGCCTCATCGTCGCCGACCTCAACGTAGATACCCGGCTCTCTTACATTGAGCAGGGTGCTTATGAGCAAGTCAACATGAGTGGCGACCTGAAGGTGGAGAATCTAATCTATGCGGCTGCCGGCCTGCCTAAAGTCCAAATCAGGGAAGCCAGCATGGGCTTCACACCTCAGTACGTAGATCTGCGCAGCTTCCAGGCTCAACTGGGCAAAAGCGACCTGCAGGGCAGCGGCCGGATCGACAACATACTCGCCTACTTCTCTCCGGAAAAAACCATGACGGGCAAGCTCAAGGCAAGCTCTACCTTCTTCGACGCAGGTGAGTGGGTCACCGATACTGAAACCACTTCCGCCACCGTTACAGACACCACAACAGCCGCAGCGGACGCAGAAATATTTGACCGCTTTGATTTCGAGCTGGAGGCGGACGCTAAAACAATCGTCTACGATTCCTACACCATCAAGAATGCCATGGTTAGAGGTGAAATCAAGCCTAACCTGCTACGGGTAGACGATGCTGGCGCAGTAATTGGCGAAAGCGACTTCACCGGTAATGGTGTGATCACAGGGTTTTTTGACTACCTCTTTGAAGCGGGCGTACTGGGCGGCAACCTGCGACTCAACTCCAACCGCCTTAACCTCAACGAGTTCATGCCCGAAACTACGGAAGCTACCGGCGAAGGGGACGCATCCAGCGAAAGCTATGGCGTCATTCCTGTCCCACCGAACATCGACATGGAAATGATGGCGAATATCGGGCACCTGACGTACACAAATATTGATCTGAAAAACGTGAGCGGGCACCTTGTGATCGCTAATGAAGCCATAATTCTGGACGACGTGCGCGCCAATGGCCTGGGTGGCGAGCTGGCGATGAGCGGCAGCTACGAAACCACCAATCCGGAAGAACCCGGCTTCAGCTTCAAGTATGACCTGAGCAAACTTCAATTTCAGGAAGCTTTCAACACCTTCAATACTTTTGAAAAGCTGGCGCCAATCGGTAAATACATCAAAGGCCGGTTTAACAGCACCCTGATCCTGGACGGGAAGCTGGGGCAAGACCTTTATCCAAAATTGAGCACCATCAATGCGGAGGGCTTTCTCCAAACCATTGATGCGGTATTGCAACAATTCAAGCCCCTGCAGGCTATCGGCAACTCCTTGCAGGTGCAGGAGCTCAAAGAGGCCATTAGCATCAAGAATACCAAAAACTGGTTTGAGGTAAAAAATGGCACCCTGGAACTGAAAGAATACGATGCCAGAATAGCCGGTATTGACATGAAAATTGGCGGCACCTACAACGTCACCGATTTGATGAACATGAACATCAAAGCACAGGTGCCCCGGGAGAAACTGGGCAATAATGCCCTAGGTGCGGCAGCCAATAGCGGGCTTAAACTATTAGAGTCTCAGGCTTCCAAACTTGGCCTGAACATTGGGCAGAGCGAGTTCGTCAACCTCGGCATTAACCTCAAAGGGGCTCTGGAAGACCCGAAAGTCGCGGTAAAGCTGCTTGGCCTCGATGGCAAGTCAGGTGAAGATGGTGGGCTCGTTGAGCAAACCAAGGGGCAGGTCAAAGAAGAAATCAACCAGAAAGTACAGGAAGGGAAAAAGGCAGCTGAAGAGGCTGCACAAAAAGCAGCTGATTCTCTGAGGAACCTGGCTAAAGCGCAGGCAGACCAAGCTGCGGAAGACCTAAAAAAACAGGCGGAGCAGGCGATCAAAGACCAACTGGGGAATAAAGTAGACTCCGCTACCCAGAAAAAAGTCGATGAAGCCCTCGATCAGGTCGGTGGCAAAGCCACAGATAAAATTAAGGATAACCTGGACAAGTTCAACCCTTTCAAAAAGAAGAAAAACAACGGCGGAGGGGGCGGACAGTAATCAAACTCAAGCCCGGGCAGTATCTGCAAAAGAATACTGCCCGGGCTTCTGCCTACATTTCTATTAAAGTGACCCCATCGCCACCCTGCTCCTGAGGAGGGTGCGCGATATCCATCGGAAGGCTGTACTCCCGGAGCTTACGGCGGACCGCCTCTCTCAGGGCACCACTGCCTTTGCCGTGCACAATTTCCAGGTGACTGGCATTAGCGATGAGCGCCTGATCAACGAAGTCCTCGACCACCTTCAGTGCTTCCTCGTAGCGCATGCCGCGAATATCGAGTTTAGGCTCGAAGGTCGCCGTAGTGGTAGCGGTTTCGGCTTTCACACTCTTCGTGCTTTGTACCTCAAGCGGAGCATTAGCGTGCTGCAGATCCCGCAGTTTGATGGTCATGCGCATATCGCCCATACGGACTACTGCTCTGTTCTTATCAATAGATTCTACAGTACCGGTAGCGCCTCCAGTCTTCATTTTCACAAAATCCCCCGCTTTAATGACTTCTTTCTTTTTGTCCTTCTCGGTGGGCTCGTAGTAGATTTTCTCCCGCAGGTCGGTGACTTGTTCAGCCAATTTGCCGCGTTGCTGTTTGACCTGCTGGGAAATACGCTTCGCTTTTTCCAGGTTTTGTTCTTCTTTGATTTCCCGAATGAGGTTTTCCATTTCCCGGTTGTCGCGGGAAGTTTGTTGCAATGCCCATTCTTTAGCTTCCAACTTGACTTTCTTGCGGCGGTACTCCAACTCTTTATGGAGTTGTTCGTAATTTTTGATCAGGTGGTCCAGTTTCTTTTGGCGCTCGTTTAGTACAGACAGTTTTTCCTCAGCCTCCTGCTTCTCTTGTTGGAGCTCAACGAGGAGCTGGTCCACTGCTTTTTCGTTTTTACCTGTCTGATGCTTGGCATAATTCAGGATTTTATTGCTCAGCCCGCTCTTCTCGGCAATCTCAAAGGCATAGGAACTACCTGGCCGGCCAACCTGCAGTTCGTAGGTGGGCGAAAGCGTGTCCTTATCAAAGTTCATGGAAGCATTGACAATCCCTTTGGTTTTGAAGGCAAATATCTTCAGGTTGGAGTAGTGGGTGGTAATCACCCCGTAAATCCGCTGCTCATTGAGCTGTTTGAGAATGGATTCGGCAATGGCACCCCCGATTTTAGGGTCGGTGCCCGATCCAAACTCATCAATCAGGACCAGGGTCTCTTTGTCCGACCGCTCCAGGAAATTGCGCATGTTTTCCAGGCGGGAGCTATAGGTACTCAGGTCATCTTCTATCGACTGCTGATCACCAATATCAGCGAACAGGGCTTTAAAAATCCCCATTTCTGATTCCTGGTCCACCGGTACGAGGAGCCCTGACTGCATCATTAACTGCATCAGGCCAACCGACTTTAGGGTGATGGACTTACCGCCTGCATTAGGCCCGCTGAGCATAAGGATACGGTTACCCTTAAAAAGCATAAAATCGAAGGGCACTGTAACTTTGCTCAGGCGCTTGTTTTTCAGGTAAAGTAAAGGATGACGCCCCTCCCTGACCCCAAAGTGCGGATGGTTGAAGAGCACCTTGGGCATCACTGCATCCATCTGCCGGGCCAACCGGGCTTTAGCCTGTACAAAATCAAAGTGGATAAGAATATGCTGATAGATATTGATATCCTCCCGATAAGGCCTCAGTTCAGCACTCAGCTCACGCAGGATGCGGTAGATTTCCCGCTTTTCGTCCGTCTCCAGGTCAAAAATATCGTTGTTGATCTCAATGATGCCGTCAGGTTCAATAAAAGCCGTTTTGCCCGTTGTCGATTCATCGTGGATGATCCCCCGGATACTGCGCTTGTGCTCGGAGGGCACACTAAGTACGCGCCGGCCATTCCGGAAACTTTCGATATTGTCCGACAGCCAGCCCTTGGAGCGGTATTTATTGATGATAACCCGGAATTTTTGCTCCAGTTCTTTTTGTTTGGAGCCCAGTTGCCGGCGTATCCGCATCAGCTCAGGCGAGGCGTCCGGGCGTATATTTCCATCCTCATCGATCACGCCCTCGATCGCCTTGATCAAGTCTTCATTAAAGGAGACGTCCCGGATCACTTTGTAGAGCGTTGGATAAGTCTCCCGGCGTCGGGCATTGAAAAAGCGGAAGACATCCCCCGTGAACAGCAGGATGAGGTTCAGGTTTTGCAGCCCCTTTACCGGCAGCACATAGCCCTCCACCTTGAGCATTTCCAGCTCTTCGTTTACCGATTCGTAGGCACGTACCGGAAAATAATCATTGTGCTCCAATGAGCGCACGAACTCCTGCGCTTCGCTGAGCGCCACTTCAATTTGAGATTTACGGTCAGAAGGCACCAACTCACGCGCCAAAACACGGCCGGGTTCGCCCATGCATTCCTGCTCCAGCAGGTGCAAGACTTTATCAAACTCTAATTTCTCAAAAATATCTTTTGGTAACAGTTGCATCTTCTTCTTTTAGGCGATGAACTTGCCGGAAAATTACTCACGAGCTCTGGAATAGCGATTTCAGACAAGTTCTGTGCTCAAACAGTTATTCTTAACAGTCGAGTTCCCACTAGGTTTATTTTGAGCTTATTGGGATTTCACACTTCAGGCTGCTCTTCTTTAAAATTTTGGGCCGCTAAATTAACTTTTTCCCCTCCCCCAACCTAAATTTGGGGCTTTTCGAACCTAAATCGACCTACTGTGGCGGGCAATACCTACGGACAACTTTTCAGGATAACGACTTTTGGAGAATCCCATGGGCGGGCCATCGGCCTGATTTTAGATGGCTGCCCGGCCGGGCTCGGCATCAATGAGGCCTTCGTGCAGGAAGAACTCGCACGCCGACGGCCGGGGCAATCTAAAATCGTGACCCAGCGCAAAGAGGCCGACAAAGTGGAGTTCCTCTCGGGTATTTTTGAAGGCACCACCACTGGCACGCCCATATCTATGGTTATCTATAATGCTGATGCCCGCTCGAAAGATTACAGCCATATTGCCGATAAATTTCGGCCGTCTCATGCCGACTATACCTACCAGGCCAAGTGGGGCCGGCGGGATTACCGGGGCGGAGGGCGCTCCTCAGCCCGCGAGACAGCGGCAAGAGTGGCCGGCGGTGCCATCGCTAAATTATTATTGCGGCAGTACGGCGTTGACATCAAAGCTTATGTCAGTCAGGTTGGGCACCTCAAGCTGGAAAAAGGCTATCAGGAACTGGACCTTCAGCAAACTGAGTCTAACCCGGTACGCTGCCCGGATGCCAACATGGCTAGTCAGATGGAAGCCTACATCAAGGAGGTGCGAAAAGCCGGAGATACAGTGGGCGGTGTCGTCAACGCTGTGATTACCGGTTGCCCGGCTGGTTTGGGCGAGCCTGCGTTTGACAAACTGCACGCTGATTTGGCGAAAGCCATGCTCAGCATCAACGCCTGCAAAGGGTTTGAATACGGCTCTGGCTTTGATGGCGTCAGCATGCGCGGTAGTGAGCATAACGACATCTTCCGTACAGTGGGCGATAAGGTCGTAACGGACACCAATCACTCCGGAGGCATACAAGGCGGTATTTCCAATGGTATGGATATTTATTTTCGACTGGCTTTCAAACCGGTAGCAACGATTGTCCCCGCTCAGGACTCCGTTAACGAAGCCGGGGAAAAGGTAACCGTGGAAGGGAAAGGGCGCCACGACCCTTGCGTAGTGCCGCGGGCAGTGCCTATTGTGGAGGCGATGGCCGCGCTAACTTTAGCAGACCACCTGCTCAGGCAACGGAGTGCCAGGGTTTAGAGAGCGTGTTGGGGCTTTAGAGCGTGTTGGGATTTTACACTTCGGGCTGCTCTTGCCAAATTTTGTCCTGCTCTTCGTTGTTCTTCGGTCACGTAGCTAAGGCTATGTTCCCTCATCACGCCTTGATCAGAACAAAATTTGGCTGCGTTCGCTCCAAAAGCAAA
>NZ_JAVJSK010000034.1:0-15141 GCF_040219495.1 Phaeodactylibacter sp. | reverse complement strand
ACTTCGGGCTGCTCTTGCCAAATTTTGTCCTGCTCTTCGTTGTTCTTCGGTCACGTAGCTAAGGCTATGTTCCCTCATCACGCCTTAATCAGAACAAAATTTGACTGCGTTCGCTCCAAAAGCAAAATCCCAACAAGCTCTAAATAAGCTGCCCCGGCTGAAGAACAGGCTTTTGCCGGGGCATCCTTTCAACAGACTTGATGCATTGGGTCAGTGCAGTGGAAAAAATGAGCTGTTTTCAACCACGCGTCCCGGTAATTACCGGGATTTCAGAAGCTTAGCCTGAGCTAAGGGACTAAAAAAGGCATAGCGTGGGAAGGGGCAGCGCCATTAGGGCGTGTAATGATCCCCGACGCGTCAAGTCTAATATATGCCGCATTTGCGGCAAAAGCTTTAAAATACCCTTAAACTTTACCCGTAGGTTGAACTTGCCGGGCCGCATTCAGGTTTATTGTGTATAACTCCTACAAATTAAGCAATTTTAACATATCGCTTGAATTTTAATGAATTTTCCTTATTTTTATGAAAACAGCTCCTTAGCCTCAGCACATTTTTGAAATCCCAAGATATGAAGCATACTTTACCCCTGTTTTTCTTACTCATTGCCACTTTAAGTCTATCTGCCGGGACGAGCCCGGAGCATAAGTTGTTCCCTCCTGATCCTTATCCGGTTCTTACCACTCCCGTAGACCTAAAGGTCTATCCTAATCCTGCAATCGATTACATCAGCCTCACGGAAACGCAGGGTGTTTCAGAAATCAAGGTATTCAATCTGGTAGGGCGCGCCATGAAGCGGTTTGACATCACTTATGCGGACCAGCAATTTTATGTAGGTGACCTGCCTAAGGGCATGTACCTGGTTCAGATCAAAGGGGCCAACGATAAGGTGCTGACCACGCAGCGGTTGCATAAGCAGTAGAGCGGTAGCCGCACTGCTCGTGGTAGTTCCCGTTTGTCCGCACTGTCTTTTCCGTAAAATCCGGTAAAACGCTGGCAAGTGGCGCAATGCAGCCAGTTTGCAGTACGCCACGCCCGCTTTCCTGACCGGAAGCTGAAATAGATTTCCTTCCCTTTCAAATTTTTCCTCACGCCTGACTTGGCCAGTATGACGGCCTGCTTCCCGATATGCAGGTGCTGTGCAATCCCTGCCTGACCGTACATCACTACTTCCTCTCCTACCCGGGTATTTCTGCCTGTGCCCACCTGCGCAGCAAACAGGAAGTCTTGCCGATCACCACCTCGTGGCCGATAACACCTGGCAGTCAAGCTTGCTGCCCGCCCCGATGATGGTTCGCCGGATACGCCTTTGTTGAAGGTGCAGCCGGAGCGCCAAATATTGGCCGTATCGCTGACGTTGCTGCGGAGGTGGAGCGGTGTTTAGGAAGTGGGGAGATATTTCAGGATTGGTTATTGCTATTTCCCTTTCCAAAGAAACGGCGAAGGAGGCTCGCAAGCTTATTGAAGAGTGCCTTGCTGTTTTTACCCTTCCCCCTTCAGCAGGTTCAGCATCTCATCGGCTGAGAGTTTAGCGCTCACATCTGTACCCGAAAGCAACTGATCGGCCAGTTCCCGCTTGTTCTGGTGCAATTGCACAATTTTTTCTTCAATGGTTTCTTCGCTGACGAACCGGTAAACGGTTACCGGGCGTTGCTGCCCCATACGGTGAGCACGGTCACTGGCCTGATCCTCTACGGCAGGGTTCCACCAGGGGTCGAGGTGCAGCACATAGTCGGCCTCGGTCAGGTTGAGGCCCGTTCCGCCCGCTTTGAGGCTGATGAGAAAGAGCTGCCCCTCCCCGTTTTGGAAAGCTTGTACGGCTTCTTCCCGCTTTTTGCCCGGCGTTTGGCCGTCCAGGTATTGGTAGGGGATGCCCTGCGCTTTGACCCACTGCTCCACAATACGCAGGTGCTTGACAAACTGGCTAAAGACCAGGGCTTTGTGCCCGCTGTCGATGAGCTCGAGGATGGTTTCGCCTACGAGGTCGAGCTTGGAGCTGGGGATCCGGCTGTCGGGCATAACGAGGCGGGGGTGGCAGGCCGCCTGCCGCAGCTTGGTGAGCTGGGCTAGTATTGCGAACCGTTTGGAGGTAGCATCGGCAGCCTCTACCGCTTCCAAGGCACTTCGGCGGATGGCTTCGTAGAAGGAGTGCTCCGACTCTGTGAGAGAAACGGAAAGAATGATTTCTGTCTTGGCAGGCAGTTCTGTGAGTACATCCCGCTTATGCCGCCGCAGGATAAAGGGCTGTATCAGACGCCGGAGCTGCTCGCGCCGCTGTTGGTCACCTCTGCTAATAGGATTGGTGAACTTTTCGTTGAAGCTTTTCTGAGAACCCAGCAGGCCGGGGTTCAGGAAGCGGAACAGGTTCCAGAGCTCGCCCAGGTGGTTCTCAATAGGTGTGCCCGTAGTGGCCAGGCGGAAGTCTGCCCTGAGCTCCATCGCAATCTTGGAGCGCTTGGTCGCTGCATTTTTAATAGCCTGTGCTTCATCGAGTACCAGTGTGCTAAAAGACTTTTGCTTCAGGGCCTCCTCCACAAAAGGCAGTAGGCCGTAGCTGATGAGCAGCAGGTCGCCCGGGCCCACCTCTTCGATGAGGCCTGCTTCTTTGCTGTTGGCCAGTAGTTTTGGGGTTAAATCCGGAGCAAAGCGTTCGGTTTCCCGCATCCAGTTTCGGGTAACGGAAGCGGGGGCTATTACGAGCCCGGGGCCTTCGTCTTTCCGGGCAGACAACATCGCCAGGGCTTGTACGGTTTTGCCCAGGCCCATATCGTCAGCCAGACAGCCCCCGACGCCCCATTCGGCCAGGCGCATCATCCAACGGAAGCCCTCTTTCTGGTAAGCGCGCAGGTCAGCCTGAAAGGTATCCGGCACACGAGGGCGAATGCGTTGCGCCTGTTGTATACGCTGCATACTTTTGGCCCAGTTTTGATCGGCTTCGAGTTCTGCCAGCTCACCGGAAAGCTCGTCTATACGGAGCCCTGCCAGGGGGGGGAGTTCAAATTTCTGCCCCCGTTGCTGCAGCAGCCCCTCCAGTTCGCGGAGGCGCTCCCGGAACGTCTCCGTCAGGGCGATGAAGGTCCCCTCTCTGAGTTCCACAAAGGGGCTGTCGTCTTTGCGTACGTGCTCCAGGAGCTGCTGGAAGCGCAGGATTTCTTCTTCATCCAGCTTCAGGGTGCCGTCTACAGCAAACCAGTTGGACTCCTCCTGAATGCGCATGGATAGCTGATCGGTATTGGTGATACCAAGCAGTTTTACTTTTTCGCCTTTGGGGAATTCGACTTTAATGCGGCCCTGCTCCCGCAGTGGGTGCAGCTCCAGCAAGGCTTGCAGGCAGGACTGTGTATCTTCGATCTGCCACTCGTAGTTTTGGGCGGGTTGACCGGTAAGGGCCGGGCAGGCATCAATTGTTTCCTGAGCCAGCGCCCGTTCTTTGTCCAGCTGACGCTCACAGGCTACCCGCCCCTCTTTGGTGTTGAGAATGCGGGTGACCAGCCCTTCGCCGGGTTTGAAGTAGTGGGCCTCACCGGGCAGGGGCTTGACATAGAATTCCAGTTTGAACCCCTCGCCGAAGGGCAGAAGGTGCAGGCAGGGCATGGGGTCGCCCTGAACGGTCTCGAGCCCCTCTTCCAGCATCGTTGTGGGGGACTGTACCTGTATGCGGCCCTGCAACTGCTGGGTGATGCGCTCCATCTGTGGGCGGGCTTCCTCCGGCATCAAAGCGCCCCGGCCAATCAGCTTGGCGACCTTGCGCTCTTCGTCAGTAAGCTTGTAAATACGGTAACGGGTAGGAGTTTCCTTTTCTGTGACGTAGGCACCGGACTTGGTCACCGGCCGGAAGTTGAGGCGAAGCTGCCCTTCTTCTTCTGTGATGAGCAATTCGGGCTTGGAACGGATGAGCTCAACGGGGATTTCCCCCTTCCCGGCCAGAAATACAAACGGGTGGCTCGTCAGTTGGTAAAGCGCATGGTCAAAGTCGAGCACGAGCTCGTCATTGCCGTAGTAAAACATCGGTGAGGGGCGATTGTCGTAGGCAGAGGTGACTGCATCCAGCACTTTTTCGTCTTCGGCGGTCATGCTCTCGACTTTGCGCTCGTAGAAATCATTGATGGAGACTTTTCTGCCGGCAGACCAGCTATTGCGTTTGCTGCGCTTCTGCTCTTTGGGCTGTAGCTCCTGCTTATCGAAATCGATAAACCAGACCAGGCGCGTACTGCCAGGCGGGTAGTGGTTGTCGGTTGCTGCTCCATTGCTCAGGGCCCCCAGTGAGTTGAGGATGCGCTCCCAGGCCGACTGCTGAGGCAGCAGATCGATGAGGTAGTGGAAGCCCATCTCCTCCTGATAGTAGCGGGCGAGCACAATCCATTCTTTTTGTTTGGAGTGGTCAGGGAAGACCAGGGACAGGGCATTGGCCATTTCACCGCATAGCCAGCTGAGCTCCGCCTGCTCCCACCTGGGAAGGAAGAGGTGGATTTGGTCTGCGAATGCCATATCCAGCTCCGCATCAATCCAATAGGCGACCCAAAGCACGAAGAGGTATTCGGTAGGGTGGCTGCAATGGGCGGCACACTGTTCAAGCCCTTCCAGGGCTGCATCTTCGTCTTCCAGCATAAAGTGGAAAAACACCCTCAGGGAATTGAAAATACCGGGCAGCGCGCTGGCGTCTACCTTACTGTTCATGCTACGGAGCACTTCCAGTCCTTTAATATCCTGATTGCGGCATTGCCAGATCAGGAACAGCGCGCCCCAGAGGTCGTTGTAGACGCTTTGCCTGGCTGGGGGCGAAAGGTGTTTAAAGTGCTCTGCTGCGGCCTCGTTATTGCCCTTGAGCGCAGCCATCATGGCATTGAGGCCACGCCAGTAGTGGGTACGGTCCAGAAAAGGAAGGGCTTCTGTCAGGCTTGCCCTGTTTAATCCCTGCATCGCCAGGTTGAGCGAGTAGTGCATCTCGAAGTAACCCTCCCGTCGGGTCGTTTCCGAAAGCAGGGCTTTGAGGAGCCGGTTGAAGTCAGTCGCTGTACCTCCTTCCCACAGGTGGGGGTACAGGAAGATGTAGAAGCAAGCCTCACTGTGAAAGGGGGCCGGCAGGGCGGAGATGAAGTCCGGGTCGAGCGGCAGGAAGTTGGACAGGGTTGCTTTGAGGGTCTGCTCCTGTTGCTTCTCATCGAAGGTGAAGTTGCTGTTGAGCTGCTCGGCCAGGTGGCTGTAGTCGTAGTAGCTTTTTTCGAACAGCAGCAGGCGGAGTTTTTTGAATTGCCGCTGCAGGTCATCCTCCTTCATCCGGAAAGAGTAAACGGGGCGATCGAGGCGTTCTTCCCGCCTCAACTGACTAATGATGCGGTTAAGGGTCTTGCCGGCTTGCAGGAAGAAGTGACGGGCTGCGGCATCTCGCCACTCTGGTTTTGCAAACGGGTCTTTGTGCAGGTAGTCGATGTAGCCGTTTTCCTGCAACCACCGCAATTGGTTGCGCACGAAGGTATGGGTGACCGTCCGCTGTGATTCTGGCCGGAACCCTGCTTTGTCCAGTGCTTTTTCGATGCTGTAGTTCGCCAGCGGGTAGCCGTAGAGGCTCACCACGCCCATGACCCAATAGGCATCGTGCGGCAGTTCGCTGATGACCTTTTTACGCTCCTGATAAGAAAGTTCCTTCGCCACGTGAGTTGCTCCTTTTCCAAATTTTGCGCAAAGGTAAGGAGGCTACAGCAGAACTGCTATAAATTAGTCTTATTCCTTTAGTCTCATTTGGGGAGCATTGCCATTCATGGGCTGCCCGCCCCATGGCCGGATGAAAGAGGCTGAAAAGTCAGTAGGGCCCCTTTGTTCACCCTTGAGCTTGATCTGTTCTCCCGGCTTTAGCTGAATGCGGGGCGGCCAGTCGGCATTAGCGTAGTCAATGGTCCATATTAGGCCTCCGAAGTCTTCCAGTTGGAAGGCTTCGGGGGTTACACTTATGATGGTACCCCCCAAATACCCCGCTTCGGGCATGCTCCATATCTGTTCCTTCTTCTCCTGCACACTCTGGTACAAATCGACCCGAATAGCAAAGGCTTGTTCTAGTTGCTGTGCTCCCCCACTGATGAAGAAAGCTGTGCCCAGCAGGATGCTGAACGCAGCACTATAGCCCGCAAGGTGGGCAAGGGTAAGTTTGTAGCCGCGCTCGGAATAGCGCAGGGTGTACATAGACAGCAGCAGGGCCAGCGCCAGAAAGCCAATCCAGAACAAAGGCATCAGGCTGAGCAGCCCTTCCAGCCAGGAATGCTGCATATGCTGCAACAATTGAAAATCGACCTGCTGAATGGTAAACAGAATGATTGAAAAAGCCAATGCGCCAGTCAGCACGACCAATCCAAAGCCCAGCCATACGGCCCAATTCAGGGCGGTATAGTGCCACTGCGGGCGCGGTGCGATTTGCTGCGCTTTGATTTGTTCCACAAGTTTTTGAGCAGTATTCATGGCATTACTTTTTCTTGGGTTTACGGTTTGGCGGCTTTTTCCAATGCTTTCCTGGCCCGGTTCAATCGGGTGGCCACCGTCCCTTCCGGTATTTGCAGGACATCAGAAATGGCTTCGTAGTCCAGTTCTTCAAAATACCGAAGCAGGACAATTTCCCGGTACTTCAGGGGTAGCTCCTGCACCCACTGACGGAGCTGCTGAGTGGAAATACGGTCCTCATCAGCGGCTTCCACTTCGCTGAGTAAGGTGCGGAGCAGCATCGGTTCGGCATCTGCCCAGTCTACTGTTTTGTTTTTGCCAAAGGCGTTTTGCTTGCGCAGTGCAGAAATGGCTTCATTGTGAACGATGCGGTACATCCAGCTGCTTAGTTTCATCTTGGGGTTGTAAGCCCGGAGATTGCGCCAGATTTTGATGAAGGCGTCCTGCAGAATATCTTCTGCACCGGTGGGTCCGGCTCCGGTCATATGCTGCACGTACCGGCGTAGTGATGGCTCGTAGCGCTGGTAGAGGCAGGAAAAGTAGTCTACTTCCTGAAGGGCACGGGCCACGACTTCCTGATCGGTAAGTTCTTCGCATATTTTGCTGGCAATGAGCATGGTGCTTGGACTGTGAAAGTAGCGTATGAAAATACGGCAACCTTTTGGTTTTCCAAAGGGGGAAACCAAAAGGTTGCCTTTTCTACAGCGTTGTGATGTTGACTACGTCGGGGTTAGTTTCCGCCGTTACCGTTTCCGCCGTTACCGTTTCCGCCGTTACCGTTTCCGCCGTTACCGTTTCCGCCGTTACCGTTTCCACCGTTACCGTTTCCACCGTTACCGTTTCCACCGTTACCGTTTCCACCGTTACCGTTTCCACCGTTACCGTTTCCACCGTTACCGTCACAAATGCCAGTGCCGTTGCCCGGGCCATTACCAGTGCCGTTGCAGTTGCCCTGTTGGCCTCCCTGTTGCTGGCCATTGCCGTTGCAAGTACCAGGGCACTGACCGTTACCGGCTTGAATGCCGCAGACTAAATTCAGGCTACTGCCGCGCTCTGTTTCTGAGAGGGTGATCTCAGCAAAGAGGTCTTCGCTGATGTACTGAGGCGCATAGGTTGCTCCGATATTAGTGAGGTTTTTCATGAAGGCCCGCAGGTGATTGCGGGAGCCCCGGTTGAGCTCGTTAAAGACCGCGATGAGGTCTTCGTTATCAGCGGTAGCTATTTCCTGATTGAGGTCATTGATGTCAAGGTCTTCAATCGTAGCGCCTACGATGAAAGCGGCCTCCAGGCTTTCGCTGCCCGTTTCAGTGAGGGTGGTGTAAAGCGCCTGCAAGTTTTCGTTTTGGAATACGCCGGTGGGGTTGGTTCCCACGGGGTCCTGTAGCTCGTACTTCTCGATCAGGCACAATACGGCGTCCATATGCTGCTGTTCGGATTTGGCGATGTTTGAAAACACACGTGTTTCCCACCGTTCGAAAAGGGAGAGATAAACATCTCTGGCAAGTTTTTCTTCTTCCCGCATGAAGACAAGCGCTCCGGCTTCGGCTTCAGAGAGCGCCTCGGTCGGGAACTTTTCATTCAGGCAGTTACACAAGTCAGCGGCTACCGTAGTTGCTGCGCCACGTGTTTCAATAACGGTCAGTTCCTCCGGAGCCGGTCCGGTAACGTCCGTTTCGCACTGCGTAAATACAAAAGCGGTGCCTAATAGTAGAGTTGTTAATACTATGGATTTCCAAATTCGATTTTTCATGACTGAATGTTTTTTGTAGTGATTGTACTTTGAGGCATTTGGTAGTAGTACGCGGGCTTTTTTGTTTTCTTTCACTTTTGGGAGAAAAAATTATTAACCGCTTACAAATCGTAGACTTAGAGCGTGTTGGGATTTTGGTCTTCTAGTCGAAGACTAGCAATTTTTTGGTTAGACGAGACCCGAAAACCGGAGTTTAGCCTAAGCTAAATGAGGATTTTCGGGGCGAAGTATAAGCGAAAAATTGCAGTTTGCAGACCGATTACTAAAGTCCCAACACGCTCTTAATGAAAAATTAATACCAAAAGTGTGTTGGATTACGCAATCCTTGCGCGAAGCATATTAGTTTTGCAGGCATGAATAAGCCGATTAACCTGATTATCGACTTTGATAGTACTTTTACCCGGGTAGAGGCACTGGATGTATTAGCTGAGATTGTTCTGGAAGGCGATCCGCAGCAGGAGGCCATACTGGAGCGCATTCAGGATATCACCAACAAGGGCATGGATGGCTCCCTCGATTTCCGGGCGTCCCTGGAGCAGCGGCTAGACCTGCTGAAGGCGCACCGGCGGGATATAGAGGAGCTGGCCGAACGCCTAAAGGGGCAGATTTCCCGCTCCTTCCTGAGCAATCAGGAGTACTTCCAGTCGTTGAAGGACAATATTTACATCGTATCCAATGGGTTCACCGATTTTATCAAGCCGGTTATTGCCTATTACGGGCTCAACCCCGAACAGGTGATTGCCAATGAGTTTATTTACGATGAAGCCGGCCGTATCACCGGCTTTAACAAGGATAACCCCCTGTCGAGAAACGGCGGTAAGTCAGAGGTGATCAAGCAGCTGGACCTCAAGGGCGATGTATATGTCATTGGAGACGGTGCCAATGACCTGGAAATCCGGAAAGCCGGGTACGCGAATAAATTTTACTTGTTTACAGAAAATGTGGAGCGCGAGAAAGTCAAGGCAGAGGCCGACCATATTGCGCCCAATTTAGATGAAATCTTATACGAATTGAAGATGAGCAGATCTCTATCCTATCCTAAAAACCGGATCAAGGTACTCCTTCTGGAAGGGGTTCATCCGCAGGCTGTTGAGTTGTTTGAGAAAGAGGGCTATCAGGTGGAATACATGACCACATCGCTTTCTGAAGACGAGCTGTGCGAGAAGATCAGGGACGTCAACGTTGTAGGTATACGGTCTAAGACCCACATTACCGAAAAGGTCATCAACAGCGCCAAGCGGCTCATCAATGTCGCGGCTTTCTGTATTGGTACCAATCAGATCGACCTTGATGCCTGTACCCGCCACGGCGTAGCGGTATTCAATGCCCCTTACAGCAATACGCGGTCGGTAGTGGAGCTGGCCATCGCAGAAATCATTATGCTGGTGCGTAACCTGCCGGATAAATCGCGGGCTATGCACCACGGGAAGTGGGAAAAATCAGCCACCGGCGCACAGGAAGTGCGGGGCAAAAAACTGGGCATCGTAGGCTATGGCAATATCGGCGCACAGCTTTCGGTTGTGGCTGAGGCTGTAGGTATGGATGTTTACTACTACGACCTGGAAGAGAAGCTTGCCCTTGGCAATGCGACCAAATGCAACAGCCTGGAAGAATTGCTCGGGCTGGTAGACGTGGTGACCCTGCATGTCGATGGCCGCCCGGAAAACAACAATATCTTTGGGGCCAGACAGTTTGAGCTGATGAAAGACGGTGCCATCTTCATCAACCTGGCCCGTGGCAAGGTGGTGGATGTGAAGGCCCTGCGCGAAAACATCCTCTCCGGCAAACTTAAGGGCTGTGCAGTAGACGTATTCCCCAGTGAGCCTAAGAGCAATGACGAGCCCTTCGAGTCTGAGCTGATGGGCTTGCCCAATACCATTCTGACCCCCCACATCGGCGGATCTACAGCAGAGGCACAGGAAAATATTGGCAGTTTTGTGCCCAACAAAGTCATTCAGTACATCAATACCGGTAGCACAGCTGGTAGCGTGAACTTCCCCAACCTGCAGCTGCAGCCGGTACAGAATGCGCACCGCCTGCTGCACATTCACCACAACGTGCCCAAAGTGCTGGCGCATATCGACCAGATTCTGGCCCGCCACAACATCAACATCCTCAGCCAGTACCTCAAAACCAATGAGCAGATTGGCTACGTGATTACGGATGTGAATCGCGCCTACGGTGACGACCTGCTCGAAGAGCTAAAGCATATTGAGCCCACGATTTGGTTCCGGGTCCTCTATTAGCCCTTTGTCGAAATTTTATCCTGAATAATCGGGAAAATAACAACATATTTACCGAAGGCTGTATCTTGAGTTGGAAATCAGAACACCCACTTCATGATACGGTCTTTACTATTACAGAGCTGGCAGGCGCAACTGCGTTCACCTTTCTGGGAGCGCGGGCTCGTGGTCAATATCCTTTTGGGGTTATTGGCGCTGTACCTGCTCGCTAATTTCCTCTTTGCGGGGTATTTCCTGGACGTGATTCTGGCAAGCTCCGTGCCGGATGAACATCCGATAGCCGTGCTTAGCGGCATATTCTTTTTCACCTGGATAGCAGGGCTGCTGTTCCGGTTCCTGATGCAGAGTTTCCCGGTCATTGACATACAGCCCTATCTGCTCCTGCCGATTAAGCGCAGCAAGCTCTTCCATTACCTGTTATTCCGCTCGGTCTTCAATGTGATTAATCTGTTCCCACTCGTTTTTATCCTCCCTTTTACCTTCAAAGTGGTGGCTACGGAGTACGGAGCACTGGCACAACTGGCCTGGATCGTGAGCGTGATGTGCCTGGCGTTGTTCAACAACTTCGTTGGCTTTTACCTCAAGCGGCAGTTCAACATCAGCCCGTTTGCGATACTGGGCGCTTTTGTGGTGTTGGCCGGCATCGTTTATCTGGATACTCAGGAGTGGCTGCCCTTATCCGGTGCTTTCGCAAATGCATTCATGGCCATACTGGGCAATCCGGTGCTGGTGTTCATTCCTATAGCAATAGCGGCACTGGCCTACCAATTGCCTTTACGGGCCCTACGCTCCAATGCTTACCTGGACTCTGTGGAAGCCCGGCAGGGCCGCGTGGAAAGCAACGAGGGTATTGCGGCACTCCGCCGGCTGGGCATGGCCGGGCAGTTTGTACAAATGGAGCTGCTGCAAATCGCCCGCAACAAACGGCCGAAAACGATGCTGCTGATGGCGGTGCTCATCCTGTTCTACCCCTTCTTTTCGTTGGAATACCTGGAAAACGGGGAGTCCTTCAGCATGGTATTTCTGTTCACCCTCATGGCCACCACTTTCCCTATGGCCACGTACGGGCAGTTCCTCATCGCCTGGGAGAGCAGCTTCTTCAATATGCTGATGGCCCGCCGCGTACCGCTGATGGAGTACATGAAGGGCAAGTACTATCTTTTTACCCTCTTCAACGTAGCTGCATTTTGTGTGTGCCTGCTGTATGGCCTGGCAGATATTCGCATGATCCCGATTGTGGTGGTCTCCTTCCTGGTCAATATGGGCATTACCGCTTACATTATTCTGTACCTAAGCACCTATAATGCCCGCCCGGTGAATCCTGAGAAGAGCGCGTTTATGAACTGGGAAGGCGTGGGGGCATCACAGTTTCTGCTGGTGCTGCCGGCATTTTTCCTGCCGGTGGTCATCCATTTGCTGTTGCAGTGGATATTGGGCTGGCAATGGGGCCTGGCAGTGCTCGGTATGATTAGCATAGTGGGTATATTGCTCCACCGCCCCATCATGCAGGCCGTTGTCCGGCAACTGAGCCGCCGTAAATATGATTTGATTGACGCTTACAAACAAGAAGGATAAATGATACACCTGGAACAACTCAGCAAAAAGTATGGCAGTAAGGTTGCCTTGGATATTGAACAACTGGATATTCCCGCTGGCGAGCGCTTCGGATTGGTGGGCAACAACGGCGCAGGCAAAACCACGCTGTTCAGCCTGCTGCTCGATCTCATTCGCCCCACTACGGGCACCGTCTGGTCAAAGGAGACGGCCGTGAGCGACTCCGATGCCTGGAAGGGCTACACCGGAGCATTTATAGACGAAAGCTTCCTGATTGGCTACCTCACACCAGAGGAGTACTTCAACTTTGTGGGTCAGCTTTACGGTATGAACCCACCTGATGTGAAGCTTTTCCTGGAGCGCTTTGCGGATTTCTTTAATGGCGAAATCCTGGACAGCGGCAAGTACATCCGCAATATGTCCAAGGGCAACAAAAAGAAAATCGGTATTGCGGCGGCCTTACTGGGCAGCCCTGAGCTGGTCATTCTCGACGAGCCCTTTGCCAACCTCGACCCCAGCTCCCAAATCCGCCTGAAAAACCTCATCCGTGAATTACCGCCGGAATTGACAGTACTTATCTCCAGCCACGACCTGGCACACGTTACGGAAGTGTGTCAGCGCATCGTACTGCTGGAAGACGGCAAAGTTATACGCGATATCAAGGATGCGCCCGAGCGGACGTTGGAGGAACTGGAGGCGTACTTTTCGGGGGAAAAGACAACAGAAGCCGGCTCGTAATATTGGTAGTACCACTTGTTTTGCGGTTCGGTTTTTGACAGTGCCCACTGTTTTTTTGCCCCGAAAATGGAAAGTGCTTATCTTTACGGCCTATGAAAAATCATTTCTTTCACCGGACAAGCATTAAGGAGTCCGTGTAACAGGCAGTATTCAAAAAATTAGCCGGTGCTAATTGATACTGCCGATACTTCCCTTTAGCCTGTGCGATGGCAGTCCTGTCATTGTTTACAGCTCTACTTCTATTCCATTTATTCATAAGCAGGGTGTTTGGTTTGCTGTGTTGGTCAGATAAGGCACAGTTACTTGTTTTGCCACACAACAAAGCTGCCATTTCACCCGGGAACCATTAAATTACAACAAATGCAAAATCAAATTTATAAAGGGGGGCGTGACCAGGAAATTATAGAATTATTCATTCAGACCTTTTCGGACTCCGAAGGAAAAAAAGAAGGGCTGCTTATCGGGGACCTGATCAGGAACCTTCTGGACCGGACTCCACCTCAGGATTTGCGCGTTTTTCTATCCGCAGAGCAGGAGCAGGTCACAGGGGGCGTTTTCTTTTCGAGAATGCGCTTTGAGAACAGTGCCACCGAAACCTGGTTGTTATCTCCAGCTGCGGTACAAACGCGTTTTCAGGGTATGGGTGTTGGGCAAAACCTTATCCGGTTTGCGCAGGACTGTCTGAGGGAAGCAGGAGTGGAAGTGGTGGTGACTTATGGCGACATCAACTTCTATTCGAAGGTCGGGTACCGGCCCATTTCTGTTGATATCGTTCCATCGCCCCAGCCCTTGTCTTATCCTGAAGGCTGGATCGCTCAATCCCTTCGCGGGGAAAAGCTGCTGCCAATTTCCGGCAGGTCATTTTGCGTTGAAGCGATCAATGACCCTGTATACTGGTAATGTTTAATTTCTGGCCTGGCAGTCCTGCTGGGGGGTAAGTGGCGCAGCCCCGGCCTGTTCAGCTTTTGCAGCCCATGGACAGCTGCTGTAAATGACTGGGCAATGCGTAGGACTGCCAGGCCGGCTTTTATTGAAAAACAAAGGCTTCGGGTTTTTTCTTAGCCCGGATGCTTACTGAAATCCGCAACTGGCTTTACTTGATCAGCATAAGCCCCCTGCTTGTTTTCCCGGAGCACAAACCGGACTACCATGCCACGCTCAACGGGCAATAGCAGATTGCGCCGGTGCACGTAGAACTCCTCCCGCGTCTCCGGTACCCGGATGTAGCCATAGCCTTTGTCCTGCAGAAAAAACTGTACCACGCCGGTCATCATAGGTCGGAAATCTTTACTTTTGGCAAAAGTAAAAAAATACACCATGAAGTTCTCCACGCCCATTCCCGTGACCGACCTGGCCAAGCGCCTGGGTGCCGAGCTCATCGGCGATCAATCCCTGCAGGCTACGGGTATTAATGAAATCCATCAGGTGCAGCCGGGGGATGTCACTTTTGTGGATGTGCGCAAGTATTTTAGCAAGGCACTGGGCTCTGCCGCGACCATCATCCTGGTGAATGAGCATGCGAAATGTCCGGAGGGCAAAGCGTTGCTCCTGTGCGAAAACCCGTTCGAAGCTTACAACCAACTGGTGCTCTCGGAGCGGCCGGTACAGCCTATGACGGGGGCCATCAGCGAGACGGCCGAGGTTCACCCCACGGCCATCATTGAGCCCAATGTGGTAATCGGGCATCATGTGAAAATCGGTGCAAATTCCTTCGTACAGTCCAATGTGACGATCAGCGAGCACACTCATATCGGCGCGCATGTGGAGATACAGTCTGGTTCCGTCATTGGCTCGGATGCCTTCTACTTTAAGAAAACGGAGGATGGTTATCAGCCCTGGCGCTCCGGTGGCCGGGTCATCATCGAAGACCGGGTGCGCATCGGTGCAGGTTGTACCATCAACAAGGGCGTCTCCGGGGATACCATCATCGGGGAAGGCACCAAGCTGGATTGCCAGGTGCATATCGGGCATGATGTGGTGATTGGCAAGCATTGCCTGTTTGCTGCACAGGTGGGTATAGGCGGCAATACCAAAGTGGAAAACGAAGTGGTGCTCTACGGGCAGGTGGGCATTGCCCAAAACCTGATCATTGGCGAGAAAGCTGTCATCCTGGCCAAGTCGGGCGTTTCCAAAAGCCTCGAAGGCGGGAAGGTCTACTTCGGCTACCCGGCCAAGGAGGCGCGCATGGCGTACCGCGAGCTGGCAGCGCTGCGGCATTTGCCGGAGTTTTATAGCGAGTACTATAGTAAATAGGTTCATTAGAGTTTATTAACGCAAATTTTGTACGTCTCTGAATGGTCTTTTTCACCAGCTCTGCATCTCGTCCTCACCTTCGTAGCTTTGGCTACGAGGTTCCGGGCGTTCTCCCGCTATTTTGGCGGGACAGGTCTTGATCTGGCAAAAAATACTCATCCATACCCTATACAAAAC
>NZ_JAVJSK010000033.1:0-34781 GCF_040219495.1 Phaeodactylibacter sp. | reverse complement strand
CTTTTGTCTTCTAGTCGAAAACTAACAATTTTTTGGTTGTACGAGGCACGAAAACCGGAGTTTAGCCTTAGCTAAATAGCCTGTCCCGCAGTTTGCGGGAAGGATTTTCGGGACGAAGTGTAAGCAAAAAAGTGTCCCGGTGCACCGGGACAGACCGATTACTAAAGTCCCAACACGCTCTCATTGAGGAAGTCAGAGCTTACCCCGCATTCCTGCGGGGTTCATAAAGCGTTGATTTGCAATAGGAACGAGCTCCAAACATGCTCTAAGGTTTAGAATAGCATATTTATTGCTTGATCATCTTCTTCGTACTGATGATCTCATTGTTTTTATCCCTCAGCGTTACGTAGTAAATTCCTGGAATAAGGTTTGAAATGTCAATGGAATTAGATGTAACCCGCGTAGGCTTCATCACTTGTTTACCGGTAAGATCGGAGATCATAACGGTAGTGGGATTGGTTCCGTTGAAATCAAAGTTGAGTTGATCCCTAACAGGATTGGGGAAAATACCTATTCTTTGATCGATCGGCACCTCGCCTGTGCTGGTCATCACTCCTGGCTGAACTATATCATCAAAGAAGTGAGGAGTAGGTGCCGCAGGTACTGAGCCAATGTTGAAGAAAATTACTACCACCGTAGCGGTTTCGCCCTCAGCAGCAGTGCCAGCAAAATCCTGGCAGATTTGTACCCATTCCCCGGTGGTAGTTACATCGATCGGTGGTGGCTCAAAATTAAGACCTGTCGCAGGGTTTTCTACCTTAATCGTAAGGGTTGCCGCTTCGCTTACCCAAACACTAGCGCACAGCTCCGTCTGACCGCTGGTCAGTTCGACTGGTTCTTCCGGATTGAAGAACATGCCCATCCAGGGTTCTCCTTCGTTTGGCTCCAGGTACTGACCAATGCTATCACTGGGATTGATACCAGATTTATCTGGGTTTTCAATCACACTAAAGAGGGGGTCTCCCGTCCAGGCATCCGCTCCAAAGGGCGTGAAACCAAGGTTGCCTTCCTCAAAATCAACCAGTACCTTTTGGGAAAAGCCCAGGCTGGCTGTGAGCATAAAGGCCATAAACAATAGTAGTTGTTTATTCATGTTTAATGTTTTGAATGGTTTATAAAAAAACCTCGCCTCGCTTACCTTAATAGCAAAGATACGTTTGGCAAGGCTTGTTTTATTGATGAGAAACAATATACGGATTAATGTTTGAATTTCAATTATTCATCACTTTGCTTTTTCAATCCGTTATTACAATGTTTGGTGCGATAGAGGTGCTTGTTCGGAGATGCATTCGAATAGCTTCTGTACTCTATACCGTGTAACTACCCTGCCCGCTGTGGGCTTCATAGTCGAGGATACCTTGATTCCTGAGGCAAGGTTTGCACATCGATCTCGGTAAGCTTCAATGCGGCAGAAGTAGTACTGGTTTGGCAGGAATATACTGCAAGCAATAAAATTGGGGCTGTGAAAATTACAGGAGACCGTATTTTCCAGCATTGGGTTTAGCAAAGTTAGCCTAATGATCTATTGCCCAGCATCTATTTTCATATTCTTGACAGTCTCGTCCAGCCATTTATAGAACTCCCTTTGCCAGACCAAGCTGTTTTGCGGTAAAAGCACCCAATGGTTTTCATCCGGAAAAAGTAAAAGTTTTGATTTTATACCTTGCAGTTGGGCTGCCTGAAAAGCTTCCAATCCCTGTCCAATAGGTACTCTGAAATCTTTTCCCCCCTGAATAATCATAATTGGGGTATCCCATTGGTCAACAAAACTTACCGGATTAAACTCGGCATACGCCTTCTGAGCAGCAGCATTTGCTTTGTCCCAATAAGCTCCACCAAGATCCCAATTCACAAAAAACAGTTCTTCAGTGGTACCATACATGGACCTCCAGTTAAAGATGCCATCGTGGGAGATGAAGGATTTAAATCTGCCTTCATGCCTCGAAGCCAGGTAAAAAACAGAGTAGCCCCCGTAGCTTGCTCCAATACACCCCAATCTATCTTGATCTACATAAGGCTCTTTTGCCACATCATCAATTGCAGAAAGGTAGTCGTCCATATTTTGCCCACCGTAATCTTTGGAGATTTGCTCATTCCATTCAACGCCGTAACCAGGCATACCTCTTCTGTTGGGGGCAACAATGATGTAGCCATTAGCAGCCATCAGTTGAAAATTCCACCGGAAAGAATAAAACTGAGATAATGCACCCTGAGGTCCACCCTGACAATAAAGAAGCGTGGGGTATTCTTTAGTGGGGTCAAAATCTGGTGGATAAATTACCCAGGTGACCATATCTTTTCCGTCTGTTGTTTTGACGATCCGCTTATCTATTTTAGACATTTTGATGTCTTTGTAGATGTCGTCATTTGCAGTAGACAGCTGCTTCATTTCCCCCGTTTCAATATGCAGATTGTAAATCTCTGTAGCGTGATTCATGTCTCTTCGGTACACGATCAAATGGTCTCCAATTTGGCCTGTAATTCCATTTACGTCAAATTGACCTTCAGAAATTTGTTGAGGCTTTGACTTCGTTTTTGTATCGGTAGGAACATCAATCTGGAAAGCATGGACGGTCCCACCGACCGGGGCGTTAAAGAATATTTTCGATCCATCTTCACTCCATACAAAGCCATTGACCGTCCCGTCCCAGTCTTCAGTTAGGTTCACATCCTCTGAGGATAGCCTGACGATGATATCATTTTTATCAGATTCATACCCGTCTCTTTTCATTCGCAACCAGGCGAGGGTGCCTTTGGACGAAAATGCAGGATGGGTATCGTAACCTTTATTATCTGCCGTAAGGTTGGTGGTTTGCCGGGTTTCCAGGTTGTACTCAAAGATATCCGAATTGGTACTCACCGCATACTCGACGCCCGTTAACTTTTTAGTGACGTACAATACTTTTTTGGAATCGGGGCTCCAGATATAGTCTTCCTCACCACCAAACGGCTTTTGCGGGCAATCAAAAGGCTCCCCTTCCATCAAATCGATATCGCTACCCTGAGGGTCCGTAATGGATTTTAAAAAAACATGGCTGTAAGCCCCATCTTCCCAGGTATCCCAATGTCTGTAGTTGAGTTGGTCGTATATGAGGACATTTGAATGAGGTACATCGCTATAGTGGTCAGTGCCACTTACACTCTGGAGTTTGACTTCTTTTGTAATTAACTTCCATTTGCCATCTGGAGAAACCTTTTTATCTGTTACCTGATCTCCAATTTCTTCTAAGGATTGCAGGTCTCCTCCGTTTACAGAAACAGAAAATAGTTTACTGGAGCGTTCATTCGTTTTCAGGTCGTAGGTTGAGGTTTTGTAAATCACCCGACTGCCATCATTGCTTAAGCCCACAGCAGAAACCCTGTTCAGTTCAATGAGTTGCTCCGGTGTCATTACCCTGGATTGGCTGGTCCCAAGCGTTACCATACAAATGGAGCAGAGTGACAATATCAAAAGCTTCTTCATGATCCGTATTCTTTAGGTTTGGACCGTGAAGTTAAGCATTTGACTCGAACCTTCGTGAAGGGCTATCGCATTGTTCACCTTCCCCTGGTCCACTCAGCGCCGGAAAATATTCAGATCATACGAGCCATACTTCTTGCGCATGTAATCTGTAGTAATGAGAATCCGGTCTTTGGGCAGCTCGTATTTGGCCATTTCGTTTCCTTTTTTCAGGTAATGCCTGAAAAAAAGAGTAGTGTCGGAAGGAGTGGAGGGCGGATGGATCAATGCGCAAAAGAACCTTGCCATCGGAGATTTCCCATGTGTTATAACCTGCTAAAATTTAAAAACAAATTTTAAATTTAGTAAGTGGTTAATTTATGATCTACCGAAGTATATCTCAAAAATTATTGGAGAGTCTGACCTGGTCACTCGCAGCAGGCAGGGTTGCCGCACCATTTGCTCCGAATATACGATTATGAGCAGTTACTGAGCCACCCTGCTGTCGGAAACTCATGGGAGGTTTTCGTTATCGAACAAATTATTCGGGAAAGCCCGGAGTTTTCTGGCTTTTTCTTTTGCCGAACGCGCTCCGGGGCAGAGATCGACTTACTGATACTCCGCCCTGACGGTAAGCGATGGGGTATTGAAATCAAATTTTCAAACGCTCCTAAGGTAAGCAAAGGCTTCTATTATAGTTTGGAGTACATTCAGGCTGATCGTGGCTTCATCATTACCCCTCGCAGCGAAACCTATCCACATAAAGGAGCGGAAGTCGGTAGTTTAGACTGGTTTTTACGTGAAGTAGTAAAATGAAACACCGTATAATTGCAGGTTGTTGAAGTGGACGCCCACCCGTTTACAGCCGGTACATTACCCGACGCTCATGCTGCCGTTCATTAGCAGCACCTCGGTTTTACATTTCATACTGTTTTCTGTTTGTTTCACACTACCACCCCAAATCCACCATCATCCGCACAAACACATTCCGCCCCGGGCTCACCGGCGCGCTGCCGGTGCCCCCGCTGTGCGCCCCGCCGCTCGCTGCGCCCTGTATGTTGGCCCGCCGTACATCGAGTAGGTTGCGGGCACCCAGCGTCAGGTCGATGCGCTCTTTCCAGAAGGATTTGGTGAGGGTAAAGTCTGCCATCGTAAAGCCATCTTGTAGGCGCTGACCGGCGATGGTGTTGCCCTCCGCATCCGTGGTGGGGAAGAAATTGACCTGCCGGTCATTGACGCGCACGAAAAGAGAAGCGCTCAGGCCTGCCTTCAGCCAGCGGTAGGTGGCGCTGCTGCTGTACTCCATGGCGTAGGTGAATTCATCCAGCTGTGGCAAGTCTTCGCTCGCCGGATTGTAGTAGCCGATGGTGGAGGCATTAGCGCTCAGTTCCAGCCGGGGCGTGCTGTAGCTGAGCGAGAAGTTGACGCCCTGCGTTTTGTACACCGCCTGATTGAAGTAAGCAAAGCGCAGGGTAGAGGTGTCAATCGCCGGGGCGATGCCTTCGTCGGTCTCGATGTACTCAAACAGCTCAATCTTATCGCGGATGTCGTTGTAGAAGCCTTTGATTTTGCCCTTGAGGCGCCAGTCGTCCCCGCGCTGCTCGTAGAACAGGCCTAGCTGCAGATTGTCCGAGCGCTCCGCCCGTAGGTTCGGGTTGCCGAGGATGAAGTGGTTGATATCGATAAATTCGAAAAACAACTCCTTCAAGTCCGGGCTGCGGAAGCCTTGGCTGTAGGAGCCGCGTAGGGCCCACTGCTCATTCAGCCGGTACTTCAGGTGGAAGGAAGGCACGAGCGGGGCTTCGTAGCGGGTATTGTAAGCGTAGCGCAGCCCGGCTTCTGCGGTCAGCGCTTCCCATGGCTGATAGCGCAGGCTGCCGAATGCCGCGTAGTCGCCAATTTGCGAAAAGCCTTCCCGGCTGCTCAAGCTGTCTTGTATGCGTAGGCCCGTCGCGTCATCGTACCGCAGGTCCACGCCTACCTGAAAATTCAGTGGGCTGTCGGCGTACTGACTGGCGAAGGTGGCGCGCAGCATGGCACCGGAGAAGCGGGCGGTGTCCTGCATGCCGGGTACTTCAAGCTGCTCGTTTTCCTCAAAATTAGTGCGCAGGGTGCGCTTGTAGCGGCGGAATTGGTTGTAGCCGGTGGTGGCTTGCAGGTAGTAGTTTTTCCCGACTTGCCCTTCGTACGCCAGGCTGTGGTTGATGCGCCGGGTCAGGTAAAAGTCGTCAAAGGCGTAGGGCTTGAACTGCGGGCGGCGGATGTTGCCGAGATTCTGCACTTCTTCATCGAAGAAGCTGCCTGTGTAAAACAGCTTGCGTTTATCGTCCAGCCGGTAGCCGAGGTAGGCATCCGCAAACCACTGCTCCCTGGGGTTCCAAAGCACGGAGCGGAGGCTGTCGTTTTCACTAAAGCCGCCGAACACATCGTAGCCGCCGTTGAGGCGCAGGGTAAGATCATCGGTCAGGCGGGCACCGAAGGCAGCAGCGTAGCGGTTCTCGCCCCGGGCTTCCACCTGACTCGTGAGGTTCAGGTCGTAGCGGTCGAGCTGCGATTTTTTGGTGATCAGGTTGATGACGCCGCCCAGGGCATCCGTACCGTAGCTGACCGACATCGGGCCCTCTACGATCTCCACCCGCTCAATGTTGTTGAGGTTGAGCTGACTGAGGTCGATATTGCCATCCTGCCGACCGATCACCGGCACGCCGTCCACCATAATTTTGACATTCTGCCCGTCGATACCCAGCAGGCTCATGCTGCTGCCCAGCACCATATCCTGCCGGATGCGGATGTTGGCTTCCTGCTGCAGCAGCTGTTCCAGATTGGTAGCGCCCCGCTGCTCAATCACTTCCTCCCGTATGGTGATCACATCGTGCACGGCGTTGCGGCTGTCGGTGGGCGCGTACTGCGCCGTCACGATTACATCATGCAACTGCAGCGCCCAAAGCGATGAATCGGGTGGCAGCGAAGCTTGGCTATGCAGCGGGGTGCAAGTACCAATCGTAATGAAGAAACAACAAACAAAAAATATCGTCCTCATGTGCTCTTGTAGGTTACTTCGCGATTGCTTGACCATCGAACATTATCCATTTGCTCTTCTTTTCTTCAGGTAAGTGTGACACCTACGGCGTCAATTAAAAGATGAAAGCTGTTTTTACGGATAGTCGACCCCATTGGGGTCGTACAATAGTAACTCAAACTTAAATAGTGGCTTCGACTCCAGCGGACCTGCCTGCCATGCGCAAGCAGGCAGGGTCGAACTTCTCATCTATAATCTCCCGCCAGCTTTCCAGCTCCGGAATGCCGGGCTTGCGCTTGCCAAAGAAGTACACGATGAGCTCACCCTGCGCATCGTACACTTCCAGGCCGGTAACGATGCCATCCTTGGTCGGCTTTTTCACCACCCAGCTCTCCGCGATGCCCTCCAGGTTGAGGTGCAGGTTGAAGTCCGGGTCCATCACATTGAACCACTGCTCCATCGGGATCAGCTTTTTCACCGGTCCGGTATGGATTTGGATGCAGCCGGGACTGTTGATGAAGACCATAATCGGCACTTCATTTTCTGCCGCCGCTTCCAGCACTTTAACCACCGCTTCGTTGGGTACCTTTTGGGTAAAGCCTTCCGGCGCCAGGCGCAGGGCCTGTGTTCGTTGCAGCTCGTACTTTTTCAGCAGGGGGAAGAAATCATGCGTGTCCTGCAGCTTGCGCCATTCTTCCTGAAAAGCGGCCACGTCGATTTCCGAGTCCGGGATCACCGTAGGCGCTGCTTGCGGGCTATGGTCTACGGTTGCAGGCGTACCTTGGTCTTCCGCCCGGTACTTGTTGACTAATGCATCATAGGCGGCTTGGTCCGATTTATTGGTCAGGTATATTTTATGGACTGCCGTACCGCGTTGATTGAAAAACTGCAAGCTGTGCAGCACTTTGCCCCGGCTGGGCACTTCCACCGCATAGCCGTATTCCCATTCCCACATGAACAGCCGCAGGTCGATGTCCGGATTTACCGCTACGCCCATTTTGCCATCGTGCATAAAGGAGACGTTGTGGTATACGCCTTTGCGTTCATGCACAACGTATTCATTGCGCGTAAGCGCCATCACGTGGCCCAGGCTTTCCACCTCCTGCAGCAGGCTCTGCCAGCCTCCGCTGAGGCGCGTGGCGGTGCTGCCCAATTGCAGCTCGAGCAATTCCATTTCGCTTACGCCCAGTGCCTCTGCTGCATTGCGGATGCGCAATTTGGGCTGTTCTGACTTCAGCGCTTCATATCGCGCCTGTAGTTCCGGATTAATGCTTGTTGTTGTCTTCATGGTATAGCTGTTTCTTCATTTTGAAAAAGATCCACCGCCGTAGGGCAGGTGAGAATATGTGGCAAGGCTTCTCCCGGCGTCCGCACCACCCGGGCTTTAAGCCCAAATCCCTGTGCAATCCCCTCGGGGGTGAGCACCGTTTCGGGTGGGCCGCTTTTCAGCAAATGCCCGCCGCGCAGCAGCACTACCCGGTCGGCGTACTGCATCGCCAGGTTGAGGTCGTGCAGGATCGTGAGTATGCCAAGGCCTGCCTCGTTCGCCAGCTTTCGCAAAAGGCTGAGCAGTTGCTGCTTTTGCGCAATATCCTGACTGGCGGTGGGCTCATCGAGCAGTAAAAAACGCTCACCGGACTCGCTCTCCCGGTGCACTTGCGCCAGTACCCGCGCCAGCTGCGCCCGCTGTTGTTCTCCACCGGAAAGCGTGCGGATGTCCCGGTCGTCATACCCGCTCAGTCCCACCTGTTTGAGGCAAAGCCGGGCAATCTCCCGGGTGCGCCCGCCCGGTTCCTGCCCCTGATACGGATAGCGCCCCATTTCCACCAGGTCGATCACGGGCATGGAGAAGGGCAGTTGGACTGATTGGCTGAGCACAGCCCGGACTTTTGCCAACCCGGCAGCCGGCCAGTCTGCCAAAATTTTGCTGTTGATGCTTACCGCACCTTCATCCGGCGTAATCTCTCCCGCCACGGCTTTCAGCAGGGTCGACTTCCCGGCCCCGTTGGCACCGATGAGCGCCACCAGTTCTCCGGCACGTACCTGTACCCCTGCTTTCCGCAAAATCCAGCGGCCCGATTTCCGTACCCCGATGTGGTTTGCTTCGATCATAAGCTGCGTTTGGTTTTGAGCAATAGCCAGATAAAAAACGGCGCACCGAGCAGAGCCGTCAGGATGCCAATTGGCAATTCAGCGGGTGCAATCAGCGTGCGGGCTGCGGTATCCGCCCAGACCATCAACAATCCGCCGAGCAGGGCGGAGCCCAAGAGCAAACTGCGGTGGCGCGGCCCCTGTATCAGCCGTACCAGGTGAGGGACGACCAGCGCCACGAAGGCAATCACCCCACTCACCGCCACGCAAGCCCCTACAATCAGGGCGGCGCAGCCGATGACGATCCATTTGGTGCGCTGCGTATTCACGCCGGTGTAGGCCGCTTCCCGCTCGCCCAGCAGCAGCAGGTCGAGTTGGCTCGACTGTCGCCAGAGGATAAAGGCAGGCAGGAGTACCAACGGCACCAGCAGCGCGAGCATCTGCCAGTTGGCGCCGCCCAGGCTGCCCAGTGTCCAGAAGGTGATATCGCGCAGCTCATCCTCATCGGAGAAGTAGGTCATCAGCCCGGTAAGGGCACCGCCCAGGGCTGTGATGGCCACGCCCGCCAGCAGCATCGTCACTACGGAAGTATAGCCTTTGCTGCTCGCCAGCCAGTAGACCAGGAAGGTGGTCAGCAGGCTGCCGGTGAACGCCATTACGGTGACTGTAGCGTAGCCCAGCCAGCTGCCAATCACGCCCAGAACGGAGGCGGAAAACAAAATGCCTGCTACCGCAAACACCATCGCCCCGCTCGTCACGCCAATCAGCGTCGGGTCGGCCAGTGGATTGCGGAAGAGCCCCTGCACCGCGGCCCCGGCAATAGCGAGCCCACCGCCTACGAACACACTCAGCAGGATGCGGGGCAGGCGGATGTCCCAGACCAGATAGCTCAGGGTCTGTGGCAAGCCGGCTTCCAGACCAAACAACTGTTCGCCCATCACCAGCCCGACCTGCTGTACCGGCAGGCTGTACGCCCCGATCAGCAGGGCGCAGAGCGCAGAAATGACCAGCAACAGCGTCAGCACAGGAGGCGACAGCAAACGGGAAAGGGAACGGTATTTGGGCAGGCTTTGTATCATGATTTCTTAATTCAGCGTGTAGGCATCCGGCAACGCTTGCAGGCGCCCGGATAAGTCCGCTGCTGCACGGGCAGCCCGTGGCGTGAAGCCCAGCAGGTATAAACCTTCCATCCCAATGATATGGCCCTGCTGCCCCGCCGGTGTTTGCGCCAGACCGGGGATTTGCAACAGGCCTTCCACGCCGCCCAGGCTCTGCAAGCCGCTGTCGAACAGCAGCAATACCTCGGGCTGTGCCTCCATCAGGCCTTCTGCGGATAGGGCGCGGAAGCCTTCGAAGGAGGAGATAGCATTCTGCCCGCCCGCCAGCTCAATCATTGCGGAAGCGGCGGTGTTTTTCCCCGCCACCATTAGGCTGCCCTTACCGCGTGCGTAGATGAAAAGCACTTTGGGGATGCCCTCCATCGTCTGCCGGGCTTGCTGCAACTTGGCTTTGTCGGCTTCGTAGGTTTTCCGCAGGCTTTCGAGTTCCTCGTTTAGCCCCAGCTTTTTACCGATCTGTTCAGCTTGCGCCAGGGGTTTGTCCAGTGTGAAGGAGCCGTCGAGCCAAAGGACTTCCACCCCGGCGGTTTCCAGTTGCTGCAGGGCAGCGGAGGCTTCATCCGTCCGCTCCGCCAACACCAGGTCGGGCTGCAGGCTGAGCAGCGCTTCCACGTTGAGCTGACGCACGTGCCCCAGTTTAGGCAATTGGGTTAACTGCTCTGCGGGGTAAGTACTCGTCACGTCAACGCCTACGATTTTATCGCCCTGCTCCAGCTCATAAAGCAGTTCTGTGACGCTGCCGGAAAGGGAGACGAGGCGCTTATAGGAAGCCTCTTGTGTGGCTTGTTCGGTCGCGGACGGGGCGTTTTGACAAGCATTCAGGCTTAGCCCCAGGGCAAGCATGCCCAGAAAATGGATTATAAACCGGTTCATGGGGCTACGATTAAGGGTTGAGAGATCGGCGCGGTGCCGGGCGTTTGTACCTGTAGCCAGTAGCTGCCGGCGGGCAGGTGGCTGACCGGGAGGCTGACCGTTTGAAAACCGGCAGGCTCTTCACTTACCGCCGACCAAACGGACTGTCCGGTAGCATTGAACACATTCAGCTGTACCGGGGCGGCTTGCTTTAGCGTCAGTGCAACGGTAGCCCTCTCCCTGGCAGGATTAGGAAATACACTCAGGTCTTCAAACAGGGTATGATTAACAGTATTGACGACGCCCATATTGGTTTCCTGAAAGACGATATTGCCGGTGCTCGACCCTTCAAAGTCGACAAAGAAGAGCTTCCAGACTTCTCCATTAGCTGCCTTGACAAAATAGACGCGGTCGGCAGGCAGTGCCCAGGAAAAGGTGCCCAGGTCAAAGTTCTTCCAGTCATGGCCGATGATATCGAGGTCGGTGCTCAGGGAATCTTCGTACCCTTCGAAGGTAACGGTAGCAGGGTCGATGCCATCGATCTGTGCGATCTCCACGCCAGGACCGGAAAGGGTACCGGTGAGGAGATAGTTGAGGGTACTCCCTTCATTATCATCCAATGGGGTGGAGTAGCGGGTGAAAAGTAAGTCCCATTCGCCAGCCTTAGGGATGAAGTCCACCACAGCATTACTACTGAATGACCAGTATACCAAATCGTTATCCGGAAAGTCCGCTTTGTTAAGGGTATGCGACTGTTCATCGCTGCCGTTCAGATTCGCATAGCGAAAATGATAGGTGGTACCGTCCAGGCTGCTGATTTCCAGTTTTTTGAAAGTCTCATTGCGCAGTTTGAGCACAAAAAGGGCTTGCCCCTCGACAGACTGCGTAGCCGGATTGTATTGCCCCCAGCCATAGTCCAGCGGATTGCCGGGGTCGCGCATTTGGTTGAAAGCACCTCCGTTGGTCCAGTTGGTTTCATCATTGAGGAGCCGTTCGCCCAGCTGCGTGAGGTCGATATTGTCGGCGAATTCAGCACCGGGGATCAGGAATAATTCCAGCTCCGTGCCTTCCAGCCCGGCCGCTTCATTGATAAAAATGCCGGCATCCTGCGGGCCCTGTGCAGTAAAGGCAATGTCCCAGGCATTGTGCTCGAGACTGATGCTCTCTTCATTCCCAAATTTAAAATAAGTGGATAAGGTATAATTCGGCCCACAGGTGACTTCCCGAAACTGCTGCGCATTCAGGCTTAACGCAACGGCGATCAGGCCGAGGAGGAGTAAAGGTGTTCGCATGGCTTTTATTTAGACTAGATTTAAATAAATTGACTTCTGCAAAGTAAGCACATGCCCGGGAAGGGTTCAATACCGTTTGTTAGGCAAAATGCGGCCTTAAAAATTTTAGGTAGAGGTTACCTAAAACAGGGTAATGAGCTAAACAGCTTACCTAATTCCGGGTAACAGGTAACCTGTCTACCAGCATGTGCAACCTCATTGCCAACGGGAACGGCAGGGGCTTCCCACCTTTGCAAAGCGACAAAACAAAAAGACTGATGAAGAAAGTAATCCTCCTTGTTTGGGTATCGATGCTATCCCTGCTGAGCCTTGCGCAGCCTCCGGAGAAGAACCTGCCCCCGGAGCACTTGCAAATCCGCTACGAGCCGCAGTGGTGGCCCGACCGTATCTTGCTCACGCCTGCTACAGACCCTGCCACCTCAGTAACGGTAACCTGGCGCACTAGGGCGGAGGTGCGGACAGCTTCTGCAGAGATCGCGCTGGCAGATCCTTCTCCCGAGTTTGACGAGTATGAAAAGGATTATCAGGCAGAAACTGAGCTGTTGGTTTCCGAGTTTGCCCGGGCGGCCTATCATAAGGTCACCTTTACGGACCTCCAACCGGCCACTCTGTATGCTTACCGGGTAGGTGCAGGCGATTATTGGAGCGAGTGGGTGCAGTTCCGCACAGCCGCGGCCGGTCCGGAACCTTTCACCTTTTTGTACCTGGGCGATGCCCAAAACGATCTGCATGAGCATTGGTCAAGAGCGATACGTGCCGCCTACCGGGAAGCACCACAGGCGGATTGGGTACTGCACGCCGGAGACCTTATCAATCACAGCCAAAACGACTACGAGTGGGGCGAATGGTTTCAGGCGGGCGGCTTTATTCACTGCTCTATGCCGGTGGTGGTGCCTCCGGGCAACCACGAATACATCAAAAATGCCGAAAAGCGCAAGGTAGGCATCTCCCCGTTTTGGGGCGCACAGTTCAACTTCCCGGACAACGGGCCGGAAGGGCTGGAAGACCGGTGCTTCTATGTGGACTATCAGGGCGCAAGGATCATTTCTATGGATTCGAATGCTGATTTTGAAGGACAAGCGGAATGGCTTGCTGACGTGCTCGAAGATAACTCCAACCGGTGGACGATTGTCACCTTTCACCATCCGGTTATTTCTCCTTCCGGCGACCGGCAGTGCGATGAGGTACAGCAGCTTTGGAAACCCCTGCTTGATCAGCATCAGGTAGACCTCGTGCTGCAGGGGCACGATCACTCCTACGCCCGCGGGCAGGGGCTGATTACCGGTACGAATCCATTTGAGGAGGCTTCAAAGACCGTTTATGTGGTTTCGGTAAGCGGCCCCAAGATGTACAGCATCACTGAACAGGACTGGATGGACCGGGCTGCTGAGAATACACAGCTGTATCAGGTAGTTGAGGTGGGCCAGGATGAAATCCGCTACAAGGCCTTCATGGTAGACGGGGCGCTCTACGATGCTTTTGAGATCCATAAGCGGGATGGGAAACCGAATAAAGTTAAGGAATTGAAGATCAGCCATAAAAACAGGCGCCGATTTGAAAATACCTTGTCTGACCCGGATGAGCGATAAGAAAGTGGAAAAAAATCGCGCAGGTTACGAACCCGCCGAACAGTAAATTGTCTTTTTGATAGTAATACTATTGATAAAAAAAGTTAAACTAATCTAAACACGATGAAGTACACGTTTTTCACTTTCGCGATGCTGATTGGTAGCCTGTTTATTGCTCAGGCACAGGACAATGCCCCCAAGACACTTTTTGGTAACGGTGGCGGAGGTGCCGAAATCGGATTTTACGTAGCGCCGGGCTATCAGCTCACACAAGCTGCCGGTCAAACGGTACATAGCCTTCAGGGCAGCGCCGGTGTGATTTTCAACAAGCGTTTCTCTCTGGGCGCGGCTTTCTTTGCTTCTGCAAATGAATTCACACCTGATGTAGAAATGGACGACCGCCTCTACCTTGATCTCCGCTACGGTGGCCTGCGCGCTGAGTACATCCTGAACCCGGACAACCTTGTACACTTTAGCTTTCCACTGACTATCGGTGGGGGAGAAGCCTCAATGGACTATAAAGGCGACCTGGACTTTAACGATGACCCCTTCGGCGAAGACTATTTTTTCTTCGTAGAGCCGGGCGTACAGGCTGAAGTTAACCTGATCAAAAATGCACGCTTGTTTGCGGGGGCGTCTTACCGCTTTACCTCAGGTCTGGATTACGAATACAATAATCCGGGCAATGAGCTGGTCAATATTGAAAGCAGCGACATCAACGGGCTCGCCCTGAACGTGGGCATCCGTTTTGGGCTGTTCTAAGATAGTGTATTTAGTGAATGATAATGCAGCCGGGTGTCCCTGTCAGGGAGCCCGGTTTTTTCGTGACGGTATTGCTATTGTTTCTTGTTGGCTTTTTTGCTGATCTGCCAGAGCACGCAGGGTTTTCCTGTAAGGTTTTGGCAATTTTCCATTCAGGCTGCTCGTTTGTCCTCCGGTGTTTTGCCACAAGCGGAATACTTGCAGGCGGTTGGCTGGTGCGAATGAGTTGGGCGTATTTCACGCTTGGAGACCTTGGGTTTGCTGAGCTTCTACGTTCAATTATTTCTAAAATACTCCACTAGCTGATCAATTGGCCGGTTATACTGTTATCAATAGAGAACCCATCCAAATATAGTCTCAACCTTAAAAGCAGTACTTTTACAATATGGGGGTTAATGTTTTGGCTAGGAGGTCATTAGATATGATGGGTTTTCTGAGATGTGGCGTCGTCATTGTCTGTACTTTGTTTACGGGATATCTGACGGGTCAAACGGAAATCCCGACCTACCGGCTGCAAGGAAAACTGAAAACCAACGTAGTATTTGACGACTCCCTCTATACCTTTGCTCAGCCAGGCGATGCTATTCAGCAGCTTCAGCCTTTAATGACCGGGGGCGAGGTGCTAAGCAATGACGGCAAATGGTCTGCCATCCGGCTGATCAATGAAAGCCCGTTAACACAGCGTGCTACTTTGCGGTTTTGCACTTATGCCGATGCGGCCCGTTTGCTGGTGGTGCAGGACGAGACCCTGATCGATCAGCAGTACAGTAGCTACACGATGGACAACCTTGACGAACGCCTGCCCTCCGCCTATGAGTACTTGTGGGTCAACATAGAGCCGGGGAAAGAACAAACGCTGTATTTTCAAGTCGATTATATCGAGAATACACCACCTGAGCACTTCTCCCACCTGACCCTTTTGCCCCAAATCCCCAAGGTCAACGATTTAATCAATCAGTTGACCTGGCAGGCTTTTTATTCTGGTTTGCTGGTATTGCTTGCGGTTCTGGGGGGGCTGATGGCGTGGGTTTTTCGGGAGCGGGTCTTTCTGTTTTATACCGGTATAATGCTAAGTGCGACCCTTTATTTTGCTGACCGGTACGGGCTCCTTGTTCTGTTGGCGCAATTTCCAAAGCTAACTGACTCTTTGCCCATGATCATTTTTGCGCTATCTGGTATTGTGGTGTTCGCCGGGCTGTTTGTGACTGATTTCCTCCAGATGCGACAACAAATGCCGCGGTATTATAAAGTGTACGCCTGGTTTTCCGGATGGACAGCGGTATCGCCCTATCTGCTTATTTTAGTACTCAATGACTTTCAGGTTGCCCGGGTGGTCACCGATATGTGTCTCGGGCTTTGGGCCCTGCTGAGCATCTTTCCAGTTGCCCGTCTGGCCAGGAAAGGTCAAAGCACAGCCCGCACTCTGATGTGGCCTTTCGTTATTCTGTTTGTCGGCGGAATGTTGTTCCTGTTGGACAATTCAAATATACTTTCCGGGGTGTTTGGGCTGCGGTACAGTTTTCAGGTTGGACTGTTGTTCTTTTCCGGATTCCTGTTTTTCATTTTATTTGAACGGGTCACCACGCTACGTAAAAAGAAAGAACAGTTTGAAGAGCTCAGCGCCCTGAAGACCAGGTTTTTTACCAATCTTTCCCATGAGTTCCGCACGCCACTGACTCTCATGATGGGGCCTTTGCAGCAATTGCTGGAAGGGAATCCAGAGCCAAGGGAACGACAGTTGATGGAAATTGCTTTACGCAATGCCAATAACCAGCTTTATCTGGTAAATGAGCTCCTGGAGTTATCCAGGCTGGAAGCAGGAAAAATGGAGCTGAGAGCCAGCCAACAGGATGTCGTCCCTCTGGTGTACAGCTTGGTCTTCGCCTTTGAATCCCTGGCAGAGGACCGGGAAATCCATCTTTCCTTCAAGAGTGAGCAGCCTTCGGTTCACTTGTACTATGAAGCGGGCAAACTGGAAAAGGTGGTTAATAATTTACTTTCCAATGCCTTGAAATTTACGCCTTCCGGAGGCAGCGTGAGTGTAGCCTTGTCGCAGCTTGGACAGGAATTATGCCTCAGCGTGTCGGATACGGGGCCCGGCATACCGCAGTCGCTGCAGGATAAAGTCTTTGAACGGTTTTTTCAGGTATCGGCTTCCCCTGAAGTGGGCACCGGTGTGGGACTGGCGCTCAGCCGGGAACTTGTCCGGCTGCATCATGGCCGTATTGAGGTGGAAAGCTTCGAAGGGGAGGGGGCTACGTTCCGGGTTTTCCTACCGTTGGGAAGCGGGCATTTACGACCGGAAGAGCGGGTGGAGTCACCTATGCAGTCAGGTACTGTACTTGCAGCTCCGTTACAGACCACAGAGGAAATACCTTATCAGAAGGTTCATGCCTCCACTCAACCGGACGCTACTGTACTGCTGATCGAAGACAACGATGAAGTCCGGGCGTTTATCCGGCAACGGCTGGACACGGCGTTTAAGATTATTGAAGCCAGGGATGGTCAATCCGGCATCGAAATAGCCCGGGAGCACATGCCCGACCTCATCGTGAGCGATGTGATGATGCCCCGCAAAAATGGGTATGAGGTGTGCGCTGCCCTAAAGGGGGATGTCCGCACGAGCCATATCCCCGTCATTCTACTGACCGCCAAAGCTGAGCAAGAGGAGAAACTGCAGGGATTGCGCACCGGTGCTGATGACTATCTGGCCAAGCCTTTCGATGCCGAAGAACTAAGGGTGCGTATTCACAACCTCATTCAACTACGAGAGCAATTGCGGCAGCGTTTCGCTAGTGCGGTAGAGCTGAAGCCCGAGGAGGTATCGGTCAACTCCATTGATCAGGACTTTCTGGAAAGAGCGCTGGAAATCGTGGAAAGCCACTTGGGAGATGAACAGTTTAGCGTTGAATCCCTGGCCCGGCAGGTCGGGATGAGCTCGCCTCACCTCAACCGCAAACTGCGGGCGCTGGTCAATCAGTCTTCCAATCAGTTTATACGCTCCATCCGTTTGCAGCGCAGTGCAGATTTACTCCGGCAGCAGAGTGGGACGGTAGCTGAAATTGCCTTCCAAACCGGTTTCAGCAGCACCGCCTACTTCATCAAATGCTTCAAGGATAAGTACGGGGAAACGCCCGGCCAGTTTGCCAAAAAACAATCAGAAAGCTAGTATTCATAAGGTTTTGATCGGTTTTTGATATATTTTGATCGGTTTTTGATACCCGCCGTCCTGCTCTTCTACCCATCTTTGTACCGTCATCATTGATGATCAGTAAGGCTATCTTGTTTCTGCCTTTCTAAATGATCTATTAACCTTATGAAAAGGGCCGGAAGCCCTTCCAAAAGGCGCTGGCTTCTTCTTAAAATCAATTCAGATGAGACGATTAGTTACACTGTTCACGCTTTTCTTTTTGGGTATGCAGGCGCAGGCTCAAATGACGCTTGAAAGATCAGACTTTACCCTGGAGCCAGACACCCGCGTAGTATACTGGTACCTTGATGAAGAAGGGGTTACGATTCCGGAGTCTGGTGAAGATCTATTGTGGGATTACAGCGGGCTATCAGTAGGTAATGGTTTTTTTACTGACTTTGATGCCAATATGAGTGATGAGTTCCCAGAGTCTCTGTTTACAAGCCCCACTGCCCGCAACTTTTTAGGAGGACTCGCAAGACAGGATGGAACTTCCTATGAGATTCTGAATAATGAAAGCTACGGTCGTGCGGGGATGGTATCTGAGCCAATTGATATTGCCCTGGGTGCGCTCACCGGCGGAACAGAGGATACACTTCGGGTTTTTGGGAAAGTCTACCAATTTGATCCTCAGGAGACTTTTATTCAGTTTCCGCTTCAGTATAATGATAGCTGGTCATATGATCATACGATCACCTCTGATTTTCAGGTTTCTGTTGAGGCTTTTAACCTTGAGAATGTACCAGCGGGCCAGATAACCCGTGATAGTTCCGTTTACGAAGTGTCTGGTTATGGTACACTTCTGTTGCCTAACCCTGGTGGTTCGGGTACGATAAGCGCAGAAGCCCTAATGGTTAAACATACAGAAAGCCTGACATACACTTACCTTCTGGGTGGACAGCCTGCCCCTCAACTGATGCTTGATCTGTTTGGGCTGCAGCAGAGCGAAACATCGACGTTTACCAGATACTCCTTTTATGTAAAGGGGCTTCCTGCTGCTGCCGCCGAAATAGTCCTGGATGAGGAAGGGAATGTTTCCTTTTTTGTGATCCCTGATGATATCCAGGACATCATCAGCTCCACTGCGGAAAAAGCTGTTGAATCTGATGCTTTCAGGGCTTTTCCCAACCCATTACAGGCCGGGCAGCAACTGTCGGTCCATGTACCGGTTGAAGTAGCCAATGGAACTATTGAGCTCCTCGACGCCTTTGGCCGGCCGGTTGCTTCCTGGTCTATGAACGCCACCCAAAACGAAACCCTCCGGTTTGCCCTTCCCAAAACGCTGCACTCAGGGATGTACTTCTACCGAATTACAGATGAAAACAAGCAGGTGAGAGGAAGCGGGAAGCTGCAAGTGATTCACTAATCGGGGTGAGCTTGGGCTAACCGGTATTGGTAGCCGCCCATTTGCCCCGGTTTGGGGCACTTTACAATAAAAAACGCCGGAAAGCCAGCGTTTACAAGGGAAATGATCGGATTTTTATATCATTTGATTCGATTTTGATACCCTTTAGGGTACTTTTCTGCCCACCTTTGTTTCATACTTTTTGATGATCTGCCCGCCTTGGTGTTCAATCGTAATCGGGCATTGAAACCCTTCCTTTTCAGGTGGCCTGGTTTCAGGAAATGAATAGGGGAGCATTATCATTATTTTGTTCAACACATGGAAAGTGATCACCGGGCCATTCCGTTAGCCCAGATCTTCTTTCCGAAAAATTATTCCAATGAGGTCATTAATTACACTGTTTACGCTTTTGTTTTTAGGCACACAAATGGAGGCCCAAATTACAATCGAAAGGTCTGATTTTAACCTGGAATCCGGTATGCGTGTCGTCGGCTGGAATCTTGATTATTCAAATGCTAATTTACCGGAAGAGGGCGAAGGGTTGGTCTGGGACTATAGCGATTTGCTCTTGACGGACACCTTGGCATCAGATTATAGTACACCATCCAATGCTTTATTCCCGGAAGCCAACTTAACAGACATGGCCTCTCGTCAGGCACTTGGTGGTGTTGGTAATCAACCTGGAAATTCCTATTACCTACTCGACGATACAGGGCATGGCCCCATTGGTGAAGTCTATGGAGCACTTGACGTTCCCCTGGTGACCTTTACAGGGGGGGCAGAAGATGTTTTGAAAATATTGGAAACAGAACATGACTTCATGGAGCGTAAGTCAACGATACAATTTCCACTTAATTTCAGCGATTCCTGGGCTTATGACATAACTACTGAAACGGACTACCTGGTAACTGTATCTGCGTTTAGCTTACAAAATACTCCTGCAGGTCAGATGACCCGTGACAGTGCATTCTGCTCCGTAGTCGGGCACGGTACACTGATACTTCCAAATCCGGATGGTTCAGGCTCTGTAAGTATGGAAGCCCTGATGTTAAAGCGCACACGTGCCATCACTTTTAACTATACCCTTGGCGGGCAACCTGCACCTCAGATAATGCTCGATTTATTTGGCTTGCAACAAGGGGAGGTACAAAACCTTACCCGCTACTTTTTCTACGCCAAGGGCCTGCCACGCTCTGCTGCAAATATCAGAGTGAATGCCCAGGGTGATATTGATTTTTTTACCATCTCTGAGGAGATTAAGAACCTGATTACTTCTTCATCTGAAGCAGAGGCTGTAACTTTTAGTACGAAAGTATTCCCTAATCCCGTAAGGGCGGGTGAAATGCTTTCTGTTGAAATCCCTGAAGGGCTGCAAAAGGGGAGTATTGAATTATTAGATATGAGTGGAAGGGTGGTTTTTAGTACTCAAATTGGCGCAGGTCAAAGTACAGCTGCCGTTTTGTCTTTGCCGGTACAGCTACCGGGCGGATCCTACATTTACAGAATCTCAGACACAAATAAAGAAGTAAGGGGAATCGGGAAGCTGCAAATCATTAGATAAGCTCTTCCCAAATGATCAGGCTGCCTCGTCCGGATTCCGGGCGGGGCAGTCGTTTTTAGAGCTTGTTGGGGTTTTGCTTTTGGAGCGAACCTCTGGCAAGAGGAGCCCAAAGTGTAAAATCCCAACACACTTTTAGAGCGTGTTGGGACTTTAGTAATCGGCCTACAAACTACACTTTTTCGCTTATACTTCGTCCCGAAAATCCTCATTTAGCTAAGGCTAAACTCCGGTTTTCGTGCCTCGTATAACCAAAAAAATGTTAGTTTTCGACTAGAAGAAAAAAGTCCCAACACGCTCTTAGTCAGGGGGCGACCTTGGAGCCAAGATCTGACGGGCGGGCTATCACCCCTCAATCGGCACCGTCCCATACCTCTTCCCCTTTTTCGTATTCTTGATCAGCCAGTTCAGCCGCTTCTGCGCCTCCTCCCGCCGCCGCTCCCCGCACTCTTTGATCCAGCCGATTTTCAGGCGCCGGTAGAGCTTGGGGAAAGCTTGGAAGTTAGCCCACACTTCATCGTCTTCGCGAAGCTGGGCTTCCACCCAGTCGGGGATGTCCCAGGGATCATCCGGACTGCCGATTTGGTCTTCGATGGGGGCAATGCCGGCGGGCGTCATCAGCCCCTCGCGCTGTAGCTTCCATACCCGCTGCCGGTTGAGCTCAGAGAGGAAGGTCTTCTTCTTGCGGCGGGGCGTGATGCGTTGGACGTTACTCTCTTTGTCCAGTTTTTTTACCACTCCGTCTATCCAGCCGAAGCAGAGGCATTCTTCCACCAGCTCGTCGTAGGTGATGCAGGGCTTACTGGCCGCTTTTTTGAAGCGGCGCAGCCAGATTTCGGTTTTGGTCGTGTGGTGCGTTTCCAGCCATTGCCGCCATTCCGGGCGGGCCTTGGGGTAGAAGATTTCGGTGATTTCGACGGGCATGATTGGTGTTGTTGAGCTTCAATTTACAAAAGCCGGGGAAGAAATCTTAAAAAAAATCCTAAGGGTTTCAATCCGCTGCGGTTGCACCTTCCGTAAGTATTACTGAAATCACGATTTAAAGACGGCAACAGCCCACCCGGGTTGACCAGGGTGCCGCCATAACGGCAACCCCTGGTTAGCCACTGTAGTACCCGTCCGGCTCGTGATGCTTTAATTTTCTCACCTAAATCAGACAGTATGAATGTATTTAGACTTGCGGTCTGCGCCTTGCTGAGTATACTGCTCGGCAGCGACTTGATGGCATCAAGCCACCGCGAAGCTCCGCTGATTGCAAACGATCCGCTGGCAGATAATACGGACGTTTACGCTTTCAGGAGCCCCGATGACCCCAACACCATTACTATTATTGCCAATTACATCCCGGCCGAACTTCCCCACGGCGGGCCGAACTACTACACGTTTGGGGAAAACATCCGGTATGAAATCCACATCGACAACGATGCCGGAGTGGCGGGCGATGAGATCATCTACCGTTTCACTTTCCAGAAAGTGAATGAAGACCCCACCACCTTCTTTAATATCCGTTTGGGGCAGCAGAACCTCAAGACCACCTACACCATGGAGCGGAGTATGGACGGTGGTGCCTCCTTTGAAACCATTGTTCAGGGTGGTATCGTACCGCCCAACGATATTGGTCCGCGGTCCATCGAAAGTGGGGTAGGGCTCGGTACTACCTACGCCAGCCTGATGAGCGAAGCGATTGCCCAAACTCCAGATGGAGAGCAGGTCTTCTGCGGCCCGGTAGACGATCCCTTCTTCGTAGACCTTGGCGGTATTTTTGACCTGGGCAATGCTCCGCGTCAGAATGGTGCTGCCCGCGACGGGCTGGGCGAGTTCAACGTACATACCATCGCCATTCAGATTCCGATCGCTATGCTGCTCAAAGACGGAGCTGCTGACACACCGTCTGGTATTCTGGACCCCGATTATGTGATCGGTGTTTGGGCATCAGCTAGCCGACCGGCAGTCCGCACACTGGGCATGCTGGGTGCCGCCCCCGAAGACAGTGGCGACTGGGTGCAGGTTTCCCGCCTGGGTATGCCACTGACCAACGAGGTCGTCATCCCAATTGGTATGAAGGACTATTGGAACTCCCTGACCCCCTACGAAGAAATTACAGACACCGTACTGGATAAGTTTTTCTTCAATCCGGAGTTGGCGCTGTACATGGACGATGATCAGTTTGGTCCGGCCGTACCTGCTTTTGCGCCACTGCGCATACAGCGCAATTCGTTACAACGCTTTGATTTCGGCAACGGGATGGACGGGCTTTACCCACTGAAAGGCACTGCGGCAGTAGCCGGTACCGCATTGGACGATCAGGTGTTTGGCAGCTTATTGCTGCCCGGGCCGGGGATGCCACGGTCAGTAGACCTCTGGCCGATCTTTCACACCGGTGTGCCTAATGTCATTCCTTACCAGCTAGCGACAGGAAAAGAAGGCAATCCCTTGGCTGCCGGGAAGCCCTTTATCAATAATTTCCTGCCAAACGGTGGCGATATGCTGCGCCTGAATATGGCCGTACCAGTCACCGACCGGGCAAGCGCAGATTTCAGCCCGCTGGGGATTGTAGCTGCAGCCGTAGCCGGGCTTACTGACCCGACCTACAACGGGACGGCTGATCTGGAATTTATCCCCAATATGGATGGCTTCCCTAATGGCCGCCGGTTGGAGGACGATGTCACCCGTATCGAATTACAGGCCGTTGGTGGTGTTGCCCTTGCAGCGATCGGGCTCTGGTACGATGATTACACTGCAGGAGACCCTAATCCAGTGACGGATGACCTGTTGGGTGTACTCACTTACACGACCGGCGTGGAGGAAAACGACAAGCCATTCAACAATTCCTTCCCGTATCTGGCTGCGCCCTGGCGCGGTACAGAAACCGATCAGTAATAGCGCCCATTACCTCAATCAAAAAGAAACTTTATGTTATACCATAGATTCAAATTTATTCTATCAGTGGTGCTCGCCCTGCTCTTTTGTGGCAGCGAGGCACTGCAAGCTTCCAGCCACCGGGAAGCCCCCCTCATCTCTAATGACCCGCTGGCGGACAACGTGGATGTGTATGCTTTCCGAAGCCCCGACAATCCCCGTAATATTGTCCTTATTGCAACGTATGTGCCTATGCAACTGCCTCACGGTGGCCCCAACTACTATCAGTTTGGGGAGAATATCCGCTACGAGATTCACATTGATAACGATGCCAGCAAACCGGGTGATGAGATTGTCTACCGCTTCACTTTTGAAAAAAAGAATGAAGACCCGACCACTTTCTTCAACATCCGTCTGGGCCAGGAAAACCTCATGACCCGCTATACGGTGGAAAAAAGCATCAACGGCGGTGGGTTTATCCCCATCCTGGTGAATGGGAAAGTACCCCCCAACAATATCGGCGCACGTTCGATATCTTCACCGGTAGGCTTAAATGCAGACTATGCTGAGCTTTTTGAAGACGCGGTCCGCTCTGCGCATACCGGGGAGAAGATTTTCGCCGGCCCTGTAGATGACCCTTTCTTCGTGGACCTTGGCGGTATATTCGACCTTGGTGATGCCCCTCGTCAGATGGGTGCCCCCCGGGACGGACTAGCCTGCCTCAACACAAGTGCTATTGCTTTGGAAATCCCCATTCAGTTTTTGCTGAAGAAAGGTGCGCCAAGAAGCCCGGAGAGCATCCTGGACCCGAACTACGTGATTGGCGTGTGGGCCTCTGCCAGCCGCCCGCGTATCCGTACCCTAGAGCCGGGTAGCGAATCCTACGACGGAGACTGGGTGCAGGTTTCACGTTTGGGCATGCCCCTGACCAACGAAGCCGTCATCCCGGTAGGTATGAAAGACTACTGGAATGCGCTGACGCCTTACCAGGAACTCGAAGACACCCTGTTGGACAATTATTTCTACAACCCGGAGCTGGCATTGTATATGGATGATGACCTCTTCGGTGGTGCAGTGCCCGCCTTTGGCCCACTGCGCATACAACGCAATTCCCTGCAATCGTTTGACTTTGGCAACGGACAGGATGGCTTGTTCCCACTCAAAGGCACCGCTGCTGTAGCAGGTACGGCCCTGGATGATGATATCTTTGGGACCCTGCTTTTGCCCGGGCCCGGCAAACCCCGGTCTGTAGACCTCTGGCCTGCATTCCATACGGGTGTACCTAATGTGCCCCCTTACCAGTTGGCAACAGGTAAAGAAGGGAACCCACTGGCAGCGGGCAAACCCTTTGTCAACAATTTCCTGCCCAACGGCGGGGATATGCTGCGCCTCAATATGGCGGTGCCGGCCACCCCGCGCGACAATCCTGCCTTCAGTTCCTTAGGGCTGATTCAGGCAGCAGTGCTGGGCCTTACCGATCCGGCTTACAATAGTACGGCAGACTTGGAGTTCATTCCCAATATGGACGGCTTCCCAAATGGGCGGCGGCTGGAAGACGATGTTACGCGTATCGAGCTGCAGGCCGTCTCGGGTGTCGTATTGGCAGCCATTGGCCTGTGGTACGATGACTATACTGCCGGAGGTGCCAATCCGGTAACAGAGGATCTCGTTGGGGTGCTGTCTTACACCACGGGCGTGGAAGCCAATGACAAACCCTTCCGTCCGGAATTCCCCTACCTGGCGATGCCATTTGCAGGAGATAGTGACTGTAGTGGTACCATTGCCGGGCTGACTGCCCCCGGGCCTCAGGCTTCTGCCCTCAGCCTTTCGGCTAATACCGCCGGTCAGGAAAACATGATGGCCGCTGCGCCCAACCCTTTCCAGGGGCAAACCACCCTTCAGTACCGCCTGGAAAGCCCTCAGCAGCTCACCATCAGTCTGTTTGATGTCAATGGCAAGCAGTTATCTACGCTGGTGAATGGCCCGCAGGATGCTGGCACCTACACAGTCGACTGGCAGGCCGGGCAATATCCGGAGGGCCTCTACTTTGCAAGAGCTGTCTCTGGTAATGGTGAGACGTTGCAGATTATCAAATTGGTGAAGACGAATTAGTAATCTGTAGAGTATGAAAAGCTGCTTGTGCAGAAATGAGCAAAAAGGCTATCTCCCCTCTGGCTGGGAAGAACATTCGACTTCTCCGAAGTCGACCAATGCTTACTGGCTTGGCTCCACTTTTCATTTCATACTTGACAAAGTAATAGTGAGGGGGAACCCTTTGAATTTACCAAAGGTGACTCTAATTTTCTGAGACCGCGCGGGGCAGTCTGCCCCGCGCGCTTCTTTAAAAAAACAATAACATGAAATCGATATACTCCTTATTGACCATAGGCTTACTGGCCCTCCTGATGACCAACTGCCAGCAAGCTCCCCAACCTAAAGATAATACCACAACGACCTCTAAAGCAGCGGTACCTGAGTTATTGGACCGCAGTGAACCCCTTCGCAACGGTAAAGAATGGGAAACGGTACAGAATCAATACGTAGGTCTTCGTATGGCTATTCAGAACGAAGAGGCGGCAGAGGCCCGGATCAAGATGGCCCACCTTTTTATCAATGAAGCCCGCATAACCGGTGAGCACGGGCACTATTACCCGGCGGCGTTAGCCATCCTTTCGGAGATTCCGGCAGACCACCCCGATCAGGATATCCGTTTCCGGAAACTGGCTACACGGGCAAGTGTGGAGCTGTCCCTGCATGACTTTGCCCAAGCCCTTGAAACCGCTGAAGCAGCAGTGCAACTCAATCCCTACAACGCCCAGATTTACGGAGCGCTGGTGGATGCCAACGTCGAGCTGGGCAATTACGAAGAAGCGGTAGTTATGGCCGACAAAATGGTCAGTATACGCCCCGATATGCGGTCCTACGCCCGGGTCGCCTACCTGCGCGAAATACACGGTCAGGTGGACGGTGCCTTTGAAGCCATGCAACTGGCGGTGGACGCGGGTTTCCCCGGGTATGAAGCCACCGCCTGGGCCCGCCTGACACTGGCCGAAATGTACGAGCGTTATGGTAAAACAGCAGCTGCCCGGCAAACCTATCAGCAAATTCTGGCAGAGCGCCCCGGCTATCCTTTTGCCATCGCCGCCCTGGCCAACCTGGAGGCCGAAGCAGGAAATTACGAAGAAGCAGAGCAGATGCTGAAAACAGCCTGTACCGCGATCCCCGAGTTTGGCTTCTACGAAAAACTGGCCGGAATTTACAAGGCTACCGGGCGGGAAGCGGCTTTCCAACAAACGATGGATGAACTCTGGGTGATGCTGAAGGAAGATACCGACAGTGGCCACGACATGAGCCTGGAGTACGCCAATCTGTATTCTGATTTGGCGGAGAACCACAATAAAGCCCTGACTTACGCTCTGGGCGAATACGAAAAGCGCCCCGCTAATATTGATGTGAACCGGGTGCTGGCTAAAATCTACTCCCGGATCGGAGAAACAGAAAAGGCGAGCCTGCACCTTGAAAAAGCTAAAGCTACTAAAGCACAGTACCCTGAGCTGAATACGATTGCTCAGCAACTGGCTAGCCGGTAATGATACATAATAAGGTTGGATGAATGTGCCCTGAATGGCGTTAGTACGCTATTTGGGGTACTTTTTAGTAGTATCAACAGCACACCTCCAAACCCGCATCAGTGCCAAACTTGATGCGTCGGGGATCATTACAGGGTTAAAATAGCTCATTTTTCCCACTGCACTGACCCGACGCATCAAGTCTACTAATAATCCCGGAATACCCGGCTGGCATTTCGGTTGAAGTTATCCATCACATCGTTGCCGCCGAAGGGGTCGTCACCGTTGAGCTCGTTGGCCGGTGCATTGCGGTAGAGCTCTCTGAGCCAGCTCGGATTGCTGCGTTCACCGATAGCAGTGGAGTGCAGCAGCGTATAGTCTCCGGGGGAGAGGGAAGGGTTGTAGAAAACAAATTTCACGTTATTTTGATTAGTGGCCGGGAACTCGTAGTAGGTCCATATCTCATAGGGTGGGGCAGAAGGCTCCTGATCGCGCATCTCCATATCGTCTGGCTGCCCGTATTTGAGGTAGTAATAGCCGCGGTCGGTTTCAAAACCGTGGCGGAAGCCCGAATCGTACATTTGGTCTACGGCACGGGCAATTTCCATATATTTATCGTAAGCCGCCTGAGGGTTGTTGGGCGCTTGCCCCGCCCAATAACTGAACAGGTAAAGCCGTTGCCCTTCAATGTTTTCTTTTTTGATCATAATGTCAACGGCCTCCACATCGTTCTGCGGAATTTTGGGGGTCAGGGCACGCAGGCTGTATTCCAATTCTTCCTCATCGAGCATTTGTACAAACTCCTCCCTGACGTCAAAATCCACCATCTCAACAGGGGCCTCCTCCAGGAATGGGTTGCTACGCTGAAAGAAGACCGTTTTCCGGCTCAACAGCCCTTTGGCCCGGTCCCTGACTTCCACAATGAGGGTGTAATTGCCGGAGGGCAGCTCCGTGATATCCATACCGATCAGTACTGGAACAACAGGAGCGGGCTTCTGCCTTTTGTGGCCGATCATAATCGGTTTGGCATTTTCTTTATTCGCTGGCTCTATGGAGTAACTCACCAGGTAATCTTCGCCCAGTACTTTTTCTGAATTGTACACTTCGTTGTAGAAAATCAGGCGGGAAGCCCTGCGGTTGTAAAAGTTGAAAGGCAAAGGCTCCATTTTGATGCCGTTCTTGACGAACATGCTCTGCTCACCCGCTTCCGCTTTGTCGTAGCTGGAAAGCAGGGTTAGGCCCGACTGGCAGATATCCGTTTCAGAGAACCCGATGTTAAAGTCGGTATTGTATTCTTTGGCATTGCCTTCTTCGTTGAGGTCAGACACCGCCACTACGAGGTCGTATTGACCGGGGTCGAGTGCAAAGCGTTTTAAATCAATAAAGTCGATCCTGTTTTTGGTGAGGGGGCTGTTGAGGGCGTATTTGTCAAATTTGATAATTTCGTCCCCTTGCTTGAATAAGATAACCACCTCAACATTCGCCTGATAGAGACTGTCCGGCATCTCTTTAAAGGCAACAGTCTGCCCTGCAATGTGCAGGTACACCTCTATGTAGGGGTTGTCAGGGGTCTTGAATGTTGCAAAAGAAATGCTGGCATCTATCGCAAAAAGCCCAATAGAAAAGCAAATACTGGCAACGATGGTCAGGATAGACTTTTTCATAACTGAATAGTTTGATTCAACTTACAATAAATATAGCAGTTTCGCCCGTACCCCGGAGGGTAAAATGCGTGAATGTCGGCTTCGCGTAGGTGATGATGCCTGCAGGGCGGGTGAGTGCGGTCCGGCAATCCCACTTTTACCCTTGCAAAAGCTAACAAATAAGGTGGGGCAAAGGTTATGCGTAGCTCAACCGTACCCACACATATCTGATGCGTTGTATTCACACTCCTGATTGAAGAAGAGAGGCGGCAAAAATCCCCGAAAGGGAGTAGCTTTGTGATGTTGTGGAATAAGCTCTGTTATTAAAATATGCCATGCCTATGCTAGGCTTAGAGCGTGTTGGGACTTTAGTAATCGGTCTGTAAACTGCACTTTTTCGACTAGAAGACCAAAATCCCAACACGCGCTTACTTTGTCTGGGAATAAAGGTCATCGGCAACTTTTATCCGGTTGTACTGCAGCGGCATCACAGAATGCGTCTGAACCGGATCAAAAGGCGCTTGCCGGTAGCTTGATCAGGGGGCGGTACCGTAGCGGCCCGAGTCTCTGTTGAGTAATTTTCAGCCGGTTGGGTTTCAAAACAGCTGCTCATGCATAAAGGGGATGAGGGCGAAAATCAGCGGCTGAATATAGAGCGCCTCCCGGCTTACCAAACCATTGGTGAGCAATCCGACAGCCCCTCCCTTGTGCTTGGTATTGTGTTCTTCGAATAAGGCGTCCATGACCGGCCCCAGCTCTTCACCGGCTTCTATGCTGGCAATAACCTTTCGGGGCATAGGGAAGCTGGCACTCCTCGCGCTATACTCCCGGCTGTCAGTCCGCACGCACATCCATCCAAAAGCCTGCATGCCCAGCCCCTGAGCATTGGCAACTCCGCCTTCCAGTCCGACCCAGAAATCAGCATGAGGGTGGGCTTGCTGCGCTCGTTGGGCCCGTTGCCGGGCACCGAGGAGGGTTTCTGAATCTGTAAGCGGCTGATCGCGGACACCGGAAGGGACATCCACCCCGGTTATTGACAAGCGCAAATCAGGGAAGGCCTTTTTGAAAGCTTGTTGAACTGCAGCTTGTTTCACCGGATTGAGTGAGGCGACGACTACCTTAATTTCAGACATAAAAGCGGGGTCTATTCTTGATTGGCCGTAGCGCGCAAGAGTTGAAACTGAAAAGGTGTATCTCTCAATTCCGTTTGCAGTACCAGGGTGCTGTCTGTGATGGAGGATACGGTATAGGCAATGACGTTGCCATCCTGGTTTTGCTCAATAGCCTGGCCTGAAATCAGGTAGGAGCTTTCCCCTTTTGCGACCGGGAGGTTGGTACGCATGATGCCAGTTGCGTCAAATTCGAAATAAAGATCAGCCAGAGAGCGGGTAGGCTCGCCATTGCGGGTGGCTTGCTGCAATTCCCACCTGCCGGGGAGCAGCTCCTGTATGTTTTCCGGTTCATCGGCGCAGGAAACCGCCAGCAGCATCAAGCCGATGCCTAGCAAAAAGGCGTAGGAAATTCGCTTAGAGTTCATAGTCATCCAAAATGATTTATTGGCAAAAGTACCAATTATTTTGAGCTGTCCCCGCTATTCTTCGTCCAAAAAACAAGACGGGGAGAATCTTGAAAACTGCCGGGTACCGGTTGAAGTCAAAAAAAGGCACGAGTGTTTAACCGGAGACGAATTAGTTCGTAAACGAACAGATATTTCGAGAATGTTAATTCAATTCAGGAATATTCATTTATTTTGAGCGCTGCTCAATTCTAACACCCTGTCGCTGAAGAAATGATAATATATGGCTAAAGGAACTGAAATTGATGACCTGGATAGAAAAATCCTTTCCATCCTCATGCGGAATGCTAAAAAACCCTACACGGATATTGCCAAGCAGCTCTTTGTCTCCGGTGGCACCATCCATGTACGTATGAAAAAACTGGAGGATGCCGGTCTCGTCAAAGGCTATCATCTGGCTGTCGACCCCGGCAAGTTGGGCTATGATGTTTCCGCCTTCCTGGGGATTTATCTTGATAAAAGCTCGCTCTATGAAGATGTAGCGCTTGAATTGGCTAAAATCCCGGAAGTGGTGGCGGCGCACTACACTACGGGCCTGTATTCTATTTTCGCAACCATTGTTTGCCGGGATACCAAACACCTCAGGGATGTCCTTCACGATAAGGTGCAAAAGATTAATGGCATACAGCGTACAGAAACTTTTATCTCCCTGCAGGAAAGCATCAACCGCCCTATTCATATCACGGATGAGCCTTTTCCGGAGGAATCGGAAGAGGAGGGTTAATGCTTTTTCAAGTATCAAATGAAGAGGGTAGCCAGGCCAGTACGCACTGGATGACTTCGGAGAAGTCATCTGTTATCCTCAGCCGTTGGAGAGGGGCCCAGGCAAGGTTGAGCGCCGAAATTGCCCGCTTTATACAGGGTAACCTCAGGCGCTGCCCTGCTCTGTCAGCCTGCCGGAGAAGTACTCAACTGCTCTTAGGCTTACTGAACTTTTACGCTTAATTCCTTCCGGAACACTCCACTAGCGCATCAGCAAAGCGTGGCCGCCTATCGTCTTCCGGGTGCCGGTGGTGAGTTCCAAAATAGCCATATAGGTGTATACGCCGGGGTCCATCGGCTGACCGCGGAACGTGCCATCCCAGCCCAGCCGTTCACTGTTGGGTGGGAAATCCCGGGCCTCAAACATCAGCCCGCCCCACCGGTCAAAGACGCGGAAGGTCAGCACCTTAGCCACCTGATGGGCATTAGCATAAACATTCAGCTGGTCATTCACCTGGTCGCCATTAGGCGAAAAGGCGGTTGGGATAAAGATATCTATGGACTCATCCAGGGTTATGGAAATGCTGACCTCAATCGAGCATCCATATACATCGACCACGCGGAGCGTATAAGTCTGTGGCTGTGTGATATTAACTTCCGGGAAGGGGCAGTCAAAACAGCTGAGCCCGATTGAGGGCGTCCACCGAATACTGGCGATCAGGCTTAATGGAATATTGAAGACGGGGCGGATGGTATCCGGTTGCCCAAGGTTTATTTCCATGGTGGCGGGCAGGTTCACCAGTTGTTCGTAGGTGGCGGGCCAGCGGATGTCCTGTTCTACTTCACAGTCCATTGCATCCAGTATAGATATGGTGTATTCTTCTCCGGCGGTCAACTGATCCAGTAATTCGGCTCCACCAAACGGGGCACCGTCAATGGAAAAGAGGTATGGGGGCGTACCACCGGTTGGCCTGGCGTCAATAGCACCGGAGGCGATGGCTTCGCAATCAAACTCCAGGGGCTCAAGGGGAGGGGGCGAGCTAATTGTAAAGGTGGCTTCCGCTTCGCAACCGCTATCGTCCGTCACTAAAATGACGTAGGAACCTGGGCTCAGGTCTTTTCGTTGGAGGTCCGGAGCGGGCGTATCCAGCCAAAACCAATCGTAGGGCGGGGTGCCTCCATTCAGGGTTGCGGTAATCTGCCCGTCAGCCACGCCAGAGCAGGTGGCATCTTGTGTGGTGGCGCTCACGTTTATGGTGTTGACCTCCACCAAAGCCGTACCGCTGGCCTCGCCCTCACAACCTGAATCAGCAACCCAGGTTAATTCATGAGTGCCCTGTAGGACGGCGGGCAGTTGGAAAGGCGACTGCAGGATTTGCTGTACATCAAACTGCTGTCCTGCTACCTGATAGCCTAGCTGCCAGGGAGGAGTACCTTGGAGATCGACGTTCAGCCAGGCGGTATCGCCCTGGCAAATCTGCCCATAACCACTGAGCACCGCCGTGGGTGGGGGCGTGGTAAAGGTATAGGCAGAATCCACTTCCGTATTGCCGCAGGCATCCGTCACGGTCAGGAAATAAGGCCCGGTATTGTCGGCAGACACTGTAATCGCGTTGCTGCCGGCCCCGGTACTCCACTGATAAGTAAACCCGCCTGTCCCCCCTTCGATTTGGGCGGGCATGATGTTCGTGCTATTCTCGCAAACGGCTACATCTGCCACGGTAAGGTCAAAGCCGGGGCTGTCGGTAATGTACATGGTGGTTGAATCGGAGTAGCAGGCGCAGGGGATATCGAGCTTCAGGTCAATTTGTTCGAGAGGTTCCACCAGCCCGTCATTGATCAGCTCAACGGGCAGGGCCACGTAGTTTTGGTGGGCAGGAATCGTGATGCTGCCAGGCAGGGATGTGAAGTCAACACCTTCTTCGGCTGTACTGCTGCTGCTGATCAGGTAGTTGACCGACAGCGGGAAGCTATCGTCGGTATCGGGGGCACGTTCAAACTTGAAATAATTGCCGGAACAGCCTTCCAGAGCCGGGTCTTGCGGTGTCGCTCCGGTGCCTGCGCTTACTTTCACTTCTCCGCCCAGATTAAAACTTTCAGCCTCCAGGAAAACCGCAGAATCGAAAAAATTATCGCCAACATCCGAGACGACGAGCCGGATATGGTATGTCTCGCAAGGGATCAGCTTAAGCACAGCGGTGAGCCGGGTGGTAAAGCCATCGTACTCTATGAAGGGGTGATAGGCACCGGAAGGGATGGAAATATCGCACACGTTTGCGTCTGTAGCGAGCTCGTTGTGCACATAAAGCTGTGCATTATCCTGATAATTGACGGAATTAATGCTTACGTAGTCAGAGGTGCCTGGCAAGATGGCAACGTTTTCTGCATTATCAGAAAAACTCCCGTTGATACCGGGGCCGGAAATGAAGAACCCGAAAACATCGTTGTAGATGCTCCCCACAAATTCGCAGTATTCCTCAGAAGCAAAAACATAACGGAAAGCCACGGTGGAGTCAAGGGGGGTGAAGTCAAACTCAATCCCCACTGCATCCTTTACCGCCCCGGTAGCCATCAGGTTGAGGTCGGGGTCGCCATTTGTATCGTTGAAGTTGCCGGAAAGGTCGGTATAGTCATTGGGCCCATGTGCGTTTTCCGTAGGGCCAGTAGAGAGGATCACCCCCCGCTCCATGCCGATGCTGCTCGCGCCATCTTCAAAGTAACCGATGCCTTCTTCATTGCCGATGGCCTGAATATTCGTGATGGTATTGCAGGCGCCGTTTACAAAAACGTCCTGTACCAGTTCCTCTACCGTATAGCTGTTGTCAGTAATGATCCCATTAGAAGGTAGGGCATAGGGTGGGCGCTCAGACCAAGAGCTTCCAGCAAGTGCAAACAGCACCAACGCAGTCCAAAAGCTAATTTTTGCCAACCTATGCATATCGAAAATCTAAAGGTTATAGGAATCTGCTGTAGCAAAACGAATAAACGCGTTACCACAGATTCAATAACGGAAAAGTAAACAAATTTAACGGATAAATCGACAGGTTGCCAGGGGGGCTTCAGCGATAATGATGCCGGAAAGATAGGGTTAATTTATGAGAAAAATGTATGCGTATAACCACGAATTTGTGACAAGCTAAGTTTATCAGGGATTATTGTTGGGAGGGCTGCTTGAACGTTCCAATTAAATACCTTACCTTTGCACCCGTTAAAAACCCATCGCTTGATCTCAAGTTACGTGGGTATGTTTTCACCACAATAATTTTAACAAGCCAATGGCAGTTAAGATGCGTTTACAAAGGAAGGGCCGCCGCAAGCGTCCTTTCTACCACATCGTTGTTGCAGACGGACGCGCACCGCGCGATGGTCGCTTCATCGAACGACTGGGTTCTTATAACCCAATGACTAAGCCTGCGACGATTGAAATCGACCGGGACAAAGCTTTCGACTGGTTGCAGAAAGGGGTACAGCCTACTGATACAGTACGTGCCATTCTGCGCTTCAAAGGGGTTTACTACAAGCGCCACCTCATGCGGGGTGTAGCTAAAGGAGCCCTTACTGAGGAGCAGGCTGACGCGAAGTATCAGGAATGGATTGATAACAAAGAAGCTAAGATCGCAGCACGGTTTGAGCAATCGGCTGCTGAGCATGCGCAGTTGTTATCAAAGCTTTCTGGTACGCCACCACCACCTCCGGCCCCTGAGCCCGAAGAGGTAGCTGAAGAAACCGCACCCGCCGAGGAAACTCCTGAAGCTGAAGCACCTGCTACTGAAACAGCAACGGAAGAAGCTCCTGCCGAGGCAGAAACTGAAGCGCCCGCTGAAGAAGCGGCTGCTGAGGCAACACCTGCAGCGGAGCAGCCTGCGGCTGAAGAAGAGAAAAAAGAAGACTAACCGTAGTTTTCTTAGAGCGTGTTGGGACTTTTGTCTTCTAGTCGAAAACTGTAGTTTGCAGACCGATTACTAAAGTCCCAACGCGCTCTTAATGCAACAGGAAAGAGGGTTTACTGGCAGCAGTAAGCCCTCTTTGCATGATCACAGGTACCTTTGCGGGTTTTAGAGCGTGTTGGGATTTTACACTTCGGGCTACTCTTGCCAAATTTTGTCCTGCTCTTCGTTGTTCTTCGGTCACGTAGCTAAGGCTATGTTCCCTCATCACGCCTTGATCAGAACAAAATTTTGCTGCGTTCGCTCCAAAA
>NZ_JAVJSK010000032.1:0-1635 GCF_040219495.1 Phaeodactylibacter sp. | reverse complement strand
AAAACAGACGGCAATAACGCTGCCGTCCGGCTCCGCGTGGATCGCCATTTGTTCGCTCAGCAGCTCATCAACCGGGCTGAGGTAGTTCCATTGGACGTTGCCGAGGGTGTCGATGGCGTAGATGTGGTGTTGGTAAGTATAATTCTTGTTGACCTTATTAAAATTGGCATGTAATTCTCCAATTACAAAAAAACTGCCCGTAGCACTTGCAGAAACTGGCGCATCCCACAAATCAAAAACACCAAGATTTTTCCGCCAAATTAATTCCCCCTCTTTACTAAATAATTGGAGTACAGTTTCTGTGTTATTAATTCCCTGAGGATTACGGTCATAAGTAGGCAATAGTATTGTAGAATTGACGCCAATTATGGGTTCATAGGTAGTTAAGAAAGACTGGTCATGTGGAGGAAAGAAACTCTGAAAATCTATTACATTTGTAGTTTGACCTATTGAATCTAAGAAAAGTAAAGCCGCCCTGAAATTGGTATCCCTAATCATAGCGCTGGTAAGAAAACCTTCACCAAACGCCTTCAGCCCACCTCTCCAGTTTTCAATAATCTGCCCTTCCGGATGGGCAAAAGCTGTATGTTCGACTTCCCCATTCAGGTCCAGCTTAGCAAAAAATAAGCCTGAAGGATAAAAGGGAGGAATGGTATCAGCGGCCAGCCCGGTGATGTAAATGCAACTGTCTGTAGGGTAGACCCCGTTGATAATAGCCGCAGCATAACCAAAGTAATAGCGCTTATTGAAAGACTCCTCCTGTGCAGGCAGCAAGGAAGCGCTGCTGAGGACCAATAAAATCAGGAGTATTCTTAGTGGCATAGGGTAATTTTTAGCAAAATAATGAACATTGAGGGCTTTGAGTGCCTGACAATGTAATAAATATGTACAGCAGATTGCATTTGTCAGACCAGAGCACCCCCGGCGAAGGGAGTGTAGCGAGGGGTGTTCTCACCGGGTGCACTAATCTTGGGCGTTGACAAGGCTTTCACCCGGTGCGTTTTGCTCGGGCGAGCACCCCCGGCGAAAGTAGTGCGCCGGGGGTTGCTCAACCTACCGTAAGATAACCAATTTTTGGGTCGCTAAACGATGATTGGGCAGGTGAAGGGTATAAAAGTACAGCCCGGCGGGGTAAGGCCGGCTGTCCCAGGAGGCCGTCGCCTGGCCCGGCACGATGGGCAGCACGGCTATTGTCTGCCCGTTTACGTCTTGTATGCTAAGCTCCGCCTGTTCTGTGCCTTCCGGCAAAGTACACCGGAAGGTGACTGACTGCCGGGCAGGGTTAGGAAATGCCTGTACCTGAGCCGGCACTTTGGGCGCTTTGGTGGTTTCAGCCCGGTTACTGCCCGGTGTGGATAGAGCTTGTAGGCCAGTAGGGAGAATGGGCTCGTGGTAGTGCCCCGACCCGTAAAAGGCATTCAGGATGTTCTGGGCGCGGACTCCTGCCCCGGTGCTCCCGTAGTAAGCGATGTCTTCCAGGGCTTTCAGCTCTGCTTCGCCCAGTTCATGCCACCCTTTGCCCTGACTGATCCGGGCGATATCCACTTCCTTGAGGGTTTTCATCAGTTTCTATTCCTCAAAACGGTCCAGCACCCACATTTCTCCCTCCCAGCCTTCGAAGCCTACGACACCCAG
>NZ_JAVJSK010000031.1:0-15157 GCF_040219495.1 Phaeodactylibacter sp. | reverse complement strand
ACATAATCCCGGAATGGCTTCGCCGTCGATAAGTCGCAAAGGCTTTTCCCAATAATGCACCTTCACGTTGGACAGACAGAACGTCATTACTTACACAATGTCAAAGTACAGCTTTGATTTGATCTTCACAAAAAATCCCCTGATAAAATTGGGTAATGCACCACAAATCGTTTAGAGCGTGTTTGGAGGCGGTGCTTTAATAGCAAACCTGCCTGCGTGTCGAAGCACTTCGGTCTCCGGTGTCCAAAGCCCACAGGCGACGAGACACAGGCGGGAAAGTGTCCCGTTTCAGGAAGCGGGACAAACTGATTATTAAAGTCCCAACACGCTCATAAAGCTATTCTCCTGCCAGGCGGTATACGGGGTCTTCAATTAAATTCGTTTAGATAGGCAAATGCCGGAGCTCCAAGGCTTCTGTGCAAATCCCCTAACCCACTGCCTAACAACCCACAAGAATTCACTACTTTTGAACCCGGAACTCAAAGCAGACCATGGAACAACAAACCGGATCCAAGCCTAAAGAACAGACGTACCGCAACATCATGCGCTGGATGTGGTATATAGCTGGCGCAGGACTGTCAGGCATTGCCCTGGCTTTCATCCTCCTTTCCTTCACAGAACTGCCCTCTGTGGAACAGCTGGAAAACCCCAAAAGCGAGGAAGCCTCCCAGGTTTTCGGGTCCAATGGAGAGGTAATAGGCCGCTATTATACTGAAAACCGGGTGCCTGTAACGTATGATCAGCTTTCGCCAAATCTGGTCAATGCTCTCATTTCCACGGAAGACGAACGCTACTACGAGCACAGTGGTATTGACTTTGCCGCTTTGGGGCGTATTGCAGTAAAAACCGTACTCCTGGGGCAGCGCAGCTCGGGCGGGGGGTCCACCATCACCCAGCAGCTGGCTAAGCTGCTCTTCACCCAGCAGGTCTCCAAAAATATCTGGGAACGCGGGCTGCAAAAGCTCAAGGAATGGATCATTGCCACCCGCCTGGAGCGGCGGTATACTAAGGAGGAGATCATCGCCATGTACTTCAATAAGTTCAATTTCATTAATGGTGCATACGGTATCAAAGCGGCCTCCGAGATTTACTTCGACAAACAACAGGATGAACTCAATGTCAACGAGGCTGCTATGCTCGTAGGCATGCTGAAAAACCCTTCCCTTTTCGATCCACTCGACCGCCCGGACACCGTCCTTCACCGGCGCATGGTGGTGCTCAACCAAATGAGAAAAAACAACCTCATTGAAGATACCGCTTACGATACGCTCCGCACCCAACCGCTCAACCTGAAATACACCAGCCAAACGCACGTGGACGGCATCGCGCCTTACTTCCGGATGGAGCTCGCCAAAGACATTAAAAACCTGCTGAAGAGCGAAAACATCAAAAAAGCGGACGGCAGCCACTACAATATCTACCGGGACGGGCTTAAGATTTACACCACTATCGACCCGGAGATGCAGCGCATTGCTGAGCGGGTGATGAAACAACACATGGCCAAACAACAGGACCGCTTTTGGGAGACCTGGAGCGTGGTGCGCAAAGACCCCTGGGAATACACCAGCGGATCGGGGAATGAAGTGCCGGTGGAACGCCGCCAGAAAAAACTACAGGACCTCATCCGGGTTTCTGACCGGTACCAAAAAATAAGGTCGAAGTATATTAAGGATATCGTAGCCAAAATCCAGCCGGAAACCGAGCTAATGTTCCATGCGGACGACCGGGAAGTGGAGCGCGTGGTACAGGAAGCCGAGGAAGGTGGGGTAATCGACAACCTGGTCGGGCAAAACCTGATCAGCACCGGGCTTGCTGCGCAGTACCGGCAGATTATGCGCAGCAAGCATTTCAATGAGCTGCGTAAGCAATGGCTGGCTATGCAGGAAGAAGTGGACCGTGCTTTTAGTACCGAAACAGAAATGCGGGTCTTCACTTACGATAATGAGGAGATGCAAAAGGATACGGTGATGACGCCCCTTGATTCCATCAAGTACCATCTTATGCAATTGCAGACTGGTATCCTTGCGGTAGACCCAGTCACCGGGCACATCAAAGTTTGGGTGGGGGGCATCAATTACCGCTACTTCAAAGTAGACCACAACCGTACTTCACGACAGGTGGGCTCCACGTTTAAGCCCTTTGTCTACGCCACGGCCATCGCGCAGCAGGGGTTCTCGCCCTGCTATCAGGTGTATGATCTGCCTCAAACTATTGCCCCGGGCGACGGCAACTTTGGCCTGCTGGAACCCTGGACGCCCCGCAACTCGTCCAACTCCTACAGCGGCCACCTTTTCACGCTTAGGGAAGGGTTGAAGCAATCCAAGAATACCATTTCTGCCCATCTGATGAAACAACTGGGCGATACAGAACCCGTAAGAGGCTTGGTGCACCAAATGGGCATCGACAGCTCCGCCCGCTATTCCAACGGGCGCTACCGGGTGCCCAAGGCGCCTTCCATCTGCCTGGGCGCTACCGACCTGACCAACCTCGAGCTAACCGGCGCCTATACCGCTTTCGCGAATAACGGCTTGTTCACCAAGCCTTACTGCATTATGCGGATCGAAGACAAGGACGGGAAAAAGCTCTACGAAGGAGTCCCGGAAGAAAATGTCGCCATCAATCCTAATGCCAATTATGTGATGGTGGAAATGCTCCGGTATGCGGCTGGCCTTGGCAGAACTTTAGAGGTTGAAGCCGGCGGGAAGACTGGCACCACCAACGACTACGTCGACGGCTGGTTTATGGGCATTACCCCCAACCTCGTTGTGGGCACCTGGGTGGGTGGCGAATACCGCTGGATCCGCTTCCGGTCCATCCACTACGGGCAGGGTGCAGCTATGGCGAAGCCTTTCTTTATCAACTTCATCAAAGAACTGGAGAAAAGCGAGGTGGTCGATTTTGATACCGAAGCCCGCTTCAACCGCCCCACCGGCGATATTGGTATCGAAATGAACTGCGACGAGTACCAGAACAATCAATTCCCACTGGAGGAAGAAAACGAGAACTTTGAGGATGAAGGGTTCTCGGATGATATGTTCGGCAACGAAGAATTCTAAGCCCTCTACTGAAGCCGGCTTAGCAACCATAAACAAAAACCGACAGCGCAATACTGCTATGAGACACCATCTCCCCATTTTACTTATTCTGTCTGCTACGGCATTGCTGTACAATGGCTGTATGCCCCCTTCTGACGAGGTCGACAGCAATATCACCCTTGATGCCCGTTCCCCGGAATTCCAATTGATCACTGACTTCCAGGATAAACAGCAGACGGACAGCCTTTATACTTACTTTTCCGATGAGCGCCCTACCCTGCGGTACCTTGCCGCCCGGGCGTTCGCCTCTATCCGTTTGCCGGAAACCGTCGACAGCCTGGCGCTACTGCTTCAGGACCCTGTCGACCGGGTACGGGCAGTGGCCGCCTATGCGATCGGTCAGACTGGGGCAGCATCCGGTGAGGATTACCTGCTCCGGGCATTTGAGCGCAACGATACCGCCGGGCACTACCGCCTGGCCAACCGGGCAATACTGGAAGCCGTTGGGAAAATCGGGGCGGAGTCTACCCTGGCTGACCTCGCTACTGTTTCCACCTATGAGCCTACCGATACTGCATTACTGGAAGGGCAGGCACTGGGCATTTACCGATATGCACTTCGGAATATGACCAACGATGCAGGTACGAAGCGGATGGTGCAGCTGGCTACCGACAACCGCTATCCGGCCAGCGCCCGGCTCATCGCAGCCAACTACCTCTACCGAGCGGCCAACCTGAAATTTGATTCCACTATGGCTCCCTTGCTGAGTGACGCACTTGGTACCTCTACCGATCCGCGTATCAGAATGGCGCTCGTCGTTGCCCTGGGCAAAACCAAAACAGATCAGGCACTAGACGCCCTGCTACAGCAGTACAAACAAGAGAACGATTACCGGGTCAGAAGCAATCTGCTGCGGGCCTTGGCCAACTTCCCCTACGACAGTGTAAAAACCACCGTCCGTGGAGCCCTGAAAAGCACCAATACCAATGAGGCCCGACGGGCAGCCCAGTTTTTTATCGAGCACGGAATTACCGATGATGCCACACAGTACTGGCAGTGGGCAAAAGACTCCATGCCCTGGCAAGTCCAGATCCCACTTTATCAGGCGGCAAACCGGCACCTGCCTGCCTTTTCTGTCAATTCCAGAGATGGCATCAATGCGGAACTGCGGCGCTGGTATCAGAACAGCAATTCGGTATACGAAAAATCAGCCCTGATCAAAGCCCTGGCAGAATTTAGCTGGAACTACAAGTACCTGTACCGGGAAGGAGCCCCTTCTAATGCACCCGCTATCCGAACCGCTACCATGGAAGCCCTCGCTATGGTCAGCAGCCGGAAAGACTTCAGGTCATTCTTCGGGTTAGGCTACCGCAATGTACGCCGCGAACTACTGGGCATGTACCTCGATGCTATGCAAACGGGAGACCCCGGTATGATCGCAGTCTCAGCTGAAGCACTACGCAACGACAACCTCAACTTTGACGCGCTCATCTCCAATACGTCTATTTTGGAGAAAGCCCTGGAGGAACTGGAACTACCCAAAGAAATAGAGACTTACAATCAACTACAGCAGACCATTGCCTATATCAAGGGAGAGGAGCTGCCGTCGCCAAGGGTCCCGGCATACAATCACCCGATCGACTGGGCGATGCTGAATGACTTGTCGGAAGACCGTTTGGTGACCATCACGACCAATCGGGGGGATATCACCCTGGAAATGATGCCCGAGATTGCACCGGGTACCGTTGCCAACTTTATCGCTCTGGTCCGGCAGGGTTTTTACCAGGAGAAGGCCATCCACCGGGCCGTACCTAACTTTGTTATTCAGGGGGGCTGTCCCCGTGGCGACGGCTACGGCAGCCTGGACTACACCATCCGCTCCGAACTGCCCCCGGTCTACTACGATCAGGCCGGGTATGTGGGCATGGCTTCTGCCGGCAATCATACCGAATGTACGCAGTTTTTTATCACCCATAGCCCTACCCCGCACCTCGACGGAGAATATACTATATTTGCGCGCGTCACTGAAGGGCTGGAGATCGTTCACCAAACCCAGGTCGGTGACCGCATCAAAAACATCCAACTCTAAGCAGCAAAACCTAACCATGAAAACCACACCACTAACGGCAGTACACGAAGCGCTCGGCGCAAAGATGGCTGCTTTCGCTGGCTACAATATGCCCATCTCCTACACCGGTTTGAAAGAGGAGCACCATCAGGTACGCAATAGTATAGGCGTATTCGATGTCTCGCACATGGGCGAGTTCATTATTCGGGGCAGGGAAGCACTCGACCTTATCCAGAAGGTGACCACCAACGATGCTTCCAAGCTCAAGATCGGTGACGCCCAGTACACCTGCCTGCCCAACGATGTAGGCGGCATCGTAGACGATTGTATCGTTTACCGGCTCACAGAAGAAATGTGCTCAGCTGGCGAAATGGCCTTCATGATGGTCGTCAATGCTTCCAATATCGAAAAGGACTGGGCCTGGATCACACAAGCGAACACCTTCGATACGCAACTGATCAACATCTCCGGCCAAACCGCACTGCTGGCCGTACAGGGCCCCAAAGCGATTGAGGCCATGCAGCCCCTTACGGATACGGACCTCAGCGCCCTTAAGTTTTACACTTTTACCAAAGATACCTTCGCGGGTATTGAGAATGTCCTGATTTCGGCTACCGGCTACACCGGCTCAGGCGGGTTCGAACTCTATGTGAATGCTGACCGTGCCGTGGAGCTATGGAATACAGTGATGGAAACCGGCAAGCCTTTTGGCATCAAGCCGATTGGGCTGGGCGCACGGGATACCCTGCGGCTGGAAATGGGCTACTGCCTGTACGGCAATGACATCGATGATACGACCTCCCCTATCGAGGCCGGGCTGGGTTGGATTACCAAAACTAAAAAGGGCGAGTTTATCAGCCGGAGCACTTTCGTGAAACAGCGGGAAGAAGGCGTCAGCCGCCGGCTCGTTGGCTTTGAACTGCAGGCAGAACGCCGGGTGCCTCGCCACGGCTATCCTATTATGGATGCAAATGGGGCAACCATCGGACAGGTCACTTCCGGTACCCTTTCGCCCTCTCTCGGTTATCCGATTGGAATGGGCTACGTTGAGGAGGCATACAAGGCGCCGGGTACTCAGATTTTCGTACAGGCCGGCCGCAAAAACCTTACGGCAACTGTGGTTCGCCCTCCATTTTATAAGGCATCTGCGGGAAAATAATCCACGGTTTGACAACAAATCGCCCCAATTTTCATTTATCTACCCGAACAGAAGGTCTTGGTCATCAACTTCAGATCTTTCTTTATTAGACTTTGTACCCAACGAAATCAGGTTTTCATGACACTGGAAGAAGGAAAAGACAAATTCATCCAATCCTGGGGAGCATTAGGCTCCAGCTGGGGAATCAACCGGACCATGGCTCAAATCCATGCGTTGCTGCTGATTTCTCCGGACGCAATGAGCGCCGAGGAAATCATGGATGAGTTGAAGATTTCCCGGGGCAATGCCAATATGAACATCCGGGCACTGATCGATTGGGGCCTGGCTTACAAGGAGTTGAAAACCGGTGAGCGCCGGGAATATTTCGTGGCAGAAAAGGATATGTGGGAAGTAGTAAAGTGCATCATCACTCAGCGCAAGAAACGGGAACTAGAGCCCATGCTGCGGGTGCTCGATGAAATCTCCAGCATTGATGAAGTCGATGAAGAATCCCGGGAGTTTGCGGAAGTGATCAAAGAGATCAAGCTGTTTTCCAGCAAAGCCGATTCTACTTTGGACAGCCTGGTTAAAGCCGATTCCAACTGGTTTGTGGGTACTTTTATGAAAATGATTAAGTAAGGTCGCGTTGGGGTTTTATACTTCGGTATGTTCTTGCCAAATTTCGTCCTGCTCTTCGTTGCTCTTTGGTCACGTAGCTAAAATTCCGGTTTTCGTGCCCCTGCCTACCGGGCACATCAGTTGTACAGGCAGATCGTCTAACCCAAAAAACTGCTAGTTCCTGACTCGAAGACCAAAGTCCCAACACGCTCTAAATGGGCAAGTTATTATTGCGCGATCCCTTACTCTTCCTCGCCCATGTGCCCATCCTCATGCAGTCGATTGAACAATTGGTTGAGGCGGAACATTTCGTCCAGGGTATCATCCAGATAAAAGGCAATATCAGGAACGCGCCGCATGTGCTTCCTGACCCGGTAAGCCAGTGCCTGCTTAAGCCGGGTTATCTCATGCTCCATCTTCAGGATAACCGATTGCTTGTCTTCGGTATTGTAGACACTCAGGTAGATTTTGGCCTGGCTGAAGTCCGGGCTCACTATTACTTTAGTAACAGTTACCAGTGGTTCTATACCATAAACGTAACTGCCTTCATGCTGTAATACTTCGCTGAAATGCCGTTTGATCACCTCGGCCACCTGTAGGTTGCGCTTCGTCGCCATATGTCGTTTAATCTTCTGTATTTCTAACGCAGGAATTACCGCCCGCGCTTGTTCTCGTCGCTTATTTACGCTCTTTGGGGCCGCAAAGATAGGTTTATTGACCGTGCTTGTCAACTCCATTCGTTTGCGGTACGCCTTAATATGTGCGACATACAACAAAACAGCTCCCGCAGAGTTCCATGACTATTTGCGAAAAACCAGTAAAAGTTACTATTTTTGACAGCTGCGCATATGAATATCCTCAAAACAGACATATCCTACCTCAAGGGCGTTGGCCCGAAGCGCGCCGAACTCCTCAATAAAGAGTTGGGCATCTTCACCTGTGGGGATTTGCTGCAGCAATACCCGCACCGCTACATCGACAAAACGCAGTTCCACAAAATCAATACCCTCCACCCGGATAGTGGGGAGGTGCAGTTGCGTGGTATTTTAAGGCGGTTGTTGCCGGTTGGTGAAGGGCGGAAAAAGCGGCTCTCCGGGCGTTTCCGGGATGATACCGGTGCCATCGACCTCGTGTGGTTCTCCGGGGTCAGCTATTTGCAGAACCAACTGGAAGTGGGCAAAGAGTACGTCATCTACGGGCGCGTCAATGCTTTTCGGGATCAACTGAGTATGCCTCATCCGGAGATGGAGCTGGCCAACCCGGAACAAATCAAAAAAGCGGCCAGCTTTGCCCCGGTCTACCCCAGCACAGAAAAACTCAACACCAAAGGCCTCGATGCCCGCAATCGCCGGCGTATCATGGCTGCACTTTTTGACAAGCTAACCCCGGAAGACCTGCCGGAAAACCTGCCGCCCTACATCGTGCAAAAATTCCGGTTCCCGTCGCGCTATGAGGCGATCCGCGGCATTCATTTCCCAACGTCTGAAGAACAACTGCAACAGGTGCGCAACCGCCTGAAGTTTGAGGAGCTCTTCTTCCTGCAGTTGCGCTTGCTGCAAATCCGGCGGCGGCGCGATGCCATTAAGGGGTTCAACTTTGAGCAGGTAGGCGAGCAGTTTATGCATTTCTATAACCACAAACTCCCCTTTGAACTGACGGGGGCACAAAAGCGCGTCCTGAAGGAAATCCGCCGCGACCTCGGCAAAGGCATCCAAATGAACCGCCTGCTGCAGGGCGATGTGGGCAGTGGTAAGACCATCGTTGGCCTCATGACCATGCTCCTGGCTATCGACAATGGCTTTCAGGCCTGCCTGATGGCACCTACTGAAATCCTGGCCCAACAGCACTACAATTCCATCAGCGAGTACCTCGAAGGCATGGACCTGCAGGTAGGCTTCCTCTCGGGCAGCGTGAAGGGTAAAAAACGCAAGGTACTCCTGGAAGCCCTGAAAAATGGGGAAATCGACATCCTCATTGGCACCCACGCCTTGCTCGAACCACCTGTCGTCTTTAAAAACATGGGGCTGGCCATCACCGATGAACAACACCGGTTTGGTGTAGCGCAGCGGGCTAAGCTCTGGAAAAAAAGCAACCCCTATCCCCCACACGTACTCGTCATGACCGCCACGCCCATCCCGCGTACTCTGGCCATGACCCTTTACGGCGACCTTGATGTCTCGGTGATTGATGAGCTACCACCCGGTCGCAAAGCCATTCAAACCCTGCATAAAACCGAGAACAACCGGCTGCGGATCATCGGTTTCATGCGGGAAGAGATCAAAAAAGGGCGGCAGGTCTATGTGGTCTTCCCTCTCATTGAGGAATCCGAAACCCTGGATTTGCAGAACCTGCAGGATGGGTATGAAGCCCTGCGGCGGGAGTTCCCACCCCCTGAACACCAAATCAGCGTGGTGCATGGCCGGATGAAACCTGCTGATAAAGACTTCGAAATGCAGCGCTTTGTGGAGGGCAAAACACAGATTATGGTCGCGACTACCGTGATTGAAGTAGGGGTCAACGTCCCCAACGCCTCTGTCATGGTGATCGAGAATACCGAGCGCTTCGGGCTGTCACAGCTCCATCAGCTGAGGGGGCGCGTGGGCCGGGGTGCCGAGCAGTCTTTCTGTATTCTGATGTCCAGCTTCAAGCTCAGCAAGGAAAGCAAAGAACGCATCCAAACGATGGTGCGCACCAATAATGGTTTTGATATTGCGGAAGCGGACCTCCGCCTGCGGGGCCCGGGCAATATCGAGGGTACACAGCAAAGTGGGATTCTCAACTTCCGCATTGCCGACCTGGCTAAGGACGGGCGCATTCTACAGACGGCCAGGGAAGTCGCCGCCCGCATCCTGGATGATGACCCTAAGTTTGAGCGCCCGGAGCACCACCCTATCGTATGGTACCTGGATAAGCATGGGAAGAAGCTAAGGGGCTGGAGCAGGATAAGTTAAATATCATACATATGAAAATACAATATGATTTAAGGGGCTACCTAAAACCTTACGATAAAATACCTATCAAGCTAGAGAAAATAGAAGAGTACTTCGTCCGCCCTTTCCCTTCAAGCTCGACACGAATGCTACTTTTAGAACAGTTCATGGCTTTTGCAGACAAGCTAAACAGGGCAATTGATAGACCTTTAGTAATATGGATTGATGGTAGTTTCGTAACGTTGAAGCAAAATCCAAATGATATTGATTTGGTAGTTTTCATTGAAAACGAGGTGATTAAATCGAAGTACAAGACGATCAGGGAACATTTTTTTGATAAAAAGAATTTGAAAGAAAGAGGACTTGACGTATATTATGTCAGGGTATTTCAAAAAGAACATAAGGACCACAGCAAATACCTGTCAGACTATTTGTATTGGTATAGTTGGTTCACAAAAACCAGAAAAACCAAACAATACAAAAGATATCCTAAAGGGTTCCTCGAACTAAACATTTCAAGTTAGGCCTATGAATTATAAAAACGAGCCAATCGTCGCAGAAGATAAAATAGCCGAAGTAGTAAATCTTCTTGAGCAGATCAATAAAGTGAATAAAATGCTTGACCTGCACCAGGATGATGAAGACGAATTCATGATATCAGAGTACCAGTATCAAAAAAAAGAGCTAATGCGCCAACTCAAAGAATCATTTTTAGCTTTTAATATCACCTCTTCAGATCTTGCCCGCATGGTAGATTAAGCCTTAATTCTCTATGATGCCCTGAGCTAAGAATCACCATTCATTCCAGATATAAATCCTACAAGGCTGATCGCACTATAGGCTCCTCAATAATTTTCCCACAGACTTCTCATTTGATCAAAGAGGCGGACGAGCAGCCGCCGGTCTTCCGTAATGATATTGGCACGGGCCGAGAGCTCCTGTGAAAAGGGCAATTCCTGACCGTAGGTCGTCTGCATGCCTGCTGTAAGCGCGAGCTCAATATAGTAAGCCTGCTGCTCCGGGATGGGCCCTATGTGGCGGACTTCAGCCCTGATCGCGCCGTATTGCTGCTCCGGATAAGCATCCAGAAATAAACGAGCCTGCATCCCTGTATCCACCCGGCCGGCATTCTGAGCGGGTAAATAGCCCCGAGCCAGGAACACATTGTGCTCTCCTGACTCCGGAAGCACCGTCATAACCAATTGCCCTTCTTCCAAATACTGCCCTGCGGTAAGCGGCTGATGAAAGGCGACCCGACCTGCCATTTCGGCCCGGAGCAAATGATTCTGCTGCCAGGTTTCCACCGCGGCTTTCAGATTGGCTTTGCTTTCCTCGAAGGTCAGTTTCAGATCTTGCGCGCTGTTTTGCTGCTCCTGCTGCAGGGTGATGAGCAGGGCGTTGTTCCGTTCTGCCTCCAGGGCATTGCGCAGGCGCTCGGCTTCTACTTCGCGTATCTCCCGTTCCAGTCGGAGCACCGCCAACTGCGCTTGTTCCTTATCGAGCTGACTGACATTCCCGGAAGCAGCAAGGGCTTCATTGCGTTTGTAGTTGGCCTGCGCCAGTTCCCGCTCTGCCTGCAGGACTTCCAGCTTTTGGGCCTGTGCTGCCGAAAGCGCCACCAGCTGCTCCTGTTGATTCCGCAGAGAGCGAATCCGTTTCGCCCAGTCTGACCGGCGTAGGAAAAACTGATAGGCCTCCCGGTTGCGCAGCAGCTGCGCCGCCGGAGCCTGCAATGTACCAAGACGGAGATCGGGGACAGAGGCTTCGGGGGTATCGTTTGCCAGCCATTGCTGAAGGGCTTGGACCTCCTCCCATACTGCGGGATTCTCCAGCACAGCCAGCGTTTGTCCAGGCCCGACCTTTTCACCGTCTTTCACCAGCAGCCGCTGTAATTTCCCGCCACGGGGCGCCACTATGCGGATGGCAGGCTGTGGCGTAGTCAACATGACCTGAGCAGTCACGGTATCCGGATAGCGAATCAGCCAAGCCCCCGTCAACAGCAGGACTACCGCTGCAAATACCGCCGAAATCCCCCATCGCAAAGCCCAGCCCGGAGGTGCGCCCAGCATTTCCTGAACGGCTGCCCGTCCGCCATTGGCATCCGGTTGTGCGTGGTTTGAAGGTGAGGTCCCTGGCATTATTGTCCGAGTTCTAGTTGATTCTTTACCAATTGGTAGTAGGCACCTTTGCGGGCGACTAATTCCCCATGTGTGCCCTGTTCTGCAATTTTTCCCTGGTCCAGTACCACAATTTGGTCAGCCTGGCTTACTGTACTCAGGCGGTGGGCTACCACTACAACGGTCCGGCCCTCGAAAAAGCGGTGCAGGTTATTGACTATTTCTCGTTCATTATTGGCATCAAGGGCGTTGGTGGCCTCGTCAAAGAACAGAAAATCAGGGGTTTTGTAGATGGCGCGGGCAATGAGCAACCGCTGCCGCTGCCCCTGACTGATGCCGTTGCCCATAGCGCCGATCCTGGTATTGTACCGTAGCGGCAGGCCATCAATAAATGGCTTCAAATTGGCCAATTCCACCGCTTTCAGGAGGCGTTCCGGGTCTACGGCGGGGCTGCTTTCCGCAATATTATTGGCGATGGTATCCGAAAAGATAAATCCATCCTGAAGCACCGCTCCGCAAACCGCCCGCCACCGGGATTTACGCAATCCGCTTAGCGGCTGACCTCCGACACGGATTTGCCCCTGCTCCGGCTCGTAGAAGCCCAGTAACAATTTGACTAATGTCGTTTTACCACTTCCGCTCACCCCAACGATAGCCGTGACTTTGCCCTCCGGAATATCCAGGTTGATGTCATCGAGCACCCATTCGGCAAGCGGATTATACCGAAAACGCAGGCTCCGAATCTGAATATCCCGGCGCTCCGGCAGATCATCCCAAACCGGCGCACCATCTGTAAGCGATTCCTCGGGTGTTTCCGTCTGCACTTCCAACAGGCGGTCCAGGCTCAAACGGGCATCCTGCCAGCGCCGCAGAAAGTCCGCCAGCCGGCTAAGTGGCAAGTTCACCTGTCCAAGAATAAATTGGACGGCGAGTAGCATACCCAGTGTCATTTGCCCTTCGATGACCAGTTTTGCAGCCAAAATTGTAATGAGGATATCTTTGATTTGGGATATGGCTGAAGCGCCGGCATCCTGCGTTTGCTCCACATCCAGCGACCTCAAGTTGGCCCGGAACAGGCGGGTTTGGATGTTCATCCACTGCCAGCGCCGCTTGGAGCCGCTGTTCTGCAGCTTGATCTCAGGCATCCCCTGAATCAGCTCAATGAGCGCGCTCTGATTATCCGATAACTGCCGGAAGCGGGCGTGGTCAATCGCCTGCCGCTTTTTCAAATAAATGAGGATCCAGCCCAGATAGAGCAGGCTGCCGATCAAAAAGATGAGGAAGATCGATACATTGTAAACCAACAGGACCCCACCAAAGATAAGCAGGCTGAAAGCAGAGAATAAGAAACTCAGGGCTGAGGTGGTCAGGAATTGCTCAATACGCCGGTGGTCGCCGATACGCTGCAATAAATCGCCGGTCATTTTGGTATCAAAGTAGGCAATGGGCAGGCGCATGAGCTGCTGCAGGAAATCAGCAATTAGGGAGACATTAATGCGGGTACCGAGGTGGAGCAGTATCCGGTTTTGGATGATATTCACGGTCAGACGGCCTGCGAAGAGCAGCAATTGACCAATCAAAATCAGATTGATAAAGGAAAGGTCAGCATTGCGGATACCGATATCAACGATCGCCTGGGTCAGAAAGGGGAATAGCAGCTGGAATAGGCTGCCCAGGATAAGCCCGAAGACCAGCTGTACAAAGTACGGTCGGTAGGGGCGCAGGTACTGCAGGAGGTAATTCAGGGGCGCAGACTGTGCGGAGGGCATGCCTTCCTCTTCGTAAAAAGCAGGCTGTGGCTCCAGGAGCAAAGCCAGCCCCTCGTCATCATCACTGGCCCAGTGGCGGTTGAATGCAGCACGTGTGATTTTCCGTTTTCCGGCTGCCGGGTCGGCAATCCATACATGCTGCTTAGATGTTTTGTAGACGACCACGAAGTGCCGTTGCTCCCAATGTGCGATTAGGGGTAATGGGGCCTGATCAATGCCCAGGCGTTCCTCGGTACTTTCCAGTGGCAATTTTACTGGCAGGGGCCGCATACCAATGGACTCCGCGGCTTCCACCAGGCCCGCCATGGAAACGCCCTCGCGGTCTACATATGCCCGTGCCCGCAGTTCCGGTAAAGCATAGCGCTGACCGTAGTACCGCGCAATCATGCGCAGGCAGGCGGGCCCACAGTCCATGGCATCGTGCTGTGGGTAGTGCGGAAAGCGGTCAAGCATAAGAATGAAGCATTGCTGGAATGCCTAAGGTACGGATTTGGGGTAAATTATAAAGGCCTAAGGGAATCTTGTGTGTATAACAAATTGCACAAAACAGAAAGTGACCACCTGCTATCAATACCAGGAGTTGGAACACGCTGCATTTAAGCGCGGTAGCTGCTGGGGTAGACTTCCCGCTCTGCTCCAGCTTATCCACGAATGCTGCCAGGCTATTCAAGTAGTGCAATTTGTTATGCACACGGGAATCTTCCAAAGAAACAGGACTGCCGTTTTCACTCCAAAAGATTGATCCTGCATGTTCAGTCCAATTTATTTAATCCGGTTATAAGTTAAAATCTGGAGCCCATCACTAAATACTTTCTGTTCTTGAAGGTTCCATTTTACCGAGGCTTTGGAATCTCCAAAAAGCGGAATTCCTCCCCCTAATACAACAGGGTTTAGCTTTAGCTTTAACTGATCAATCAAGCCATTTTCCAGTAGCCAGCCGGCAAATACACCTCCTCCACACAAGTAAATATCTGTTTCCGCCTTATCCCTGATCGCCTTCACCCGGTCAATTGACCTGGTCTCAAGGTGAACAGTTTCTGCGAGATTTTCAATCTCAAGGGTGTCAGAAAAAATATAGTGTTCCATATGCGGATAAGCGGGCTGACCTGGCTGCAGCCCGTACTGGAAACCAAACTCATAAGTCCTGCGCCCCATAATGACCGTTCGAAACTTCAGGAGGTCTGTTTGATACTGCTCCACACCTGCCCCCTGTAAGGCAAAGGCGCTGATATCATCTTCCGGTCCTGCGATAAATCCATCCAGGGAAGAGGCGACATAATAGACGATCTTTTGCATATAGTAGAGTTTATTAACGCAAATTTTGTATGTCTCTGAATGGTCTTTTTCACCAGCTCTGCATCTCGTCCTCACCTTCGTAGCTTAGGCTACGAGGTTCCGGGCGTTCTTTGATCTGGCAAAAAATACTCATCCATACCCTGTACAAAACTTACCTTAATAAACTCTAGTCTTTTTAGTAAAAAA
>NZ_JAVJSK010000030.1:0-13742 GCF_040219495.1 Phaeodactylibacter sp. | reverse complement strand
AGATCAAGACCTGTCCCGCCAAAATAGCGGGAGAACGCCCGGAACCTCGACTTCAGAAAGGGAGCCCTTTAATTCCCTTTCTTCGTGTAGCTACGAAGGTGAGGACGAGATGCAGAGCTGGTGAAAAAGACCATTCAGAGAAATACAAAATTTGCGTTAATAAACTCTATTAAGCAGCGCCATACAGGCCAGTTGCGGTTCGCTCGCGCTGCGTAACTCCTACTTGCCAGGGCTTCTTTCAGCCCTTCGGAATAGGTTTGCATGGCATGCAAACAAAAAGGTAGGCCCTGACGGGCCTACCAACGGAGGATTTACACGCTTGCTTGGGTTAATTAGGGCAAGGGACCGGTTCATACCTGAAGGTCACGCCTGAGGGGATAAAGGGTGTCCCCTCAGGCCAGGTACTTACCGAATAGACGGAGGAACGAACGCTCCTGAATGGCCGCCGGGTACATCAATACAATGCCTTGCGCCTCCTCCTCTTGAACGGGTGCTTCCAAATTTGAAGTTGGTTCCCCGGACAGCTATGATTAAAGTATTTTGGTACTATCAGCGAGGTAAAAAAGGAATGCTACCCAATAAATCATAAACGTAGTCGACTGTCCCTCCGCGCAGAAAACTGACCGCTTTGGGCAGTCGACTTACAATGAATGTTCATGGGCTGTATCTTAACACCTGCAAGTTGCATAACACGGTATAACAAGGGGGGGGACAGGATACCTTACACAGCCTGTAGATGGATATAGACAATACATTTTTAGCTCTGCCAAAAGGCAAAAGCAACAATAAATAGTGTTGAAAGGAATAGTGCTTGAAAGATCAATACTGCACCCTGAGGTATTCGAGAGTGGGGGGAACTCCTGAATAAACCTGTGCAATTTGACTGTTGAATGGGTCGAGATATACTCAAACCGGTATCAGGACGGAAGTGTGTTTTTGGGAAGGATTCTGTGGTCGTACATATTTGTTTAATCAAGTCAAATCGTAAATCATAAATCATTCATAACTGACTTGCCTCTGCAAAGTACTATAACTTGAATAAAAAGGATGTATAACAAAAATATTTCTGTGACAGGGCATTTTAAACAAAAAAGTCGATTTACTCCTTTTCTACAAGGTTCAAACCAGAAAACACCCGCTTAAAACGTGACTTTTTTACGCGGTAAATATTCAGGTGGGCTACAGTTGTGGCGGACCTTCACAAGTTCAGTTAGGTACGCTTCATTTAGGTAATAATATCTACTTTTGCAGCGATCTTTGCAACAGGCTACCACAAACTCAATCAGCATGTCAGCGACGGAGCAGAAGTTTATCAACTACAAATGTATCAGATACCCTAAGGCAGAAATGCTTAACCGCAGCCGGGAGTACTATCAGTTTATGGACCGGCGGCGGACTATCCGCGACTTTTCAGACAAGCCCGTCCCCTATGAAATCATTGAGAACATCGTCATGACCGCTTCCACGGCACCCTCGGGGGCGCACAAGCAGCCGTGGTCTTTTTGTGTGGTTTCAAACCCGGCTTTGAAGACCAAAATCCGGGAAGCTGCGGAAAAAGAGGAGTACGACAATTACAACGGGCGTATGTCGGAAGAGTGGCTGGAAGACCTGCAGCCCTTTGGGACCGACTGGCAAAAGCCTTTTTTGGAGACCGCTCCTTATCTGATTGTTATCTTTAAAAAGCCCTATGACCTGGTGGACGGGGAGAAGAAGAAAAACTACTACGTCAATGAGTCGGCGGGCCTGGCGGCGGGTTTCTTGCTTACAGCTATTCACAATGCTGGTTTGGTAGCAGTGACCCATACCCCCAGCCCTATGAACTTCCTGCATACGATCTTGAAGCGCCCGGAAAATGAGCGGGCTTTCCTGCTGCTTCCCATAGGCTACCCCGGGGAGGAAGTCAAAGTGCCGGATATTGACCGCAAGCCCAAAGATGACGTATTGATTTACTACCCCTAACGAGATATGTGTACTGTAACTTACCTTCCTAAATCCAACGGAGGCTTCCTACTGACTTCCAACCGGGATGAGGCGCCCCACCGTTCGCCTGAAAACCTGGATACCCTGCAGATGGGCAAGACCCGGCTGTTATTCCCGCGCGACACCACAGCGGGAGGCACCTGGATCGTTGCAGCTACCAATGGCACCGTCGTCTGCATCCTGAACGGGGCATACGTCAGGCACCGGCACGAACCACCCTACCGGCGCAGCCGGGGGCTGATGGCGCTGGACTACTTCAGTTTTGATGCACCGGAGACTTTTATAAAGCAATACACCTTTGAGGGCATGGAGCCCTTCACGATGCTCCTGCTGGAAAGAGGGCGGGTGACCGATCTGCGCTGGGACGGAGCAAAGCTGGGTGTCTATGCCAAAGATGCCGGGAAAGCGCACCTCTGGTCCTCCCCTACCCTGTATGATCCGGAGGCGCAGCAAAAACGGAAAAATTGGTTTGGTGAATGGCTGAGCCAACAGGATATTTATGAACGACAGGCTATCCTGTACTGGCACCGGACCGCCGGAGAAGGCGACCCGGAAAATGATGTGGTTATGAACCGGAACAATATCGTCCGCACCGTTAGTATTACCAGTATTGAAGCTACGAAGCAACGGCTGGACCTCGCCTACCACGACCTCCTTCGCCAACAAACGAAAACCGCACAATTGCCTATAGTCCATGAAGCTTTGGCCTTCGACTTCCACAAGGATTAAGCTGCGCAACTGGGAGTACTGGCCGTCGAAAGCCTTTTACTACCCCATTGCGCCCTATCTGATCTGGCTTATGATCAAGGCCCGCCACATGTGCTATTGGTCGGCGGTCAATCCGGGCATTTACACGGCCGGCATGGGCATGGAGTCTAAATTTGAAACCCTGCAGCTGCTGCCGGAGCCTTACCGCCCCAAGTCTGTTTTTTTGCCGGCAGGCATCTCCCGGCAGGAAGCCGAAGCGCAGTTGCAAGCCGGAGCGCTCACCTTCCCGCTGATTGTCAAGCCAGACCTGGGTTTTCGGGGGCTGCTCGTCAACAAGGTGGCTGATACGGCAGCGCTCATGCAATGCCTGCGGGCTTATGATATTCCTTTTATTGCTCAGGAATACATCGGCTTGCCCGAGGAAGTCGGTGTGCTGTACTACCGTATGCCTGGTGAAGACCATGGGCACATCACCTCCGTGACAACCAAGGAGTTCCTGCACGTCACCGGCGACGGTCAGGCTACCGTACTGGAGCTGGTCCTCCGCAGCCCGCGGGCGCTTCTGCAACTGGAGCGCATACGGGAACGCTACCCCCAGCACCTGCATCAAACACCCGCCACCGGAGAACGGGTGCGCCTGGGCATTGTAGGCAACCATGCCAAAGGCACCCGTTTCATCAACAGCAATGCGCTGGTGAACCCACAAATGGTGCAGGTCTTTGACCGGATCAGCGCACAAATCGAAGGTTTTTACTATGGCCGTTTTGACCTCAAGTGCCAAAGCCTGGATAGCCTCTACACGGGAGAGGGGTTGAAAATCCTGGAGGTCAACGGAGTCTGCTCTGAGCCAACCCATATCTATGACCCCCAACGTGGCACCTATTGGGCCGCCCTGCGCGACCTCGCAAAGCACTGGCGCATCATCTACCAAATTGCCAAACGCAACCGCCGCAACGGGGTCCCGGTTTTGTCGCATGCTAAAACTGCCCGCGCCTTTCTGGACTTGTTCGCGTATCAACGCCGGGTGAGGTAGGTAAAGGGGAAGTTACACAGATACATTTCCGGACCTCCCATTCCCCGTGTTCCCATCACGCGCCCAGCCAGGTCCTGAAGTCGCTGACGCGGTCACGGCTTACTGTTGTTTCCTCCCCATCCTTCAGCTGAAGTTTCAAGCGGGCATTAGAATAAATTGTCGTTTTTTCGATTGTATCGATGTGGACAATGTATTGCCGGCTGGTACGGAAGAAATAGTTGGGGTTCAGCAAAGCCTCAAGTTCTTCCAAGGTATAGTCCACCGCATGCTTTTTGCCGTCAGCCTGTCGGAGCCAGGTGGTTTTGTGAGCCGTGAAGAAATAATGCACCTGTTCCGCTTTGATGCTCAGGAATTGATGCCCGGCCCTGACTACAAACCGCTCTTTGTAGGTACGCTGCATGGATTCCAATAGCTGCTGAAATTGCTGCAGCTGCCCTCCTTCCTGAACGAAATTTGCTTTCAGGGTATCGTACTGCGCCAAAGCCTGTTGCAGGTCAGATTTGCCGATCGGCTTGAGCAGATAGTCAATACTGTTGACTTTAAAAGCCTTCAGGGTGTACTGATCATAGGCGGTGGTGAAGATGATGGGGCACCGTACTTCCACCTGATCAAAAACCTGAAAACTCGCCCCATCAGCCAACTGAATATCAAAAAAGGCGAGATCAGGCGCCGGGCTGTCTTTAAAGAAAACGACCGCATCCTTCACTGTATCCAGGACGGTCAGGACTTCAATGCCTGGTTGCAAGGTTTCCAGCAGTTGCTGCAGGCGCTCAGCAGCCAGCTCTTCGTCTTCGAGAATAAGTACGCGCATTACTGTGCTTTGAGTTGAAGAATAGGCACGCTGACCGAGAAGGTATCGGTAGTGGTTTCCACTTGCAGCTCCTGCCCGCAGAGGTAGCGGTAACGCTCCTGAATATTGGGCAACCCCACACCGAGGGAAGACTGGTTATTGCCTTTGAGCTGCAGGGAATTCTCTATGGTTAGGGTGCCGTTTTTTCGGGTAATGGACAGGTGCAGGGGCTGTTTTTTGGAAGCGATATTGTGCTTCACTGCATTCTCTGTCAGCATTTGGAGCGTCAGGGGGACTACGGCGTCGTCAGGGTCGACTTCGACGCGGGTTTCCACCTTCAGCCCTTTACCGAACCGGATTTCTAACAGGAAAAGATAGGCTTTCAGCATTTCCATCTCCTGCTCCAGAGAAATCAACTCCTGCTGTTGCGTTTCCAAAACATACCGGTAAACCTTAGACAACTGCTGAATGAACTCAGCGGCAAGGTCAGCATCTTTGTAAACCAAGTTAGAAAGAACATTGAAGCTATTGAACAGGAAATGTGGATTGACCTGATTTTTCAGGGCTTCGTACTTGGCAGCCAGTGCAGCCCGCTTGTGCTCTTCGGCTTCTTTAAATGCAGCTTTCCAGGCCAGGAAAAAGCCCCGGCCGTGGAGGAAGGTGCCTACAAATAAGGTAATGAGCACTACCGTAAGCGGAAAGGTGTAGCCTACATTTTTCAATGCCTGTAGCGGTGCAATTCCGTAAACCAGTCCGGCGTAGAGGAACAAGACCAGCATAGCCACCAATAACGAATACACCACCATCAGTACCAGACTGACGACTACTCTCTTTACAGGCGCTTCAAACCAGGGGATCTTTGTGTCCAGCCATTGTACCAGCATGCCACTCCCCACTCCGATGAGCACCCAGAGAGTACCGTTTACAGTCAGGTTCGAAAGAAAGTCCAGCCATTCCCCTTCGGCAAGGCTCTGCCAGCCAAAGGCAAGGGAGATGGTGCCCCCACCCAGCAGAAACTGCTTCAGGAGGCTTTTCCAACTCAAATCTCTGGTCCACGTTGCTTTTTGATTTGGCATTACTTTTCTTCTTTTGCGAGTTTAGCAGTAGCCTGCTCCAGCAGCTGCTTATTAAAGTAGCTCCCCCAGGTTGGGTGAAGCCCGGAAGCCGGTTCGTGGCTTTCGAAGCGCTCAGCAGCTTGCTCCAGGTATGGCAGGGCACGCGCTGCACCACCACCGTACATCGCGGGCATATAAAAGAGGTGCATCCCCATCAGGTGGTAGGCTCTTGGATGGTCCGGTCCAGCTTCCATAGCTGTTTTGTAAGCCACTGCACTCTGCGGGCTGTACATGGGCCCATTAGCCATAGGGTCCGCCCAAACATGACCTGTGTAAATATAACCCTGCAGGGCGAGAATTTCCGGGTTTTCCGGCGATATTCCCTTGGCTTTGTTCAACGCCGCCTGTGCTTTGTCCAAAAAAGCAGTGATTTGATCCGGCTTGCCCTCCTGCATAGCGCCTACGGCCTGCATGATGTGGCAGTAAGACTGATAGTAAGCGGGCAGCCATTCGCCTTCCGGAGCCGCAGCGGTGATGCGCTCGAAGGTATTGGCCGGGGTGGAAAAGTCCCGGGTCTGCTCAGCCGCCTGCAGCTCCCCCACTGCTTTTTCCATGGCGGCGTTGTATCGGTCGTTTTGTGCGAAGGTGGAAATAGAAAGTGCCAAACTGAAAAGAACCATTAAAGCTCTCATGATATTAGGTTTTATGTTGTGAAAAATTAATTACTAAAAGTGCTGCCTTCGCCAATAGAGACAAAGACGCCCACGAAAAAGAACCTTGGAGCTGGCGGGCGGATAGCCGTGGAAGTAAACCGCCCGTTGGGGTCCGGCTGATTGCTGAAACGCTCCCCGAAGGACTGCTCAAAGCCAAGCACATTACTCACTGAGGCGTGCACGATGGTAAAGTGCCCGAACAGCTCGGTCAGGTAGCTCAGGTTCAGGCTGAGGTCCTGGAAAGTTGGGGTACGCAGGTCATTAAACCGAAGGGTATTCGGATCATCATAGGGCCGGGGGCTGCCCAGGGTATAAGTAAGGCCTAAGTTGGTCTGCAACTCCTGAATCCAGTGCTTATACACTACAGACAGGTTGTGCTTTGCCGCAAAATCGGGGGTGGCAGCCACCGGGTAATCTTCATATCGGCGCTCCGTATCCAGGTAGGAATAGGACACCCAGAAGTCGCCATTGGGAATACTCACCCGGTCCCGGTAGAAGAGGTCCAGCCCGCGGGCGTAGCCCTCACCGGAGTTCTCTGCCAGCCAGGGGGTACCGGCGGGAAACTGCACCAGATTTTGATATGCTTTATGGTAAAGCTCAGCGCGGATAGTACGCCCCCCTTTACGGTACTGATAGTTGACCAGGTAATGGTCGGCCCGCTCAGGGCTCAGGTTTTGGGTAAACCGCAGCCAGTCTTGCTGTGGCGCCTGGTAAAAGTGGCCGTAAGCTAAAGCAAACTGCCCGCCCTGCCCGGCTTTGTAAGCCAGCGAAAGGCGCGGAGACAACCGGTTGGCGTCAAGCAGATTGTACCGTTCTGCCCGAAGGCCTGCCCGCAGTGCGACTTTTTCGCCCAGGTAGCCTTCCGTTTCTGCAAAAGCGGAGATATAATCCTCCTGAAATGCACTTTGTATATCTGTTTCGGCCTCCTGATAGTGCTCTTTGAAGTCACTATGTATCCACTCCGTTCCGAGCTTCAGGGCCCAGTCGTTTTCAAAGTAGCGGATGGCAACGGCGCGGCCCTGCATCATGGCGTTTGACCGGTCAACCGAAAAATGCTGATCAATGCGCTCACTATCATATCCGGCGGCAAGGCCGGCGTCCAGTTGCCATTCCTCATTAATCAGTTGATGGTAGGTAGCGCTGCCGTAGTAGTTGTCGTTTTGCAGGCTCAGCAGGGACTGCTCTGTGGGGTTCTCCGGCAGGGGGTACCGCATAGAGAAGCCCGACCACTGTGCATTGGCTTGTGCCTTTAGCAGAGCGCCATTGCCCATTTTTTGGCGGAAGCCCACCTGTGCACCCTGTGCCGTGACCGGGTCTTCCCAGTCGATATTCTGGGGGACGAGCCGGGTGTAAGGGCCCAGATTGGTGTAATCCACGCCGGCAGACAGTGCGCTGTTTTCCCATCGCTCGGTATGGCTAAGCCCTCCTCCAAGCGTCATCATTGACAAGCTGGTTACGGAAGCTTCCGGCAGGTCTTTAGTCTGCAAAACCAGGGCGGAGGAAAGGGCATCACCGTAAGCGGCAGAGTACCCGCCGGTGCTAAAGGAAGTCCCTTTGAACAGGAAGGGGGAAAAGCGCCCACGCACCGGCAGGTCAGGCACATTGCTCGTGTACGGATTAGGCACCCGCAGCCCGTCAATGAAGGTCTGTGTCTCGTGGGCATCGCCCCCACGCACGAAAATGCGGCCATCTTCAGCGTTGGACTGTGTGCCAGGCAGGGTATTCAGCGCCGCTACGATGTTGCCGTTGGAGCCTGCCGTAGTGACGATATCAATGGGCCTGAGCAACACTGCTTTCTTTTCGTCACTAGCTTCAAAGGCACCCGCTGAAATGACGACTTGCTGCAATTCGGTGGACTGTGGCTTCAGGCGGAACTCCAGCCAAAGGCTGTCCTGCCCCCCTGTGAAAGTATGCTCGACCGGCTCAAACCCGATATAGGACACCACGAGCACCAGGCTGTCGGCCGGTAGGTAAGGTAACCGGAACTGCCCATCCGCATCCGTGGAGGTGCCATCAAAGGAGCCTTTGATGTAAAGGTTGGCACCAACCGCAGGCTCAGCTTTACCCGCCATAACCCGGCCGGCCAGTATGGCTTCGGACTGCCCGTGCAGGGCATTGGCGACAATCAGCAGTAAAGCGAGAAAGAAGTTCGGTTTCATGTCAGTTACTTTTGATCCAAAACTGCTGGAAATACAGCGTTTTGGCAAAAACAACCGACTGAGTTGCACTCAGAGGTAACTGAAATGCAGATTAGGGCAACTGGATCAACCGCGTCAAACACACCGCCTGCCCCGACTGTACCAATGCCACGTACTGCCCGGCCGGCAGTGCTGCGAGCCGCAACTGATTTTCACCAGGCTGGAGCGCATGGCTCGCCACCCCTTTCCCATCGATGCTGAAAATCTGGCAGGTCAGGCTGTCGGAGATGCCCGGCGGTACCTCAACCGACAACGTACGGTTGCCGAGGTAGCGCATTTGGACGGATAGCCGCTCCCGGGGTGATGCCTCCTCAACGGATGTGGGCGCAGCACCCAACCAATCCATCCCTCCGTTGTCCAGCACTTCCCCATCAAAGTCGAAGAAAGTAGCATTTTCCTTATGCGAGCCCTGCCCCCAGGGCGTGTAACAATCCGTGCTCACCCAGGCCGGCTCCCAGTAGAACAGGCCGGAGCCGCCATTGGCCCGTACCGAGGCTTCAAGATCCAGCATCCACTGTTTTTGAGCTTGCGGGCTCAGAGGGGCGTAATCCGGATGAGCGGTAGTGAGGATATTGGAGGCAGCATCAGCGTAGTCCAATGTCCAGGGGTAGCCGGTTTCGAAGATCATGACTTCCTTATCGGGATAAGTCTCCCGCAGGCTACCGATAATACTACCGGTTTGGCCAATAGTGGCAGGCATATGCCACTGCCAGTAGTAGGACAGCCCGATAATATCAAAATCGGTTACGCCGTGATTGGCAAAGCCTTCCATGAGCCAGTGGGCATTGGTCGGGCCGGCGATATGTAGCGCAGTCCGGATATTTTGCCCTGTCGCGGCTTCCACATCTGTTACGGCCTGCAGCCCCGACTGAAAAAGTGGTCCGTTGCGGTCCCAGTCGAGCACCCAGCCAGCATCGTTGACCGCCTGGGGGAGCAGAATCCCCCGGTTGGTTTCGTTGCCTACTTGTACCATTTCCGGTAGGAGCCCCCGCTCGTGCATGGCGGTAAGGGTACTGTAGATGTAGTTGTACAAGGAGTCTTGCAACACAGGCAGGTCATCCGCTACCGGAGCCCAGGCAGCGGGAATCCACTGCCGGCCCGGGTCAGCCCAGAAGTCGGACAGGTGGAAGTCCAGCAAGATCTGCATACCCGCTTCCCGGGCCCGCTCCGCCGACCGGCAGACGTCTTCAAAGTCACTATAGCGCTGACCGGCGTTGAGGGTATCATACCAGCTTGGGGTGTGCCACAAACGCAGGCGGACGATAGCACAGCCGGCCTCAGCAAAGAGCAGGTAAGGGTCTTCCGGCTCCCCTCCTGAGCTAAACATGGCACCACAGTCCTCCATCTCATTGACGTAAGACAGGTCTGCACCCCGCAGGAAGCCGTCCTGGGCGATGGAAAAAACCGGCAATAACAGCAGCGCAAAACACAATCTTTGCATCAATTTATACATGTTGATCAATCAATATGGGATTCCCATCCGGATCCATTAATACAAGACTCGCCGGGCCTTCTGTGCTTTCATCCGCTTCGCTAACCAGCTCGAGCCCTTTGGTTTTCAGGGCTTTTTGAATGGCACGCACATCATCAAAATCCTTCAGGGTTTGGGCGTTGGCATCCCAACCGGGATTAAAGGTCAGGATATTTTGCTCAAACATGCCCTGAAAAAGGCCAATAAGCGTGTCCCCGTTTTTCATGATCAGGTAATGCTTTTCCTGGTCTCCGGCAAACACTTCAAAGCCGAGGTGCTCATAAAAGGTTTTGGAAGCTTCGAGGTCTTTGACGTTGAGGCTTACTGAAAAGGCTCCGAGTTGCATAGATTTCAGGTTTTAGTTAGGCTTTAAGGTAACTAATTCGGGCAAAAGGGGCAAATCAATTTCAGGGGTGGTGTATTTCACGTAAAGGAAACAAAGGGAAGGACGGCAATGGTGTTGGCAATCATCCTTAGTAAGGTCTGAGTAAGGTATAAAGAAAGTACTTTTATACCTTTGCCGCTCAATCTCAAACTATGCCGGCATTACCCGCTGCTTTTGCAGCACGCATGCAAGACCAACTAGGGCAGGACTGGCCCGCATTTACCCAATCGCTGAGCAGCCCGCCCCCGGTGAGCATCAACTACAACCGGGCCAAAGCAGCAGGGCCTCTTTACGAGGGTACGCCTGTGCCCTGGAATGACAGCGGACAGTACCTGCCCGAGCGCCCCTCCTTTACGCTTGACCCGCACTTCCACGCCGGCCGGTACTATGTGCAGGAAGCTGGCTCTATGTTCTTGGCCTACGTGCTCGAACAACTGCAGCGGGAGCAAACCTTTCGCACCGCGCTGGACCTCTGCGGTGCACCGGGGGGTAAAACCACGGTTCTGCTCAATGCGCTGCCCACCGATTGCACGGTCGTCGCAAATGAAATCATCAAGAGCCGCTACGCCATTCTTAAAGACAACCTCGCCAAGTGGGGCCGGGCGAATGTGATTGCCACCCATGCTGATGGCGAGCGGTTGGCGCCCCTGGCACGCCGTTTCGACCTGGTTGTAGCAGATGCGCCCTGCTCTGGGGAAGGCTTGTTCCGGAAAACGCCCGAAGCCACCCGGGAATGGAGCCCCGAAAATGTAGCGATTTGCGAAAACCGGCAGCGGGATATTGTGCGGCAAACGCTGCCGTTGGTAGCACCGGGAGGCGTGCTCATCTACAGCACCTGCACCTACAATGAAGGCGAGAACGATCAACAGGTGGCAGGGATTTTGGAAAAAGGCGATTTCGAAGCGCTGAATTTTGAGCTGCCGGCGGAATGGGGTATTACACCTACCCGGTTCGGGTATCAGTTTTATCCGCACCGTACCCGGAGCGAAGGGTTCTACCTGGCGGTTCTCCGCAAAAGTGGCACCCCCGCCGGGCGTGTCTCCAAAGCGCCCCTTCGGTACTTCAGCAAAGCGCCTGGCGCCACCGAACAGGCAGTAGCGCCCTGGCTTGACCCCAACAGTAGCCTGGCTCTACTGACCACTCCAAAAGGGCAATTGTATGCCGTCCCCAAAGAAGGGCTGCCACTGTTGGGGGCTTTGTCGCAGAGTCTTTCCAAAATTGACCCCGGCACGCCGGTGGGGGTGATGAAAGGCAAGCAGTTGGTCCCGGATCACGCCCTAAGCCTTTCCCTCCACCTGCACTCTGATTTACCTGTTGCCGCCCTCGACGAAGAGGAGGCACTCGCTTTTTTGCGTAAAGCGCCCCTCCCCCCAAGGGCCGGGCAAAAGGGCTGGCACCTGATGCAGTATCAGGGCTGGGGTATTGGCTGGGGCAAGCTGTTGCCCAACCGGATTAACAACTATTTCCCCAATTACCTTCGGGTGCGGATGTCTGCCCCTTAACAGAACGCTAACTACATGGAATGCATCTTTTCTTTTGTAATATTGTAATTTTGTAGATAAAGTAATCCAGAAAGTTCAAAACCAAGAATACATTTATGAGACAATTCAGCATTCTTTTTGCATTCCTGCTCATGGGTACTTACGCTTGCGCACAGGACGATTACAAAGCCACCAAGCCGGGCTGGCTGGTCAATATTGATGAGGCTTATGAGACCTCTCAGAAAACAGGTAAGCCCATTCTGGCCAATTTCACTGGCAGTGACTGGTGTGGCTGGTGCAAACGACTCGATGCGGCTGTATTCCAAAAGCCGGAATTCAAAAAGTGGGCCAATGAAAATGTCGTACTCCTGGAGCTGGACTTTCCACGCCGCAAGGAGATTCCGGAGGAGATCAAGCAGCAAAATTATTCCCTGCAGCAGAGTTTTGGTGTACGCGGCTACCCGACCATCTGGGTATTCAACCTGGACCGCAACAAAGACTCGGGGCAGTACGAAATTCAAGCCCTGGGCAAGACCGGCTATACGCCTACTGTGGAGCAATTCACGGGCGGCGTAGAGCAGATGATTGCTAAAGGCAAATAATAAGAGCGTGTTGGGGCTTTGTATTCTGATGCAAAGCCCCATTTTCGCCAGCTCTACTGTATCTTCTTGTATATTCCAAAGTCCGTTTTCAATGCCCGTACGCCATCCCCACCCTGAATGACGTAGTCCAGCTTCATGCGAAAGGCTTTAGGCTCGCCCGGGATCGACCAGCGGAACTTAAAGGTATCGGTGAGTTTCTCATCAGGCTGCAGCATCGTACCGCTCAGGTTGGTGCTCGTGGCGGTAGAGCGGTCGCCGGTATGCACCATTTGCATTTCGCCCAGCTTGACCGGCTTCCCGGTTCGGTTATGCAGGGTCATCTCCACTATCACTACCTCGCCGGTTTTGCTGAGGGTATGAATCTCAAAGGGGATATCCCGGTTACCAGAAATCTTACTGATATCGTATTGGGACATCAGTTGAGGGTTGGCACGCGTAATGTCGGTTTTCAAGTCCGCTTTTTGTGTCTCTGAAGGCACTTTGGGCACTACCCGTTCCTTAGTTTCCCGCACTTGCGGTGAGGGCTTGGCCGACCATTGGTACATCAGGGCCAGCACAATACCCGCTATAACAACCGCTGCAATCCCCCACCCCAGCCATTTTGGGCGAGCCTCTTTAGGAGGGGGCGGGACAGGCTCGGGCTGCCGTACCACCGGGATTTCATCTTTTTGCTCTGCTTTATCCAGCAGGCGCAGGACGGCATCGTTAATGCGATTGTGCTCCAGCTGGCTTTCCTGTGTAGACAACAATCCTTTCATTTCACGTTCCCGCAGGGTCTCGTAGCGGGCACGGACCATCATCCATTCATCATATAGCGGTGTGCCCTGCAGAGGCTCCCGGAGCTGATCGATCGCTTCCAGGGTTTTCCCGTTGATGAGGAGTTCTTTAGCTTGTTCGTAGTGCATGTGGTTTTCAGGCGGTTGGTTCGGAGTGAAAAATACGGAATTTTGAGGAGGTTTCATGAGGAGAGTGGTAGGTGTGTGTATAACAAATTGCACAAAACAGAGCGTGATACCGTAGATTATATACGCCATACGAAGTGACCACTAGCCATCAATACCGGGGGGCAACCCTCTGATTTAAGCGATATGGCTGCTGGGGTAGAGCTTCCCGCTCTGCTCCAGCTTATCCAAGATTTTTGGGCGATGTACCAAAATAGGCAAACCACAGATGCTGCCAGGCTATTTAGAGCTTGTTGGGGTTTTGCTTTTGGAGCGAACGCAGCCAAATTTTGTTCTGATCAAGGCGTGATGAGGGAACATAGCCTTAGCTAAGTGACCGAAGAACAACGAAGAGCAGGACAAAATTTGGCAAGAGCAGCCCGAA